>JBLNEP010000119.1:0-6313 GCA_050262755.1 Actinomycetota bacterium | reverse complement strand
ACTTCTAAGCGACCTTTCCCCCGAATGGCAATTAAATCTCCCGCTTTCACTTGATAACTGGATTGAGTGATATCTTTCCAATTAACCCGCACATCGCCCCCATCAATTAAATCAACCATTTTGGTACGAGAAACTCCAAAACCCGCCGAGGCGATCGCATCCAGCCGCATCGAAGCTTCTACCGTTGTTAATTCTTTTTTCTTGGGTTCTCTAATTTTGAGTTCGCTCCATTCAATCCGCTGAGTTTGTACGGGAACGGAGCGAACTTGCTTGAGGTGCAGTTCTAAAAATTCTGCCATTTCTGGAACAACAATTGCTTGAGCGCCTCGCTCACCCAAGACAATAATATCACCCGTTTTTTCTCGGACAATTCCACAACCCAAGATTGCACCTAAAAAGTCGCGGTGAGTCGCGGTATCGAAGAGGAAATTGCCCGCAATTTCTAAAGCAGTAATACTCACACTCGCAGAGTCGATGGGGAGTTCTGAACGTGCGATCGCGATCCGCTGCCGTTCCGCTTGCGGATAACCCCCCCACGCCACTAACTGCACCTCTGTTAAGCGACTAAATACCTGCTGGACCTCCGCTAACTCTGGCGGAGACAGAAAATCAGTCTGAACAATTTCCCAAGTTTTGATTGCTTGTTCAGCTTGGTCAATGACGCGAGCGATACAGTCGCGATTTTCAATTCCTTTTAAGAGTTCTTCCCTAGGTAACATCCTGAGAACACTGGTTTGGCAACTCTCTTTATTTTAGCGGTTAGCCCTCAATTTGAGAGCAAATTGGGTTAATGCTGACTAAGTTCTGTCAAGGACGATGAGGAATAATTGACTGTAATCTCCCTCAGCTTGGGAGCTTTTAGCTGTTTTGAAACTCAAACATTAAGGCTCTGATAATCTGTATAAGCTTTCAGATTTTCTGGTTGAAACGGTCGCAAAATGCTAGTGGCTTGACGAGTTAAGCTTTCATTTCCCTTAACAACCACTAAATATTTACCAGCATTTAAGCGGTTACGATAGGGCAAAGCATCGCCACCCCCAAAGACTAACCCGACACCACCCCCAACAAACAAACTCCCCATTGCACCCCCGATCGCCCCCAGGAAACCACCAATCACATGATTACCAATCTCACCCGCCCAAGCAAAAGTTTCTAAACCCGTAATTAAGCTAAAGGTAAAGCCAGCCACAAACCCAAACGGCACCAGCCAAAAAGCCATCAACTTCACTTGCTTAACTGCTTCCTCATTCGGGTCGATTAAACCATATTCATCCGCGCTCTTATACCCTTTACCAAGAATACTGACTTGCTGCATCGGTAACCCCTGGGTTTCCAGGGCCGAGTAAGCTGCTTCAGCTTGAATGCGATCGGGTAATACGGCGACGAGATAGTTCATGGTGTGCAATTCCTGATTTGTGAAGTTGTGAGAGCAACTATGCAGTATAGCGCTAAAAGACCTACTCACTAAGCAATCCAGCGGATTTGACGTTTTCGCCAAGGCAAGATCGACACTAAAATCTTTTCTGCAAAAGGCAGTAGGGGGATACCGAATCCAGATACAATCATCTTGAAAGTATGCTCAGACCCGCAAGGGCGAGAGAGTAGAGGCAATTGACACCGCCGGGATTGCTGAAACCCGACTGAGAAGTCAGGGACCTAGCCACCTTCCAAAGAATCTCCTGCCTAGAGTGCAGGAGAGTGTCAAACTGCGGACAGGAAAGCTTAAGGTGAGCTGTGAAATGCGACTCGAAAGTTCCAGCACGAACCAACGCTCACTCACGCTCAACCTGTTCCGTTTGCGTGCAGCCGACTTTAAGGCGACGCTGGGGCAGGAGTAGCGGTCGTCCCAAACGCAGTGGACATTCTTAAGCCTTCTTTCTGCCCCCCCTCATCTCCCTCCACCCACCTGCTTGCTATGCCTAAGGTTCTTGTATCCGATCCAATTGACCAAGCTGGACTTGATATTCTCTCTCAAGTCGCTCAGGTTGACGTAAAAACCGGTCTGCCACCAGAGGAACTGGTGCGGATCATGCCAGAGTACGATGCTTTGATGATCCGTTCCGGCACCCACGTCACCAAAGAAATGATTGAGGCGGGTAGTCAACTCAAAATCATCGGCCGAGCGGGCGTGGGCGTGGATAATGTAGATGTTCCAGCAGCGACTCGCCAAGGAATTGTTGTTGTCAATTCCCCAGAAGGCAATACGATCGCAGCGGCGGAACACGCGATCGCCATGATGCTCGCCCTATCTCGCCACATCCCCGACGCCAACGAATCTGTCAAAAGCGGTAAATGGGAACGCAACCGCTTTATGGGTGTAGAAGTATACAAAAAAACCCTGGGGATCGTTGGTTTAGGCAAAATTGGCTCCCATGTCGCCGCCGCTGCCAAAGCAATGGGCATGAAACTCCTCGCCTATGACCCCTTCATCTCCACCGAAAGAGCCGAACAAATTGGCTGCCGCTTAGTCGAACTAGACTTGCTGATGCGGGAGTCCGACTACATCACCCTGCACATTCCCAAAACACCGGAGACAGTGCACCTGATCAACGCCGAAGTCTTGGCGAAGATGAAGCCCACCGCCCGGATTATCAACTGCGCCAGAGGTGGCATCATCGATGAAACTGCCTTGGCAGAAGCGCTCGAAAAAGGCATCATTGCCGGAGCCGCCTTGGATGTTTACGAACACGAACCTCTGCAAGCGGATTCACCCTTGCGGAAACTTACCCAAAGAGCGATTTTAACTCCCCACTTGGGAGCTTCTACCGCTGAAGCTCAGGTGAATGTGGCGATCGATGTTGCTGAACAAATTCGAGATGTGTTGCTGGGTCTGCCCGCGCGATCGGCCGTCAACATTCCCGGCATTTATCCGGAAGCCATGGAAAAGCTCAAACCCTACTTGCAACTGGCCGAAACCTTGGGCAACTTGGTCGGTCAATTAGCCGGGGGGCGCGTCGATTTCCTGAACGTGCGGCTGCAAGGTGAATTAGCCAGCAACCAAAGCCAGCCGGTGGTCGTTGCTGCCCTCAAAGGTTTACTGTCTCAAGCCCTGCGAGAACGAGTGAACTACGTCAATGCTAGCCTAGAAGCCAAAGACCGTGGCATCCGGGTGATTGAGACACGGGACTCGGCCGTTCGTGACTACAGTGGTTCATTGCAACTGGAAGCTAAAGGTTCCCTGGGCGAACATACCGTGACGGGTGCAGTCCTAGGCGATACCGAAATTCGCGTCACCAGCGTGGACGAATTCCCGGTTAACGTCTCTCCCAGTCGTCATATGCTGTTTACGCTGCACCGGGATATGCCCGGAATTATTGGCAAGATTGGCTCACTGCTGGGCAGTTTCAACGTCAATATTGCCAGTATGCAAGTAGGTCGCAAAATTGTGCGCGGGGATGCGGTGATGGTGCTGAGCCTGGACGATCCCCTGCCAGAGGGAATCCTAGCAGAGATTACGAAAGTTCCTGGGATTCGGGACGCTTATACGGTAACTCTTTAAGCGATTTTAGACAGGGGATTGGCTGATTGGGGATTGGTAATGGGTTACTAGTAATAAGTAATGGGTGGTTGCCCTGAGCTATTACTGCTTATCCATTACCCCTAACTCTTAACCAATCTAAACTCTCAACTCTCAACTCTAAAATCGTTATGGCACATAGCTGGTGGGAAATTAAAATTTTGGGCGATCCGGCGTTAGAGGACTTAATTTTCTGGCGTTTGGAAACCTTTGGCTGTCGGGGAACTGCCAGCGAAATCAAGAGTAATTACTCTTTAATTTTGGGGTATTTGGCAGAAGAACAAGCAAAATTGCTCGATTTGGCTGCGATGTCTCTGCTGTTGCGCCAAGATGCTCTCTGTGCGGGTTTGCCGATCCCAGCGATGCAGTGGAATTTAATTGATGAAGAAGACTGGGCCAGTAGCTGGAAGGACCACTGGCAGCCGCAGGAAATTGGCGATCGCTTTTTGATTTATCCAGCTTGGTTGCCGGTCCCCAATCATTCCGACCGTCTGTTGCTACGCTTAGATCCGGGGATGGCGTTTGGTACGGGGACCCATGCCACGACTCAGTTGTGTTTGGAGTCGCTGGAAATGCGCCTGGGGTATGAGGAAAGCGAGGCTGTCATTGCCGATATTGGTTGTGGATCGGGGATTTTATCCATTGGGTCGCTGCTGTTAGGTGCAAACAAGGTTTATGCAGTGGATACCGATCCCTTGGCGGTGCAGGCTGCTATTAGTAACCGTAAGCTGAATCGGATCGTGTCTCAGCAGTTAATCGTAGAACAGGGCAGCATTGAGCGTTTAATAGAAATGGCAAATGGGCCCGTTGATGGCTTGATGTGTAATATTTTAGCTGAGGTTATTATTGATTTAATTCCTCAGTTTGAAGTGCTGGCAAAACCCAATACTTGGGGAGTTCTCAGCGGCATTTTGTTAGAACAGGCAAAACCAATTGCTGATACTTTAGAGCAGCATGGTTGGGTAGTGGCAACGTTATGGCGACGGCAAGATTGGTGCTGTTTTAATATCAGGCGAACTTAAAAGAAGTTTTGGTGCTGCCATTGAATTCAATCAGGGCTACTCAATACCGATTAGGAACTAGCAACGAGGAAACGAGCGTAAAAATAAACATACATTGTGATATAAAAACTATTCACTGCAATTAACAAGATTTTCCCGACAATCGAGTGAACCAAGGGAAAAACGCGAGCGGTAGACAGCAGCACTAATCCCATTTCCAAGAAGGCAACGATTGAGCCGTAATGTTTCGGGTCCCAGTAGGAAAGGGGACTGATCAAGCGGTAATTGCTAAAGGGGTAAAAGTGTTGATGAGCATCGTGATTATGGACAGGTAAATCACCTAAAGAATGTAGTACCATACTGAGACAGAGGAGTTGTACCCATTCCGACCCGAAGCGATAGGCAATGAGCCAACCTAGGAGGGCAAGGGGGATCGAATGAAACAGGGAAACTAAGTTTTGAACCGCAGGTTGATAGTAAGCTTCTGTCCAGATTTTTTCGCCTGGTAGGTGGGTGATGAATTTTGCCCAGAAGTAAAAGCCAAAGATGGGAAGATCTGGCAAAATGCCACCGAGAACGATGATTAAATTAAATTCTGGCTGCTGCGATCGACCGAGAATTGCGAGATTAATAATAGCGTGGCTGGGTGTATTCATGATTAGAATAGAAGCTAGCTAGGAATTCAGGAACTCACTCACTGGCATAGGGTGAAGCTGCTGCCAATGCTTCCATTCCAGGAAACATGGCAAAAGCATTCAAACACCAGAGTTTTAAGCAGCTTCACCGTTAAAGATTCCCGACCCGTTATAATTAATCTGGGTTCACCCGCACCTACAGGAAAGGTTGAACTCGTTCAAGGAGTTGGGCCACTTGGATCACCCCTTCAATGCGATCGACTGGCTGACCATTTTTAAAGAGAATCAGTGTGGGTAAGGCATAAATATGGTATTGCGATGCTAGCTGTTCGTATTTATCTGTGTCAATTTTGACGATCTGGATGCGATCGCTGATTTGGGTGTTTACTTCCTCCAGAATGGAGGCCATCATCTGACAAGGACCACACCAAGTCGCGTAAAAATCAACCAGAACAGGCACATCCGAGCCCAATATTACCTCATCAAAACTGTTGAACTGCTTCTTGACTACCATAGGACAAAAAAATTATTAGTGCTGTGACTTGATTCTAGTGCAAAATTCTGGGAGCGTTGATTTCGAGGATACATAAGATGGAATTGTTGCCAGAAAAGTTTCAGCGGTTGCAGGGTCAAGTTGCGGTTGTAACGGGTGCATCGCGGGGGATCGGCCGGGCCGTTGCTGTCGCGTTAGCGGCGGAGGGTGCAAAGGTTGCGGTTAACTATGCAAGTTCGAGTGCGGCGGCCGATGAGGTGGTTGGAGAGATTACGGCTGCTGGGGGGGAAGCGATCGCACTTCCCGCCGATGTCTCGAAACCGGATCAAGTTGATACTTTGTTCGATAGCGTCACGAAACAGTGGGGCCGGGTTGATGTTTTGGTGAACAATGCCGGTATTACCCGCGATACTTTGTTACTGCGGATGAAGTTGGAAGATTGGCAAGCGGTGATTGATTTGAATTTGACGGGGGTGTTTTTGTGTACGAAAGCGGTGAGTAAATTGATGCTGAAGCAGAAAAGTGGCCGGATTATTAATATTGCTTCGGTGGCGGGGCAAATGGGCAATCCGGGACAGGCAAATTATAGTGCAGCGAAGGCGGGAGTAATTGGGTTTACAAAGACGGTTGCGAAGGAATTAGCGAGTCGTGGCATTACGGTGAATGC
>JBLNEP010000118.1:0-15017 GCA_050262755.1 Actinomycetota bacterium | reverse complement strand
CATCCGTATTTTTTCAAATTTCTCCCGAACGTTGGCAGTGCTCCCAGAAAGTGAAAGGTAGACATGCACCCTGATTGATTGTCCCCAGCCGATTCGGCCTGGGGTTTTTTATGGGGACGCGATCGCAGCAATTTACAGCAGGACCCTGGTTAGGGCTTGCTGAAAAAAGCTAAAACCTGCATTCATCAAGGGTCCTTAGGGTATAAAAAGTCCTCTCAAGCGCTCCCAAATCTGGTGCTTGACCTCAAAACGTTTGCACTTTTTGTCCCGACTCTCCTTTCTCCCTTTTCCCCCTTTTCCCCCTTCTTCAGCAAACCCTGGTTAACGGGACTTAAACACAAATCAGGCCCAAATGAAGCCCAAAACTTTTTTAAAAGATCCGACAGGTTTTTTCTTTCACTTTCCCCTAATAATTCCCCTCTATAGTAGTTCTTAAACTCCCGTTTTTGGGCTTGATGCGTCCAGCTATCATCAAAACTTTACACCATCTTTCAAAGTAAGGACAGGCGTTATCTCTTTTTTTGTTGAAGTCCCATCAAGCAGAATTTCCCTATTACAAAAAAACACTAAACCATAACTCTTAAAAAATTAACCTTTAGATTGCGAATAAGCTGCTTCAATGAGATCGAGAAGTAGCGGAAAGTCGATTGGTTTCTTTAAGAAAAAACGAATTCCCAAGGATGAAGCTAACTCTTCCAAATCACTATAGGCCGTAATCAATACCACCGGCAGATTCAAATTTTGTTTTTGCAATTGCTGATAAACCATTTCTCCTGTAAGTTCAGGCATTCGATTATCTAGAAGCAGTACATCCGGTTTCTCCCGAACCACTTTTTCTAAGACTTCCCGACCATTGCACGCTTCTAAAATTTCCCACCCTTCACTCCCCAGTAGAAAAGCAAGCATCGTTCTACTATCATCATTATCATCCGCAATCAGCACCTTGCCCCTTACGGGTTGGTGGTCTTCCATAAAACTTTCCTCTC
Organism: Actinomycetota bacterium; assembly: GCA_050262755.1. Classification (GTDB taxonomy): domain Bacteria; phylum Cyanobacteriota; class Cyanobacteriia; order Cyanobacteriales; family Microcoleaceae; genus JBLNEP01. Next base: position 14,031 of record JBLNEP010000118.1, on the reverse strand, counting down.
AAGTGGCAATTTAAAACTCAACTCAGTTGGGGTTGAGCAAATAGTATTCGGTGCAGGAATGGGAATGAAACAAACTTGCCCAAACTCAGAATCAGGAGTTTCACTAACTTCCACCTTGACTGCTCCCCCAGAACCTGCAATTTCAAACGCTCCTAAAAAACAACGGAATAGTCTGCGCGAAAGACTCTTCGGATCAGTTTCGACTCTCACTGGCTCCTGAGCTTCAATTATAACCTCAACTCGGCGAATAGTTGCTTCAGTCGATAGCACTTCAACGAGATTGCAGACACTATCAGTGAGGGATAAACATCCAATCGCTCCTGATTCCAAGGAAGCTAAATCACGCCAGAGGGCAGCGCGACGGCGAAAAACTTGAATCGATTCTTCAGCTTGTTGCAACAATTTTAACGCATACTCAAAGCGACTTCCTGCTACTAAACGAGAAACTGCTTCCAAACGCAACCGTCCTGCAGAATGTGCTTGCACAATATCCTGCCGTAATTCTTCTAAGGATTGATAATCCTCAGGAGCTGAGGCAAGTAAACGACGGATGTCATCCTCTAAGCGCATCGCCAGCAATTCTGCTTCTATACCATGTGACGCGCACAGCAATATTTCTTTCAAGCGCTGACCGACAACCGTCCTTCTGACAGAAATGCTCAGGACTCCAATCACCTCGCGCTTGTCATTTCGCAAAGGAATTCCTTGGCAACTAAAGGGATGAAAACCTTCAATAAAGTGCTCAGGTCCAATAATTTCTACATAGGAGTCTTCCGCAAGGGGTGTACCCAAACCATTAGCACCCGCTACTCCTTCTGATAGCAGAGCACCTGGTCCTGGCACTCGTTCTGGTCCTTTTACGCTTTGCTCATCGCCCATTACATCCAAAACGATCGCATTTTCTTCACTCAGCATCACTGCATGGCGCTCTGTTCCCGCAGCCTGGGATAATAATCTCAGATAAGGGCGAGCTGCGGTAATCAAATTGCTTTGTTTTGCTAGCAATCGTTCCGTCTGCAAGCTCGACAGTGTTTCTGCTTGCAGAGTGCGCGGATTAGCTCCTTGGATGTGCGATCTTTCCCAGGCGCGATAAATCACTCGTCGCAACATCTCCGCTGGAATGGCCCCAGTGGAGATATATTGGCGTCCAGCTTCTAATGTATCTTTGAGTGGAGTTGACATTAAGCTGTGAAAGTGAGTGATTGAGAAGGCTGTACTTCTAGCATACTCATAAATGAAAGAGCTGCAACATTCTTGGTTAGCTTGGTAGGGGTCTTTGCTAATGCTAAAGTTTTGTGAAGTTAGGGTGAAGTCAGCTCAAGTTGGTTTCAGGACTTGCTGACCCCTCTGCCTATCACTATCACCAGTCAACCGCTAACTGTTAACTGCTAACTATCAGTATCACTCAAATAACAATTACCACCATTTCTTTTTTCTGAGGGTGGAAGCTTTTCTAGCGAGGGTCAGTAGTTTTTTAACAGAGGTTTCCTTATTAACCGGAACCCGAGAAATTTGATAGCGATTTCTCAACCAATTGACTTGCAAGAAATTATCGTCATACAAAAAGCCGGTTAAATAATATTTCGGTAAAACCTTCTCGACTTGCTTGTTGCTAGAACCATAGGGATAGGCAATATGAGCAGCCACTGTTTTATTTCGATCTAACTTGCTCAAGCATTTTCTTAAAGCAAGTTTCGCCTCCGCTAGTTCAAAATCCAAGTCTTTGCCCTGGAGTTTGGTTAAATTTTTATGATTGAAACCATGAGATTGAATGTCATAATAACCTTTTCGATATCCTTCTCTTAAATCGTCACAACTTGTATGAGGTAAAAAATCTCCTCCATTATCAACGCCTAAATAGCGCGGGTTAATAAACAAAACAAATTTAACTTTTTTACCATAAATTGACTCTAAGTTTTCTAAAATAGGTAAGCCATTGCTGTGAACGCCTTTATAACCATCATCAAAGGTGAGCATAATCGGTTTTTGACCCAGGTGTTCGGGAGGAATCGGCTTAGATTTTTCGATAAAATACAGATACAAATCCTGAGCGGTGAGAAACCAATAATTCTCTTGTACAAGAGATTCTAACAAAGTTGCTAAATGTTGCTTGGTGTAATCGGTTTCAAAGGTCAATCGGTGAGGCGGACGCTCGGCAGGATTCTGAGCATCTATGATATCATGAAACCCTAAAATTGGAATGCGGACGGCATTTGATTCTACAGTCCAGCCAGAGAGGGTTAAACCCAGCAGAAAAATTAGTAAAACAGAGAGCCACTTCCTGCGACGGAACAGGCGGAAGGGAAAGGCCGTGAGCATCTTCACGCTTCCTAGCCATTGCTCGATCTGCTTCACATTTTCCTCCCTTGGTAACACTCTCTTACTATTTACTATCCTGGGGTACAAATTCAGCCATGTTAACACAATCTGGAGTCCTCAATGGGTGAGGATTTTAGGATGAGTATGACAATGGGCGATCGCTAACAGACCAAGGGTCAAAAACCTCCAAGCAGATTTTTCGCTGGCCATTGCGCGTTACAATACTTTAGCCATTCCGCATTCCTGCGCTCCTCGGCGTGGGAGTCATCTGCTTGATCGAACACCCCCATGACAGTTGAAGACGCGCAAAAAATCCTCAAGAATTTTACTTGCCTTGAGCTCCAGTCTGCCGAGTTACAACCGGAAAAAATCGCCCTCCGCGAGGCGATCGCACTCGTGGCTAGCCAGTCAGATTACCAGATGCTAGGAGTTTGCGCTGCCTCCGTGGCGGAAGGCCTTTCCGCTTTAGAAACCTACACCAAGGCCCTAGGGTATCACCTCCCCCTGGATCGCGAGGCTGTCGCCCCAGTGGCCGGACCCGTTTACATCAAGTTCAATGGGCGCAAGGGTTCCTATTACGTGGAGACTTATACTGGAACCTATCGCGGTGTCTTAGTATCCTGCCAATCCACTCAAGAAGCCGGCATTAACGAGACATACGGCCATTTTCCCCTCGATTTATTCGTTGACTAATTCCAGAAACAGCTAATTGCTAACTGCTAATTCTGGAGGAACCATCAGGAATTAGCGATTAGCAATTAGCCCTTAACCCTTAGCCATTGCCGATCAACTCTGCCTGTTTTGGGGCGGTAGATTCTTCCTCAGTCGCAGGGACCGGCGGTTCCTCAGGACGACCGAGAATCCTCCGATAAACATCGACATAAGCCGCCGCCGAGAGGTCCCAGCTAAACTCTTGTCGCATTCCCCGCTGTTGCAGTTCTTTCCATTTATCCTTGTAGCGGAACCCTTCCCAGGCGCGGATCATGCAGGTGAACAAGTCGAGGGGTTCATAGCGATCGAAGCAGTAGCCAGTCCCCAGATTATTAATGGGGTCGTGGTGGGAGACAGTATCAACTAAACCACCCGTGCGGCGCACTAATGGTACACAACCGTAACGCAGGGCCAGCAGTTGACTGATGCCGCAAGGCTCGAAGCGGGAAGGCATCAGGAAGGCATCACAGCCGGCATAAACGCGACGGGACAGCGGCTCGCTGTGCAACAATTGAGTGGCCATACGACCGGGGTAGCGGGCGGCCATTTGCCAGAGTTGAGTTTCGTAGTAGCGATCGCCAGTTCCCAAGACGATGAAATGAGCATCGGTATAGGCCATGAAGCGATCGAGAATTTGAATGACCAAGTCGATGCCTTTCTGTTCCACCAACCGCGTCACCATGCCAATTAAAAAGGCATTCTTATTAACTTCTAAGCCTACTTCTTCTTGCAGGGCGATTTTATTGGCGGCGCGTCTCTCAACTTTATCAGCGGTGAAGTTCTGGAAAATGTAGCGGTCTGTCGCTGGGTCGTAAGACTCGGTATCAATGCCGTTGAGGATACCCGTTAATTTGCCACTGATATAAGACATCAACCCTTCTAGGGTTTCGCCGTAGGCCGGAGTCTTGATCTGTTCGGCATAAGTTGGAGAAACGGTTGTCACCCAGTGGGCAGACTGCACGGCTGCTGCCAAGGTATTGTGACCCTGCATATACCAAGGACACCAAGTCATCTGCTCTAAACGCCAGCGCCAAGGCCCTTGATAAGCAAGGTTGTGAATGGTAAACACGGTGCGGATCGTTGGATCTTGCTGCATCCAAACCGGAATCATGCCTGCGTGCCAATCATGGCAGTGGATGATATCAGGTTTCCAGTAGTTCCAAGCAAATTCTGCTGCGCCATTGGCAAATAAGGTAAACCGCCAGTCCTCATCTTCGCCGAAATAAATGCGACGCGGCCAGAAGGAGGGATGTCCGAATAAATATAAGGGGACATCGCTTCCAGGCAGCACGCTTTCATAGACGGTAAACTCTTGGAACATGGCAGTTCCCTTCCAGACAGGGGTTTTGGGAACATCCATCTTGTCGGGGAGGAAGCCATAGTAGGGCATAAAGATGCGGACATCGTGGCCCATGCGCCGGAGAAATTTGGGCAGTGCCCCTACTACATCCCCCATACCGCCGACTTTGGCGAGCGGCGAGGCTTCTGCTGATACAAATAGGATTCTCATTACTCTTTGGGTTCCCTGAGATCGTGAGTTTAGATCCAGTCTAAATGGGAGTGTCGCCATATTTAAAAGAAATCAAAATCAGCCTAGCATTGCCTCGCTAAGCTGTCATCGATCCTGATTCACCCTGTGAGATATCTGAGACCGCGTGCAGAGTGGAATCTGCGACGAGTCTATGGGATGACAGTACCACCCAGAATTACTTTTGTCTGAGAATACTCACAATCTCTTCTAGCAAACTAATCGCCTGCTCTAATTTCTCAACCACTTGCTGTTGATTTTCAGGACTGATGCTGCTGGAGCGATCGCTTGGTGTCGGGGTAACTGCTGTGGGTTCCGGATTCGTCGGTTGCTTGGTGGTTACAACTTCCCCACTCAACTGGTTGATGTACTTCAACAAGTCCTGATCTCGTAGCAGCCACCCCTCTAGAAATACTTGCTGGCTGGGATTTTTCTGGACTCGCTGACGGCGATAGTCCATACGACCTTGGCAGTAACGCTTAGCAGTGTCTAGGTTATTTTGTTTTTCTAATGCTGCTGCTGTTTTCGGTCCAAACCGACCGTCTACATCTTTCAACCCTAAAGCTTCTTGCAAAAATTCGACACTGCCACTGACGCTAAAATTGACGGCTGTATCAAAGTGAACCACTGCTAAGGGCAAACACATTAATTCGGCCTTAGAACGCTTCCAAAATAATTCGCGGTAAAGATCCTCGACTTCAGAATCGGTAATTTTATGAACGGATTGTTTCGGTAACGCTTTTTGTTGGCAATAGGTATCGTAGGTATCCTGACTAATACCACGATTGACCACTCCTGCTAAATCATTCGGGTCTCCTACACCTCCTTCCCATTTCAGGGTGAATTGGAGAGCCGTTTTAAACGGATCGAGAGATGGGGGCATGGTTGGTAAGGGATAATGGGGTCTAGGAAATGGGGAGAGTTAGTAGCAAGCCGTGTTACCACTCACCACTAACTCCCCATCAATTCTCTATTCAAAATCGTCTTCTGATTCACCTTCAATGGTTGCTTCAAAACCCGCGAGAAAGTCATCCAGAGCTTCGGCTGCGATCGCGCAGTTGATGCCTTCGAGACTCACCCACCCCCAGACATTCACGCCTAGCACTTGACCCGTCGTATTAATCAGCGGACCCCCCGCATTCGCAAGGTTAATGGTCGCATCGGTTTGTAGGACTCTGACCGCACCCACCTCATCATCTTCTGCAAGTTCGCTGCCATTTTGCTCGGCTTCGAGTTCGCGAATCGCATTAATCATTCCTTGAGTTAAAGTTGAGGAAAATTCTCGTAAAGGATAGCCTACGGTCATGACGGCTTCTCCCACTTGAGCATCAAAAACCAACTCTAAAGGGGGATATTCCTGAGGAAATTCTATTTCTTCTCCTGTTTGCAGGTTAATGATATAATCAGAAATTAAGAGGAGGGCTAAATCCTCTTCTAAATTCCCCGTAAATACAACTTCTGCGAATCGTAGTTCCCCTTCATAAGTCCTGACTACAACCTGGGGACTTTCGTCTTCTTCAAAGTAAGAATCTTCCTCAGCAACATCTTGAACAATGCGATAATTGGTGACAATGATGTCTGGGGCCACAAAGAAGCCACTTCCAGCAGCGAGTTCTTTTTGGGTCTCGCTATCAATCGCATGAATTGAGACGACAGAAGGTAACACTTGCTCAACTAAATCAGACACATCTCCCGGCTGAGATTTGAGCGCCTGCAACTGTGCTTGCAAAGCATCTCGGTCTGCTTGCATCTGGCGGTAAAGGGCCTGGACTGTGTCCAGTTTGAGCTGAAATTTAGCTTCCTGAGCACTCATGTTTAGCGTTCACCCGTTAAAAAAGTTCCTGGAGTTGGTAGCTAATCGCTAATTGCTAATTGTTTTGAGGGTGATTTGCCCTTAGCAATTAGCCCTTAGCCAGAAAATCAGATTGTTATTAAGAACCGCGCTGAATGGTTGCAAAAATTTCATCCAGAATTTCTTGTGCTCCTTGCTGTCGCAAGCGGTTGGCGAGGTCGATGCCGAGTAGTTCGGCGGTGGTGGCGGGGCCTGTGACTGTATCTTTAATCAGCCGTTGACCGTCGAGGCTGGCAACCATACCGGTTAAGGTGAGTTGGTCGCCTGCAATGTGGGTATCGACGCCGATGGGCACTTGGCAACCGCCTTCCAGTTCTCGTAGGAAAGCACGTTCAGCGTAGCAGCGTTGGGCGGTTGGGGTGTGTTCCAGGGCTTTAATGACTTCGATAATTTCGCTGTCACCGGCGCGGCACTCGATGCCCAGGGCACCTTGACCCACGGCGTGGAGGGAAATTTCCGAGGGGATGACTTGGTGGATGCGATCGCTCATTTGCAACCGATGCAATCCAGCAACGGCTAAGATCAGAGCGTCGTACTCGCCAGCATCAAGTTTGGCAAGGCGGGTGTTGAGGTTGCCTCGAACATCTTTAAATTCCAGGTGCGGGAAGTGATGCCGCAGTTGAGCGAGCCGTCTCAGGGAGGAGGTACCGATAACGGCACCCGCGGGGAGGGTGTCCAGTTGCCGATCTTTGTACTTCTCGTGAACAACCAAAGCGTCGGCGGGGTTTTCCCGTTCGGTAACGCACCCCAGGATCAAACCTTCGGGTAAATTGGTGGGCAAGTCTTTGAGGGAATGGACCGCAAAGTCCGTTTCATTGTTGATCATTCCCAGTTCCAGTTCTTTGGTGAAGAGTCCCTTATCACCAATTTTTGCCAGGGCGACATCTAGGATCTTGTCGCCTTGGGTGGACATGGTGTGGACTTCAAAGGTGCGTTCTGGAAAGTGCTTTTGTAGCTGTTCTTGCACCCAGTAGGTTTGAACAAGAGCGAGTTGGCTTTTGCGGGAACCGATGCGGACGGTACGAATGGGTGCAGATGTGGTAGAGGACATAGAGCGATCGCGTAAAAAGTGCCAATAGAGTCACTTGATCTAGACTACCCTAGTGCGTGACCCGATCGTTGCGGGAATCGCTTCCCTCACCTCGGCTAGTTTGCTGAGGTAGCTACCCACTCTGACACCCATCGCTAACGCTCCCGATCGGTAGCGGGCGAGAAACCTGCCCAACTTTTGTTAAAAGCGGTCGCTCCGGGAACCCCTCCCAAAACCCGCTTTTTTATCGTCTATTTAAAAGTGTTTTCGAGTAAAATTTGATTCTTCTTTTGAGAAATTGTAACCCCACTTTTGGCGGAAATAGCTCCCAGTTTTGCCAGAGGACTGGCTCAATTTTATTAAGATTAGAGTCTGGGAAGTTGGTATTTTGAAAGAGGACATTATTCCCAAAATACCCGATTGCTTTAAAGTCAGGCAGTAGCTCTTCAATCTGTTTTAGAGTTATTTGCCCTTCGTATAATTCATCGTCCTCATACTCTGTGTAGAAAAATTTAGTGCGGGCTAAAGTTTTTAAGCCACCTCGAATCAAGTTCTCTTCTGCACCTTGGACATCCGCCCAGATAAAATCAATGTCTCCGATTTGATTTTCTTGGGCCCAAGTATCTAATCGTCGTGTTTGTACAATAATTTTATTTTCAAACTGACACCACGGATGGACTTTTAAGTGATTTTTGGGGGTTTTGAGCGAAGATGACTGTAGCCAATCCTTCCCCTTTTGCGATTCATCATAGTGACCGCTGCTTTGATAAAACTCAGCCTGTCCATCAACATCTGAGATGGCAACTTCATATAATTTGCATCGGGGGTCTTTGACTTTGTTTTTGTGATTTTCGATACATCTCGGATCGGGTTCAAAGCAATATAATTGAACGTTTGGGAATTGATGGAGGAAACCGAGGCTGTCTTCGCCCGTTGCAATTCCGATTTCTAAGATGACAGGATTGTCTTTTTGCAGTAGCTGCTTAACTAGATCCTTCTTCATGATGGATGTATTTTATTCCTGATAAAAGAATAAGTTAGCTATCTGGTTTTGCTGGTAAAGTTCGATTTTAAAGCAGAGCAGGTGAGGGTGGCAAGGGCGATCAACTAAATGAGAAAGACCTGTAGAGCGAGAAAACCAGTTGGGAGCGATCGCTCCTTCTGCCTTCAATTCCCAGCGAAAGAGGCGATCAGCATCCCCCTTTACAGCTTAGCGCGGCCCAGCTTGGAGTGCAGAATTTGCGACCGCGATCGTCTCTGCTTCTCGTCCGTTTTTAATCGCCACCCCATAAAGAATGCCTTGCTGTTTCCATTCAACTGAGGCGGTACAATACGCTCCACAGCCGTTGTGAAACACTCCTTTAACTCCACCAACTAACTGCACAGTTTTTAAAGTTTTCGTCACCCCTTCTATTTTTTGTGAAAACTCACCTCCTTTTTCAGCTCGGATTTCCCCAAAACTACAAGCTCCCGCTTGACAATTTGGAGTATAGCCAATTGAAATGGTATAGCCATCTTTCCTCGCTTCGCTGCTAAAGTAAATTTTCTCAGAAGCCGAAATTTGGCTGGGGATAAAAATGGGTACGGCCGTCTTACCTTTTAACTTCGACAAGATTTCCTGAACTGGTACAGTCGTCGTAATTTTGGCTGCGAGATAATTTACGAATTGTGGCTGTGGCTGGTTATTATTCTGGTTTAAGAGATAATTTTGATTGAGAACTCGTGCAGCCTTTTGATTAACATTTAACACCCCCAGAGCCACGCTCATCCCCGCAGTCATTCCCAAAAGTAGCAATCTTCTCTTCATTTTTTCTCCTGACCTACCTCAGAAACATTCGTTTAACTTAGAATGGATTCATCCGATTGACGACTCGCCAATTTTGTAGCAACCCTGATTCATTGTGGTGTCGCCATCCCTTCTGAGACTTGTACCACCCTTATCGGGTTGGAAAGAGCAGATGTTCCACACCCAAAATGACTCGCTTCCTTGCTACTCTCTATGATAGATCTATGGAAAGGATGTTCCCCTCAAGGAAACCATTATGGAACTGCAAGATTATTTACGCCAGTACGGGTTAGAAAAATTATGCAACACTTATCAAATTAAATCAACACCCCATCGTCAATATCCTCACCTCATCTGCTTGAAATACTCCCAAATTGAATCGCCAATGGGAGAAAAAATTGTCCAGCAATGCCGAGGCATTATCTTAGACTCGTCTCAAGATTGGCAAATAGTCTCTTATCCCTACGATAAATTTTTTAACTATGGAGAAATTCACGCGACTCCCCTTGATTGGAACACAGCCAAAGTTTATGAAAAATTAGATGGTTCCCTGATGGTTCTTTATTTCTATGATGGAGCTTGGAGAGTGCAATCAAGTGGCACTCCTGATGCTGCGGGGGAAGTCAACGGGTTTAGTTTAAGCTTTGCGGAATTGTTCTGGAAAGTTTGGAATGAATTGGAATATCAATTGCCGTCGGAAACCAACCACTGCTTTATGTTTGAATTAATGACGCCTTACAACCGGATCGTTGTGCAACCGAAAAATAATCAAATCGTCTTGCATGGGGTTCGCAATCTGCTAACCAGACAAGAAAGTGACCCGAAGATTTGGGCGCATCAATATGGATGGCAACTTGTTCCCTCTTACCCATTGACAAGCTGGACAGAGGTGATAAAGGCCGTAGAGAATTTAGATCCCATGAATTCAGAAGGGTATATTGTCTGCGATGCCAGCTTCCAGCGGATTAAAGTTAAATCGCCTCAGTATGTTGCGATTTCTCATCTTAGAGAAAGCTTTTCGACCCGCAGGATGATCGAGATTGTTCTCAAAAATGAGGGGGAGGAGTTTTTATCTTATTTCCCTGAGTGGAGTGAGGTCTTTCAAAGAATCAAAGAGCGATACTTGTCTGTTGTTCAAGAAATCGAAAAAGTTTATCAGCAGTACCAGTCTATTGAAGTTCAAAAAGATTTTGCTTTGGCGATCAAAGATCTGCCTTACTCAGGAATTTTATTTTCCCTACGGGCGAAAAAAGCAGCCAGCGTCAGAGAAGCTTTTCGCAATATGACGCTCCAGAAAGCAGAAGAACTTTTAGGGTTAGATTATATTAATTTAGGGTTATAATGGTGATTGCTCGTGGAGAGCGAGGTTCTAAAGATAGGTTAAACAAAAATACCCGAATGCGAAAAAAATCGAGTGGAATTGAGCTGAGTCGATTGGCGATCGCTCAATCGCTCAGAGAATAGAGAAAGCAGCCATTACTGATTCCAATTGTCGCCATGAAAAGAGTCCTTGTGCTGGTCGGTTTGCCCGCATCCGGAAAATCTAAATTTGCAACGGAACTGCTGTTGTCAGAACCAGGGAGGTGGGTGCGGACAAATAAAGACCTCTTGCGCGAAATGGCTCATGCTTCCTATTGGTCTCCTGCCAATGAAAAGTTTATTATTGCCCTCAGAGATCTGATTATTTTGAAGGCAATGGAAGAGGGAAAAAATGTCATTATTGATGATACAAACTTTGGACATCACATTGAACATATCAAAGAACTGGTGAAAGGAAAAGGCGTGGTTGAAGTGAACGACTCTTTTCTACAAGTACCAGTAGAAGAATGTATCAAGCGAGATTTGAAAAGACCCAACTCTGTAGGAAAAGATGTCATTATGAAGATGTATAATAAATATGTGCGTGTCCCGGTTAAACCTCCTGAATATCAGTCGGAACTGCCCGATGCGATCATTGTTGATATGGATGGTACTTTAGCCCTCCTCAATGGTAGAAGTCCTTATAATGCCTCTACCTGCGACCAAGATTTACCGAATCAACCAGTGGTAGAAACGGTTCATAAATGGCAGTCTAGTGTCAATGTAATTGTGGTATCAGGTCGCACTGATGACAGCCGTCGCCAAACTGAAAAATGGCTGAAGCAGTACGGAATTCTTTATACCGCTCTGTATATGCGAAAGACTGGAGACCCCCGAAAAGATGCTATTGTAAAGCAAGAATTTTATCGCCTTCATATTGCTGGTAAATATAATATTCGTTTTGTCTTGGACGATCGCCAGCAAGTAGTAGATATGTGGAGGTCATTAGGGCTAACTGTCTTTCAAGTCGCTGAAGGCGATTTTTAACAACCTCATCTCCTTCGTTCAAGGGTCAACTGTTAACAGTCATTCGAGTTTGCCAGGAATGGAAATAACTATCGCGTCCAAGCCAACCAAGTAGAAAATAACTGTTTCACCAAAGGCGTTAACCGAGTGCGGTTATAGGCATCCGCAGCCTTGCGGATCGCTTCTGCTTGAGTTGGATAGGGATGAATCACGCTAGCAATTTTTCCTAAGCCAATATTATTCACCATTGCTAGAGTAATTTCGCTAATCATCTCACCTGCGTGGCGAGCCACGATCGTGGCTCCTAAAATTTTATCCGTACCTTTTTTCACATGGATTTTCACAAAGCCTTGTTCTTCTCCATCTGTAACAGCTCGGTCTACTTGGCTGAAGGGAATGAAAAAGGTATTAACTTCAATTCCTTTTGCCTGAAATTCTCGCTCAGACATTCCCACCTGAGCAATTTCAGGGTCAGTATAAGTACACCAAGGCATGGTCAAAGAACTCAGTTTTTTTCTGCCTAAAAATAAGGCGTTTTGAATAATCATTCTCGCTGCAAAATCAGCAGCATGAGTAAATTTCCAATCCATGCAAACATCTCCAGCCGCATAAATGTGAGGATTCGTTGTCTGAAGAGAATCGTTGACAAAAATGCCCTGTTTTGTATTATATTTAACCCCCACTGCTTCCAAGTTTAACCCTTCCACATTGGGAACCCGGCCGGCTCCGACAAGAATTTCATCAACGATGATCGAGCCTTGTTTATAATTCACTTCATAATCAATCAGCTTTCCCGTACCATTGCGCTCAACCCATTGAATTTTTGATTGTAGGATGAGTTGAATTCCCTCTCGGAGAAAAGCTTGCTGAACAATTTCCGCAGCGTCCCGGTCTTCCCGCGTTAAAATGTGAGTATGGTTGTGCAGCAATACAACGTCTGAACCTAACCGCCGAAACGCTTGAGCTAATTCGCAGCCAATGGGACCGCCACCAATAACAGCTAAACGTTTAGGTCGTTCTGTGAGGTTAAAAATGGTTTCATTGGTTAAATATCCCGCCTCCTGTAAACCAGGGATGGGTGGTTGCAAAGCTCTAGCTCCCGTCGCAATCACTGCTTTTTTAAATTGCAAGGTTTGACCTGCAACTTCGATGGTATTTGGCCCCGAAAATCGTCCTTCCCCTAGAAAGACATCAACTCCTAATTTTTGTTGGTAACGTTCAACTGAATCGTGATGGCTCAATCCAGCTCTTAACCGCCTCATTCGCTCCATGACGGCAGCAAAATCAACTTCAACCTCACCATTCAGCCGGATACCAAAGCGTTTAGCATCGTAAATTTCAGCGGCGGTTCGAGAGGAACGAATCACGGATTTTGAAGGGACACAACCGACATTTAAACAATCGCCTCCCATTAAATGTTTTTCAATTAAAGCAACTTTTGCCCCTAAACCAGCGGCACCGGCGGCGACGACTAAACCGGCTGGTCCAGCTCCAATTACAACTAAATTATAACGGCTTGCGGGTTGTGGATTCACCCAATCTGAGGGATGTAAATCAGACACTAAACTTTGGTTATGGACATCCATCGGAGGTACGATAATCCGATTGCCTTGTGAATGTAGCATGGGCGATTCCTTGTCCTAAGTATGTTCTGAAAGGATTCTGAAATTGTAACGTCACCCTTCTCGAGTGGGTGTGAGAGAATTGAGAGAAAGTAGTACCATTAAACACTTGCTTCCAACGTTTTGCGAGCAATCCGAGTTAGATAAACCGTAACAACCGCAGTGGCAATCAATCCCGAGATATTAATCAGCCATTTGACGGTGGTTGCTTCGGGATTAACGGCTTGGCGACAGAGGGTTTCAATCATCGCCAATTCCCCACCTAAAGAGCCGAGATAAACGTAGAGAATGGTTCCTGGAATCATGCCGAGGGAACCCAAGCAATAGTCTTTTAAGGAAACCTGGGTGACTCCAAAGGCATAGTTTAAAAGGTTGTAAGGAAAGATGGGAGAGAGGCGAGTGAGAAAAACTATTTTAAATCCTTCTCTAGCAACTGCTCGATCGATCGCTTTAAATTTTGGGTGATTTTCGAGTTGCTGGGCAACCCAAGCGCGAGAGAAGTATCGCCCGATGAGAAACGCACAAATCGCGCCTAATGTCGCTGCAATAAAGACGTAAATTGACCCCCAAACGACTCCAAAAAGAACGCCACCTCCTAGGGTGAGAATGGAACCGGGAATAAAGAGGACTGTCGCAAAGTTGTAGATGGCAATGAAGGCGATGGGTCCCCAAATTCCCAGGTGTTCAATCCAAATTAAGGCGTTTTTTAAAAGTTCTTGGAGAGACCAAAATTTTGAGACGCCACTGAGCAGAACAACGAAGGCAGCAATTAAGGCAAGCCGGAGGAGTCGTGGGTTTTTTTTTTTGTTTGGGGGGGGGGGGGGGGGGTTGTTTATATTTTTATGTATGTTGTTGTTT
>JBLNEP010000117.1:0-16798 GCA_050262755.1 Actinomycetota bacterium | reverse complement strand
AAGGGGGCATCCCCCTCCCAAAGGGTTGCCCGCCTCATGCTTGAATTCGGATCGCCGATCCTCAATCAAAATCTAAGGGTTCTCGGAAACAGAGGTGAGAGCGACGCTGTGAATCCTTCATAACATTTTTCCCGGAGCCGGTCGTAAAAATAACTGAAACAGAGGCGATCGCTCCTCGCTGGCGAACGGCACCAGGTCACACCTGATGCTCAAATCACAGCACCAATTGCAGATCGGATAGATTGAAGTCAGGCTTCCCAATCCGAGCTGCGCTTAAGAGCACAAGCAGGGTAGGGTTTGTGGACTGTTCGCAAGTTCTTGGCACTTAACAGTCAATCGCCAACCCTCAATCATTGCCGTTGTAACTGCTAACTTCTACTTGTGCAGCTAAATCAGCCGGCTGCATGAGCTCATATCGCTCAAAGGGTTGATGAATCCAGGGATGATCTGCTAAAAAATCCACATAGTAATCAGGCGTCACGACCGAACTAGCTTTGCACCAGATTGTTGCTGTGCGGATTTCCTCAATCTCTGACCCATAATGCTCTCTGAGCCAAATTACACTCTGTTGTAAACTAATACCCGAATCGACCAAGTCATCGACCAAAAGGACGTGGCTGCCTAAGCGATCGGTCGTCATAGTCAGATCGCGGGCAAACTTAATAGAACCACGAACTTTACCACCTGGACCCCCGTAAGACGAGGTCGCTAAAATCGCCAGTGGCAAATCGTAAATCCGCGAAAGGATATCCCCAACCCGCAGTCCTCCTCTAGCAAGGCAGACAATCTGATTGAAGGGCCATTTCGATTGATAAACTTTGGCTGCTAGATACTCAATTTTCTGGTGGTACTCAGACCAAGAAACGTAAAGGTCGCTCATGCCCAGTGTCATTCAGATGGTACAGATATTATTAAAGATTGTGAGGCAAATGGCATGAATGCTGATGAACTTCTGAGACGATATGCGGCAGGAGAACGGGTTTTTCATAAAATCAACCTGAGTGGGGTGACTCTGTCGAGGGTAAATTTGCGCGAAATCGACCTGACTGGAGCCAATTTAAAAACCATTAACTTGGATGGTTCTACCCTATACAGAGCCAACTTGTATCAAGCAGAGCTTCACGAAGCCAACCTGTCTCAGGCAAACCTCATGTCCGCAAATCTAGGTGATGTCGATGCGATCGCAGCGATTCTGAGTGGAGCCATCTTGCGAGGTTCGATTCTGACTGGAGCCAATCTCACGCAGGCGAGCCTCAGAGGTGCAGATCTCAGAGAAGCTAACTTACAGTGGGCGATTCTTCATCAAGTCTATGCTGCCAGTACGAATTTGCAAGGGGCAAACCTGATGGAGGTTAAACTCTGTCGAGCCGATTTGAGTAAGGCTAATCTCACGGATGCCAACCTGACTCAAGCCGACCTTAGTAATGCCAACCTGGCTCAGGCCAACTTAAGTTGGGCAAATTTGGGTGAAGCGAATCTAGAGAAAGCTGCGTTGAAGGGAGCCAATTTGAGTGGCGCGAATTTAAGTAGTACCAATCTTTATCAAGCTGATTTAAGTGGCGTTTCTCTCAAAGGTGCGAACCTGCGGGGGGCAAATCTGCATCAGGCTAATCTCCGCAGCACCAACTTGAGTGAAGCAAATCTAAGAGAGGCAATTATGCCGGATGGCACAATTTACGATTAACCTCTCTTCAGTCTCAAGCTCGGGAGATTCCTTTGGACTTACGCATCTTGGTAGGGAGAAGTGTGTAAGTCCCGCTCAGTTTCGAGGCTGTGGTTGTGAGCGAGTGGCAACCGTTCGGTTGAGAATTTGATTTAGTCCGCGATCTTCAGCCACCCACGACGAACAGCATGGAGTAGTCGGTTAATGGCTGTTTGATCTTCTTCGGTAAGGGTCTCTTCTAAGATTGCACACCTGAGCTGTTGTCGGTGAGTCCGAGTCAATAGACCAGAGTGATAGGCCTGAAAGACCAGCTCTGCGATTGTGAATTGAGGGAAAAGAACTTGACCCGTCATTGGCTTGATATTGAACTCACTACTTTTAGTGTCAACCCTTTCGCGATCGCGCTGTGTGATTAAATCCCTGTTCTCCCAGTGATCATCTGCTATTACCACAGTGATTCATGTCAACACCCATTGGTGATCGCTCTAGAAACGTTAACAAAACCCGGTCTTGTTGGAGAACCGGGTTTTAGATGGAAGCTGAAAAAATAAAATTTTCTGGTACGATATTAATCACTCAGCGGATAGATCGTAATTCCTATGACCTAGAAGTGAGAGGAGGTTGACACTGATTCATCTAAAATTGTCACCCATCCTCTGCGGGTTGCATGAAGGAGACGATCAATTGCCGCTCGATCTTCGAGAGTCAGGGTGTTTTCTAAGAGTGCAGACATCAGATCGTAGCGCTCAGAGCGAGTCAGGTTGCCAGATTGACAAACCTGATAAAACAGTTCAGCAATGATGGAATCTGGTGGAAGAGGAGAAGCTGACATGGGAGGAGAGCAGAACTCGATCTTCCTAATATCTCCGATCTTCCCAGAGCTTCCTGTGATTTAGTGCTAATTCAAGATGTGATTGCCTTCTCTGAGTTGAGCGATCGAAATCATCACTGCTCAGTGATAACAATCACATCCGTAACTTCAGCCAAGCAGGAGTAACATCCTGGAGATCAAAACTTGTCAACCTTGAAGTTTGCTTCATTCGCTTAATCATTCTTGATACTGACCCAGATCGGGCTAGTAGTTGTAAATCAGGGAGCAGCTATAATTTAGTAGAGAGAATGAAATGAGTTAAGTTTTTTTGGTTAAAACTATGGTGATTATTGCCTACTTAATCATTTCTTTGATAGTTTTTTCTGTTTGGTTTACCAAGTTCTTAAGCGATACAACCACCCCCAAAGATGACCGCATCTCTTGGATTGCGTTGATCGTTGGTCCTCTTTTGTGGCCGATTGTTTTACCTCTATCAATTTTAGAGCTGATGAATAAAAAACGACATCCCCAACCCACTGCTTCTGAATGGGAAAATCTAGAAATTCTAGAGGAGATAGCATCGGAAGACTCCCTTCACTATCCAGTTGTCACTCCTTCCCAATCAGAATAAAGAGCGTCCTATTTCCTGACCCCTTTGTAGCTGCGAAAAAATTTTGTCGCCGTCCTCAGAAACAGCTTGCTGAACAGCTATCACCAATTCCCTCAAGGCATTGATTCACGGCGCTACGCAATGCCTTGACTTTGCTCTTCCTGTCTCACTTGAGTTAGGGAACCTGAACTTTAAGCCTCGAATCTACATTTAGTATTCTCCGATACTATATGTACCTTTCTCGCTTACCACCCACTCCTCAGAGTATGCTGAACGTCACTAAGCCAGATTTATTATATACGTAAGTATGTCTTGAGATAGGCTGAAAACTGCGACTCCTACACTACAGTAAGAGCATTGATTCCTAGCATTCCCCTAAAAAGCAACTGCTGAGCATCTATCTTGAAGCATAGTATCGATTGTTAGAACCAGTGTTGCCAAAATCTTTCCACAGTAAGATAGGCAATTTCAGTGAGAACAGAGATGATACAAGTAACCAAACGGTTGTTTTTACGCAGAAGTAGCAGTTCTCAATGCCCGCAACCTTGGTCGTGACCAGTTTAGAGACAAATTTCGACCAGGCTCTCTGAGTTTCCGGAACTTCTCAAGGTTAAAGCCGTCTCTAACTAAGACTATTGTTTGAAAAAGATAGGAGTTAAAATAACTGCGATGTCTGAGAAGCCAATTCATCAAATTCTCAAAGGATTGTCAATCTTGACTCTGGTGTACTATACTGCAACTTCAATCAATTATTTGGTTGAAAGTGAGAGCAAACCTAAGCATCTTCAGATTGAAACCGCCACAAATTCTCATCTCCAAACTCCGCACTTAGAAGCTCACAGGCTAGGAAATTAATCGGTAGGAGGCTGTATGAGAGGCAATTATTCCTCATTCACTCTAATCGTTGTTTGTTGAAGCTGAAGCAGCCATTTAATCGACTTATCTTCATTCCGGTAGCTCCGAAATGATGAGTAGTCGGTCCATGAGGGAGAGACTAATCAACACAGAAATCTCTGGATGATTACAGATGCAACTAGAAGCGAGTTCAAAGTTGAAAATTAACAGCAATCGTCAAGGTGATTATAACTGATTGAGTCACCAAAATTCTGAAGTTTCGTCCGCTCAATCATTCGTGTATGGGACCGTTAAAATTCCTCGAATTCACCGCTGTGAAGAGTCCCTGTAAAGCTTACGGAAAATGCTCAATTCTACATTCCACACCCTCCAGTACCATCGGACAGAGGTTGAGGGAACAGGGAATGGGAAGCAAAGTCTTTGATAAATTTATCTTCATTTCGGTTGCAGCGGAAAGGGGAAAAGGAGAAATAGAGAAGCAATAATTTTCTCAATTGTGGGGTTCAACAACGCTCTAATTTTTCTGTTCCTTGACAAAGCCAATGCGACTGAATTGGTGATGATTCGTGATGAAACGCCTCAATGACAGAGTGGAGCAGACAAAAAGCCCGCTCCACCAATATGGCATATTCCTACACTTAGAACTAGAGGCCCATTTCCCTCCTCATCAGTCATTTTCTAGGGTAGAGAGACCGAAAAGCCTGCCAGTTTTAAGGCTTTTTGAGAGAGGTGTAAGATGCCTGTTCAGCACTGAATATCAGTTTGAGATGCAAACTAGGGATTGAGGACAATCTCCGCTTTCACAACCTCATCCACGATCGCGCGGTGGATGTGAAATCCTAGCTTCTGGCACAAATGTTGCATCACCCGATTTTCTGGATGAATATCCGCAGTAATGCGACTGAGCTTTTCATCACGACCGATTTGCACCAACCGTCGCAGCAGTTCAGTTCCTAATCCTCGCTGCTGGAACGGATCGCTAATCAGCATACTAAACTCAGCTTCATTATGACCGTGCGATTTACTCAGGCGTCCGACACCAACCAACTCATGCTCCCCTGTTTCAGGATTTTGGTAGTCAGCCACCAAAGCCATCTGGCGGTCGTAGTCAACAAAGCAGATGCGAGTCAGGCGCTCGTGAGACACCCGTTGGCTCAACTTCATCATGTGTAAATAGCGCATATACACGCTACGTTCCGACAGGGTTTGGTGGAACTTGGCAATTAGCGGTTCATCCTCAGGTCGGATCGGGCGAATCATTAGCGCTGTGCCATCCTGCATGCTCCAAGGTGCAACATATTGAGTGGGGTAGGGACGAATGGCAGATTTGGGTAACTTATCTTCGATCGCGTCGCTACCATGCAGCACCACACGAGCATCGAGGGCAATTAACCGTTCTGGAGACGCTAGCAACGGGTTGATATCAATTTCCTGAATCCAAGGTTGCTGCACCACAAGCTGGCTAAATCTCACCATCAATTGCTCGAGAGCCGCTAAATCAACCGGTGAGCGTCCTCGCACCCCTTGGAGAGCCCGGTAGATTTTAGTTTGTTCCATCATTCGTCGCGCCAAAGTGGTGTTGAGGGGAGGTAAAGCCAGCGCTCGGTCTTTAAACACTTCCACCAATTGACCACCCGTACCAAACAGCAGCACCGGCCCTAACTGAGGATCCAAGGTACTACCAATGATAATTTCATAGCCATCCAGCTTAATCATGGGCTGAACGGTGACACCTTGGAAAGCTCCCGCACCCGCTTTCTCTTGTACTGACTCAGCGATCGCCCGATAAGCGTTCCGAACAGCCTCGGCATCCTCCAAATTTAACTTCACGCCACCCACATCAGTTTTGTGAGTGATCGTTTCCGAGTACAGCTTCAGAACCACCGGATAGCCAAGGTCGCTGGCAACTGCGACCGCCTCCTCCTCACTGCAAGCAATGCGCGTCTCCACCGTCGGAATGCCATAGCTAGCGAGAAGTTGCTTAGATTCAAACTCCGTTAACAGCGTCCGGCCTTCCTTGCGGGCTTTTGCGATAATTACGTTCGCGAGCGGGATGTCGCATAGCTCATCAGTACAACTTCCTTCATCTACCCCCAAAACCGGAGTTTCATACAAGCCACGTAGGTTGTAGCTGTACTGCCACATATAGTTAAAGACATGGGCAGCCGTATCTGGGTAAGGGAAGGTATAGATATTCGCGCGGTTAAGGATGGCTTCTCCCGCTGCTACTTCTGCTCCCCCCATCCAGCTTGCCAAAATTGGCTTACCGTCAATCCGACCAAAGCCTTTGAGTTGCTCGGCTGTTTGAGTCGGATCGCTCATAGCTTGCGGCGTGAGAATCACCAGTAAACCGTCGCTGTTAGGGTCTTTGGCTGCAATTTCCAAAGCTTTGGCATACCGGGCCGGTTCAGCATCGCCAAGGATATCGATGGGGTTGTGGGTACTTGCCGCCACTGGCAAGATCTGTTTGAGCGACTCCACTGTTTGCGGAGACAGTTCTGCTAATTGACCCCCTTCAGTAATCAAGGTATCAGTTGCCAGAACTCCGGGACCACCAGCATTCGTGAGGATCGTTAACCGTCTACCTTTAGGCCGTGGTTGTTTCGCTAGGACTTCGGCCATATTGAATAAATCTTCGATGGTTTCGACCCGCAGGACGCCACAGCGACGGAAAGCGGCATCGAGAGCGCCGTCGCTACCGGCGAGCGATCCCGTATGGGATGCAGCCGCTAAGGCCGCCGCCTCCGTGCGACCGGCTTTAATCACGATGATGGGTTTGGTGAGTGCCACTTCCCGCGCGGCCGACAGGAACGAGCGCGCATTGCCGATCGCTTCCATGTAGATGACAATGCTTTGGGTGCGGGGATCGTCACCGAGGTAATAAATCAAGTCGCCCCAGTCCACATCAAGCATTGAGCCAATCGAAATAAAGGCACTAAAGCCGACGTTTTCCCGGAAGCTCCAATCGAGAATTGCCGTACATAAGGCACCACTTTGGCTGATAAAGCCGACATTACCGGGGCGGGCCATCGCGTTGGCAAAAGTCGCATTCAGGCCGGTGGGGGGACACATCACTCCCAGGCAATTGGGACCGATAATTCGCATTTGTCCCCGTCGGGCTTCCTCCAAGGCCTGCTGTTCTAAGGCGGCCCCGGCCGGACCAATTTCTTTGAACCCGGCTGAAATAATGATGGCTCCTTTGACACCTGCATCAACACACTCGCTGATGATCCCTGGTACCGTGTTCGCTGGTGTTACGATCACAGCGAGATCGACGGGATCGGGTAGAGCTGCGATCGTAGGATATGCCTTGATCCCCAGCACATTGGGCCGTTTCGGGTTGACCGGGAAAACAGTACCACCAAAGGGACTCCCGATCAGGTTGGATAGAATTGTGCGCCCGACGCTGCCTTCCTTTTCTGTAGCACCGATGACGGCTACAGTTTTGGGGCTGAAGATGATATCAAGAGGCTGGCTCTCGTAGCGTAGAACATCGTGAGCGGGGTCTGTAATGGTGAGAGGGGCCATTTGTAGCGATCGCTCCTGTTAAATCGATTTGCTTGAATTCCTAACATTAGGTGCAGTAATTTTCCTGTTGCTCCCTATACCTGCTTTTCCGCTATGGTAGCAGCGAAAAGTATTTTTGATTGGTGGAGTAGAGGAGATTTGGAAAGTCAATAGAAACTGACAGCTTGCACCCTTGTTAAAGGCAGGGGAGAAGTCTGCCCCACCTCTTGATTGGCTTGGTGATGCAGGCTTCTCCCCTGCTCTAGCATCAGCTTGCCGAGGATGGCATAAGCTGTTAAACAAAAGTGCCATTGGTGATTAGAGGCTGTCTGTTGATACTATATCGATTCTAGGCATCTCTCGTGGTCTGAACAACCGCTCCAGCCAACTAGCTTTCCTACTGAGTCGCCTCTTTGAAAAAGATCGGGGTTTTAAACTGCTTGAGAAAATCAATTATTTGAGTTCTTTCCCCCTTCCGTTCTTCTCTCGCCTGTCAAGCTTTTGTGACGAGGTTGGTCATCAGAGCTCAACTCATTCCCAAGAATTGTCAGGCCCTGGGGAACCGTTCACTTCACCCTACCGTCATTGGGCGATAGAGTCTAGCGACATGGCTGCGCCTGCTCTTAAGCAGTCAATGAAATAAATTGGCTGATGGTGAGTCGGGTCCAGCAAAGCGATTCTAATGGCAGCCCAGCCAACCGGAATCGTACCTAAGTAAGTCGAGACTGTTGTAATTAAAATGACTAGCCACACTTCCGGTGTGTATGGTAGACTCGCAAACGTCTAGGTGTTTAATTTTGGTGAGAAGGTAAGAGTTGTGGAGTTAGAAGTGGAGACACCAAAGCAACTAACTTTCACCACTCTCAAGCTCAATCATTACCGCCGCGACTTGCGACTTTCAAATGACAAGTTAAATTACGTGACCGCTTATACCTGCCGGGTCAGTCAGGGTCTCAACCGATATCCGGTTTCAACTTTTGAATTCCTGTGGAGGGAAAAGTGTATTGTAGAAAGAGTGTAAATCAGTCAGGAGGAGTGTAAATGACACAGGTAGTGAACCCGATTACCGCAGGGGTAATATCAGTAGGCACTGATATTGGTACCAATTACTTCGGCATCCGTGGAGATAATAGACTTCAAGCTAGCAATGGCAACGACCGCATCCAGACCTTTGCAGGCAATGACCTCATTTCTGCCGGTGATGGCAATGACCTAGTCTTCTCCGGTAAAGGGAACGACACCGTCTATGGTGGCACGGGCAATGATTCGATCGCCACAGGTCTGGGTGACGACATTGTTGACGGCGGTTCTGGCGATGACCGGATTTTTGGGGGTCAAGGCAATGACCAGCTCGCTGGTGGCGATGGCAATGACTTCATTTCTGGCGACCAAGGGAATGACACCATAGATGGCGGTGCTGGCAATGACACCCTGTACGGTGGCCAAGGCAATGACGTCATCAACGGTGGCGATGGCAATGACTCTCTCTACGGTGGTAAAGGTGCCGATACCATCAATGGCGGTGCTGGTAATGACTTCATTTCTGGCGACCAGGGGAATGACCTGCTCAGCGGTGGCGCTGGTAGTGACACCTTCTTCTTCAGTGCGGCCGGTGGTTCTCAAGGGGTAGACACGATCACCGACTTCTCTACTGCTGAAGGAGACAAAATCCGGCTGTCGGCTGCGAACTTCGTGGGCTTGGCCCAAGGGAACACCCTCAATCCTACGAGCTTCCAAGTTGTTACTGGTTTCAACCCAGCTAATGCCGCTCCGGGTAAAGTGGTTTACGACCAATCAACCGGTATCCTGTACTACGGACCTACCGCCTTCGCACAACTGGCTGGAGCACCGACTATCAGCGCTAGCAATTTTGAAATATTCTAGAGTGTCCAGTGAGAGGAGGGCAATGCTTGGGTGCTTGTTCTCCGATCGCCACTCAAAGCTAGGGCAGTTGGGTAAAGGATCAAAAGTGAGAAGAAGCAATCTGTGTGGCTGTGTGTACGAGCTTAAGCCCTGAAAGCAGCTAGATGCTCTTCGCTAAAAATAACCTAGAAGATTGAGTGTGCGAAAAACTTTGGTGATTCGCACACTCAATCTAATCTTTAGGGAGTTAACAAATACTAAAGATAAAGTTAGGACTGACCGACAACGTAGACCGGATCGAGATCAATAGATTGAGCGGGAGCTTAAACATTCATAGATTTCCCAACCCCTTTAAAAAGTAAGCTAGTGAGAGGATCGAGTTGAGAGACTGCCAGTGAAAATTTTTGAGTTTTCAATCAGAAATTCCCAGATCTACTCAACGGGGATGGGTTTCCATTTTGACGAGGTTTTATGAGGGTAGAAGAAGTGCTGCGTTTGGCAAAAGCCTATCTCACTGAGGGGAAGTTCAGGGAGGCGATCGCCACTTGCCAACAAATCCTCGAACACAAACCGGATATAGCCGAAGCTTACAAAATTTTAGGGGAAGCTTTAGAAGCCGAAGGTGCATTGACAGTGGCAAGGCAAGCTTACCTGAAAGCTGTAGCACTTCAGCCTGATTTTGCGGAAGTCCATGCCTGCTTAGGGCAGTTGTATAGCCAAGACGCTTATCTAGACGAGGCAGCTTTTCACTACCAACAAGCTTTGGCACTGTGTCCCCAGTGGCCAGAGTTGTACTACAACTTGGGAAATGTCTATTACCGCCACGGCAACTTGCCAGCGGCGATTCGCAGCTACCGCCAAGCGATCGCGCTCAAACCCAATTATGTCAGTGCCTATTATAACTTGGGCTTGGCCCTAGACTGCCAAGGTCAAGAACCAGCAGCCATTGACTGCTATCGCCAAGCGATCGCTCTCCAGCCCGACTCGGTAGAAGCTTATAGCAACTTAGGCTGTATGCTGGTGAAACAGGGTAAGCCAGAAGCAGCGGTCGAAATCTATCAACAAGCGATCGCCATTGACCCTAACTCAGCATCCCTCTACAATAACCTCGGTCAACTGCTACTCGCTCAAAAACCTGACGAAGCGATCGCTGCTTACCACCGTGCCCTTGAGTTGCAGCCCGGTCTAGTCCTTGCCCACTATAACTTGGGGAAAGCTTGGCAAAAATACGGCAAGCATGAAGCCGCAGTTGCTTGTTTTCAGAAGCTGATTGCCCTCAACCCCCAGTATCTCTCAGGCTATAGCGAGTGTGGCTCTTCCCTGATGGCGATCGGTAAAGTTGCTGAGGCGATGTTTTATTTCCACCAAGCGGTCGCTTTCCAACCTGCTTTCGTTGAGGCTTACTGCCACTATGCTAGCTTGCTACGGGAACAGGATGAATTAGAACGAGCCACCGCAGCTTGCGGTCGGTTTCTAAAAGCTTTAATGGGTCGAAAACATACAGCAGAAAATTCATTACCACTCGCCGAAATCTGCCAGCATCTTGCACAAACTTACTTGCATTTAGGGAATGCTTTAGTTGAATATGGGGGCTATGTTCAGGCAGAAATTTATTATCAAAAAGCTCTGCAAATTCAGCCAAATACTCCAGAAGTCTATCGACTCCTAGGCAATTGTTTAGCAAAACAGCGCAGATATGATGCAGCTATCATGATTTATCATATTGCCCTAGGGATGCAATCCGCTGGGAGAGACAGCAGAACGGGTGATTCTGGGACAGTGACCCCACCAGCAATGTGTTCTTCTCTGCCTTTAGCAGATGTCTGTGACTCCAGTCGCGCGGAACTTTATTTTGAATTGGGGAAAGCTCTGGAAAAACAACAAAAATGGGAGCAAGCGATTCCTTATTATCAACAAGTATTACACTGGCAACAGCAAGGAAATAGGGGGTATTTTTCAGCAGAAACTTCCTGTCCC
Organism: Actinomycetota bacterium; assembly: GCA_050262755.1. Taxonomy (GTDB): domain Bacteria; phylum Cyanobacteriota; class Cyanobacteriia; order Cyanobacteriales; family Microcoleaceae; genus JBLNEP01. The sequence continues at coordinate 5,512 of JBLNEP010000117.1, read as the reverse complement.
TTACCTTTACCCAAAGGTGTTTACTTATCAACTTGGGATTGGGTCGTTGCCAATCATTTAGAACGCCAGCTTCATTATACTCGCATCACTTGGCAAACAGAAAATTCAGTAGAAATTATCACTCACCCCTTGCCAGAATCTGAATGCGGAGGTTTAACTTGCGGGCCTTGTTTAAATCGAATTACGAAATGGTTTGCACCAGTTCATTTAGGATGGGGGATTCATATTTGCTCCCAAACAGGTGCCATTCCAGTAGAAACACCCCCTACGTTTGTCGCTACTATTCCCCAAGGTAGAGCTTGGATCGTTCCTCAAAAAACTTCTTGGCTGGTTTGCAGTGCGATCGCAGTAATGACTCCAGATAATTACTTGCTAGCTGATATTTCTCGTGATTATCCAGGCTTTTTACCGGGATGCCAAAAGCACGACCCCGCCAAACATAGCGTTTTTCAATTAGAATCCTTTCCGCCTTTAGAACAGGTAGATGGCAGGGTGGCAGTTTTGTCTGCACTATCTGGTAGCGTCTATTTTCACTGGATAGTAGATCTGTTACCTCGGATCGAATTGCTGCGACGGAGAGGAATTGATTTTAATACCATTGATTATTTTTTAGTTAACAGTTATCAGTATCAATTTCAGCGAGAAACTTTACAGACTTTAGGGATTCCAGAACACAAAATTTTAGAGAGCGATCGCCATCCTCATCTCCAAGCGAAAGAGCTAATTTGCCCTTCTTTTCCAGGGTATTTAGGCTGGCCACCTCCTTGGGCCATCGAGTTTCTGCGGCAAGAGTTCCTGACACAAACTCAAGGGAATAGTCGCTATCCAGAGCGAATCTATATCAGCCGAAACAAAGCCAGGTATCGTCGCGTCCTCAATGAAGAAGAGGTCATTGAAATGTTGAGCCATCATGGTTTTGTCTCTATTTTGCCAGAAACCTTGTCTTTTCAGGAACAAGTTGCTATTTTTCACCATGCAAAAGTAATTATTGCACCTCATGGTAGCGGTTTAACCAATATCATTTTCTGTCGTTCGGGGACTAAAATAGTGGAATTAGTTTCCCCTCATTATGTGGGTCATTATTACTGGGCGATTGGTCATTATCTCAAGCTGCAACACTATTTCTTAGCAGGAGAAGCTTTTGAATGCTATCCGATCCGGCAGTTGATGTATCAAAACCCATTGACAGAGGATATTTGGCTCAATTTAAGTTCGCTAAAAAAAATGCTCGAGATTGCTGGACTTAAGGATTGAGTTCCAGAGTAGGAGAGCACAGAAGCAAAAGATTTTTTCGATTCTGTGTGAGAGAAAACTGTGCTAATCTGTGCTATAAATTTTGTATCTTCTCAAGATATCCTGCATCGTTTTTTTGATTAGGAGAAACTCTCAATATGCCCTCGATTGATAATCAGGAAAAAGTAGCGGTTGACTTCACCCAGCAGGCAGAACTTTATTTAGCCGAGGGGAAGTTTGAGGAGGCGATCGCTGCTTGTGAGGCAGCTCTCCAGGTGCAGGCAAACTTTTTCCCCGCTTGTAAGACAATGGGGAAGGTGCTGCAAGCTCAAGGTCAGCTAGAGGAAGCTTACCAATGGTATCAACAGGCGATCGCTCTCGATCCAAACTGCCCTGAAGTTTATGCCAACCTCGGTAGTTGGTATGCTCAACAGCAACAATGGCAAGAAGCAATTACTTCTTATCAAAAAGCAATTGCACTTCAACCAGATTTCGCGGGAGTTTACCGAAATTTAGCTAGAATTTTTTCACAATTAAATCAGTCAAGAGAGGCTGCTGACTGCTGGTATCAGGCGTTAACCATCGATCCCAATTGGGCAACGCCTGATGAACACCTTACCTTGGGCAATATGCTGGTGGAGCAGCAGAAATTTGAACAGGCGATTAGTTGTTATCATCGAGCGATTGAGCGTAACCCAAATTTTGTAACTGCCTATCATAATTTAGGAGAAACTTTCAGGCAGCAAGGGCAGTTAGAGTCAGGAAGAAATGCTTACCGTCAGGCGATCGAACTCAACCCAGAATATGCTGCTTCTCATTACGGTTTAGGGAAAGTTTTAGCAGCGCAGGAGCAATGGCAAGCAGCGAGCGCCTGTTACCGCCAAGCCTTGAATTTAGGCTTCAATTCCTTTAAAATTTACCTAAGTTTAGGCGATGCCTTAGCAAAGCAGGGCGAGTTTGATGAAGCAGTTTCTAGCTATCAAAAAGCCATTGAACTTCAACCTAATAGTTGGGAAGCTTATGAAAAATTAGGAGATATTTCTAGCAAAAATTTACACTTAGAAGCAGCAATTGATGCCTATAGACACGCAATAGAAATTAATCCTAATGCCTTTTTATCCCATCATCAATTAGTACAAACATTCTTTAAGCTCAAGCAGTGGGATCAAGCAGTGATGAATGCTCGTCGCACCATTGAGTTACACCCTAATTTACCTTGGCCTTATACACAACTGGGAAATGCTTTAGTTGAACTCGATCAGTTAGAAGAAGCAGCAATTTGCCATCAAAAAGCAAGTGAATTGAGAGGGTGGTATCAGTGTGTTCAGAGAGGATATCAATTTACGCGAGACTGGTTTACTCACAATATCCCGATTTGGGAAAAATATTTAAAACCACTCGTAGAACTCAAGGGGCTGAAAATCTTAGAAATTGGTAGTTTTCAGGGAATGTCCGCTTGCTGGCTACTCGATAATATTCTCACCGATCCATCAGCAAGTATTACCTGCATCGAACCCAATTTTCAGGAGCAATTCGATGGCAATATTGCCAAAACAGGCGCAGGAGCTAAGGTTAATAAATTAGAGGCATTATCCTATCAGGTACTAGGAGAACAAGAAGCAGATGCCTATGAATTAGTTTATATTGATGGCTGCCACCTCGCTGCTAGTGTTTTGGAAGATGCGATCCTTTCTTGGAGGCTGGTCAAAGTCGGAGGCTTGATCATTTTTGATGATTATGAGTGGACAGAACCAGATACTCTCATTCAAACCACAAAGATTGGAATTGATACGTTTCTTGCACTCTTTCAGAATCAGGTAGAGCTGATTCATAAAGGTTATCAACTGATCGTGAGAAAAATTGCTCCTGAAGTCCCTAAAGAAATGCTTGAGGCTGGGAGTGAATTTATGTCCTTTAGGGCTTATAAAGCTTTAGCAGATGCTTTGACAGAGCAGGGTAATTTAGACGTTGCCAGTGCTTATTATCGAAAAGCGATTGAACTTCAGAACGGAGGAGATCCGGAAGCTCATCACAAATTAGGGGATCTTTTAAAAAGCCAAGAACAGTTTCAGGAAGCAGTGGTTGCTTACAGTCGTGCAATTGAACTCGATCCTGATTTTTTTTGGTCTTACAATAATTTAGGCGATACACTTCTCAAGTTAGAAAAGTGGGAGGAAGCAGTCACCATTTACCGGCAGGCTATTACCCTAAAGTCAGACTTTTTTTGGTCTTACAATAATTTGGGAGATGCACTGTTTAAACTAGAGAAGTGGGAAGAAGCAGTTGTAGCTTATCGTCAAACTTTTGATTTGAATTCTGATTCATATTGGGCTGCTTATAACTTAGGAAAGACTCTGGGAAAACTAGAAAAATGGGTGGAAGCAGCGGTTGCCTACCGCCGAGCGATTGAACTTGCTCCCGATCGGGGGTTATTTCACTACAATTTAGGGGAGGTTCTGGCCAAACAGCAACAGTGGCAGGAAGCGGCGGCTGCTTATCAGTGCGCGGTAGAGTTGGAACTGGAAAATATTGGGTTACATACAATTTTGCAGGAAGCATTGCAAAAAGCAGATCATCTTGAGGACGCGATCGCTTTTTATCAAAAACAGATTCCGAATCACCCTCACTACTACTGGCTTTACGAAAATTTAGGACAACTTTTAATGCAACAACAGCAGTGGGAGGAAGCGATTGCTTGTTTTATCAAAGCTTTACAAATTAAACCTGATTTGTTCAATTCTTATCAGCAAATTATTCTGGCTATCGAACAGCAAAACTTGTTGGAAGATGAAGTCGAGCGGTCTCGAGCTCAGCATAATTACCTCTTGCCATCAAAGCTGCTAGAAAAATTCTGTTGCTTAACGGGAGATTGGGCAGTAACATCTGAATCAGATCCAAGTATTAGTTATATTAAAATCTATCCAGAAACCCAAATTAACATATTAGCTTCCCAAACAATTGATAGTCAGAATTTATTCTGTCAGCATACAATTACCACTAGCAAAGCTTATGTCGCTGTAGTACCAGATGGACGAGCTTGGGGAGATGCCATGACTACTGCTGTCATCACTTCAGGTAATAAGTTGGTTAAAGATATTTCTATGGGAAATCCAGAGTTGGTAATTTCTTCAGACCAATTACCTGCTGCTCACACCCTAGATGGAACTGTTGCTTTTCTATCAGCTCGATGGGCCAGTGAGAATTACGCTCATTGGATATTCGATCTCGTGACGCGGTTGGCTCTTTTGTACGAAAGTGGGATTGATGTAGATAGTATTGATAATTTTGTAATTAATCGTTATCAAAAAAGATATGAGATAGAAAGTTTAGCCTTGTTAGGAATTCCGCCATCAAAAATTATTAATAATTGTGAGATTCCTCATTTAAAAGCAAAGCGTTTAATTGTGCCATCAGTTCCTCGTCCAGGAGAAATATTTATCACTCACTGGGGATGTAAACTTCTGAAGCAGAAAATTTTGAAAGACCAAGAACTTCAGAATCCCAAAAAACCAGAGCGAATCTATCTTAGCCGACAACAAGCATCATTCCGGAGGGTGCTGAACGAAGAAGCAGTTTTTAGCGTTTTAGAGAAATACGGATTTCAAAGGCTTTACCTAGAAACGATGTCCTTAGCAGAACAGGCATCTTATTTGGCAACAGCTAAAGTAATTGTAGCGCCACACGGTGCTGGATTAGCTAACTTAGTCTTCTGTAGTCCAGGGACAAAAGTAATCGAGTTTTTTGCTCCCAAGTATGTCGAAAGCTGTTACTGGATTCTGAGTAATTTCTGTGACTTACAACATTATTACTTACTGGGTGAGAACTTAAACGATGACTCTTTACAGCTTCCGGTTCATCAAAACATTTTGCTGGATTTGGAAAAATTAGAAAAAATTCTGAGACTAGCAGGAGTAGGAAATGGAGCATCAATCTGATATCAGGATAGCATCTACAACTAAAAATTGTGCCAAAAATAGTAATCAAGAGGTGGTAGAAGTATTTCTACCACTACAACCGGAGAGTTGGCAGACACACCATCAATTAGGGGAGGTGCTGCAAGAACAAGGACGACTAGAGAACGCGATCGCTTCTTATCATCATGCTCTAGAACTCAACCCCAATTCTTTTTGGTCTTGCTACAATTTAGCAGAAGCTTTCATGGCGCTGGAACAATGGCAGGAAGCAGTTACCACTTACCGCCGTGCCATCGCATTAAATCCACAATTTGCTTGGTCTTACTACAGCTTAGGGGAAGCTCTGAGCCAACTAGAAAAGTGGG
>JBLNEP010000116.1:0-30670 GCA_050262755.1 Actinomycetota bacterium | reverse complement strand
GGGTTGATTGATTTCTCTCTGGGGACCCGTTCCCCAAGTTGTTTGGACGATCGCACAGAGGTCAACGTCTGTTTCTAGTAAGCAGGCGTGACCACTGTTGGCAAGAACTACCATCTGGGCGTTGGGGAGGACTTTGACTAAGAGTTTTGCTTCTGCGACTGAGGGGAGGAGGCGATCGGCACCACTGGCAACAATCAACACTGGTAGATTGAGGCGACGCAGGTCCTTTTCCTGTACGTCGAACGATCGCACTAAGGCGAGTCGCCAGATGGAAGCTCTCTGGGGCACTGATTGCATGGCTTCCAGTAATGCTTGGCGCTCACTACGCCCCATTTTTCCCAGTGATGCTAAAACGGGTAGTAGTCCGTAGACGGAGAGGGCGTAGAGGTTTCCGGGTAACCATTGGGTGAGGTAAGACCCCCACTGCATCCAGGGTTGTTGTCGGAAGGAGGAGGCGGGATTGACTAAAATGAGTCGATCTAGCAGGTGGGGAGCGACGAGAGCCACTTTAATCGCCAAGCAACCCCCAAAGGATTCACCGCACAAATAAATGGGACGCTCTGGATTTGCCTCCCGTTCTTGTTCGATCAAGGTGACGGTTTCGCCCACAAGGGTATCCCAATTGGCGAGGTCATCGGGCGGGATGGCGAGGCAGCGAATGTCAAAGACCTTGGCAAGTTTGGGGATTTGCACTCCCAGCAATTTACCTGTTCCGTCCATTCCGGGCAGAAAGATAAAGAGAGGGTTGTGCCGTTTTAAGGGTTTGGGCGTCAGGAAACGGATGCGGTTCTTGGCGTCTGGCATGGTTCAAGTTGGAGTTCTGCTTAAAAACAACCTTGGCGGAGTAACCCAGCGATTTCCGCTTGGCAGTAATGGGTTAGGTCAGCAACGGCTGTTTTCACCTGCTTACCTTGGTATTGTTGTCGCTGGAAGGGCGTAATCCAGTAGGGACGACCGATGAGAACGTTGAGTCGTTGATAGATGACTACAGGATGCCAACCAGTTTGTTTAAACAGTGGTTCTGAGGGGTCGAAGAGGCTCAGCAGACGCAGGGGAACTCCAGTGGGGAGGCACTGTTCTTGGTAAGAAGCTAGGGCGATTGGGAGCACAGCTAAGTCTCGCACGGGAGTCCGCAAAGCCAAGTGAGCGAAACCTCGCTGAAATTTTCCCAGGGTATTGGCCTGAGTCGATTGCACCATCGGTTCTGCTCCCTCTGGAAAGATCCCTACCATTTGCTGAGCCTGCAACAGAGCCATTGCTTGAGCAAAAAAATGCTGCTGGCGGTGCGTGGGCGCTTCTAGGGGAAAAGCGCCTAAGGCGGTCACGACATCACGCATGACCGGAATTTGACCCATGTAGTGATGGCAAGCAAAACGAATCGTGCGACCGGTCGCTGCCGTCAGCACAATCGGGTCCATAAAGCTCCGGTGGTTGCTCACCACTAAGACTGCTCCCTGTCGGGGAATGCGGTCTCCGTGGTGCAAGAACATTTGGGTACCCAAGCTAGCCAGCAACCACTCTGACATCTGGACTGTATTATCTGACAACATGGATGACAGGTGTTATACTCAAAAGTTTAGCCACTCACCTTGCAGATTAACACTACTTTACCTAACCTAGGGTCCGTCATAAAGTAGAAATATCCTCATTTAATGAACCAATTAAAGTAGCGTTCGCTACCCTGGATGGTAGGGAGAGCAACCTCCTCTTTAAACGCTAACGCCGCGAAACCTTAAAACTTTTTGGAGAAATTGTCAGAAAAGTTTGAAAAAATATTAAGGTAGAAATTGGACACTGTATACCCTTTGCATCTAGCCAGCAGTTGGAAAGTGTTTGTAACTACCAGCCAATCGGGCAGAATCGCAATTAAAATATATACAGCTTATTATCTAATCTTAAGCTGTATCTGAAGTTAGATTTAGAAAATTTCTTTTTACCATGCGATGAAATCGACCGATCCAAGTCAAAACACTTTTGCAATCACAACGCCTCTTTACTATGTAAACGATGTCCCTCATGTTGGCAGCGCCTATACCACAATAGCAGCCGATGCGACCGCTCGGTTTCAACGCCTGCAAGGCAAATCCGTGTTGATGATTACTGGTACGGATGAACATGGTCAAAAGATTGAGCGCACCGCCGAGGACTTAGGGCGATCGCCGGCTGCTCACTGTGACTTGATCGCCAGCGAATTTGACAGCTTATGGCATCTCCTCAACATTCAGTATGACCGTTTTATCCGCACCACTGCCCCCCGTCATCAGCAGATTGTCAACGAATTTTTTCAGCGGGTCTGGGATGCTGGGGACATCTACCTGGGTCAGCAGCAAGGTTGGTACTGTGTTGCCTGCGAGGAATTTAAAGAAGAGCGCGACTTGCTAGAAGGTCATTTCTGCCCGATCCACACTAACAAACAAGCGGAATGGCGGGATGAGCAGAACTACTTCTTCCGCCTCTCTAAGTATCAAAGCCAACTCCTTGCCCTCTATGACCAGCACCCTGACTTTATTGGACCGGAGAGTCGTCGCAATGAAGTATTAAGCTTTGTCAGTTCTGGGCTGCAAGACTTTTCCATTTCGAGGGTTAACTTAAAATGGGGCTTTCCAGTCCCCACAGACCCCAGCCATACCCTGTATGTCTGGTTCGATGCTTTGTTGGGCTATATCACAGCATTGCTAGATCCGGACAGTGAACCAACTTTAGAGAATGCTGTATCCAAATGGTGGCCAATCAATCTCCACCTGATTGGCAAAGATATCCTGCGCTTCCATGCAGTTTATTGGCCCGCCATGTTGATGTCGGCAGGTTTACCATTGCCGGGTCGTGTATTTGGACACGGATTTTTAACCAAAGATGGTAAAAAAATGGGTAAAAGTCTGGGGAATACCCTAGATCCGGTCAAGTTGGTTCACCGATACGGTGCTGATGCTGTTCGCTACTATTTTTTAAAAGAAATTGAATTTGGACAGGATGGTGATTTTAATGAAACTCGGTTCGTCAACATCTTAAATGCTGATCTTGCCAATGACTTGGGAAATTTGCTCAACCGTACTTTAAATATGGCTCGCAAATACTGTGGTGTCCGCGTTCCTAATATCCAGGGAGAAGACATTCCCCTTGACAACCCTCTGAAGAAGCTGAGTTTGGAGTTGGGTGAGCAAGTCACTCAAGCTTACGAATCCTTGGCATTCAGCTCTGCTTGCGATGCTGTATTGGCATTAGTGCGCTCTGGCAACAAGTTTATAGATGAACAAGCACCTTGGACACTCTATAAGCAAGGGCAGATCGAGGCCGTTGAACAAGTGCTATATTCTGTGTTGGAATCTGTTAGACTAGCATCTTACCTTTTATCCCCCATTATTCCGAATATCAGCAGTGCTATCTATCAGCAGTTAGGCTTTTCAACTGACTTTAATGACAAGATTGGCATAGGAACTTCGGCCAGCTTTGCCAAACACGCTAGCTGGGGAGCTCTATCGGCTAATCAAGCGCTAGGGGAACCCCAACCGGTCTTCCGGCGACTGGAGTTCCAAGAAGCTGTTTAGCTTTCTGCTATTACGTCAATTCTGACAATAGGCAGCGATTTCATAAATAAAATAACTGAGGCATAACAATCATGTTGAATAAAATAGAAAACAACGACCTCTTCACGCCCGAACAGGTTCTAGAAAATCGTGGGCGCGTAGCCATTTTTATTGATGGCTCTAATCTGTTCTATGCAGCGTTGCAGCTAGGAATTGAAATTGACTACACGAAACTTCTGTGTCGCTTGACCGCGGGATCGCGACTGCTGCGCTCTTTTTTCTATACGGGCGTAGACCGCACGAATGAGAAGCAGCAGGGATTTTTGTTGTGGATGCGACGCAACGGCTATCGTGTCATTTCTAAAGATTTGGTTCAACTGCCGGATGGTTCTAAAAAAGCCAACTTAGACGTAGAAATTGCGGTAGATATGATGGCTTTAGTGGGGTCCTACGATACGGCTGTGTTAGTGAGTGGTGACGGAGACCTCGCCTATGCGGTTGATGCCGTCAGTTACCGGGGTGTCCGTGTGGAAGTGGTGAGCTTGCGATCGATGACGAGCGACAGTTTAATTAATGTTGCAGACCGTTATATTGATCTGGAAACGATCAAAGAAGATATCCAGAAGACCAGTCGCCCTAACTACGCTTACCGTCCGCTATCAGGCATTAGCTTAATGGACGATCACGAAGAAAGATGACACAGCGGAGGTAATTGGTGATTAGTAGGGGGTTATCACTAAAAAACTAATTGCTAATTGCTGAATAGGGAAAGCTATCAGTCGCAGTTTAATCAAGGGAGTGCTGGTTTATTTGCCTTTTGCTATGAGCCATTAACAATTTTTATGAACCATCCGACGGAACCCCAAAATTTGATTCTTCGCTTTCCAAAAGTAGTGCTGCTCTTAGTAGCACTACTTTTAGTGACAGTGGGTTGCAGAGAGCAAACTCGGACTGAAAATAAATTAGCGAAAGATATTAATGCTGTTCAGGACCTAGACAGCAAGCTGACTTTGAGCGATGTGACCTTAGAACAGGCGGACGAACGAGGTCAGCTTTTATGGCGGGTGAAGTCAAAGCAAGCAACTTACAGCAAAGATCAGAAAATTGTTAACCTTCAGTCTCCCAAGGGTGGATTATTTCAAGATGGTAAAGAAGTTTATCAAATTGAAGCTAAAACTGGCTTAGTTAATCAAGATGGTAATCAAATTTTTCTGAAAGGGGACATTGTTGCGACCGATCCCCGTAATGGAGTGGTGTTGAGAGGGAATGAATTAGACTGGAAACCAAAAGAAGATATCCTGATCGTCCGCAATAACTTAACGGGGGAACATAAACAAATCACAGCTTCCGCGAAGGAGGCGCGAGTTTTTAGCCGGACTAAACGTATGGAATTATACGGTCAAGTGGTGGCGAACATGAAAGATCCGGTGATGCAGTTACGGACTGATGAATTAATTTGGCTGCTCGCTCAGGAAAAGGCGATCGCAAACCACCCGACTCAAATTGATAAATTTCAAGGGAAACAGGTAACAGACCGAGCTTTTGCGGACCAGGCGGATGTTGATTTGAAGCTCAAAATTATTAATCTCACGAAAAATGCTCAGTTACTCCCCTCTGACCCTCCGCTACAAATTGATAGCCAACTGATGAGCTGGAATTTGCCAGCGAAAATGGTGGTGTCGCCAGGACGGGTAACGGTGTTACATCGTGTGGAAAAGGTAACGATGACAGGAGATCGGGGTCGAGGAGATTTGCAACAAAGTATTTTTTATTTGACGGGCAATGTTTTGGGTGTCGGACAAAAACGCACCTCCCAAGTGAATTCCGATCAACTAACTTGGTATTTCAAAAAACAAACGTTTGATGCAGTGGGAAATGTCGTTTACCGTCAACTGAATCCGTTGTTTAATTTGATTGGACCGAAGGCATCGGGTCAACTGAAAGATCAGACGGTGGTCGTCCAAGGAAATGGCAGTGGGGGTCAAGTGGTGACGGAGATTGTCCCCGAGGAACAGAAGAAGTTGCAGTAGAGTTGGGTGGGTGCGGCCGCACCCACTGCTTCTGCATTAGTGGGATTTGCTCAAAAACCGAGTCACTACTTGTCGCAATCGCTCCACATCAACTGGTTTGGTTAAATATTCGGTTGCACCGGCCCTCAATCCTTGCACTTTGTCAAATGGTCGATCGCGTGAAGTCAGCATCACGATCGGAATTTCCTCAAATCGAGGTAATTTACGCACGGTGCGACACAGCTCTAAACCATCAATATCAGGCATGGAAACATCTAAGACTAAGATGTCTATAGACTCTTGATAAATCGTAATTAAAGCCTCCATCGCATTGCTCGCCCCCAGCACTCGATAATCTTTGCCAAAGACTTGTTTGATCACTTTTTGGGTGATCGTGCAATCATCGACGGTCAGGATAGTAGGAACGGGTTCTAGAGTTGGCTGCATCTTTATCCTCTCCCTGCCTTCACCTGAGGCTGCTGCCAGCGAGGGAGGGCTGGGAGCGAGAACTATTTATCACTTTGTATAAAGTTATTAACATTAATCAATAATTTAGCAACAGGTTAAGGTGCGAAAACTGAATCGGACTGAATTTTAACGCTTGATTTATTACATTCTATGATATAAATACCCACTTGTATTCAGCCATCTTCCTTTCAAGCTTCCTTCTATGATATAAATACCAACTTACATTCAGCCATCCTCCTTTCAAGCTTCCTTCTCTGTTTTAGGGGAAGGACCGAGAGATGAACGATACTCGGCTAGGGTCATCTACTCAAAGAATCACACAAAAGGGGAACGGATAAGGCAGACTAGAAGCTGGAAGGATCGAAATCGGGCTTTTCAATCGCTCGGAATCACCATTGTTCCTCCTTCTGCACTAGCTGACTCCATCCTTCATCCTGTCCGATCGGTGACACACTCTACCCGCCAACTCCATGTCCAATCAGTCGCCCTGTATTATGCTCGTGGATGACGAGCCGGCTAATCTCATTCTGCTAGAAGAGTTGTTGCAATTAAAAGGGTACAACACTGTATCAGCACCCTCTGGTCTCGAAGCGATCTCGGTAGCGCGGGCTTATCGACCTGATTTAATTTTACTAGATGTGATGATGCCAGAGATGGATGGCTTTGAGGTGTGCGAGCGCTTGCGACAAGACACAGTTCTGCAAACAGTGCCAGTGATTTTCCTGACGGCCCTCGATGATGACGCCTCTCGCTTAAAAGGGTTAGAAATGATGGCCGATGACTATTTAACCAAACCCTTGAACAGTCGTCTCCTGCTGGCGAAAGTAGCCAATGTCTTAGAATTAAGCAAGCTGCGATCGCAAGCTTTGTCTTCCCAAGTTCGCCAACAGTTGCAGGAACAAACCAAGCACCAAGTCATCGCAGCTTGGCAAGTGAATGAATATCTCTCGGAAAAATTTCGCTTGTTTGTGCCAGAGCAATTTCTCAATCGGATCGCACCCCAAGGAGTAGAATCCATTCAGTTGGGGAATGTGGCCGAAGAAGAGTTGACGGTGTTATTCTGTGACATTCGCGGATTTACTGCGATCGCAGAATCCCAAGCTGCCCGCGAGACGTTTGAGTGGCTAAATGCGTTTTTTACCCAAATGAGTGCTTGCATTACTTCCCACCAAGGCTTTATTGATAAATACCTGGGTGATGCTATTATGGCGGTATTTGACCACCCAGAAAGCCACGCTCAGGATGCCATTAATGCAGCAGTAGCGATGCAGCAAAGCTTGCAAGATTTTAACGCTAATCGCCATGATTACAACCTCGAAGCTCCTGTTAATATCGGCATTGGCGTTCATACAGGGATTGGGATGATTGGCACCTTAGGTTCTGATTATCGCATGGATTCTACAGTAATTGGTGATGTGGTCAATACAGCATCTCGGTTAGAAAGTTTAACTAAAATTTATGGTTGTCCGATTATTGTGAGCGAAACTGCCATTGCCCATGTGACAGCAGGAAATCAAGAATTGCCCACTCTCCAATTCTCTCGGCAGAGTTCCGAATTGTCTATAGATACTTGCCACTATCGATGGATTGACCGAGTAACTCCTCGTGGGAAGCAGCAAGCAATTGAAATCTATGAAGTCTGGGCTAACATTCATCCGAATGCTCAAGCGAAGTTGCTCACTCAACCACTTTTTGAGCAAGGAATTCAGGCTTGGAAAGCTGGGAAATTTTTGACTGCTTTGGCATCTTTTCAAGAAATCCTTCAGCAAAACCCAGTTGATTCTATTGCTAGCTTCTATATCACCCGTTGCCAGGAAGAGTTAGGTTCTTTCTCAAATCGAGTTGTTTTAGAATGATTCTTTTGTTTGAATTGAAATCATAAAAAATAAAATTCAGGAGGAAAACAAGAAAAAAATCAAGGGATTAGAAACAGGAGAAGCAATTAAGGGTTCAAGGGTTCGGTTAGTTTTTTTGTGCCAATTCTAAAAAGAGTGATTAATTTGGAATTTAAAAATTATCAACAATAGTTTAAAAACCAAAAAGAAAAGTTTAATCCTGTCAACATCAGAATTTTCAAATCGATGTGTAGCATCGGTCTTGTCAAGGAAAGGCAAGAGCAGAGTTTTGCTAATGCCCACCATTCATTCTATCACTTTCCCCCTTTTTCTTTTTTCCCTCATTGAACGATCTACAATTCAGAATTCCTCTCATCATTTTTGCTTGCATCCATTATGAATAGCAATCAGAAAGAGAGAGGAAAAACAGAACAATCAATCCTCATTCAATTTCTATGTTCATCCTTCAACAAGCAAGTTTCTCCTCTAAACCCAGAGTCTTCCGGTGAAATTCCCCTAAAACTTCCCCTGAATTAGAAGCAATCGTCACATAAAATGGCTGAGGTCTACCTAAAAAGTATCCCTGAGCATAATCCACTCCCAGTTCTTGGAGCTTTGCCAGGACTGATTCATTTTCTACATATTCAGCAATGGTTTGAATCCCCATGACATGACCGATGCGGTTAATCGCTTCCACCATTGCTAAATCGATTGGGTTTTCTACAATGTTTTTAACAAAATTGCCATCGATTTTCACAAAATCAACCGGCAGATTCTTTAAGTAAGCAAACGAAGACATCCCACTGCCAAAATCATCTAAAGCAAATCGACAACCCAATTCCTTCAATTTCTTAATCAGGCACGCTGCCTTACTGAGATTAGCAATCGCTAAGGTTTCAGTAATTTCAAAACAAATCACTTGGGGGGGGATTTGGTAAATCAAAAACTGCTCATGCAGAAAGTCGATAAACTGATCGTCATTGATACTAGCCCCCGAAAGATTAATTGCATAAAGACCCCGGTAATGAGGCACAGGGAAAGGATAATGATGATTCGTTCTCGCCTGCTCCTCTGTTCCTCGACAGAGGAGTTCCTCCTTTTCTTGGGTGAATGACTTTTGATTCATCACTTTTGCCAGATGGGAGAAGAGCGTACCAATGACCCAACGATCAATGGTCTGCATCAGGTTATAGCGTTCCGCCGCCGGAATAAAGGCCATCGGCGAGATCAGTTGACCGGTTTCATCGTGAAGGCGTAGGAGGACTTCATAGTGTTCTGTGCTGGGGACCTCGCGACCTCCGACTGCATCATTTAAGGAAACAATGGACTGATAATAGAGACGGAAGCGATTTTCTTCGAGAGCTTGGTTAATTCGTACCACCCATTGAGTTTCACCTCTAGCTCTGGCTAATTCGCGATCGCCCACTTGATAAACCTGGACGCGACAGCGGCCTTTATCTTTCGCGGCATAGCAAGCCGCATCCGCAGCAATCAGTACATTCGAGAGTGAGAGAGTATCCGCATTAATCGCCACTAAACCGATGCTCACCCCAATCGAAAAAGTTTTATCTTGCCAGGCAAACCGGAAAGCTTGAATACTCTGCAACAGCGACTCCGCTACATGGATACCCTGTTCAACCGGGCATTGGTACAACAGGACCGCAAATTCATCCCCACCCAGGCGAGCAATGGTATCGGTTTTGCGAATCCGGTTCTTAAAGAGTTCGCTGATTTGGCGTAGCAATTCATCCCCCGCAACGTGACCGCAGGTATCATTGACAATCTTGAAGCGATCGAGGTCTAAGTAAAGCAGGGCATGGTGCTGGTGATGATTTTGAGCACTGTTAATCGCTTGTTCAAGCTGGTATTCAAATTCTCGCCGATTGATTAAACCAGTCAAAGCATCATGGGTCGCTTGCCAGGATAGTTGCCTTGCTTGGTTCCGGACTTGAGTCACATCTCGGAATACCACAACTGCCCCAATAATGCGACCGTCGCTGGCATGAATCGGGGCGGCAGAATGGTCGATGGCAAACTCGCGACCGGAGCGAGCAATCAGTAGAATATTATTACCTTGGTCAACGATGCGACCTTCGTGCAAGACGATCTGGGCGATATTATCCAGAGGAGCACGAGTGATTTCATGGACGATCCGCAACACCTGAGGGAGGGGAAGACCCAGTGCTTCCGTCGTTGACCAACCGGTGAGCTTGGCTGCAACAGGGTTAATGGAGGAAATGCGACCGCTAGCGTCGGTGGTGATCACGCCATCACCAATCGATTGCAGGGTGACTTGAGCCAGTTCTTTTTCCTCAAACAATGCTTGTTCCATCCGCTTGCGATCGGTGACATTGCGTTGAACTGACACCCAGTGGGTTAAGTTGCCCTGTGCATCGGTCACAGGGACGCTGTTGAGTTCGACCCAGTAGGTGGAGCCGTCTTTGCGGTAATTAATTAATTCAATTCGCAGGGCTTCCCGACGGAAGTAGGCTGTGCGGATTTTGGCGATCTGGGCGGAGTCGGTTGCTGGTCCACGCAGATAACTGGGGGTTTTGCCGATGATTTCTTCGGGTCGGTAGCCACTCATTTGGGTGAATGCTTCGTTGACATACACGATCCGGGGATCGGCTGCATCGCAGTCACTTGGGAACAGACCGGCTTGACCGCTGTCCATAATCACGATCGCATCATTGGCGTTGACTACAGCAGATTCAAGGAGGCGCAGCCGCTCTTCCGCTCGTTCGCGGGTGGCAATTTCGCTTTCAAGTTGAGCGTTAGCGAAGCTGAGGGAACTAATTGCTTTTTTTAATTCACTGGTGCGTTGTTCGACGGCGAGGTGCAAAGCATCGATGATGCCTGACATTTCAATCGGATCGAGGACGCGCAGCAAGTTGGTTTGGGTCAGGATGCCCAGGAGTTCGCCTTGCTGTCCTGTGACAATGAGCCGTCGCACGTAGCGTTGCTGCATTTCTTGGTGAGCCTTCCACAGGGCCTCTTTTGGGCGGATGCAGATCAGGGGCGTACTCATGACGGTTTGAGCAGCCAGGTGGGATAAATCGAGTTCTAGAGCTTGAAACTGTACAATATCCCGCTCGGTCACGAGACCAAGGGGAATTGGAGCAGTGGTGGAGCGTTCTGCTTCCTGTCCCTGTTCGGCGGTAATGACAACACAACTAACGCGGTGTTCGGCCATCAACTGAGCCAGTGTCAAGACTGAGGCGGTGAGGGGGGCGTGAATGACTTCGGGGGTCATCACTTCTTCAACGCTCCGCATCTTGAGGATGTTGGCTGGTTGCAACATCGCTCTGCGGATGCTTTCAGGTGTGACAACGCCGACGAGTTCACCCTGGGGGTTGACGATGGGGAGGTGGCGAATTCGGTGCTGACGTAGCAGCAGCAGGGCGCTGAAGATGTCTTGGGCTTCGTCTTCTGTGAGGGTTAGCACTGGTTGGCTCATCAGTTCTGCGATCTTGACTCCTTTGAGGTTGTGGCCTCCGGCAATCAGTCGCACCAAATCTCGTTCGGTGAAAATGCCTTTTAATGTTGAACCTTGAGGCGATGGTCCTTGGGTATTGTCAATCACAAAGACACAGCTTGCTCTTACCTCTCCGAGCAGGGGATGAGTGAGAACGGTGCTAGTGTTCGCTGCTTGGTGAGCGAGCGGTGTTGCAGGAATGTTAATACCGAGGGGGCAACTACTACGAATTTGACCCATTAGTGTAATGACTTCTACTAATGGGGTATCCGGCCCAACTGTCAAGGGGTCGCGATCGATCACTTGATTGAGAGTAGGCAGATACATGGGGGAATCATTTTTTTGCATGGTTAATCCACCTGTGGAGTCGGGTAGAGCTACAGCTTTTGAGAAAGGTGTAACTTGTTAATCGGCACAACGAGTGTCTGAAATACATCACTGCCGAAAGCGGATGCAAGTTTTTTATGGTAAAGATCCACCCTATTATCTGGGATGGGGTCGGGCCGGTGTCTTGACTCTTTACAGAGAGGACGACTCCCCCAGTATGTCTCTGTTAGGAGGATATCCGAATTTTTGCTATAAAGGTTAACAAATTATGAAAAATTAATAAAAAATAACCTGATTTTTTTATGTTTTGCAATATATAAGCTTAAGTTATAGTCCTACCAGAGCTTGAGCGCTCAGTTCTCTTGTGTTATCTCTCATTAGCTAGATGTACTTTTAGAATTTTTAGATTAAAAACAGTGAGGATGAGTCAGGATTAGAATTTGCAGAAGTATGGTCGAGCCGACGCTCGCACTCTGCACCGATTGCTCGCTAGTTGTTGAACGGGTCTGAGATTTAACAAATTATTTCATCAATTACTTTTACACTTAGTGACAGCCCTAAAAGTGTTCTAGGCTACTAAATTCATTATTTTTACTGAAGCAGGATTTAAAAATTAAGACTCACTTTCCAGCGCCAAAAATTTGCGGTCAATCGCAGCCACAAGCTGAGTGCAGAGAGGAAAAATAGCCCCAGCTCAGGCTTTGCAGCCAGTGTCGCTTTTTTTTAGGATGTAAATGACCCGAGTAACAGCTCCTAAATTTGCCGTCCAACTTCCTAACTGGCAGAACAATTGCTGTGGCAATACTCTATCCATAACTTCTGCACTTTGTCATCTGGCTTAAGCTAGATTTAATGAATCTTATTGTCTAACCAGTGTTGACTAAAATTCATCAGTAAACTGTGAGCTTTCAACTCAGCCGGAGAAGAGAGGATCGGCTTCCTCAAAACCTTAGTTTGATGCGGATGTTGGACGCAATAGCATCCGGGAAGACCATTAATGAGCTGAAGCTTAGCGATTACTCTTTACTCAAAAAGTGCTCTGGTTAGGTTGACGACCAAGCTGCTTTGCTGACCGAGTCCCTTTCAACTCAACAACAAAGTTAGATCGGTCGTAAGTCCATAGACAAAAGATACCGATGGGAGTTTAATTGTGATAGGGGAATTTTTAAGCGCGATCGCCCCCGCTCTGACCCGGAATCTAAAACTCTGAGCGATCGCTAACCTCCGCTACACCACAGCCGATACAAATCGCTGTCTCCCTGATCTCACTCCTCCACCCTAGCGAATTCCCCTGCTACCTCTCACTCTCACCCCCTTATCCTGTTCACAACTGATTCGTGAACTCCATCACTTCCCATCAAAGTCTTTTGCGAGATATTGAATTTGTGAAGAAAAAAACCCTCAATCTTGAAGCACCTAGGAGAACAGATGATGAAACGCCATTCTTTACCTCTCACCTTAACCTTAATCCTCCCCCTCTTACTCGCGAACCCCGCTCAGGCTGAAAATCCCACTCAAGTCAAACAGTTATTGTCTACGGGAGAATGCTTCCGATGCGACCTCTCAGGGGCCGATCTGACGGGGGCTCATTTAATAGGTGCTGACTTGAGAGAAGCAAATTTACAAGGCGCCAACCTCAACAAGGTTAATTTAGAAGGTGCTGACTTGACAGGCGCTAATTTACAAGGAGCCAACTTAACCGCAGCTTACTTGACCAATGCCAGTTTGAATGATGCCAACCTTAATCAAGTTAACTTAACTCGTGCGATCGTTAACACCGCAGATGTCGCTGGTGCATCCATGCTCGATCTGGATTTGACGGAGGCCCATATCTACAATACTCAAATCAGCGTAGGAGGTAGCTACGATTAGCTCTAAAATTGACCGGCCAATGGTTAAGAGTTCAACAGCAGCCGCGTCGCCGTTCCGTGAGAGTTTTGCTCCCCCAATCTCGTAGCGGCTGCTTGAGCAGTCAGGTTTCGCCCCTCTGAGGGTGCTACTCTCTACAGTCCTAAATCTACTGCGATGCGGTGAGCGCAAGCAAACCCTGAAAATGCCACTGCATTTAACCCCTGACCAGGGAAGGTACTGTCTCCGACACAATAGAGGCCTGAAATGGCAGTGCGATTAAAGGGCATTCCTAATAACCCCCGTAATTTACGCTTGGGAATGGGCCCGTAGGTTCCGTCCTCGCGTCCTAAAAATCGGCGGTGCGATCGCGGCGTCCCGACTTCCAGATAATCCAACCCTGCATCTAAACCTGGGAAAATCCGTTCTAATCTTTCTATAATCCTTCCTGCTGCTGCTTCCTTTTGCTGTTCATAGTCCTGGGCAGATAATCCTTCCCACTCTGACATCCAACTGGGCGTAAAGGTATGGATAATGTGATAGCCTTCCGGAGCTAAATCCGGGTCAAGCAGTGTGGGAATTGAGACAAAAATTGTTCCCTGCGACGCTTCCATCTGCGCCCAATCTTCTAAAACAATGTGGTGGCAGGCAGTGCCAATGGGGATAACATCTGCCTCGACTCCTAAATGCAGGCTCAAGAAACTGGGCGACTTCTGATAGCGCTGCTGCCATTTTTTTTCACTCGCTGGCATGGCTTCAATCGGTAATAATTTCTCAAAGGTATCCCAGCGAGTGGCATTAGAAACAATGCGCTTTGCCCGATACAACTCTCCCGTTGCTAATTCCACCCCAACAGCCTGCCCATTTTCTAACAAAATTTTGGTTACCCTGGCTTTATATCGAATCTGCCCACCTACTTTTTCTAATCCCTCTACTAACTTCTGGGCAATTTGACCGACTCCCCCTTTTGGGTAATTAATGCCCCCGTAGTGTCGGTCAGAAAATACCATACCGGCATTGATCATGGGTGTTAAATCAGCCGGGACGACAGACCAGCAATAGCACTCCATATCAATAAATTTTAATAAGAGGGGATCGGCAATGTACCGACGGGCAATTTCACCCACGTTCTGAGGGAGGTACTGTAACAGTCCCAGGCAAGCGAAGGGATGCTGGAAAAACATTCGGGTTAGGTAGCGGGGTTCCTCTAGAGAGAGTAAGTCCATGGTGTTCAGGCAGTTGAACACTTTCCAGCACTCGTCATAGAACAGCTCGATGCCTTTGCGCTCATGGGGAAAGCGATCGCTCAATTCTTGCAAATATTTCTCATATATTTTGTGGACCTGTACCTCTAAATTCCCCGGCAAGTGATAGTGGATTTGGACCGGGTCTGGAATGGTTTCTAAGCTGACATTTACCGCTTGCAAGGCACGAGTGAGCAGGTTGGTAGTGCCGCGTTGCCCAAACCCAAAAATCATGGAGGCCCCCACATCAAACCGATAACCTTCGCGCTCGAAGTAGCCAGAACTGCCGCCTGGAATGACGTAGCTTTCCAGGACCAGCACCTTGGCTCCCTTGGCAGCAAGCTGGGTGGCCGTTACCAGTCCTCCAATGCCAGAACCAATAATGATCGCATCAAAAATCGGGGGTTGGGTAAAAGCAGGCATGAGTCAAAAATCTTAATGAATCTAATTAAATCTTAAGTTTACAGTCTCTGCTAGCTTCTTGCCCGTAGACAGCCTGAGCCTTTATTGCCAAAGAAATTCGGGAACAGTCTAGCCATTGCTGACTGCTCCCGTCTGCCGATTTCCTTTGAGAGGAGAACACTAACAGTCACTATAGACTTCTTGAAAATTATTGTCAACCACTTATTAAAAATATTTTGCAATAAACAAGGGTTGGCTGGCTGAGCCAGTCGCGAGGTACAAATTGGGATAAAATCTAAAAGCTCTGCCTCCCAGGCAATTTCTTCAATTTCAGCAATGGTTTCGCAACTGCGTGTCTATGTTCCCCCTCATCCGCTTATCAAGCACTGGTTGGCTGTCGCCCGTGATGCTGCCACACCCTCGGTGTTATTTCGTTCAGCTATGACGGAACTGGGGCGCTGGCTGACTTATGAGGCAATCCGAGATTGGTTGCCCACAGTAGAAGCAACAGTGCAGACTCCCTTAGCTGAATGTCCCGCCACCTTTATCAATCCAGAAGCACCCTTGGTGGTGGTGCCCATCTTGCGGGCTGGGTTGGGACTGTTAGAAGGAATACAGACAGTGGTACCGTTAGCCTCGGTTTATCACCTAGGGATGGTGCGGAATGAAGAGACGCTGGAAGTTAGTTGTTATTTGAATAAATTGCCACCGCAGTTCGTCCCTGGGACGCGAGTGATTATCAGCGAGCCCATGTTGGCGACTGGCGGGACCATCATCGCGACTATGGCAGAACTGACACAGCGCGGGATCGATCCGAGTTTAATTCGGATTGTCTCAATCGTAGCGGCTCCTCCTGCTTTGCAGCGCCTGAGTGTGGCTTATCCCAGTTTAAATATCTATACGGCTACCATTGATGAGTTGGTCAATGACCAGGGGTTTATCGTGCCTGGGTTAGGAGATGCTGGCGATCGCACCTTTGGCACTGAATAGAAGGTAAACAGAAGGCGGTCGTAGCACCTCAGACAAGAGCGCTCACAAAAGTGGTTAAGCTGAGAATAGGAATTTAATTATCACAAAGGGCGGTGTCAGCATGAGCAATCGAGAAGGGTTTACAAGTGGATTTCTGGCAGGTGCTGCCATTGGTGGCTTAGTGGGTGCAGTCTTAGGAGTGGTGCTTTCTCGGCACACGGCTGAAACTTCACCCCCGGAACTCTCCGAACCAAAACCAACGAAGGGTAAACAGCGCCAAATTGAAGCGGAACGGATAGAAAGCGCTCGTCTGAGTTTAGAGGATAAAATCGCACAGCTTAACGATGCGATCGACGAAGTACGCCAGCAACTGGGTAGCGTTAATGGCAATTTATCGCTGGAAAACGCCGAACACTCGCTTGCTGAAGACTTGTAAAGTCAGGTCCCAGGTATCCTGAATCAACTGCTGGCGTCGTCAGCCTTCTGCCTGCGGTCAGGTCAAGTCGGCTGCTTACCTGTGCTAAACTCAAAATCAAACGCTTCCTAAACATGAGTTAAAACGCAGTTATCGCCATGAGTTCTTCCATCGGTCTGCTGACCAACACCCTAGCAACTTTTGTGCAAATCTATCTGTTTCTGATGTTCATTCGGATTCTATTGAGTTGGTTTCCCAATATTAATTGGTATGACCCACCCTTCTCCGTCTTGAGCCAGTTGACAGACCCCTACCTCAATCTATTCCGCTCTTTTATTCCCCCCTTAGGTGGTATTGACTTCTCTCCAATCATTGCAATTTTCGTCCTCCAAATTGGCGCTCAGCTTTTAGTCGGCGCTTTGGGAAGCTTGCAAACTGCTTTCTAAATTCTCAGAACTTGGCTCGAAACCAGCAATCGCAGAACTTCTGGCAAGGAGTTCAAGGTCAAAGAAGAGAGGATTGAGCGATCGCTGTTTCCAGGTTGGATGATGGCAGTCGGCATCATCCTAATTTTTTAATCACTATCATCGTCGGACTGTGCCCGTAAACCCAGCCGCTTTAAATTGCGTGAGCTTTAAAGGCGTCGGTTGATTAGCAGGAACAGAGATTCTAAATTCAAAATCGCTAATGCCAGGGGGAACTTCATCAATGGAACCCAAGCGAGTTCGATTTTGCATGACTGAATCACCGTTAGCATCATAAATGCGGCCGAAGATATCAGCATTCACAACCACTCTCCCCGTGGAATTCTCAGCTTTGCCAGTGACGAGAAAGCAGTGAGCAGCCATGCTAGAACCACTGTCAACAGATCCTTTTGCGAGTTCTGGCGAACACTCGTGATAAGAAACGTCAGAGAGTTTAATCTGCGTTAAAGCCCAGGCTGGGGGAGTCCATAACCAAGTTAAAACTCCAATTAGGCAAGTCGCTACCATCACGATCGAGGCTCGAAATTTCATAAAGTGCCATGTAGAGTCAATGTTTCATCCTCAGCTTACCGCGAATGTTTGTGATTGAGGAAAGGGAAGGGGAAGGAGAGAAAGGGGAAAGAAACATCAATCAACCCATCAACCTTCCTGAGCATCCAAACCTAAATGTTGTCGTAGCGACTGGCGCATAACTTCCACAGGCGCAGGTTGCTGTAACCAAATTTTAAAAGCAGCGGCTCCCTGTTGAACTAACATTTCTAAACCATCCACTGCGGTCGCACCCTGGCGCTTTGCCTGTTTGAGAAACTGAGTCGGATTCGGAGTGTAAATCAAATCGTAGGCGATCGCTCCCACTTTCAAGGACTCCATCACGGCTTCACTCACAGGAGAGTCCTCCCCATGTGGGTGCATCCCAATCGGCGTAGTATTCACGAGCAAATCCGCCTGAGCGATGAAATGTGATAAATTTTCCCAACCATGAACTTGCAATTTCACGGGGACAGGAGAATCAGTCCAACTGTCCTGAAATTCAAGTAATTTCTGTTCGCTACGACCAAGGATATGAATTTCTGCACAGCCTAATTCAGCACACCCTGCTACCACCGCTCTCGCTGCACCACCATTGCCTAAAATCACCGCAACCTTCTGCCTCCAATCTCCTTGATTCTTCAAAAACAAAGGAGATTTAAGAGGTGCAAGAAATCCTTCCACATCGGTATTAGTACCACCCCA
This sequence comes from Actinomycetota bacterium, assembly GCA_050262755.1. Taxonomy (GTDB): domain Bacteria; phylum Cyanobacteriota; class Cyanobacteriia; order Cyanobacteriales; family Microcoleaceae; genus JBLNEP01. The sequence goes on along the minus strand of JBLNEP010000116.1, from coordinate 12,436 downwards.
ACCGCTTTCTGTGCGATAAACAGTATTCACCGCACCCACAGCTTGAGCAATTTTTGACACTTCTGACAGCAAAGGTAAAATTGCTTGTTTGTGAGGAATAGTAATACTAAATCCCTGCACACCGATGGCAGCAAAGCCAGACAACGCTACTTTTAAATCCTCACGCTTGAGCCGAAAGGGTAGATAAACATAATCCACTCCCAAATGCGAAATTGCAGCATTGTGCATCACGGGCGACAGAGAATGTTCAACTGGATCGCCAATAATCCCTAACAGTTTAGTGGTGCCTTTAATCATGAGGGTTTTAACAAAGAAGGAATCAAACCAGTATTGAGGTGATAGAGAAATGAGGGCGAACCGGATTCGCTCTGCTCAATTGTAATCATAAAAGAAGGATGAGCCATGCAGCAATCATCCTTCAGTAAAAATTCGCTCCCCATTCGGGATGAAGCGATCCTGAATATCCTCCACCAGGACATCTCCCCAATTTTCGGGGGAGAGTCGCAGCGGTTAGGAATCAATTCAGAGCAACGCAGTCAAGCAGCTCACTTTAAACTGAGTCCTTAAACTCCTTTGCATCGGTCAGGATCGGATTGATATCAAACCAGTAATCCTCTCCATAGCGGTACTCAAACACCCATAAACTCCGTAAGAGCGTTTGATACTTCGCCTCTCCACTCACACTTTTATTCTTGGTAACTTGTCGGAGCAAATCCCATTCATCATCATCAATGGCTAAAGTTAACTGGTGGCGACGCTGCATGATGACATTTTCTAAAGTATTTCGCGAGATCGGTGGATCTTCTTTCTGAAGACAGCTATAGAGCAACTGAAGTAAATTCCGAACGTGACCCCCACTCACGCGACACAGGCGATCGAGGGTTTCAGAGGTATCAAATACCTTCTGAATTAAGGTGAGTCGCTGCTCCCACTCAATTTCTGGAAAAGCTCGCGCCAGGACCATTTGTCGGAGTAATTCCATGCCTTGAGAACACTCAGTGCCATCCCGAAATTGCACCGGTACCATTGGCAAAACCTTCGGATCGACTCCAAAACGATTGGTTAATTGCCCTAAATCGTTAGAGAAAATTAATACCAACGGAATGGTATAGACGACATGACAATGCAGCTTATTTAACTGTTCGCCCCGGTCTACAAATAGATATTCTGGTTGGGGTCGTCCTGTGGGTTTAAGCGTAATATGAACCCGGTCCAGATTATCAATAATGACAACCAGACCTTGCTTCCCTCGTTGTTTCAATTCTTGAGTCGCGGGTTGAAGCAGTTCTCGATTGAGCAGTTCTAAAATCCCGTTGGTACGCGGTTCGAGATATTGGCGAAGCTGCGATCGCAAGTTGGGTGCATCTTTAGTTTTAGCCGTGATTTTGCCAATTCCCATCGCCAGGGAGAACTCTCCTTGGGTACTTCCCCGCAGGGATGCACCCGGTAAATTGGCTTCAATACTCAAGTCAATTTGAGTTTGCAAAACCTCCTGAATTCCTTTGAGTAAGGCTTTGAAACCAGTTGGTTGCAACCTCACATTTAGTCTTTCCAGGCTTTCGCTGACTTGACGAGCAACACTCATGAGGATGTCAGTAATATCTACATCCGCCATGTCTAGGTCTTTACTAGACTCGAAGTAAACAACATGAAATCCTTGCCGTTCTAATTCAGCTTGCAACCGCAGCAACTCGGTGGATTTTCCGCAACCGATATGACCTGTAAAGAGTTGACAGGTTGGTTCGTCGGGGGAAAGACGAGTAATCGTTCGCTCTAATTGTTCGATAATTCTCCCACCGCGCACGGAGGAGAAATCTATATAATATTGCTGGTCTTCTTGATTCGCCACGGCAAGAGTCCGGGCGGGATTCGAGGCTTTAAAAAATCTGTGTAGATTCAGTTCCATTCCGGTGTACTCACAAAGAGAGTTAGATTTCGGAAATTGCTAATGGGTCATGAGTAATTGGTCAGCGATCCTTGCTTAAAGAAGGTTTTCATCTCTCAACTCAAAACTCGACCCTTGTGGTCAATAAGCTATGAAGTGGGGCGGTCGCTAAAAATTTAAATTCCTCACGGTCAAAGGACAATCGCCATGATAATCCTCAGCTTAATCGCAGGAGATCAAGGGGGGAGGTAAGAAAGGCAAACGGGGCAATTGAGTCAACACGACTGGGAGTCGCTCTCTGAAGATTTTAGACGAAATTTTAGCTGTAAGGTTCTCCCAGTTGCAGAATAATCCCAGTTACTTAGGGTTAAGCCGTTTGGAAATTTGGTTGACGATCGCGCTAATCATCGCACCCCCCATGAGAATGCCAATGGCGGGGGTAAAGACGGGTTGCCAGAGTTGATACCAGAGGTCAAAACCAAGATTGACCCCAATGGAACGACCGAAAACAGCGGTCGCAAACCACCCAAAGCTGAGCAAGACTAAGAAGACATCGGCTACTAAAAATAAGTTGAGCCACTTGAGAAAATTATCTTTCATGATTGGTTGTTGACTGGCGGACTGAAATTCGAGCGATCGCTATTTTAAAGGGGAAAGGGAAACAGGGGGAACAGGGTTACAGACGCTATCCCTCCTGAGATTAAAAACCACTCGATCCTTGAACGATGGGATTACCGACAGCCCAAAGAATCGCGGGTGGCAATCCCTGTCTGGGAATTGACACCACTGGCTTTTTTACACAATTCTTTAATTTGAACTCCGTCTAGAATGGCATCTGTGAAATCAGCACCAACGATATTCGCCCCCTCAAAGCTAGCGTCTAGCAAAATCGCTTCTGCGAAAATCGCATCGCTTAAGTCAGCATTGGTAAACTTCACTTGATCGGCCATTGCATTGGTTAAATTCGCTCCATGCAGGTTCGCCTCCGCCAAGATAGAGGTGCTGAAAACCGCACCTTGCAAGTCGGCCTGAGCAAAGTTCGTCAATTCCAGGTTGGCATTGGAAAATTCAGCAGTCCGCAAGGTTTGGTTAGAAAAATCCTGCCCTCTTAATTGGGCATTGCTATAGGACAACGGAGGAGCATACTCTTTAAATTGAGCCTGTGCTGGCAGTGACCAGCTTAAGAGAATAAGAGCCAGCAGGAATGCTGCCAGTTGCCGAAGGGCCATCAGTTTGATCTCCTTACAAAATGGAGCATTGCGGGATTCCGAACTAATTTCACCAGGGAAACAGCTAAAATTTTTTTAAATAAGAATGATGAGGTTGAAAAAAGCCTAATGCTGAATTTCCTCTTAACGTGGCTGGTAGCAGCGGTTTCACTAGTGATTACAGCCAAAATTGTACCAGGGATTGCGATTGTTAGCTTTCCGGCTGCGATGCTGGCTGCCGTGATCATTGGGTTTGTGAATGCTGTTGTCCGACCACTCATTACCGTTTTAACCCTCCCTCTGACGATCCTGACCCTGGGTTTGTTTTTATTGGTGGTGAATGCAGTCTCGCTGTCACTGGCGTCCTGGTTAGCAGGAGTCTTTGATATTGGTTTTCGCGTCCAAGGTTTTTGGCCAGCTTTCTTCGGCGCGATCGTGTTGTCTTTCGTTTCTGGATTAATTTCGCGATTTGTTAATGTAGAGCGATTTTCTAATTAATCAGGGGTGGTGGGTTCTGCCCACCCCACCCAATCAAATTGAGAATAACGGCCCAAAAACTCTTGAGAAAATATCCTTTCTCAGTTGAGTTTCGTTCCTAAACTATTCCCCCAGAAAGTTGTCCTCTCCCCATCCTAACCTCTTGGCAAACCCACTCAAAATTTTAAGGTATCACCCTACTGATTAAAACCCAGGTAGCCACGCGGCGTAATCATCCAATCTGCATAGTTACGAGTGCTTTGATTCCCGATGAGTACAGTGGTCAACATATCCACAGAACAATCCAGCAATTGACCCAGAGTGGTGAGGGTAATTTGTTCACCTTCTCGATAGGCGGAATGGACAATTGCGACCGGAGTTTCAGGGGCACGAAATTGTAAAAAGATAGCTTGCGCCTTTGCTAACTGGTGAATCCGAGTTTGCGACCGTGGATTATACAAAGCAATGACAAAATCCGCCTCAGCCGCAGCAATTAAGCGTTTTTCTATCACTTCCCAAGGCGTGAGCAAATCACTCAAACTAATTGCACAAAAATCGTGCATTAAAGGCGCACCCACACGAGAGGCGGCTGCTTGCAACGCGGTAATTCCTGGGAAGACTTCCAACTCTGGAATGGCACCATCCCAACCTTGAGCGCGGAGTTCTTCAAGCACTAATCCAGCCATCCCATAAATCCCACAATCACCCGAAGAAATCACAGCAACCGTTAACCCCCAATTTGCTAATTCAATTGCCCTCTGAGCTCGTTGGCGTTCTTGGGTAATGGGTGACGCTTCGACAATTTGGCCTGGATGGAAGAGGGAAGAAATTAAGTCAAGATAAAGACTATAACCAATCACAACATCGGCAAGCGCAATCGCACTTTGAGCTGCCGGTGTAATTTGATTTAACTGTCCCGGTCCTGTCCCAATGAGTAACAGTTTACCAGTCCGCCCTATGTATTCTTGTTCTGCTAAAGCAACCGCCACAGTAACCGCCCCTGGTTGCCCTTCTAACCGGAAAATTTGTTTAGGGACTAAGAGGCAACGATCTTCACCGTTGTTCGACTTAGAAGGATGCAGTTCTGGTTCTAATATCTGAGTCCATTTGCCTTTATTAGCGGGAATTCCTTCTAAATTTGTTGCACAAATTGCAGCAGCTTCTGCTACACTCGGCGTCCCAACTTCATGAGCAACAGTTTCTGAAGGATTGGGGACTGAAATCGAACGTAACTTTTCAGCGGAGAAGGTTTTTAAGGGCCAATTTTTCGCTTGACACAGTTCAATTAATCCCACTTCATCCGCTTTCAGACCGAGGGTGGCAATTCCTGCGACCGCACCTAAGGCTAAGTGATAAGTGCGACAGACTTGTTGAATTGCCGTTTCTATGACTTGTCGAGGCGTTCCCCGTTCACACCCAATCCCCACCCATAACACTCTTGGATGCCATTGCAATTTAGGCAAGTTTGACTCTGGGGAGAATTTACGGTGAGTAAAACTAATCCAAATTCTCCCTGAGGAAGTTGGTGATAAATGAGTTGCTTCTGGTTCTTGGGCTACTGAATTTTGAAACTTAAAGGGGTGTTCTGGTGGTAGGTGATTTTGCCAAAGAGTTGAACCAACTTCTTGAAAAACTTCGACTTTTTCCCCTCTAGCAATCGCTGCTGCTACACCCGTCCAAGCCCCTTCTCCCCGACTCCAACCAAAAGGAATTCCGATGGTATCAATACCTGGTAATCCTAGGGCTGTAGAGGCGCTGGTTAAGACAGGTGTTGCGTTTAATTGTAGGGCAATCGCCCTTGCTAAGCGGTCTCCTCCTCCTTGATGTCCCCCACATAAACTAATGACAAATTGACCTGCTTCATCTATAACAATTACCGCCGGATCGGTTGCTTTATGCTGTAGCAAAGGTGAAATTAATCTGACTACCGCCCCAGTTGCTAAACAAAAGATCAAAGCGCGGTAATGAGACCAGATAGTGGCTAAGTGTTCTTTGAGAGAACCTTCATAAGTTTGCGCCTTTTCAAGCTTTGTTAAAGCGGTTGGCAACCACAGAATTGCACCCACTGATTGACAGAGGGGTTGTAGTTGTTTAGCAGCGGTGGGAGTGGTTGCGATCGCAGCGATTGGTTGAAATTCGTTCCAAATTAAAGTCATCTATCATTTCCATTTACAATTCTCGGCGCGAGAGGAGAGCATTCACTTCAAAGCAGCGCACATCTTCCTCAGTTCCGCCGTACCACATCCACCTTTGACTTTTCGCGATCGCGCCCCAGGTGAGGTGAGCCGCTGGCAAATGCCCTGGAGGTGCGCCTGCGGTAAAATTCAGGGAAGGATAATCTAACCACAATCCCCCCTGACGCCACCCGACGCGATCGCCAAACGCAAAGTAATTATTGGCAACACTACGCCGAATTTGCTTCTGCACTGAAAAGCCGAAGTGTCCATTACTATATTTTACCCAAAGCTGGTCAATGATTTCTAATTCAAAGCTGGGAAATCTGTTAAAATCTTCAACTCGTAGCCAACCGGCTGTTTCTCTTCCTGCTAACTTCAGCATAGCGGTTGCTGTTTCGCGATCGGCTTCTTGCCACTTTTCTGAAGTCAATAATTGAATTAGCTTTTGATAGATTACAGGGAAGTTATCCTGAAAAATTTGTTTGAGGGTGGCTTCTGGTGTTCTTTTTCTTAGGAGTAAGTAAGCAGTCCATTGTACTTTTTCTTCGGAATCCTTGAGAGATTCCGCTAGCAACTCTAAGCCAGATGGGCCATATTTGACCGCATCTTGCAAGGCAGCAATTCTGATTTCGGGGGACTCATGAGTTAAGCGATGTTTAACTCCCGCTAACCCTCCTAAAACTGCACCCATTATCGGGGGTGGGGATTGACCTCCTAAAATCGCATCATCTTTTTTGGGCTGATGAGAATTTTCTGACATTTTTTAGGGTAAATAGTGAGACTCTCTAGACTTTCATCCGGTCGTAAAATCAGTTGTAATCAATAACTTTTACAGGAGAAACGCAACTTTTAATCAGGCAGGCTTTGCAGTTCCCACCTCCATTAAAATTTACTCAACCCCTCAATTGGGAGAAAACGGAAAAAGACAATAGAAAACAGCTACTAGATTTTAACTTAAATGGCAAAGGCTTGATGTTAAGAAACAGGCGGTCGCACTAAAAAAACGCCTAACTTAGCAGAGTCAGGCGTTCAAACCCGGTTCAAAATAAAAGAAACCTTATTTTCGTCGGGGAGTCGATAACTTAGACTTCGGAGTCACAGCCGTCACTGCTTGCACCGGAGTCAATGCAGCTTGCAAAATCGGAGTGTGGGCAATGGAAGTATTCGCCAAGTTAAACAGCGGATTCGACAAAATGCCCGCCAAAGAAGTCGCAATGAGTGTCAAAACCAAACTCACCTGTAAAGGTCTCATTCCGGGGAGATTCCAGCGAATTTCTGGATAATTCTTCACCACATCTGACATCTCTTGAGGTTCTTTAACCACCATCATCTTGACGACACGGATGTAGTAGTAAATCGAGATCACGCTAGTCAGGAGTCCCAACACCACTAAGCCGTAGAAACCGGCTTGCCAACCAGCCCAGAACAGGTAAATTTTGCCAAAAAATCCAGCCAGTGGCGGAATGCCTCCCAAGGACAGGAGACACACACTCAAACACAAGGTTAAAAGCGGGTCTTTTTGATATAAACCAGAGTATTCGCTAATTTGATCGGTACCAGTCCGCAGCGAGAAGAGAATCACGCAAGCAAAACCTCCCAAGTTCATGAACAGATAAACCAGGAGATAGAAAACCATACTGGCGTAACCAGCTTCCGTATTGGCAAGTAAACCGATCATCACGAAACCAGCTTGAGCAATTGAGGAGTAGGCCAACATCCGCTTCATGCTGGTTTGGGCAAGGGCGACGACGTTACCCAATACTAAGCTGAGGATCGCGAGGGCAGTAAAGACAAAGTGCCACTCTTCCGCAACCAAGGGAAAAGCAGTGACGAGGAGGCGAATGGCTAAGGCAAAACCAGCTGCCTTAGAACCAACAGACAGGAAGGCAACAACAGGAGTTGGCGAACCTTCGTAAACGTCAGGAGTCCACTGGTGGAAGGGGACAGCAGAAATTTTGAAGGCGATCCCAGCAATCGCAAAGACTAAAGCAATGACTAAACCCAGGGAGGGAGTGCCATTGGCGCGGATGCCAGCCGCGATCGCGCTTAATTCAGTTTGGCCACCCGACAACCCGTACAACAGCGAAATTCCATAGAGGAATACCGCCGAAGAAGAAGCCCCAATCAACAGGTATTTCAACGCTGCTTCATTAGAACGGGGGTCACGCTTGGTATAACCAGTCAGTAGGTAAGAAGAGATACTGAGGGTTTCCAAAGAAACAAAAATCATGACCAATTCATTCCCCCCAGAGAGGAACATCCCCCCCAAGGTGGCAGTCAGCAAGATGCCGATAAATTCTGCTAAAGATGTACCTGTTTGCAGGACGTAGCGCACCGACATCAAAATCGTGACGGCCGTTGATAGGGCAATAATGCCCCGAAAGACAATACTGAGGGCATCGCTGTTAAAGCCGCCTAAGAAAGAGATCGTGTTGGTTTGGTCCCATTGCAGGAACAAGGCGGCGATCGCAGCAAACAAACCGACGACAGCGACGTAGGGAGTCCAAGCAGAGGAACTACGACCTACGATTAAATCGCCAAGGAGAACAACCAGGAGGGTGACAATGACAATTCCTTCTGGCAAGATAGTTCCCGCGTTAAGCTGGGCGGCAAGGCTAGCAAAATCCATATTTTTAGCTAGGTCGTACAGTAGTACAGGCATCTTGCCTGTGATGGGCAGTAAATAGCGAGGCGAGCTCGTTAAAATTTCTTTACCAACCAGGATTGTACCGCGTTAGTTGTTAGACGGTTGAGTGGTGACTGATGACTGGGGAAGCAGAGGACGATTTAACCGACCCCCACAACCCTTCTCAGGAGAGTCCTCGCTGCCGTTGGTAGTGGCAACCCCCTGTCCCCTTCCCCTGCCCTCAATAAATATTTACACAGAGGAAACGTCTGCATCTCTCTCCTCAAACGCTAAGCTAAACAAGCAGACTGATAATGCCATCAACTCAGTCAGACCTTCAGACCGGTCTTGCCCACCGATCGAAAAATCGCTGCACTACCCAAGAAACTCTTTCCTCTGCAACCCGATCGGCAGTAAGTTAAAAATTGAGATAGTTTGAAATTATGTCGCTTACGCCTTAGCGTAAAGCCATTGCTTCCTGCTGAAATCCTGGCATTTAGCTTAAACTCTTTAAATTAGACAGCCTCGCCGCTATACCCAAAAGGTGTGCCATGTCAACCCTCGTCATCGTCGAATCTCCCACAAAAGCCCGTACTATTCGCAACTTCCTCCCCTCCACCTACCGCGTAGAGGCATCGATGGGTCATGTGCGCGACCTCCCCTCCTCCGCTGAGGAAATACCCGAAAGCGTCAAAGGGGAAAAATGGGCACAGCTAGGCGTAAACGTGGCAGCCGACTTTGAACCCTTATACGTCATCCCCAAAGATAAGAAAAAAGTCGTTAAAGAACTCAAAGACGCCCTCAAAGAAGCCAACGAACTCATTCTGGCGACGGACGAAGACCGGGAAGGAGAAAGCATCAGTTGGCACTTGCTGCAAGTCCTCCAGCCGAAAGTCCCCATCAAGCGCATGGTATTCCACGAAATTACCCGCGAAGCCATCCGCGATGCCATCAACCACTGCCGTAACATTGACGAACAGGTAGTCCGGGCCCAAGAAACGCGCCGTATCCTCGACCGCCTCGTTGGTTATACCCTCTCTCCCCTGTTGTGGAAAAAAATCGCCTGGGGTTTATCCGCCGGTCGGGTGCAGTCGGTGGCCGTGCGCCTCCTCGTACAACGGGAACGTCAACGTCGCGCCTTCCGCCAAGGTTCCTACTGGGACTTAAAGGCAAGTTTGGAGAAGGACAAACACCCCTTTGAAGCCAAGCTGGTCACAGTCGGTAAGCAGAAAGTTGCCACTGGCAGCGACTTCGATGAAAATACGGGTCAAATTGCCACCGGCCGCAACGTCCTCCTGCTGAACGAAGCACAAGCCTTCGCCTTGCGGGAACGACTGCGGAATAAACCCTGGACAGTCGCAAACATCGAGGAACGACCCGTCACCCGCAAACCATCACCCCCGTTTACTACTTCCACCTTGCAGCAAGAAGCGAACCGCAAGCTACGACTCGGGGCGAGAGAAACCATGCGGGTCGCCCAAAGCCTCTACGAACGAGGGTTTATTACCTATATGCGGACCGACTCGGTGCATTTGTCGGAACAGGCGATCGCAGCCGCCCGCACCTGTGTTGAGCAAAAATACGGCCCAGACTACCTCAGTCCCAAACCCCGCCAGTACAGCACAAAAAGCAAAGGTGCCCAGGAAGCCCACGAAGCGATCCGACCGGCTGGGAATACCTTCCGCACTCCCCAAGAAACAGGCCTCAGTGGAGTTGATTTTCAACTCTACGACTTAATTTGGAAGCGGACTGTGGCCAGCCAAATGGCTGACTCGCGACAAACTCACATTACCGTGCAGTTGCAGGTGGAAGATGCGGGTTTCCGATCCAGCGGCAAGCGCATCGACTTTCCTGGCTTCTTGCGGGCCTATGTAGAAGGTTCTGACGACCCAGAAGCGGCCTTGGAAGACCAAGAAGTGATTTTGCCAGGGTTGAAAGTTGGCGATCGCCCAAACTGCCGCGAATTAGAAGCGATCGGTCACGAAACCCAGCCACCGGCCCGCTACAGCGAAGCATCCCTCGTCAAAACCTTGGAAAGTGAAGGGGTGGGGCGTCCGAGTACCTACGCCAGCATCATTGGTACCATTATCGATCGCGGCTATGCCAAGTTAGTCGCCAATGCCTTAGTACCAACCTTCACAGCCTTTGCCGTCACCTCCTTGCTAGAAACCCACTTCCCGGAATTGGTGGATATCAGCTTTACCTCCCGCATGGAGACCACCCTAGACGACATTGCCACCGGCGAAGCTGCCTGGTTGCCTTACCTGCGAGAATTTTACCTGGGAGAAACCGGGCTAGAAACTCAAGTCAAGGAACAGGAAAGCCAAATTGACGCCAAGGTCGCGAAAACGGTGGAATTGGAGAATTTATCCGCCGCCGGTCGAGAAGGCGTGTATCGCGTCTGCATCGGCAAGTTTGGCCCCTATATCGAGGCAGAAACTGACGGCGAAGTCATCACCGCTTCCATTCCCCAGGACTTGACACCGGCTGACTTAGACCCAGAACAGGTAGAGTTACTGCTGCGTCAGAAAACAGAAGGGCCAGAGAAATTGGGCATTCACCCAGAGACGGGGGAACCCATTTATATTCTCGTTGGCAGTTACGGCCCTTACATTCAGTTAGGGGAAGTATCGGAAACGAATAAAAAGCCAAAGCGGGCCTCTCTGCCGAAAGGAGTGACCAAAGAGAACCTCACCCTCGAGATGGCCGTGGGTTTACTGGCATTGCCCAGAACCTTGGGGACTCACCCGGAAACTGGCTGCAAAATTCAAGCAAGTTTGGGGCGGTTTGGCCCTTACGTCGTCCACGACCAAGGGAAGGAAGGTAAGGACTACCGATCGCTGAAAGCTGGCGATGATGTGTTGACCATTACCTTGGAACGTGCCTTAGAGTTGTTAGCGCAACCCAAGGCCGGTCGGGGTAAGAACAGCAAGGCAGCGACTCCCCTGCGGGAGTTAGGACCGCATCCAGTCGATGGGGAACCGGTGAACGTTTATGATGGTCGCTATGGCCCTTATGTCAAGCATGGAGAGACCAATGTTTCCTTACCGAAGGGGGAAGCGGTGGAAGATTTCACCCTAGAACAAGCGGTGGACATGTTAGCGGCCAAGGCGAGTTCTGAATCAAAGTCGAGTAAGTCTACGAAGTCAAGTAAGTCTACCAAAGCGACTAAGAGTACAGAGACAAAAACAGCAACGAGTCGCAAAACTACGACGAAGAAAACGGCAACCGCAACCACGAAAAAGAAGACAAAGTAAGTTAGAAATCTGGTTGTTTTCGGGCAGTTTAATCCTGCCCGATTTGTTTTTTTTGAGTTAAGGAGTCTTCCAGATTCGCTGATGATAAGCGTCTAATTCTGCGTAGGGGTCAACCGGCGAATGGGAATGACCGGATTCATGGCTGTGGTGATGATGACCGGGTTCATGACTGTGGTGATGATGATCGTGAGAGTGACCGGGTTCATGACTGTGATGATCGTGACCTCCCTGTGCAACTGCAACTAAGCGAAACTTGCAGATTTCACAATTCATCTGCACTTGTCCTAATTGAGTTTCAATTTCTCGTTCTCGGGTCAATGCTAACAGGGGTTGCTGAATTCCCATTTCCGGCAAACACACCATTTCAATCTCAGGATATTGCTGTTGCTGACTCGCTGTAATCTCGTAGATTTTCTTAACCAAAGCGCCTGTAAAGAGGAAGTATGGCAATACAATAATTCGCTTGGGTTTGTATAAGCGAGCGCGACGAAATCCTTCTTCTAAGCGAGGGTGAGTAATGCCAATAAAGCAGGTTTCAACGGTTAAATATTCGCTGCCTTCCCACAACATCCGCGCCATCTTATAAACATCGCCATTGGCATCAGGATCGCTGGAACCACGACCCACAAATAGCAACACAGTTTCCGACCGTGGCACCGACGACTGGTCTAGTGTGGCTAAGCGATCGCGCCACAAGTCCAAGATGCTGGGAGTAATGCCAAAATGTCGCCCGTAGTGAAATTTTAACTGCGGATGGCGCAATTTTGCCCGGTCTAACTCATTGGTGATATCATATTTATTATGTC
>JBLNEP010000115.1:0-49557 GCA_050262755.1 Actinomycetota bacterium | reverse complement strand
GCATGTGTTAAGCAGACCGCCAGCGTTCATCCTGAGCCAGGATCAAACTCTCCATTTTGATTCTGAGAGTTTTGCCACCTTTACTGAGGGTGGCGGCTCTTTACTTTTTTTTCTTTTGTCTTGGACTACTGCCCCAGACTTGATTTTTTTTGACGAGGATTGATGACTTAGCTACCTGTGAGCTTTGGCGGCTCACTTGTGCTAAGCTGGCTTTCAAACTATTGATTTTTCTAGGTTCAGGGCGTCGGTTGTTGGGCGCTGTGCCTTGTTTTCGACGCTTTACTAGACTAACCTCTGTTCCCCGGTCGCGAAAGTCGTGAGAACCGTATTTTTAGGTACGGCTTTCCCTACCTCCTGCCACTGGTAGAAGTTAAACTGCAACAACAGAGACAAGACTCTTGACTTGATCGCACTAGAGTCCCTCAAATTTGCTTCAGATAGTATTCAAATCGTTCCCGGAATTGTTCTACAGTCAGCTTTTGAGTCCAGTATTCTACTAAGGTGTGACCAAATGCCCAGGCGTTTCGCTCTGGTGAGGCATCATTCTTCAGCAGTAGGAGCGGCCACAATGAGAGCAAGTCAAAATTGAGGCTCTTAGAACCGTCTGCCTTCAAAAGCGAAAACAAGTCATAAGCCATCTGGAGCTTACCAATCACCAAGGGTAACTGTTCCACGGGAATTTGCTCTGCCAGTAGATAAGCAAGGGTTGGAGAGCCAGTTGAGAGTGTAGAAATGAACTGAAGGACAGGACTTTTAAGCAATGTTGTCAATCCTTGAGCTGTTGCCATTTGAAAAGTGTAGCGATCAATGATTTGGGCAGCAGCGACTGTGCGGGCTTCTTGATCGCGCAAAAAGCGAGCGAGGCGGAGTTGTTTAGCAGGGGCGATCGCTTCTACTAACGCCAGCGAGAGTGCATCCGCATCCCAAGCAACTCGACTGGTTTTAAAATCGGCTGTGACAATAGGCACAACTAAATTGCAGAAGTCACCGAGAAGCTGAGCGCGATACTCAGTTGCTTCCCGAATCGCAATTTCCTTGGGGCGATCGCCCCATTGCCAGTCATAGGGTGGTTCCCACTCGCGGATCGGGCGCAGACGATCCACTTGGGTAAGGGCGACGATCGCAGGCAAGTCTGCCACCTCTGCCTTTAGATCTCTGAGAAAATCCACATCCATTTGCAAAGCGGGATCAAGGGCAGGAGTCACCAATAGCAACAGATCCGCATTGCTGGCACAGTCTAACACTTGCTCCCGAAACTCGCCACGATTGACTTGTTCGTAACCAGGAGTATCCCAAAGCGTCAAGGTTTCTCCGCTGTCAGTTTGCCAATGGTAATTCTGAATGCGATCGGTGCTGGGTAACACATCGACAGCGGCGAGATCGGCGTGAAACAAAGTATTAATTAAGCTGCTTTTTCCAGAACCTGTTCGCCCTGCTATCAGGATGTTGACCGGTTTGAGTTCAATGGTTTGACTGGGTTCGACTTGAGCTAAAATCTCTCGCAGAGTTTGGGTTTTTGCTTTAGGGAGTGCTGGGGTAGTAGCAGGGAAATCTAAAGCTGGTAGAGTCGTCCCTGCGTAGAGTACGATCGCCTGTCTCCATAAATTTTTTAAAGCCGCTTCCCGAAGTAACTGACTGACATTCACCAGAAATTGCTGAGTTGCCTGATCGCTGGAACGCTGACTTGCTTTTCTAGCAAGTGCTGCTGCTGGATTCAACAACCACTGAGCCCAGTTCCAGACTTGCCAGAGTTTCCGGGCAGATGGTTCCAGCTTGCGGTAAATTTCGTAGGCTTCAAATGCTTGCCCAACCGTAACTTGATTGAGGGCAGGAGATAACTTTTGCATCCACCGATCTAGCTCATCCATCGTTCCTCGAATCAGTGTGTAAGCTTGGGGAACGTAAATGTTGAGCAGGGGATATTTGACTTCAGGATGATAGATCTGGGCGGTCGCAACAACTAGATCCTGGCAGCGCTGCCAAAAGGTTTGCCAGTCTTCCCAAATGGGGCGATCGTTTTGGGATGCTTTCAGGATTTCTTGAAGAGCAGTTTCTGCTGACTTAGAATCGCCATTCTCTGCTAGCAGTACAGGTGTATTATCCACACTAGATTTCAGTTCTTCACTGACTTCTGCAATTACAGCTTCCATCTGCTCTACCATTGGTCGAGTCCATTTGACGAGAAGCCACCGCCAACCTACTAATAGCAGGGTAAATACACCCCAGATCCAGTTAATGCCCCATTCATGAATTTGTTGCCCTGCCGCTACCATCAGGAAAATCGTGATAGCGGCGATCGGAGTTGCTAAGATGACCCATTGCCACAGCTTTAATCGCACCATTGCTCTCTCTCTTTCCCCTGAGACTTTTAAGACTACTCTTGTCGGTTTAACACATTCCTCTAAGGGAGCGCTATACTAGATCTGATTTATTCCTGAGGAATCAGCTTATTAAAAGAGTCTAAATTCTTGAATCATTAAGTATTTTAAATTTATTCTGTCAATTTGTAGGCTTTGTGTTTTAATTAAAATTGGTTAAATTATGAATAAATTTTGTTAGTTTTTACAACACGAAATTGCTGGTATCGAAAAATTTGCTATAAAATTATTGCATCCACGTTTAGCCTTCAATCCTTGGGAATAAAACCCTATGCAGACCATCAAAAATAGAACAAAAGCTTTTGCACTTCGGATTATTAAGCTATACTCAGCCTTGCCTAGCCAAACGGTCGCTCAGGTAATTGGTCAGAATATTCTAAGCAGTGGCACTTCTGTAGGGGCAAGCTATAGAGAAGCGAGTCGAGCCGAACCTACCACAGAATTTATCAATAAAGTTAACATCTGCATTCAAAACTTAGAAGCGACCATTTATTGGTTAGAACTGTTAGTTGAGGCTGAAATTTTGCCACCAGAGCAGTTAAAGTCGTTGCTGTCTGAAGCCAATGAACTGATAGCAAGTTTAGTTTCAGCAGTTAATAGAGCAGAGCTAAAACAGTAATGCTAAACTCTCTTTTTCTCAGGAGAGTTTTAATCGAGTTTTTGTATTTTATAAAGGGGAATTTATGCGTAAAATTGTCCTCTTTATTGCATCCAGCTTAGACGGTTACATTGCCCGTTCTGCTGGTGAAATTGACTGGCTCTTTACCGACCAAGATTATGGATATTCCGAGTTTTTTGCAAGCGTTGACACTCTGCTGATCGGTCGGAAGACTTATGAGCAAATTCTTACTTTCGGCGAGTATCCCTACCCAGGCGTAAAAAATTATGTATTTACTAGAAATCCTTTATTTCAAGCAGAAAACCCAGCAGAAGTCATTAGAACAGAAGATGCAACCAAGTTTGTCACTCGCTTGCGACAGAGAGAGGGGAAAAATATCTGGTTAGTAGGAGGTGCTCAATTAACAGAGGAGTTAATGAAACAAAATCTAGTCGATCGACTGATCCTTTCCATCCACCCCATTGTCTTAGGAGAAGGAATTCCACTCTTTGCTAACCCAACTACTCCTCAATCATTGCACCTGACTCAATGCCAAAGTTTTAGTTCGGGCCTGGTTCAGGTATCCTATGAAGTAGTGCATTAAATGCAACAATTAGCATAAAACAATTCGGGAGGAAGTTGCGGAGTGGCTCAAACTTACGACGATCGGGGCGGAAATGTAGGAGAGGTTGCTTCAGGAGAGTTTTCATGGCCATTTTGGCCGGCGGTGCCACTTTACCCCTATGGCCGACGGCGGACAATTTGCTTAGAAGTCATTCACGATTCAGTCTGGACGTTTGAGCAAATTCAAGGGATTTTCTACGTCGTAGTGCCAATTCGTATGACTGTTGTCAAATTAGCTGAAGGCGGTCTCCTCATCTATGCACCGATCGCGCCAACTCCTGAGTGCGTCCGCCTTGTTAAAGAATTGGTGGCAAAACATGGTGAAGTTAAATATATCATTCTGCCAACAATTTCCGGCATAGAACACAAAGTCTTTGTCGGTCCCTTTGCCAGGTGCTTTCCTTCTGCACAGGTTTTTGTTGCTCCCCATCAGTGGAGTTTTCCACTCAATCTTCCCCTGAGCTGGCTGGGTTTACCCCGCAAACGCACGCACATCCTGCCTGAAGATAGCAGTCAAACACCCTTCGCCGATCAATTTGATTATGCGATTCTTGGGCCGATCGCACTGGGCCCGGGACGTTTTGAGGAAGTTGCTTTTTTTGACAAGCGATCGTGCACTTTGCTTGTAACAGACTCGGTGGTTTCTATTCCCGCAGAACCCCCTGCTATCGTTCAGTTTGAACCCTACCCCCTACTCTTTCACGCCAAGGACACCGCCGCGGATGCGATCGCAGATACTCCCGAAAATCGCCGTAAGGGATGGCAACGCATTGCGCTATTTGCCATGTATTTTCAGCCAACCGTCTTGGAAGTCGTGAAATGGGGTCAGGTGTTTCGCAATGCTTTTCAAGCATCCGAGCGGTCGCTCAAAGCTTATTTTGGCTTATTTCCGTTTAAATGGAAGCAGAATTGGCAACAATCCTTTGAGGCACTCCGAGGTAATGGTCGCCTATTTGTCGCACCCATTCTCCAAACTCTAATTCTCAACCGCGCACCCAAAGAAACCCTCGACTGGGCCGATCGCGTGGCAAATTGGAATTTTCAGCGGATTATTCCCTGTCACTTGGACTCACCCATCACAGCAGGACCACAACAGTTTCGCCAAGCATTCTCCTTTTTGGAAAAGCGACCTGCTGCCTATGCCGGTTTATTTAGCAGTAATACCTATCCGTTACCCGAGGAAGAGTTTCGGCTGCTGAGAGACATTGATGGGAGTTTAAATAAGTTGGGAATTGTACCGCCTCCCCAGGAAAAAGTTTAGCCAAGAAGTCGTCGGTCAACCTCACTCATCATGA
Source organism: Actinomycetota bacterium (assembly GCA_050262755.1). Lineage (GTDB taxonomy): Bacteria > Cyanobacteriota > Cyanobacteriia > Cyanobacteriales > Microcoleaceae > JBLNEP01. The sequence goes on along the minus strand of JBLNEP010000115.1, from coordinate 44,662 downwards.
TGCTATTATTTGAGTTCAAATCCGATTACATCTCTGTCATCACTAAGACCGCCTACGCGGTCTTAAAATCTGAGCATTCATGGAGCAAATATTCAGATCCTCCTCGCCGATTCCCCCGATCGGAAAAGCAGAAATTACTCTCTTATCCTAAAAACAGTTTATAAGCTGGATTCTGATTTTCATCCCAATAGCGATAACCTAGCGTATTTAAAAAAGCTTGCCACTCTTCCATTTCGTGAGGTGGCACTTGAATACCAACGACAATGCGACCATAGTCTGCACCGTTATTGCGGTAGTGAAACAAGCTGATATTCCAGTTGGGACTCATAGAAGCAACAAACTTCATTAATGCTCCCGGACGCTCTGGAAACTCGAAGCGGTAGAGCAATTCATTATGAGCGAGAGGAGAACGACCCCCAACGAGATGCCGTAGGTGTAATTTCGTTAATTCATCATCGCTTAAGTCAAGGGTTTTTAGGCCGGAAGCTTCAAACTTTGCCACAATTTTAGCGGCATCGGCACGGTTTTGGATTTGCACCCCGACAAAAATATGGGCTTCTTTTTCATCCGCAATGCGATAGTTAAATTCAGTCAAATTGCGCTTGCCCAGACAGTCACAAAACTTGCGGAGACTGCCGGGTGTTTCGGGAATCGTAACAGCAAAAATCGCTTCCCGACGTTCGCCAAACTCAGCTCGTTCCGCCACAAAGCGGAGACGATCGAAGTTCATGTTAGCACCACAAGCCACCGCAATTAAAGTTTGTCCCTCAATTTGTTCCCGTTCTACATAAGCTTTCGCCCCTGCGACCGCTAAGGCCCCTGCTGGTTCCAGAATGGATCGCGTATCTTCAAAAACATCTTTAATCGCCGCACAAGTATCATCGGTATCCACCAGTACGATCTCATCTACATATTGTTGGCAGAGGCGAAAGGTTTCTGCACCTACTTCTCGCACCGCCACCCCATCAGCGAATAACCCAACCTGGGACAACCGCACCCGATGTCCAGCTTTCAGCGATTGATACATGGCATCGGCATCCACCGGTTCAACGCCAATAATTTTAATTTCGGGACGCAACCGCTTCACATAAGCTGCAATTCCTGAAATTAATCCGCCCCCTCCGATCGCGACAAAAATAGCGTGAATGGGTTGCTGATACTGTCGCAGAATTTCCATGCCGATCGTGCCTTGTCCAGCAATCACATCCGGATCGTCAAAGGGATGAATGAAGGTTAACCCTTTATCAGCTTCCAGTTGGCGAGCATAGGCATAAGCATCATCGTAGGTATCTCCCTGTAAGACAACCTCACCACCCCGAGCTTTGACGGCATCCACCTTGACTTGAGGGGTCGTCACAGGCATCACGATGATGGCGCGGGTTCCCAAGCGACTGGCACCGAGGGCAACTCCTTGGGCATGGTTGCCAGCAGAGGCAGCAATGACGCCCTGTGCGAGTAAATCCGGCGGTAGTTGCGCCATTTTGTTGTAAGCGCCTCGCAGCTTGAAGGAAAAGACTGACTGCATATCTTCTCGCTTCAGCCAAAGTTGGTTGTTGAGACGAGTAGAGAGGTTCGGGGCATATTCTAGGGGTGTTTCTTGGGCAACGTCATACACGCGGGCCGTGAGGATTTGTACTAGGTAATCGCAATACATGAGGGGAAGAAGTGTGCAAGGAGTGGTGAGGGATAATTTTACTCTATTAGTGAGCCGCGATCGGCTCTTGCCAAAACTGAGCCATTTGCTCAACTGATGATGGCTGGATTAGCAGTCATGACTGTCAAGTTTTGAGGAGAGCTGGATGGCATCTTGATTGACAAGAGCTGCTAACGCTTGTCGCAAAGCAGGGAAGTTTTCAACCGTCTGAGGCAGATTCCCCCAGTCAAAGGTATCTAACTGCTTTTTTAGGGAGTTTGCATAATCTAATAAAAGCTGGCATTCATGCTCTTGTCCCCATTTCTCGAGTCGCTCCACAAACTGTTGTAAATCTCGTGTTTTCAAGGTTTTGTGCAAGGTTTTCCACACCGTTTCTTCCTCCTCCTGAACTTTCATCAGGAGCGCTGGTAAATGAATGGGATTCTGAAAGGATGCTCTGCTAGCACTGCCAAGCTGCGGTCGCACTCCTTCCAACTCCTCGTTTTTCTGCTCCCCCGCAGAAAGTTTTAAATGCTTCTTCAGTTCGGCAACGAGTTGAGCTCGGCTAACAGGTTTGCGGAGAAATCCCTGACAAATCCCCTCAACCTCAGATTGCTCTTCCTTGTAGGAAGATGCAGTAATAATTACCAGCGGAATATTCTGAGTTCGTTCATCTTGTTTAAGATAATGGGCCGCTTCTTGCCCACTCATCTTAGGCATTCGTAAGTCGAGCAAAATCAAGTTGGGTTGGTGTAACTGTGCCAACCGAATTGCCTCCTGTCCATCTTCAGCAAATAACAGGAAATGATGCGTGTTAGCAAAATATCCCCGGATGAGTTCTCGATTGGACTCAACATCATCAACTACTAAAATTTTACCCGCTTCAAATTGGTTTAAATGAGCAGTTTTAGGAGATTCTGAAACCGCTGGCAGTATCTGAGTGACTGGTGAAATTTCTGGGAATACAAATGTAAAAGTGCTACCTTTTCCTAATTCACTGTGAAGATGCACGCTGCCCCCCATCATCTGGGTTAACCGACGAGTAATTGCTAATCCTAAACCCGTTCCCCCATACTTACGATTGCTTTGACCAGCACTCTGGACAAACGCTTCAAAAATACGTTCTTGTTGCTCGGCAGCAATGCCAATTCCTGTGTCTTCAATTGCAATTTTTAGCTGAATTTTATCAGGAAACTTCGACTCAAATTGAGCCTGTACTGTGATTTTTATTTGTCCTTCTTCGGTAAATTTTATCGCATTTCCTACAACATTAAACAAAATCTGGCGCAATCGAACTTCATCGATATTAATCGCCATCGGAACCCTCTCCTCAATCTCTGATTGCAACGCTATATTTTTCTCAGTTGTTTTCTGAATAAAAATCTGCTGAATCTCTTGAATTAGCACCCGGAGATTGACAGGTTCATAGTGAAGTTCGAGCTTACCCGCTTCGAGTTTAGAAAGGTCAAGAATGTCATTAATCAGCGCTAGAAGAGTTCTACTACTCGCAGCAATCACCTTTAAATAAGCCTGTGCTTGCGGTTCAGTTGCGACTGATTGCAGCAAGTCTGTAAAACCCAGAATTGCATTCATCGGAGTGCGAATTTCGTGACTCATATTCGCCAGAAATTCGCTTTTAGATCGGTTCGCACTTTCAGCTTCCTGTTTCGCTTGCTCTAGAGCGATATTTTTCAAAATCAGTTCTTCACTTCTCGAGGTTTCTCGTTCTAGGAGAGCAGCCTGAGCGAGTGCAATTCCTACCTGAGCCGCTACTGCTTCTAGCAATTCAATTTCATCAGGTTTCCAATCTCGAAGTCGATCGCATTGATGCAATTCAATCAAGCCGTTTGGCTTCCCTTGATAGGAAGTGCGAACTGTGAGCAATGACTGAATTTGAAGTGGGTCAGATAAGTGAGAACAAGGGAAAGATAACGGCTCTAGACCAACATTAGGTGTGGCAATAGCCCGCTCTTGTTCTAATACAGCTTCGGCGTAAGGATTGTCCGCAAGGGGAATTTTAGTTTCCTCTGAGGGATAGTTTCCCTGCAAGGATTCTGCGACTAAGACAAGATGAGGTTGTGGTTGAACAACATAGGCACGAATCAAACAGCGACTCACCCCAAATGCCTGTCTAATTTGAATCACTGCTGTTTCAAAAATACCTCGTGTGTGTAAATTTTGGCGAATTGCATCTGTAATTTGCTGCAACAATAAAACTTTATGTAGTTGTTGTTGCAAGGCATCTTCAGCTTGTTTGCGCTCGGTAATATCCTCAGCAATTCCTCCAAGTCGATAGCAATCACCACTCTCGTTGTAAATTGGAAAAGACCGGGAATAGATCCAACGAATCATCCCATCTGGGCGGATAATCCGGTAAGTTTCAGACATAGGTTTTCCCGATTGAATATCAGTATGAAAAGCTGCGAGGATGCGCTCCTGGTCCTCTGGATGAACCGAGTCGATGCAAGAGTAAATATTTTGATAGATGCTTTCGCGAGCCTTACCCAAAATTTGTTCATAAGCCGGAGAGATATAAAGCATTTCACCGGTACGGGAAACCAGGAAAAATATCTGATGAATATTTTCAGCAAGCTGCCGGAATTTTTCTTCACTTTCACGCAAAGCTTCTTCTGCTCGTTTACGATCGCTAATATCAAACGACATTCCTATCATCCGCATTGGGCGATTAGAGAGGTCGGTCAGTACCGTGGCATTCACTAGCAACCAGCACCAACAATCGGGATTCTTGGGATCGACGACTCGATGCTCAATGCGGAAAGAACTGCGGTTCGCGATCGCATTTTGGTTGGCCAGATGCAGTCGTTCCCGGTCTTCAGGATGAACTTGAGCGAGAGCGCTGGCATAGGGCATTTCTATCGGAACGGAGTCAAAGATTGTGCTAGTAAATAACAGGCGATCGGTCTGTAAATCTCGTTCCCAAGCAATGGTGTTTGTTAGCTCTAGTGCCAGAGTCAAGCGAGCTTCACTGGCTCGCAAAGTTGCTTCTGCTTGTTTGCGCTCGGTGATATTATATAAAATGCAATGGGCTTTAACAAACTCACCCTCTGGTTCGCGTTGAATCCGGCCTTCTAGTTGTACAGTAATTGAATTCCCATCCTTTCTCACCAAATCGATTTCTGTATGGATAATTCCCTCAGTTTTGAAACAGGAGAATTGGTCGAGGAAACGGTATTGACTCTCTGGCGACCAGAACTCAGCAAACGATTTACCTAGCAGTTCTTCACTGGTATATCCCAACAAATTGCATAATTCGGAATTAACATCCATGTAGTAACCTTGTTCATCAAGAGCCTGGTAAGCCACTGGTGAATTCTCAAACAAGTTCCGAAAACGCTTTTCGCTTTCCCGCAACACCTGCTCTATCTGAACGCGGTTTGTGATGTCAACAAATGAGGCAACAACAGCATGGGGATATGATTCTCCAGAGCGCCATAACGGTTTAGAATTAATCGAAATCCAGGTTAAACTGCCATCAGGTTTATAAACTCCCATCACCACATTGGTGAGTGCCTGTCCTGTTCTGAGCGTGACCATTGCCGGATGCTCCTCTCCTGGAAAAGGAGTTCCATCCTCACGAATGGCCCGCCAAGTAGGATGGAGGGAGGTCCGTCCCATCATCTGATCGGCAGTTAGACCCAGAATTCGCTCCGCACTATCATTGCAGGCTGTAATTTCTCCATCTGCCTGTTGTAAGACAATCCCTTCTGCTAAAGTTGAGATCACGGAGCGGTAGCGTTCTTCACTTTCGATCAGTGCTTGTTCAGTTTGTTTTAAGCGAGTTAAATCTTGAAGGCTGACTACCACTCCAGAAATTTGCTGTTGCTGGTCTAAGTAAGGAGTATAGCTTTTCCTAATAAATCGTCTACCCAGGTTTTTAAGATCGATCCATCTCTCATTTTCAACAAATTCACCCGCCAAACACCGATCAATATTATCTTTTAGATAACTTGTAAAATTCTGTACTCCAACGATTTCACTCACTGTATGTCCGATCGCTGCTTCCCAGGAGATTTGCCTCAATCTGAGATAAGCTGGATTAACAGCCTGATAAATATAGTTCCGATCTAGCAAACAAATACAATCTGCTGTAGTGGCAACGATGCGTTCGTATTGACGTAAAGATTCTTCAACCCGTTTGCGATCGCTAATATCAGTCAGCATCGCAAAACCCCCTACATACTGACCTGCGTCGTCTAAAATCGGCGTAGCAGCCACAATTGCCCATAAATCAGACCCATCTTTACGGCGGAATCTAAAATCGTGATTTTCCTCAATGCCTTGATGGCGACGTTCTAAATAAGCTTGGGCAATTTTCTGATCTTCTGCTGCCATGAAATCCAACAAAGGGACTCCCTGCATTTCTGCAACTGTATAGCCCAACATATTAGCCATCCTAGCATTAACAAAGCTGGTTTTATTGTCTGCATCCAGTCCCCAGATTCCTTCTAAAGTGGTTTCGACAATGCGCCGATACTGTTCCTCGCTTTGCTTTAATGCTTTTTCAGCCTGCTGCCGTTCGCTAATATTGCGAATCACAGCTAACAGCCCAAAGGCATTTCCCCCTTCATCTTTGAGGACACTTACAGATGATTCAACATCGATTCTTTCTCCATTCAGTTTGTAATGAATGTTTTTTCCTTGCCAAAAACCAACTGTGTTTAAAGCTTCAGCAGCGGCTGCTTCATCTTCTAGATTTAGCCAGTGAAATTGATAGCATTCGCTCAGGAGCTTCCCCTGTGCTTCTCTCACCTTTAATCCATATAATTCTTCGGCTCTAACATTCCAATAAATCACCCTATTTGCTTTGTCAACTGCGACAATCGCATCACGAACTTGTGCCAATAATTGAGCTTGGAATCGAATTGCTTCTTCAGTTTTTTGGCACTCAGTAATATCTTCCACTACATAGGAAAAACGAGGAAAATGGTCACCGTAATTACCAATGTAGCAAACCGTGGCAGATAACCAGATCAGGCTTCCATCTTGGTTGTGCTGGTATTCAAAACGAATCGGTTGACCAATGCGTTGGCTCTCTCGATAATAATGAATCCAGGTATCAATATGCTCTTGAGAAACCCCGAGTTGACTGGCAAGTTTATTTTGGAATAGTTCTGGAGTAAGTCCGAAAAATCGGGCTGTAGTGGCATTACCAGACAAATGCAGAATGTCATTATCTAGGAGTTCTACAATCCCCATCTGCATCGGGACGGAGTCATAGAAACTTTGAAGAATGATTTGTCTTTCTGTCAAAGCGGTTTCAGCTTTTTGACTGCGATCTAATTCTTGTTGTAATTCGAGAGTTCGCTCTCGCACTCTGGCTTCGAGTTCTGTATTGGCTTTCTGAACTTGCTCAAGGAGAGTTGCTTGATGGATCGCGATCGCAACTTGAACAGATAAACTCTCTAGAAATTCGATTTCTTCCGGTTGCCACTGACGAGGATGGGTGCAGTTGTGAGCAATTAAAAATCCCCAGGGCTGCTCATTGATAATAATGGGTATCGAAAGATAGGCTTTGACCTGAAATTGCTGCAAAAACTCTCGATAACAGGCAGTAATTTCATCCCGTTCCAGATCTCCAATCACTTGGGGACGGTCTTTTTCATCAGGTGCTAACCACTCAGACTCAAAGCACTCATTTTTGAAGATGCAGTTTAAAATTGAAAACTCTGGGAGAGCGACGGATTCGACAATGATTTGGCTGCTCTCATCGGATGCAAGGCGCTCGATAATTACGCGGTCAGTTTCTAGTAGTTTTTGAACTTCTGTGACGGTCTCTTTTAAAATGGTTTCTAACTTTAAAGAAGCGCGAATGCGGAGGGCAATGTCGTTAACAAGTTGATGGCGTTCGTTCTGTTCTAAAAGCTTGTTATTCCGCTCGTGTAGCTGCTGCTTGAACTCAGAATTCAGACGACTTAATAAATCATTTTTTTCATTTTGGAGCTGATCCACTTGGTGTTGCAATGCGGTAATAATTTTGTGGACTTCTCCCAAATCCACAGCTTTCAAAATGCTGGTCTGAGTCACAATTCCGTCGAGGTTGCCTTTGCTGTCAATAACAACTAACCGCCGGATATTACGTCGCTGCATTTCTTGATGAGTATCCCACAAAGCATCGCTACGCCTTGCTAAAAACAGGGGAGTGCTCATGACCTGTTGCGATCGCAGTTCCCTTAAATTAAGTTGTAGAGCTTGGAACTGTACAATGTCCCGCTCGGTGACAATTCCGAGGGGACGAATACCTTCAGGGGCGATCGCTTCGCCGATGACGACACAACTCACCTGATGCTGAGTGATGAGTTGTGCTAACTCGATCGCGGTTGTAGTGGGAGAAGCATGAATCACCTTCTGTGTCATAACTTCACCCACTTGTCGCCACTTGAGGATATCGATGGGTTGCAAAACTGCACGAATGCTGTCTAGCGTAATAACTCCTACAGGCTGACCTTGCTCGCCCACCACAGGTAAGTGACGGATCTGGTGCTGACGCATGAGTTCCAGGGTGTTTAAGGAAATTTTCGCTTCTGCTTCTCGACAGACAACTAACTGCCGAGTCATCACATCAGCAACCGTTTTATCCTGTAAGCTACTTCCTTGTGCTGCTAATTTCACTAAATCTCGCTCAGTGACGAGTCCGACGAGTTGGTTATCCTCCACGACGAGAAGGCAACTGGCTCGACTTGGGTTGACTTCTGGAAAGTTTAAGTCTTGGCATAAGTTAGCCTCACTAGAGGCGATTTGACTCATCAGTTTGACTGCCTTAAGCAGGGATGTTTCTGGAGTTACCCCTAACCACTGGCGCTCAATACAATTATTAAACTCAGGAAACAGTGAAGAATTTGGAAACAGCATAATCACCTCTCAAGAGGGGCTACCTTGAGGCTATCATTTTTATTCTCACTAAGCTAGATAATGATTCTTGTTGGGGTCAGGTAGAGGGAAGAAGGGAAGAGAGGTTAATTTTTTTAACATCTATTTACAGACCTTCATTAATTTTTTGCTCCTTACTACTTGCTCCTCAAGCTTAGGTATCTTCTTGATATAAATTCTGAACTATTCTACTCTCTATTTATCTGACTAATCGCTAGAGATTTATTGAAAAGTGAGCGGATAAATTTTTAATAAAAATCTGTGTCTAACTACTGGCAAAACAAAAAAATATTTATCTATACTTAACAATACAAATCAACTAGTGTTTTTATGAGTTATTCAATATTCATCATGAATTCATTGTTATTTAGGGTGAAGCCATTTAATTTATAGTGAGAAACTTCTTTGAAAAAAGAAAAGTGTCAAGTAGATTCTAGCCTTAAAATTCACTTTTTTACTAAAAAGGTTTTCTTTTATCTCTCGTTTAAGCCTCAAAATTTCAAGAAACTTCTAGCTCTAATATGCTATTTTAGCTTAATTTTATTTCTAAAAAATTCAAAAATAAATGTCGCAAAATCCTAAATTCATATTCTCTCTGATTGGTCTTGTTTATAGTCATTTTGGGGTTAATAACTGAATCTTTAGGAGGCTTTTGAAAAAAAAATGCTAAGTTTATATAAAGCATGATTAATTTTATATTTAAAAAATCGAGTTCTAATGACTAAAAAATTAGGCGAATGATATCAAGGATAAACTGGGCGGATTTAATTCAAGTCTTGAACACAAGCTCAGAGATGGCTAGCCAACAGGGTTGATTTGCTGATGATTGTATTAGAATGAAGCAGAGCTGTTTTAGTCAGGAGAAGGGGTTTACTTGTAACTAGCAACTGATCTTGTTTTTCTGCAAAATTAGGTTTCTATATGGTTATTTAATCGTACTTCAGCTTACCCAAAGAACAGACAGTCGTGCGAAACCGAGATCCATTCTCAAAATTAGTCCTTCACTCAGTTAGAAACTCCTGGACTGGTGATTTTTGGCAACTCGACGGTTCTAGTGTTAGCATTCATAGCAAGAAAGCCGATCGGGACGAAGCATTAACCGCCAAATTCTTCAAAATGCTTTTTGGCAAAAAATGATTTAGAATTAGCGAATTAACGAACCAGCACTACCTATATCTCATTCAAGGAGTCAAACTTATGTTGCCAAACCGTGAAGGACAGAGAGTTCCTCAAGTCACCTTCCGCACCCGCCAAAATAACCAATGGGTAGATGTCACAACCGATGAGCTATTTGCAGGGAAAACAGTCATTGTATTTTCTTTACCGGGTGCTTTTACACCCACTTGCTCGTCAACTCATGTCCCTGGCTATAACGAATTAGCCAAAACCTTTAAAGAAAATGGCGTTGACAGTATCCTCTGTATTTCCGTCAATGATGCCTTTGTTATGAATGAATGGGCCAAGGATCAAAAGGCAGAAAATATCACACTCCTTCCGGATGGGAACGGCGAATTTACAGAAGGTATGGGAATGCTTGTTGATAAAGCTGACTTGGGATTTGGTAAGCGGTCTTGGCGCTATTCCATGTTAGTAAAAGATGGTGTCATCGAAAAAATGTTTATTGAGCCGGAAGAACCGGGCGATCCGTTCAAAGTATCGGATGCTGATACAATGCTCAATTACATTAATCCTCAAGCAGGGAAGCCGAAGTTAATTTCTCTGTTTACAAAAGTCGGGTGTCCCTTTTGCGCTCGTGCTAAAGAAATGCTGAAGGAAAAAGGCTTGGATTATGAAGAAATTATCCTGGGTCAGCAGGTGACAACTCGCTCTCTGCGAGCAGTGACAGGGGCGGCAACAGTGCCTCAGGTATTTATAGATGGTAAGTTAATTGGGGGATCGGAGGCTTTAGCGGCTTACCTCAGTGCCTCTTAAATGCCATCCTCGATCGAAGGTGAAAACCTCTGGCTTAATTTGTTTTCAGCAAGTTTTATCTGTGCCAGACTAATCTAGAGCTTTGGCTGTTTAGTTACCTCAATTTTTCTGGGGCTATTTGATAGTTCCGAGGAAATAATGCTAATACTGATTAAGGGTTAGCGATCGCTAACCCTTAATTGCTAAATCCAGGGAGCTAGGTAGACAAAAAAATTAAGTTCAGGTATAATTAGCTATTTCTAATCCAGGTTGCAGCATGATTGAGTTCTGCACAGTTGTGTTAAAGGCGGGCTGCGTCCATGCTGATGAAATCTACGAGCATTTCTCTGTCTAAACTTTCTCCAAAGGTTCGCCTGCGGACAACGCTTGTTGTTACTTTTGTTGTGCAAATCATCGCTGCGGTGGGATTGGTCAGCTTTCTCTCATTTCGGAATGCCCAGAGAGCTGTCAATGACCTCGCTTCTCAACTGCGTAGCGAACTGAGCGCCCGGATTCAGCAGGAACTCAAAGGGTATTTCGAGAATCCTCACGGACTCAATCAACTCAATAGCAGCGCTTTTGCCAGAGGTGAATTGGATTTAGCCAATGGCGATCGCGCACCGCAACTGTTGCAACAATTAAAAATTTCCCCCTATATCTACGCGATCTATTGCGGCAGCGAACAAGGAGAATTCTTAGGAGCTGTGCGGATCTTAGAAGACAGAACCCTGGGACTGTGGGCTGCCAATCCCTTCACCGATCAGCATTTACACCTCTATAAAACCGATGCTGAAGGCAGACGAACCGTGTTATTTAGCGATCGCGGCATCTACGACCCCCGCCAGCGACCTTGGTATCAAAAAGCCTTGCAAGTCGGGAAACCAACCTGGAGCGACGTTTACCTCGCATTCTCCACCCAACTCCCCACCGTCACCGCCAGCCAGCCGATTTACGACAGCAACAGCAAACAACTGATCGGAGTCTGTGCCGCCGATGTACTACTACCAGACGATTTCCGAAAATTCCTCTCCAACTTATCCATCGGGAAGTCCGGGCTTGCCTTTGTCACCGATCGCACAGGACAAATCATTTCCAGTTCTGCCAACGAACCCCTAACCGTTGGGAAGGGAAAGCAAGCCAAACTCCTAGAAGCCGTTCAGAGTAGTAACCCCTTAGTCCGAACAGCCTCCCAACATCTACAAGCTCAGTTTGGTAGCTTCGCTGCGATCGACCAGCCATTACAAACCGACTTCAAGCTCAACGGTCAGCGGCAACTCATGCAAGTGTTACCCTTTCGGGATGGCCGGGGTTTAGATTGGCTGATCGTTGTTGTCGTTCCCGAAAATGACTTCATGGACAAAATCAATGCCAACAACCGCACGACTGTCATGTTATGTTTAGCGGGGTTAGGCATTGCGATCGTCGCAGGAATTACCACCGCTCGCTGGATTGCCAAACCCATTCTCAAGTTAAGCCAAGCATCGGAAGAAATTGCTCGCGGTCAACTCGATCAAAATTTAGAAGTCAGAGGTATTGCAGAACTAGAAACCCTCGCGAGTTCCTTTAACAGTATGGCTCGCCAACTCAAAGAATCTTTTGCAGTCCTCGAAGCAAAAAACGCCGATTTACAACAAGCAAAAGCTGCTTTATCCGATGCCAAAGAACAACTAGAAGCGGTTTTAGATGCCGTACCTGGCGCAATTTCTTGGATTGGCTCCGATGGCATTTATCTCGGTGTGAACCGTTATTTATCTGAACAATTAAACCTACTCCCTTCAGAGATTACGGGGAAAGAAATCGGCTTCTTTAAAAATAGCCCAGAATATACTCACTTCATCGATCAATTTCTAAATAGTTCGGCAAGAGCCACCTCTCAAGTGATTCCAATTCACACCAACGGACAACTCCGCTACTATCTGCTCGCTGTCCAGAAATACCAACAGGGTAAGCGGTTGGTAGCAGTGGGAATTGATGTTACTGAACGCCGACAAGCAGAGGAAGCTCTCCGCATTGCCGAAGAAAACTATCGCAGCATCTTTGAAAATGCTTTAGAAGGAATTTTTCAATCAACCTCTAAGGGGGATTATATCAATGTCAATCCCGCAATGGCCCGCATTTACGGTTATGAATCTCCGCAAGAGTTAATGGAGAAACTCACCGATCCTCGGCGACCTCTGTATGTGGAGCCACACCGCCATCAAGAATTTTTGACTTTGATGCAGCAGGGAGCTGTTTCTGAGTTTGAAGTGGAAGTTTACCACTCCAATGGCAGCATCATTTGGATTTCTCAAAGTGCCCGTCCTGTCTATAATGCCGAGCAAAAATTACTTTATTATCAGGGATTTATTGCTGATATTACAGAGCGAAAAAAAGCGGAAGCTGAACGAAAGAAATTCATTGAAGAACTGTTTGCAGTAAATTCCAGCTTAGAGCTAGCTATGCAAGCAGAATTAGAATTAACGGAAGCAGCTAGCCGCTTTGTTCCCCATCAATTTCTCCAGTTGTTGGGTTCTAAAAGTATCGTTGATGTCAAATTAGGCGATGCAGTCGAGCATAAAATGTCGATTCTTTTTTCTGACATCCGTGACTTTACAGCGCTCAGCGAAAGTATGACCCCGGAAGATAATTTTAAATTTATTAATGCTTACCTGAGTCGTATGGAACCAGCCATCACCGAGAATCAGGGATTTATTGATAAATATATTGGAGATGCGATTATGGCTCTCTTTCATGGCCCAGCAGATGATGCCATTAAAGCTGGGATTTCTATGCTACAAATGTTGGCTGAATATAATATAACTAGGGGTCGTCCCGATCGCCCCAAAATTCAAATTGGCCTGGGGATCAATACCGGCTCTCTCATGTTGGGGACAGTGGGTGGAAAAAATCACATGGATGGGACTGTCATTAGTGATGCGGTTAATTTAGCCTCTCGCATTGAAGGGTTGACCAAGGATTTTGGAGTCCCGTTGCTAATTTCTGAACCAACTCTCTCAGCCTTAGAAACGCCTAGCAGTTATGCGATTCGTCTCATCGGTCGAGTGAAAGTGAAAGGAAAATCACAAATGGTCTCTGTGTTTGAGGTTTTTGATGCCGATCCTGTGGAGATTAAAGCTGGAAAGTTAGCGACCAAGGTAGTTTTTGAAGAAGCGGTTTTGCTGTATAATACTCAAAATTATCAGCAGGCATTGAGGGGGTTTGAAAGGTGTTTAGAAATTAATGCCTTAGACCGAGCTTCGCAGATTTATCGAGAGTTAGCATTGAGGTCGATCTAGTTCGATTCCCACCAATGCGGACTCATAAGGACTCGAATATTTGATAATGGCTGTCAGAGCGATCGCTTCTCTACTCCCATTCTGCCAACTCAGCTAACCATTGTTGCAGCAAAACTGTGAGGCGGTCGCGTTGCGTTTCAAAAGTAGCTGCGATCCAAATTAAGATGACTCCCCCGATCAAACCAATGACCGATTTAATCAAGGGGTAATCGAAAATTAAAATCACTAATTGGTAAAAAACATCGATTAAAAAAATAGCGGTTCCCACGTAAAGAAACGCGCGGACTCGCAAAGCTAATCCTGCTAACAGCGCTCCTAAACTTAAAATCGCTGCTTCTAAACCATGTCCCGTTTGAGTTAACAAAGGAATGACGCAAATCAGTCCAATTCCTAGGATTCTCAATAGATGGCGGGGTTCTTTGTACTCAGAAGTTTTGAAAACAGCATCGACTTGGGCAACATAAAGCAGAGAGAATCCCAGAGGGACCGCGTACCATTCCGATTGCAGGAATCCCATCTGAGAAAACCAGCGCCACAGCACCCAATCAACCAAGAGCACACTCAGATAAGTAAAGCGGATTTGCTGATTTTCCCAAGCAAGGAACAGATAAAATCCGGCAGCAATGAGTAAGCTCAAAGGGTGAAAAATTCCCCGACTTTCTGCGATCGCAATCAGCGGGATCAGAAATGCCGCCACTTTCCAGGGTTGTTTCCGCCAACCCCACTGTTCCCAAGGCAAAATATCAATCCCATAGGCAAAGACAGCAGCAATGGCAATTTTCCACAACACTAGAGGCCCGGCAATAAATTTCGCCACCGGTGTATTCAGCCAATAGAGCCGGATGGCGATCGCCTCTATAAAGCCGATATAAACCCAAACTTCCCCCCACCAGGGTTGAGGGTGGCGGCGTCCCTGAAAGATGGCATACTGCACCAAGCAAGCACCGGTTCCCAACCCCAAAAATAAGCCAGCTTCGAGGGGATATAAAGTCGCAGCGACTAATAACAAACTACTCCAACCCCAGTGCAGGTGAGCAACGGTTTGTAATTCTTGCCGAGTGAGGTGCAAATACCGAATCAGCCAAGGTAACAGTAGGCGAACCGCATACATCAAACTGCCACCAAGAGCCGCCATTGCAATTAACCAGTCCCCAACTGCTTCTCCTGGTGTCTGCCAGAGCTGATAAAGTAACAATTCATAGGCAGAAAGAGAGACTCCCAATAACCCTAAATAAACCAGTGGTTTTAATTCCGTGTTACGTCTACCAATGCCGATCGCAATCAAAGCCACCCCTAGGGAAATTAACCCTGTCCAACTGGTAAACGCTCGCGACCGCAGCACAGCCCCCAATCCACCGTAAAGTAGAGGGATGATCTGAACGCTCGGTAACAATTCGTGGTTGGGGTGTCGCCGCTGCCACCAGTCTCCCAGCAGTTGAGTCAGCAGTCCGAGAGCCACATTCGCGACCGCTAATTGTACCGCCTGACCCCCAACAAAACCCAAAATTTCCGCCGTTAGTAACTCCAGGCCCCAAGCAAAACTGTAAATTCCCCAAGCAGAAGGCTGTCGGAAAGTGCGATAGACGATCGCTGCCATCGTCACCAAAGTTGCCACAAGGGCCGACAGAGACGGCGAGACTGTCAAATCCAGCCAGGTTCCGTAGACCTCACCAGCGTGCAACGTCAGCATCACCAACAGCATACCAGCGATCGCCATTGCCCACCCGTCTGTCGCCTGAGCATAAGTTCGCCTGAGTTGTCTGTGAGGAGTGGGGTTGTGAATCAACCAATGGCGAATCAGCCATAACCCAAAAATCGTGACCGCAGCCGCTACCCCCCAATCCCACCCCGCCAGTAAGTGGGTTGGTGCGATTGCTGCCGCTGCCAAGCTCAAGCCAAAACCCACAGTTATTGCGGCCAGTGACACCTGGGGTAAAAACCAGGAATGTCCAAACAGCAACACCGTCGCCAAACCCAACCCCAAGAGCCGAGTTTCGACTCTGGGGAGTAGAGGCAGTTGAGCCACAACGATCGCTGCCACACTTCCCCAAATGGCGGTTGCCGTTCGAGGAAATTGCCAACTGCGGTAGGCCGTCGCCAGCATCACGGTTGCAGCCGCAGCCAAGACGAGCATCGGTTGGGCGGTCGCATCAGTTCTTAGGCTAGCACTCACCAGCAGCAACATTTCCGCTCCGCAGAGGATGAGCGCCCACTCATCTAAAGCTTGAGTGTAAATCGCTCCCCGTTGCCCTAGCTGCCTGGGTTCCTGACTGAAATAGTGGAGGAGGCCGCCACGGAGGAGCCACAAACTGAAAGTTGCGACCGCCCCCGCCATTAACCAAGCCGGCAACAATTCCTTCGGAAATCCAAGCAAACCTTGCCCCAGCGACATTCCCAAGAAACTCAGTCCAAACCCCACCGTAATTCTCGCCATGAGCGGCTGGGGTAAATAGCGCGTATTGAGGAACATCAGCCCCGTGGCAATGCCCAAACTGATAAGCTGAGGGTCGGGTTTATTCCAGGTGAGAAATTGAGCACAAAACAGAGCGGTCGTACTGAACCCGCTAGCAAGTTGTCGCTGACGAGCCTGGGTGAATTGAGCAACTGCGGTTAGGGATAGAGGCGTTACCAACCAAATCAGGCACCACCCCGGATTTCTCTGGAGAGTGGCGGACCAAGGCAAGCAATGATTGGCTAAGAGGAGAAAACTCAATGAAGCTAACACCAATCCCAGATACCAAGCACTCTCCAAGCAGGAAACCGGAAGGGCGAAGGGTGAATCAGGGGAGCTGCTGGCAAGCATTCTCGCTGTGACAAAAAATCCCCATTCAGTCACCATCATTCCTAAGCAGATTGTTGCCCAGATTTCTGGAGAGAGGTGTGGCAAAAAGTAGTGAATTCCCGAACTGAGAGTAAGTATCCCCAGAGCGTGAGTGAAATAAACCAGAACATCTGCGGTTGCCGGTCGATCGAGCTGAGGGGGAGCAGTGACAGAGCGAGTTGAATCGCTGAAAGATCGCCGCGTGACCCACCCTAAAGTTAAGGTTGAGGCGAGTAAATTCAGCGTCCGTAATAGAGGGTTAATTGAACTAAGAACGGTTAAAGAAACTCCAAAAATTAAGGCGAGCGCTTCTCCAAAACGGGCGAGGCGGGGTTGCTGAGAGCGGTCAAGCCATTGGGTGATGACCAGCATTAAGATTAAGTAAGGAAATAGCACCAAACCTAATAACGCCCAAGGCGTTTGCTGGGAGCTGGTAAGCTGAGTTAAAAGCGCGATCGCTTGCCCTTGTAGAGTTGGAGGAATCAGCCGCCAACCCAGCCAAATGGCCTGAAGACCGATTCCGAACAGCAGAGCTAAATCTATTGCCCGCCAGAACCGCAGCAGACGACTGCTGAAGAACCAGAGCGCAAGTCCGCTGACTGCGATCGCTTGCCCAGGGATCTCCGCCACGGAAACCAGCCATCCTAACGCTAATAAACCGCCTCCTACTGCCTCCCAATTCAACAAATTTTCAGGTCGTAGTTGCTGGTTGGCTACCCTTACCGAAAATTCCCCTTGAAGCTGTTGATGGAGCCAAGCCAGCAGTGCGCCGCAAATGCCTAAAACTAACCCTAATTGATCGATTTCTACCTTTTTAACAAAGATTGCCCGCCCCAATAAAATTGCTAAAGCATAAACCACTAAAGCAACTTTTTGAACGGGGAGGCGACGGGATTTCAACCCAACTAAATCAGGTGAATTTTCGGTCGCTGCTTTCCTTTGCCTGAGGCGAACTTGCTGGCGAGTTTGATAAATGGTAGAAATAGCAGTGCCGAGGGTTCCTAAATAAACTGCAATCAGTGCAAATCCTGGCAATCCCCAACCCCAATGTAAATAACTCAGCCACAAATGATTGAGAGCAGGTAACTGCTTGGCTGATTCCTGTTTGAGCAAGTTCCAAGTAATAAGGGTGAGGCTAACTGCCGCCGTCGCAACTACAACCCAATTCCCAGGATTTCGCCATAGTCCAAAAGTATCCATTGCCCAAAAATTAATCGGCACTAATAATAGCGTTGCCATCCTTAAAGTTTGAGCCGTTAAATGCAAATTGCGCTGCTGATTGACCCAACCACTAATCCCCCAAAAAGTCAAAGTATAAGCTAACAAAACCCCATACTGCCCCGCAGCCGGAAACCGTTGCCACTGAGAAGCTGCTAGCACTCCTGAGGAAACAACCACTAAAAACACACCTAAAAATAGCAGCCAGACAACACTGAGTTCTGCCATCAATGAGTGCAAAACAGAAGCGAGAAAACTAGGAGGAGCAGGAGGTTTGATTTCCTGAGAAATGACCTGCTCTTTTCTAGGTGTTGGTGTCGATAAGGCGGGGATCGGCGTGGCGGTTGGAGTCGGAGCAAAGGCGGGTTGTGGTATGGGACAAGTCAGATAGTCCTGGCATAGCTCCTTTACTTGAGTATCTGAGAGTAAGCCTAGCTTGAGCCACAGATCTAAACCAGCTAACAGCTCTGGGTGCGAAGTGTTAACGCTAAAAACAATTGCTTTGGGGCGATTCGGCTCTAATGGCATGATCTTGGGTGACTGATCTATATTCAGGTATAACCTATACAGTTCGGGACTGCGACTTTACTCTCATCTGGCTGTCGCAAAACTCTTTCTAAATGCTCTCATTACCGCGTGACCTATGTATAAATTTTCTGAGCGGGTGCTGATAGCCAGGAAATTTGTGGGCAAGCTCTCCTGAAAAATATTGCCTTGACAGTCTGGGTGGCACTGTGAGGGGAGAGATCTATGAATTCTCTTTAAATCTAGAGTCGGCACTGAGTCGTGCTACGGAGATAAAATCATCAGCTTTTGTGACTCAACAAGAACTAAGATCCTTAACAGTCGCTATTCCGGAAAGCTCAAGTTGACTTCGTAGATCTAACCAAAGCATCATCGATTCCACTGGGATCGTCCTCTTTCAAAAACTATGTCTCACATCATTTTTAACAAAACAATCGATTCAAACAGTTTACTATAACCCTAGCAAAAGTTAGTCAGTACCTCTCACTTACTATGAACCAAGAATCAGCAGTTTACTTTTACGAATGTGCCGAGTTTTATTTAGAGCAAGGAAAAGTAGAGGATGCAGTGATTGCTTGTGAGCAGGCTCTTCAGCAGAAGCCTGATTTTGCACCTGCTTACAAAATATTGGGACAGGTTAGCCAAGCCCAAGGTAATTTAGAGCAGGCAAAACACTGGTATCATAAAGCTTTGGAAATTCAACCAAATTTTCCTGAGGTTTATACTCACCTCGCTACATTATATGCCCAACAACAAAATTGGCAGCAGGCTCTCGCTTGTTATCAAAAATCAACCGGAACTTTAATCAAAGATACAGTTAATTCTCGTTCGGAAATATTTACATTCAATCCTCATGATATTGATATTTATATTCAAGGAGCTGAAGCTTTTTATCAGAGTCGAAAATTTGAGCAAGCGATCAAGGTTTGCCAGCGAGTGATTAAAATGAAATCCGATGCAAGGGCTTATAAGATTTTAGGAAATGCGAAGCAGGCTCAGGGTCAAATTGAAGAAGCGAAACAGTGCTATGAGAAAGCCCTTGAAATTGAGCCAGATTTTGCCGAAGCTTATATAAATTTAGGGACGCTTTATGCTCAGCAACAAGAGTGGGAACCTGCGATTAATTGTTACCAAAAAGCGCTTACTCTCAAGCCTGATTTAGCTTCTGCTTATCGAAATTTAGCGAAGGCTTGGACGCAGATCGGGCAACTAGCGGCTGCTGATGAATGTTGGTATCAAGCTTACTCTATGGAACCAGAAAAAGCAACTCCTGAAGAACATATCCAGTTGGGAAACACGCTGTTAAGACAAAATCAAGTCGCCCAAGCGATTACTTGTTACTGCCATGCGATTGAGTTAAATCCAAATTTTGATGAAGCTTACCAAAATTTGGGTAAAGCTTTGCAAGTGCAAAGAAAGTTGCATGAGGAAGCAGTCCGTTATCGAAAGTTCCTCGAACGTCCTTCTAATATGATTGGAGATTTATTGAAAACAATTGTTTTGACTTTAAGCGCTAGAGGTGATTTACTAGGTGATAGTAGAGAATCTTCTGTGTATGTGACAGCAAAGACAAATCAACTGCAAATTGCCGATCCTAATTTATCAGAAAAAATTGAAAACTTTCAGCGGTCAAAATCAGAAGTAAAGAACACTGGTTTGCGGTTGAGCACCCTTGATTTTTCACCCAAAACCGCAGCAGTTTCCGAGGAGGGTTCTGATATTTTTTTGCCTCTGGTGGCATCAGTTACCGTTGCTACCAATTCGTTACCAAAAAATATTGATAAAGAAGAATTGCTAACGGTGGATGCTTGTATTCAGCAGGCTAAGCTTTATACGAATCAGCAAAATTTTGACCGAGCGATCGCTGAGTGCAAGCGAGCGATTAAAATCAAACCTGATGCACTAGTTGCTTATAAACTTCTGGCTAAGCTACTGCAAGTCCAAGGCAAACAAGCAGAGGCAGCCAGTTGTTATCAAAAAGCGATTGAAATTCAGCCAAAAGATGCAGAACTATATTTAAATTTTGGCAGTCTTTATGCTCAGAATAAGCAATGGGCACAGGCAGTTTTTTGTTATCAAAAAGCGATTGCCATCAAGCCAAATTTAGCAGCAGCCTACCGGAATTTAGCGAAAGCATGGATGCAGCTTAGCAAGCCATTAGAAGCTGCTGGTTGCTGGTTTGAAGCTTATTCTTTAGAACCGGAAAAGGTAACGCCTGAAAAACACCTTCAGTTAGGGAATAGCTTGTACAAACAAGGTCAGTTGACTCAAGCCATGGCTTGTTACCGTCGCGCCATTGAGTTTAATCCAAATTTTGCTGGGGCGTATCAAAATTTAGGAAAAGCTCTGAAACAGCAGGGCAAGTGGGAGGAAGCGGAAGCTTGTTTTCGGAGAGCAATGGAAATTAATTGTCAGGGTAATTTATCTAGCGAACATTCAGGAGAAAATTCAAGATCGGTCGGGCTTAAAAATGAGCAGAGTAATAGTCTTAAATCTGCGCCAATGAGTTACGTAGGAGAGGGGACAAGTCTACCTTCGTCTCTGAATGCCAGGAATCAGGATCGGAAACCTATCGCGATAGTGAGTGCCAGGAATAATCTTGTACCTGCAACAGCGAACCTTACAGCTAATAGCTATCACCAATTACAGGAAACTATTAGTTCGGTTATGCTGGTGAAAGGGGAAAATGGTGGCAAAAAACTGGCCATAACTGTCAATTCTGAGAGCGCAGTTACTTATCTGAAACAGGCAGAATCTGATTATGCTCAGAAGAAGTTTGAACAGGCGATCGCAGCCTGTAAGCGGGCGATTGAAATCAAGCCAGATGTACCAGTTGCGTACAAACTTTTAGGGAATGCTTGCCAAGCAGTCAATAGAGAAGAGGAGGCGTGGCTTTGGTATACAAAAGCGCTGGAACTTCAGGCAGATTTTGCGGAAGTGCATGAGAATATAGGTAGCTTGTACGCTCAGCAACAACAGTGGCAAAAGGCGATCGCCTGTTATGAAAAGGCGATCGCTCTCAAACCTGATTTAGTATCGGCTCGCCGGAATTTAGCGAGGGTGTTTTTGGAGTTGGGAAAGGCGGAGGAAGGAGCTGAAGGCTGGTATCAGGCTCTGACTTGCGATCGCAGTTTGGCAACGGTGGAGGAATACTGGACACTGGGAAATATGTTATTAAAACAGGGTAAGGTAGAGCAGGCGATTGACTGTTACCGAAGTGTGATTCAGTTGCAGCCCAGCTTGGCAGATGCTTACCACAATTTAGGGGAAGCGCTGACGGTGAAACAGCAGTGGGAAGAGGCGATTATCACTTACCGCCAAGCGATTAAGCTGAATCCTAATGATGAGGGGTCTCATTACTGTTTGGGAAAAGCGTTGGCTAAGCTGGAACGGTGGCAGGAAGCGATCGCTTGTTATCAAAGAGCAATTGAATTGAAGTCAGATAATTGGGAAGTTTACCAAAAGTTAGGGGATGCTTTGCAGCAGGAAGGTCAAATTGATGAAGCGATCGCTGTTTATTGTCGTGCCGTGGAACTCACAAAATTTTAATCAATTGCTAGAGCATTCGACAACAGATTAGAAGTAAGAAAATAAGAGTAAGTAATCTTAAAATTACCGATTCTAAACTCTGAAGATAGAATCTCAAGTCGTGGTCTCGATCCCTAAAAAACTGCCTGGTTTATTAGGTTTCTCTGCGACAGCATTTTAATAGTTTTAATGTAGCACTTTTCTGTCACTAGCTATAAAGAGTATAATTTAAAATCCTTGTAATAAGGAACTTCTAGCAAACTACCTTCGTGAGTGAGGTTATGATTAGCTAGCGATAATGCTACGCATCGCTCCCGCGAACGCCAGACAGTATAACAAAAATAACATCGATCGTTTTGTTTTTATTTTTATATAACTAGAGCAATAAAAAAGCTCTCATTGCCGAACTGTGAAGAAAGGTCAGAGTAAGTTTTGTAGCAGCTAAGGATCGGAATATAGAAGCTGAAACTATATGAAATTGCAGTTGATATCAATCCTACTTGATTAACTCAGTTCATTAAACAGATTTTTTATCTTATGAAACTATTCTATCATTTTTTAGGGTTTTTATTAAATTAATTAAATAAACTGCTTGGCTGAAGCGAGCCATGGGTCGAGTAATACAGCAGTTTGTAACCTTATGAGACCCAGAGTCCCATCACCGAATTCACTTTCCCCGTTCCCCCTTGTCTCTCACCAGAGCTCCCTTTATGGTCAATTGCTATATTAAAGAAAGTAGCTACTTAAAAACTAAAGTCTTAGCTGTCAATAAAAATTTGCTCTCGGTCTTCTACTCATAATTGATACTCAGGCATCCAGGAGTTTCCAGGCATTATACTCAGCCATAAACCACTGACTACCCACAAAAAAATCTGCTTGCATCAGAAATATTTATTTTTTGATTCTTTTTTTAGTATAATCTATTCAACACACTATCTGATACTAACTAGCTAAGAGCACAGGAACTTGCTTGCCCCATCATCTCCTCTGACTCCATGACGCTACTAGAGAGGGACCAAAAAAGGTCAAAAAACAAACAAAAAATAGCCTCGTACTTAATTTTAGTCGGTTTATTCCTCCTCAAAATCTGTATAGCAGTAGATCTAACAGGTTGGAGCTCTGTCTGTAAGGGATACAAAGCCGTCAATAATGTTGCTATACTCTTACGTAGCAAAGTCATAGCCTGCATTCAGCAATCTCTCCAGTCTTGCTTAGCAACCCGCCACCTCATGAATCAGCTTAATCTTGACGCGATTCATCTTAGTCTGGTCAAGCTGCGGGATTCTCCTAGCTTACAGCGTTATTTCTGGCAGCAACCTCAAACCTTTGCTCGCTTCAGCAACATTTTATTCTCGGGCGAAAATATAAAATCTTGGGTACTAGGGCAAATCAGTAACTGTGTCTATATTGCAATTAATTACTATAAACAAGTTTTGAGCAAAAGATCCCCTAGTAA
Organism: Actinomycetota bacterium; assembly: GCA_050262755.1. Classification (GTDB taxonomy): domain Bacteria; phylum Cyanobacteriota; class Cyanobacteriia; order Cyanobacteriales; family Microcoleaceae; genus JBLNEP01. Next base: position 21,407 of record JBLNEP010000115.1, on the reverse strand, counting down.
ATTAGGAACAATTTCTATGCTTGCTCCTTCTTTTGGCACTCAGCTTAGTAAGTTTAAAGTAATAGCAGTCACGGCAAGCCAAAATCCCCTGATTTGTTCACTCGCTCAATATTTACTAATATCTTTTGAAGGATTAGCGGAAACTAATAACAGCAAGAAATCAAAAATAGAATCAGGAATAATAGACAAACATCTACCACAAGTAACAAGATTTATTAATAATCAATTTTTTAAAAAATTAATTATATGGATTTTTCAGATATTTCATCTTAAACGAATTAATCTCTGTATTAATAAAGAAATGATACTGTACAGTTTTAAAATTAGCTACTAGAAATTACTTGTTTGCGATAACTTCTTAATTTTATTCTCCGATCTAATAATGCTACTAACATTTATGATTTATGTAAAATCCAATCAAAAACTAGAAGGAGTAAAAATTGATGAATTGGAAGACCTCGCTCAATGTTTGAATCAAATGACACAGCAATTGCAAGAATCATTAGCAATTTGGAAAAAAGCCAATGAAGAAAAGCAAATGACTGGGACCGACCAGCCAGCTAGTACCCTTCTAACTGATATCCGTACTCACGATCGAAAATTACGGCAGTTATTGATGAATTTACTCAATAATTTCCTAAAATTTACCAAAGTAAGGGGTATTAATTTTCAAGTAGAGGTCATGGCAGACAGTAGAGGTAATCCTTTAGGTCTTACTCCAGAAGATTCACTCGCATTCCAATTACCCATCGTTAAAATTCGATTTAAAATTGAAGAGACTGGCAGGGAGCTGAACCTTAAAAAATTTAAAAGCAGATTTTTGCTCATCGAGCAGATAGGTAAAATCTATCAAAATAGTGAAGATACTGGATTAGGATTAGCGATTAGCCAGAGAATTAGCCAAATCATGGGTAGCACTATCCAAATCAAAAGTAAAATGGGAGTAAGTAGTAGAGATTGGATTGACTTGGACTTTCTAAATAGCTCTCTATTAGTTGAGTTCTGGTCTAAGGAACTGTTTGCTTCTGTTCCGCCAACTCCAACTCCTGCTCCCATTCCTTTTCTGTCTATTGTTACTCTGAGCTCATCAAAAATTAAAATATTATACAATTTAGCGATGAAAAGCTATCTGCAAGGTCTGCTCAAAAACGCTAAAAAATTAAACAGGATTGATTTAAAATAGAGAAAATTTGCTCACAAATTACGCTAAATATACAAGAGATTGGAAGAAATAGCCGAGAAGTCTTATTAACCCATACAGGAGTCAAGAATGGAGATCAACGAGGATCAAAAAACTATCGTTTTAATTGTAGACGATCAGCCAAATAATTTAGCATTTCTCTCTGATTATTTGGAAGGAGTTGGGTTTGAAGTCTGGATAGCAGCCGATGGAGATAGCGCAATCCAAATAGTTGACTATGCAACACCCGATATCATTTTACTAGATATTATGATGCCTATTTTAGATGGATTTGAAACTTGTAATCGGCTCAAATCAAATCCAGCAACGAAAGATATTCCTGTGATTTTTATGAGTGCCCTTTCCGAAACCATTGATAAAGTCAAAGGTTTGGCTTTAGGGGCTGTTGATTATATTACTAAACCCTTTCAACAGGAAGAATTATTAGTCAGGTTAAAATTGCACCTTAAATTAAGTGCTTTAACAAAGAAACTGGAAGAAAATAATTTACTGTTAACCCAATTCAATGCTGAGTTGGAGAAACGGGTAGAGGAGCGTACAGCGGAATTAAAGAGTGCCTTGCATGAGCTACAATCTGCCTACTTAGATTTATTGACAAATGAAGAAAAATTACGTTACTCCGCCGAGCGTGATTCTTTAACTGGGTTGCACAACCGAGCTTGGTTTATCAATCGGCTAGAGCGAGCTATCACTGCGGCTAATGCTTCCTCTGAATACCTATATGCCGTACTATTCATCGATCTAGACCGTTTCAAGGTTGTTAATGATTCCCTTGGTCACTTAATAGGAGATGAATTGCTTAAAAGTGTAGCGAGAAGGATGGAAGCTTGTTTACCAGACCCAGACACGATTGCAAGGCTAGGAGGAGATGAATTTATTATATTGCTTGAAAAAATTCCTGATATAAATGCAGCAATCAGTGTTGCTGAGCGCATTTTAGAAGAATTAAATTTACCCTTCCAGCTTCTAGATAAATATGAAATTTTTACAGGGGCTAGCATTGGTATTACCATCAGTACAATGGGTTACGACCGCTCCAGCGACGTACTCAAAGATGCAGATGTAGCCATGTATCATGCAAAAGTTCGAGGTAAAGGGCGCTATGAAGTATTGACAAAATTAATTCAAATACAAGCAGGGGAACGCTTGCAGCTTGAAAATGATCTACGACGGGCCGTTGAATGCAAGGAATTCTGTCTTCACTACCAGCCAATTATCTCTTTGTTGACAGGCGATCTCTTAGGTTTTGAAGCTTTAGTGCGGTGGAATCACCCCAGCGGAAAACTAATTTCTCCTGCAACTTTTATCCCTGTGGCAGAAGAAATAGGCGTTATTAACTCTCTAGGGTGGTGGGTGTTTCAAGAAGCTTGTCACCAGATGTGCCTTTGGCAGCAGCAGTTTCCTAACCTCTTATCTTTCGGGATGAATATTAATCTTTCTCCCCTGCAATTAAAGCAAGTAAATCTTGCAGAGAAAATGCAATATTTTTTGCAAAAAAATGGGATTCAAAGCTGCTGCTTAAAACTAGAAATTACTGAAAGCTGCCTCTTAAAAACTTCTACCTTTGAAGCTAAAATGTTGAAGCAGTTAAAAAAACTGGGGATTAAGTTGTCTATTGATGATTTCGGTACAGGTTATTCCTCCTTAAGTTGCTTACATGAGTTTCCCATTGATACCTTAAAGATTGACCGCTCTTTTGTGAGTCGCATCAGCACCCAGAAGGGTGACGAAATTGTGGAAACAATTATGGGCTTAGCTCGCAGCTTTGGCTTAGAGATAGTTGCAGAAGGAATAGAAACCACAGAACAGTTGGAGAAACTTCGCTCTCTGGGGTGCGAATGGGGGCAGGGCTATCTATTCTCAAAGCCTGTAGACAGTGCAACAGCAACCCAGCTCTTGCTCAAGAATGTGAAAATGTTGCCTGCACAATTTCTGCCCTCACTAACAGGTTAAGCCTAAGTAATTGAGGTCAAAAGTAGCTACGCCCTATTTTAATTGCTTCAATTGCTTCTAAAATTTTGTGGAGTTCCAAATTATCAATACAAGTTCTCAGCCCCTCAGCAAGTTCCCATTGTTCAGGTGGAATTTCTGCAATTAAGCAAGAAAGCGCTTCTTCATCTAATCCTAAAACAGCTTGTTCGATCTGCAAAAATAATGAATCAGGGAGCAATTCCAAGGTAGATAATTTATTGATTAAATAGCCAGAGTGGGTTGATTGGGGAATAGGTTGCTCTTCATAAATATAATTTACACCTAAATGTTGAAAGGTTTTTTCAAAAATTATGCTTTCTTGAAGGGGTTTGTAGACAATATCATCACAGCTTGCTGATAAAAATACTGCTTGTTCCTCTTCAAATATACTGGCTGTGAGGGCAATAATTGCTGTAGCTTGACCTTTTAAGGTTGCTTTAATGTGTTGACTAGCTTCATAACCATTCATGATAGGCATTCGCATATCCATCCAAATCAGATGGGGTTCAAACTTTTCCCATACGGCAATGGCATCTTGACCATTAGATGCTTCTTGAACTTCAAACCCCACGCCAGAAAGCATCTGTACCAATAGTTGACGATTACTCAATTGATCGTCTACCACTAAAATTCGGTAGCGTGGTTGGTTGGGTGCTAAACCAATCACGCGACGTCTCGCTTGCTTTGGTTGAATGTTGGTTTCCTCTACCGGAGTAACAGCTATTTGGAATTTGAAAGTCGTTCCTTGATTAAGCTGAGAAGTGACACTCAACTCACCTCCTAAAATTTGCACGTATTGGCGACTAATGGTTAATCCTAACCCTGTCCCTTCCGCAGAGGTAATCCCTGCCTGGGTTTGTACGAACGGCTGAAACAGTTTCTTGAGTTCGTTGGGAGCAATGCCAACCCCAGTATCAGTTACTTCAAAATTAATTAATGTTTTTTCTTCGTTATTGACGGGTGAAACATACACTTTTATTTTCCCTATTTTAGTAAATTTAATAGCATTTCCGATTAAGTTAATTAAAATTTGGCGTAGTTTGAGGCGGTCGCTTTTGATAAAATGGGGAAGATCGGGAGCTATGACTACATCTAGCTGCAACCCTTTTTGTTTAGCTTTGATTTTAAACATTTCTTCAATTTCTAAAATCATATCTACCAAATTAAAACTAGTTTCATTAATTGTTATTCGTTTCGCTTCAATTTTTGACAAATCTAAAATATCATTAATTAAATTAAGTAAGTGTTCTCCACTATTATGAATAATTTCTAAATTCTTTTGCTGCTCGGGAGATAAGTTAGAACTATAGCTCATTAGTTGAGTAAAACCAAGAATCGCATTAAGAGGGGTACGCAATTCGTGGCTCATATTGGCAAGAAAAATACTTTTGGCACGATTGGCTGCTTCGGCTGCTTCTTTCGCTTGGTGTAAGGCTGCCTCAGTGAGACGACGAACTTCTATTTCTTGTTGGAGTTGCCAATTTTGCTCCTCTAATTGTTTTTTGAGGATTTGATTAGTTAGTTGTGTTTCAATTCTCACCAAAACTTCTTGAGGGCGAAATGGTTTAGTAATATAATCGGCTGCTCCTTTCTGAAAAGCTTGTAACAAATCATCCTGCTCATTACTAGCTGTCAAAAAAATAATTGATATTTTACAAAAATCAGGGTCATTTTTTAATCTTTCACAGACTTCTAGTCCGTTCATTCCTGGCATCATTAAATCCAGAAGAATTAAATCAGGTTGAGCAGTTTTTACTCGCTCTAAAGCTTGCAGTCCGCTAGTAGCAAAGGTGGTTTCATAACCTGCCTTTTCCAACATTTCTCCAATCAGTTGTAAGTTATGAATAATATCATCAACTACTAAAATTAAATAATCTTCTGGCTTAAATTGTTTCATGACAATTGAATTTTTTAGCAATTTTCTAATGATTATATTTAGAATTAAGTCGGTCAAATTAATAAACTATATTTTAACATCATTCAATCAGAATCAAAAGCAGCAGCAACCTGATTTCGCCCTTGGTTTTTAGCTTGATAAAGTGCCTTGTCAGCCCGTTGAAGGAGTGCATCAATGGTTAAATCCTCCTTTTGATAACTAGCTACACCGATACTGACTGTAATCCGTATCTGTTGCTCATCAACAGAAATTACTATGTTTGCTAGATTTTCACGGATACGTTCAGCTGCTGCTACTGCTGTTTTTAAAGTAGTTTCTGGTAGAAATGCTACAAATTCTTCCCCTCCAAATCGACCAAAAAAATCTGCTTTACGTAGACAATTTAGTACAGTTTTTGCAAGGATAGCTAACACTTCATCTCCACCAGCATGTCCATAGGTATCGTTAATGATTTTGAAGTGATCGATATCGATTATTAATAATGACAAGGGACGGTTGTATCGGTGAACACGTGTGATTTCCCGTTCTGCTAGAGCAAATAGATGGCGACGGTTCCAAACTCCTGTTAAGGGATCAGTTGTAGCTAATTTTTCTAACTCTTCGGTTAATATTGCTTGCTCGTCTAGTAACTTTTTAAATTGATCGCGTGTATATTTTAACTCTAAGTGAGTTCGTACGCGAGCAAGAAGTTCGGGAGTTTTAAAGGGTTTGGTTACATAATCAACTGCCCCTTTTTCAAAAGCTTCTAGTAAATGATTTTCATCTTGACTGGCTGTCAAAAAAATAATCGGAATATTGACAAATTCTGAATTAGATTTAATTTTTTCACAGACTTCTAACCCATTAATTCCTGGCATCATTAAATCCAATAAAATCAAATCGGGGTTAGCTGTTTTAATCCGCTCTATAGCTTGCATTCCGCTAGTAGCAAATGTTGTTCCATAGCCAACTTTTTCTAATATTTCTCCAACGACTTGCAAATTTTGGTTAACGTCATCAACCACTAAAATTAAAAATTCTTCTGGTTTAAATAATGTCATAATAGTTGACGCCTCACTTCTGGAAATTTATCAATTGTCTGTGGCAGGTGTTCCCAGTCAAAGGTTATGAGCTGAGTTTCGATGATGGTCACATAGTCTAGAAGAGTCTGACATTTGTATTCTACCGCCCACTCTTGCAAACGAGCGACAAAAGCGCAAATTTCACGCCGTTTCATCGCCTGACGGATTTGTGGCCAAACGGTATCTTCTTCCTGTTGAAGTTTTTCAATTAATTCTGTCATCCGGTCAAAAAGTTCCGGGTTGGCCAAGGTCGCAGCTTTAGTTCCAACATTTATTAGCTGCCAGTCAGGTTGACTATACTTTTCCGCAGGTTTCATCACTTTTTTCAACTCTAAAATTAGTTGAGAACGAGCCACTGGTTTGCGAATAAAACTCTCACATAAAGCTCGGGCGCAAGTTTCATCTTGTGGGCGAGTGGAAGCTGTTACGATTATAATCGGGATATTCTGAGTCTTTGGATTTTTTTTCAAAATTTTTGCCACTTCCAGTCCGTTGATCTCAGGCATCCACAAATCTAACAGAATCAAATCAAGACTGTGAGTATTCACTTGGTTAATCGCTTCCCTGCCATTACGGGCAAATAACAGACGGTGCTTGCTTCCGGCAAAGTAACCTGCAATCAAATCTAAGTTAGATTGTACATCATCTACTACCAAGATAGTGGAAGCTTGAAATTGATTGAGGCCCTCATCTAACTCAGGTTGATTAACAATTTTTAAAGGATAATCAGCAATTTTGACGGCGGGGAAAAAGAAGGTAAAGGTACTGCCTTTGCCAATTTCGCTGTGGAGCTTAATGATACCGCCCATCATTTCCGTCAAGCGTTTAGTAATCGCTAACCCCAAACCAGTCCCGCCATACTTACGGGTATTTTGTCCTTCGCATTGAATAAAAGCTTCAAAAATTCGCTTTTGCTGCTCTGGAGCAATGCCGATGCCAGTATCTTCTACGGATAATTCTAAAGCAATTTGGTTAAGTGTTAAATCTAAAGTATCTTTGTGAGTTTGGAGAAAAATTTTAACAAAACCCTGTTCAGTAAATTTAAAGGAATTTCCAACAACATTAAATAAAATTTGACGTAGTCGTACTTCATCTAATAGGACTTCTACCGAAGCATCCTCTTCAATCTCTACCAAAAATAACAAATTCTTTTCCTCAGCTTTCGGGGCAAACATTTGCTGAATTTCGTGAATTAAACCTCGGAGGTTGACTGGTTCACAATTTAACTCCAGCTTGCCAGCTTCAATTTTGGAAAGGTCGAGAATATCATTAATTAAAGCTAATAGGGCTTTACTACTGGTCGCAATTGTATTCAGATAAGAACGCTGAGTTGGTTCTGTAATCAGCCCTTGCAGCAAGTCACAAAAACCCATGATAGCATTCATAGGGGTGCGAATTTCATGACTCATATTCGCGAGGAATTCACTTTTCGCTTGGTTGGCAGCTTCTGCGACTTCTTTCGCCTGTTGCAGTTGGATAGATTGATTTTGAAGCTGGACAAACAGTTCACCTTGTTGAATGGCAACTCCTAACTGAATTCCTACCTGTGCTAGTAATTGGATTTCGCCGGATGTCCACTGGTAAGGACGATCGTTTTGCTCAGCACTCAACACTCCCCAGAATTGCTCGCCAACCATGACTGGAACCAGGCAAAAAGCTTGAATTTGAAACTGTTCTAATAAGTGAATGAGGGAATCGCTAAGACCTGCCTGTTTTATCTCATTCACGATAAAATTTTTCTGATTACAGTCACCCCTGTAAAAAATTTCTTTTAAGTAAGTATCCTGCCAATTTTGTGTGAAATTTCCACTGGCTAAAGACAAGCAACTAGGGGCGACGGATTCGGCAATAAATTCACCCTGCCCATCGGAATAGAAACGGTAAATACTGATGCGAGAGCATCCTAATGTTTCCCGCAGTTCCTCTGTTGTGCTATGGAAAATTGTTGCTAAATCTAAGGTTCGGCGCATTCTTTCTAAAGTACGGGCGATCGCCTGCTCTCGCCTTAAACTCTGACGTAGTTGTTCCTCCGCTTGGAAGCGCTCAGTGATATCCTCAGCAATCCCTACAAATCGGTAGGATCGTTGATGTTGAACTTGGAAAGAACGGGCGCGAATCCAGCGAATATCTCCATCTGCTCGCAAGATGCGGTAAGTTTCGTCAAAGTCTGTAGGTTGCTGAATTTGACGCTCTAAAGCGACTGCTATTTGCTGTTGCTCTTCTGGGTGAATTAACTCTAACCAAGAAGTCGGATTTTGGTACAAACTCTCGCAACTTCTACCCCAAATTTGTTCATAGGCAGGGCTAATATAAATCATTTCCCCTGTTTGGGAAAGAATAAAGAAAACTTCCCGAATATTTTCTGCGAGCTGACGAAATTTTTCTTCACTATAACGCAGAGCCTCTTCTACTTGCTTGCGAACTGTAATGTCGCGCACCATGACTAAGACTTCATCCTCTTGAATCGGCACAATGCGTGTTTCTTCATACTGAAGTTTACCCTCTACTACCAGTTGATGTTCATAGGTCTGAGTTTTATCAGTTTGTAGTGCTCGTTCGATATACTGCATTCGCTCTTCGGCTAGATTGCGAGGCAAGATGTCAAAGATAGTCGCTCCTTCTCGCTGTTGCAGAGGAACAATCATACTGAACTCACTACCTGCAAAACAATTTATGTACCTGCCGTTTCGGTCTAAGCGAATCAGCAAGTCGGGAATAGCAGCGATTAAGGCTCGATTGGTCGCTTCACTCTTACAAAGAGCTTCCTCTGCTAGTTTTTGCTCAGTGATATCTTGAATGGTTCCAAACAGTTTAATCACATTTCCTGCTGGATCGAACACAGCTTGTCCTTTCCCGAAAGTGTATCGAATTGAACCATCCTGCCGAAAAATGCGAATTTCATGTTCATAGGATTGACCGATTGTTAAAGCCCATAAAACATCCTGCTGAAACTGCTCTAAATCTTGGGGATGAATTTTCTCTAATAACTGCTTATAGCTTGGGGTTGGTCCAGCCGGATCAAATCCATGAATTCTGCACGCTTCATCAGACCAAGAAATTCTCTGGGTCATCACATCAAAAGACCAATTTCCCAAGTGAGCGATTTTTTGAGCTTCAGTCAAGGCATTTTCACTTTGACGGAGTTTTTCTTCTGCGAGCTTACGATCGCTAATCTCTTGGACAATCCCATGCCAAACAATATCACCATTCTCTCGGCGTTCAGGTTTTGAATTAGCTTGTAACCACTTGAGCTTGCCAGAAGGGGTAATGATACGCCATTCATGGGTGAATCTTTCTAAGGTTTTAGCGCTGTGGGTAACTGCCTCCAGATAGGCAGGTCGATCCTCTGGATAGATTTGGGCTAAAATGGTACCCTCTGCATCCCTCAGAATCTGCTCGATGCTAATCTCGTGTATTTCTTCAGCCGCCTGGTTAATCAATTCAAATTTGCTTGAGCCATCTGAATGCTGTATCAAAGAATAAAGGATACCTGGCACAGCCGCTGCCAGATGTTGGAATCGAACTTGGTTCTTTTTTAACGCTGCTTCGATCAGCTTTTGAGTTTGATTTCGCTCAGTGATATCAGTAAACGCATGGATAGCATAAAGAATTTTACCTTGCTCATCTAATACTGGAAAAGTCCGGATTTCTAAGGGAATTATTGCACCATCAGAGCGATGAATTTTCAGCTCGTTTCGGTAGGAAACCTTCCGTTTTAAGGTCGGTGAATCAGGCTTTTTTTCAAGGGAATCAACTGTTTCTGTTCCGGCGAGGTAAATGGGGAAAATTTCTGGTAAAGCCGTTGCTGGTACATCTGGAATCATGCTAATGCCCAGTATCTCCCTACCTGCTTGATTGAGCGTAATAATCTTACCAGTTTCATCAAATACTGCAATACCAATCGGTACGTGATCTAAAAATATTGCCAATGTATTTTCACTTTTTCTTAAAGAGCTAAAGGAAAGTTGTAATTGCTCTGCCATGCAGTTAAAAGACTCAATCAATTGCCCAACTTCCTGCAAGTAACTCACCGCCACTTGGCTACCAAGTTCTCCTTGAGCAATCTTTTTAACAGCCTTATTTAAGTGAAAAATAGGTTTCGAGATTAAGTGAGTTGTAAAAATCCCTATCCCTGTAGTAATAATTAAAGTCGCAATACATAACAAAATCGTAGTTTGTTTGTTAGCATTGATGGCTGCCATGAAATCAGACTCTGGCACAACAATTATAATTAACCAATCCAAACCGTACCGGTCGTGGAATGATTTAACATGAACAAATGATTGCTGATTTTCATTTTTAATTTTTAATTTTTCTACTTTGTGAATGTTTGCGAAACTACCAAAATTTTTAATTAAAAATTGACCCACTTTCCGTACAATTGGTTTTTTGCTATTATCTGGTCTTAGCCTCTCAAGTCTAGTTTTTCCCTGAGTTTTTTTAAAAAAGAAGAGTGGTTCTTTGGTGGAACTACCAATGAGCAATCCATTCGATTCAACAATAAAAATTTCTCCAGCATCACTTTTATTTAAAACACTCAAAAATTCACTAATACTGTTGAGGCTGATATTAACAGAAAAAACTCCCTGGAGTTTATTGGTTTTTGCTTGATAAATAGGATAGCTAGCATTAATAGCAAGAAGATCCATCGTACCTATTTGAAAGGGCTTGCTCCAAGAGGGCTTTCCTGCTTTGACTGCTTCTTGATACCAGGGGCGATTTCGCACTTCAAATTTATGCCCCTGCAAAGTATAGAGAAGCTTCGTTAAATTCCCCGCACTATCGACCGCAGCAAAATAAAGTTTTTCAGGGTTAGATGGGTCTGAGTAACCAGCCTCTTGTTGAACACCAATTTCGAGGTTAACGGCTCGATTAATTAATCTAAAATCTCCTTGTTCATTGCCAAATAAAATCGAAGTAACAGACGGAAATTGGTGAAGTTGGACAATCAAATGGCGATGCAGGGTTGGTAAATCTTTTAAGTCAAGCTGACCCCACTTCACTGCATCCGCATTGAGGGAATTAATCAAATGAGGTGTTTCCAGGTATGTTTCTAGTTTTTGGGTGATCCGCTCCGCTTTTTCCTCTATTAACTGGTTAGCTAGATCTTCCACAGCTCGCTGACCATTCTTCAAGGAAAAATATCCAACTAATCCCACAGCCGTAACAATTTGCAAAATGAAGGGAACTACTAGGAAAGTCTTTAAAGAAATTTTCCCCAATCTGTGAGTGACTAACGAACGTTGTAGTAGACTAAGCATAGAAAAAAATTAAAAGTTTATTAAATTTTTACTAAATTAGTAATGATTGTTTGAAGTAGGTAAGCAGAGAATGATATGAATATTCTACCGCCGTCCTGCACTAGGATTCAACAACCACCTTGTCGGGTGATTGTAACACCTGAGGCTGGTATCTGATGTTTGTAAATCTAAGGAAGGGGGAAAGGGAGGCAAGGGGAAATAAAAAATAAGAAATAGGGAATCATTGGTACTGTCAGGAATGGTAAACCGCAATTTTTGCCATAAAGGACTGTTTTTGGGATGAAGGGGGCGCTCATTGGTTCTGGCTGCTTACTCGGTAGACTTCATTAAACGATATTCATCAAGCGAATCAGTAGACTTCATTAAACTATATTCATCAAGTTAAATAGTTTTGGGGACTCGCAGATGAAAGTAGCATTCATTGGACTGGGTAATATGGGTCAACAGATGGCACGTAACATCCTCCAAGGGAACCATGAGTTAACGGTTTACAACCGCACGCGCAAGGCTACTGAAGAACTGCAACAATTGGGGGCGCGGGTTGCTGACTCGCCCGCCGAAGCAGTGCAGGGAGCGGAGGTATTGCTGACGATGCTGGCAAATGATGCTGCCGTTGAAGCAGTCATCTTTGGTACAGAAGAAATACCAGGGGCGATGGAGGAATTGTCTAGTGGTGCGGTTCATGTCTCGATGAGTACGATTAGTGTCGCTCTTTCTCAGGAGTTGGCAGAAGCGCACCGAGCCGTAGGACAAGGATATTTGGCTGCCCCTGTTTTTGGCCGGCCAGAAGCGGCCGAAGCAGCGAAATTGTGGATTGTAACGGCGGGTGAATCTGAGCAAATTGAACGCTGTCGCCCGTTGTTTGAAGCGATGAGTCAGGGAATTTTCACCGTTGGCGAACAACCACATTTAGCAAATTTGGTGAAATTGACGGGCAACTTTGCGATCGCATCTGTCCTCGAAACCTTAAGCGAAGCTTTTGTCCTGGTGCAAAAATCCGGCATATCCTCAACCCAATTTCTGGAAATTATCAATACAGCATTGTTTAAATCACCACTCTACGAAAATTATGGCACCATTATTGCTGAGGAGCGGTACGAACCGGCTGGTTTCAAACTACATTTGGCACTCAAGGATGTGCGCTTAGTCCTCGAAGCTGCTCACCAAGCTGTTGTCCCCCTACCACTAGCAAGCTTGCTCCACGACCACTTGCTTGCAGGAGTGGCCCAAGGTGACGGCGAGCTGGACTGGGCAGGCCTTGGGCGGATTAATGCTAAGAATGCTGGCTTATGAGGGAGTGGATAAGGTTAGTAAACTTCGGGATTGACGCAATGGGGTAATCGTTCCCCCCTCAAACCAGCGATCAAATTTTGAGCGGCCATCCTCGACATTTGCGCCCGTGTTTTCCAACTGGCACTACCAATATGAGGAGTGACAATCAAATTCGGCACCCTCAATAACGGGCTATCCAAAGGAATGGGTTCCGGTTCAGTGACATCAATTGCTGCTCCAGCAATCTCACCTGCCCTCAGCGCTTGATACAAAGCATTTGGATTCACAATCGCTCCCCGTGCTGTATTAATTAAAATTGCTGAGGGTTTCATCAAGGAAAATTGGCGGTCTCCAAATAAATCATGGGTTTCTGGTGAGAGGGCAGTATGAATGGTGACAAAATCAGACTCTTGCAAGAGTTGCTCGAATTCTACATATTCCGCCGCCAATGATTGCTCTAATTCTGCTTCCCGTCGCTGGCGACTCCAGTAGAGTATTTTCATCCCAAAACCTTGGGCGCGGCGAGCCACTGCTTGGCCAATTCTTCCCAATCCCACAATTCCTAAAGTTGCGCCAGCTAAATCTGCTCCTAACAGTAACATGGGTTCCCAAGTCTGCCATTCACCAGCAGTCACAAAGTGCTGTGCTTCTACAATTCGCCTTGCAGCCGCCATCAGTAAAGCCCAGGTTAAATCAGCAGTCGCATCGGTCAGAACCCCTGGGGTATGGCCGACAGGAATGCCTCGTGCTGTGGCGGCTGCAATGTCAATGTTGTCATAGCCGACAGCCATTTGGCTGATTGTTTTTAGAGCCGTTGCTGCTGTGATTAAGGGTGCATCAATCCGGTCAGTTAATAGGCACAGTAAGCCCTCGATTGATTGGACTTTTTCGAGCAGCACTTCGTAGGGTGGCGGTTGTCGTTGTGGCCAGATTTCTACTTCGGCAAGGGAGTGCAGCAGTTCTAATCCAGCATCGGGAATCGGGCGAGTCACAAAGATTTTGGGTAACGTCATATCTGGCAGTGTTTTCGCTCATTTTTTCCATCGGCAAGCATCCTACCTACCCAATCTGGACCTCATCTCTGAGGGAGTAAGCAGGAGGTCTATTCTTGATATTAATACAATCAGTTAGGTCTGGTCATTCTTTTAATTTTTCTTGATTAAACGCAGTTTTATTACTGTGGTTTTAGTGATAAAAGGCAGTAATTTTGTGTTTAAAAGTAATTTATGAAATGCTTTTTAAGCAGAGCTATCCAGAAAAAGTTCTAGTTTTTGAATTTATTTCGCAAATCATTAGCTTTTTTAGGAAAAATCAGTTATTCTTAACCAACCTGAGTTAAGTTGAAGTTAGATTCAATGTCGGTTTTTTCCAAGTTATACAGTGCGTCTAAAAAGTAAAGTTGTAAGCTGCCAGGACCAGCCGCTTTTGCCGCTGCTAATTCTCCGGCAATTCCCATTACTGTCATCGCGTGAGCGGCTGCTGTTCCTGCATCGGAGTTGACTGCTAAAAATGCACCGATGAGCGCAGTGGCGGTACAACCCATTCCCGTGACTTTCGCCATTAAGGGATGGCCATTACTTCCTTGTAGAATTTGCTCTGGAGCGACAATAAAATCTTGAGCGCCGCTAATCACCGTGGTGCAGTTGTAGGTAGAGGCGAGAAATTGGGCGGCTGCGATCGCATCCTCCGAGGACTGAGTGGCCTCGACTCCTTTAGTCATAGTGCCGGCTGTAACCAGCGCCTCTATTTCTGAAGCATTCCCCCGAATCACAGTCGGCGCAGCCGCTGACAGTAAAGAAAGGGTCGCTTGTGTGCGGTAAGGCGTTGCGCCTGCACCTACGGGGTCAAAGGCGATCGGTTTGTTAAGCTGTCGAGCCCGCCGCATGGCTAACTGCATCGCTGCAATCCAGTCATCGCTCAAAGTGCCAATATTAATGACCAAGGCAGCCGCTAGTTGCACCATATCTTCCACTTCATTAGCAGCCTGTGCCATAACTGGCGCTGCCCCCAATGCTAAAAGGGCATTGGCGGTATTGTTCATGACGACATAGTTCGTAATGTTATGGATTAAAGGTACGGTCTGGCGGATTGTTTGCAAATCTTGCCAAAGAGTTTGGGGGTTAATATTCATGGGAGGTTGTCAGCGATGCTCTATAACCCATCATACAAAGACCTGTCAATCTCACCAAAAGTGATTGTCTATGATTGGCCATTTGGCCGAGCATTTACAGGCTGCGTGGCGGAATCACCCTTGTCAATCCATTGATTATGCTATAAACAATCAGGGTTTATGATCCCTAGCCCCCTATCTGTTATTACTAGAAGTGCTATGACCAAGATTTTAGTCATTGAGGACGAAGAATTAATTCGAGACACCCTGGTGCAACTCTTGGAAACCCATAATTTTTTGGTCAGTGCGACTGGCAATGGCAGAATTGGGGTGCGATCGGCTCTGTCTGAAGCTCCCGATCTGATTCTGTGCGATATAGATATGCCAGAGATAGATGGTTTTGAGGTGTTGCAGTTGCTGCGCCAAAGCACCAGTACGGCTGCAATTCCGTTTATTTTCCTCACAGCTCAAAGTAGCAAAGCTGATTTCCGGCGGGGGATGGAATTGGGTGCAGACGACTACCTGACAAAGCCATTTACACAAGATGAATTGCTGGGCGCGATCGCATCTCAGCTTTCCAAGCGGGAAACCATTACTCAACCCTTAACCCAAGCCCTTCACCAAACTCACAAAAGAATTGATGGCTTGGTCAACAATGTGGCGAGTAACGATGCGACCTCGGCTGAGCAGTTAGCACTGGAAGCATCGCTACGCTGTGCTCTGACCCAGAATGAATTTCTGGTTTACTATCAACCCCAGATGGATGCTATCACGGGGAAAATTATGGGTGCAGAAGCTTTGGTGCGCTGGCAAAATTCACAAGGGGAATTAATTCCACCTGCTAGCTTTATTCCTTTAGCAGAAGAGACCGGGTTAATTGTCCCTCTGGGGGAACAAGTCTTAATAGCAGCCTGTGCCCAAGCAGCTCATTGGAAAGCCTGTGGTTTCGATGAATTTCGGGTTTCGGTGAATTTGTCGCCACGCCAACTCTCAGAGCCACAACTTGTTAGCAGAGTGGTGGAAATATTAGAAATGACGGGTCTGAAGCCGATTCATTTAGAATTAGAAGTGACAGAAAGTGCCGTGATGGAAAATGCAAAAGCTGCTGCTGTTAAGTTAAATGAGTTAAAAGCATTGGGGATTAATATCGCTCTTGATGACTTTGGAACTGGTTATGCTTCTTTAGAATATCTCAAGCAATTTCCGTTTGATACTTTGAAAATTGATAAGAGTTTTGTCCACAACGTCAACAGCGATGCTCAAAACAAAGCCATTACCGCAGCAGTGATACAACTGGCGCATACTCTGAATCTCAAAGTTGTGGCTGAAGGGGTGGAAACGGAAGCTGAATTAGAGTTTCTGAGGCAGCATCGCTGCGATCTCCTCCAAGGGTATCTGTTAGGCCGGCCACAACCAGCGAGAGAATTTGAAAAGTTGTTGATGGCCAGCAAGGGTGCAGTCGTCGTGAAACAGCAGGTGGTTAAAACCAGCTACGCGGTTGGATTTGAAGCGTTTCTGGGGAAAAAAAAACTAAAAGCTGCTGCCTATCAGGAGTTGGTACAATGTGAGAGGGTGTGAATTTGAAGGTTACAAAGTCCAGAAAGGGTACTCGCAGGCAATTTTCATAATTTTGAGGGAAATGGATTAACTTGCTGGAGCTGATATTTCCGGCAAGGACATAAAAGTGCTTTCCATTCGCTACAATTTTGTTGTTCCTTGGCATCAGCGAAGGATATGGAATCGCATTTAGCTGCAACATGGACAAGATATTAATTGTTGATGACGAGCCGGGGTTCCAAAGCGTCTTAGCAATGTACCTGGAAAGTCAAGGATACCAGGTGGAATGTGCTACTTCTGGAAAAGAAGCTTTGGAAATTTTTGAACGGGTCGCCCCGGATTTGGTGATTTCAGATGTGATCATGCCGGTGATGGATGGCTTTGAATTTTGTCGCCACTTGCGCTCGACTCGTTCGGGGCAGTTGGTACCGTTTATCTTTTTATCGAGTCAAGGAGAGCTTGAATCTAGAGTAGAAGGTTATACTCGGGGAGGAGACGATTATCTCATAAAACCTTTTGATGCTGTAGAAATTTTAGCAAAAGTTAAGGCGATGTTGGAACGCAATCACCGCATTCATGCTGAAATGATACGCTTAGTTCAGCGTTCCTCTGAGCAGGAGCTGTTATTAGAAACGACACCAGCTACGCCCGTGCCTAAGCCTTTACCATTGAGCCGTGCGGAGGAAAGAGTTTTTTGGGAAGTGATTCAAGGATATACCAATAAGCAAATTAGCGAACACCTGTATCTAAGCCCCCGGACTGTACAAGCGCACCTCAACAGTATTTATAGCAAGCTAGAGATTAAAAATCGCTCTCAACTCATCCGCTTTGCCCTGGAAGGTGGCTACAGAGCAACGGTAAAGTAGTGACGAGAGGAGTTGACTTCGGAATTAGCCATCTTGCTTACTGTTTTTAAGTGAAATGAACGATGAAGTGAAGCCGAAGGAGAGAGAGAATCAAAGAATAAAGTCTAAACTAGGGTGTGGTTATGATTACCTTTGAGACTCACTTTACTCCTCTGCAAGAAGTGCTTGCTAGCATTGTAGTGTCTGGCAGCCTGAGCGACAAGGATTTCAATCTGTTGAGTTTAGCACTGGGGTCAGAGGTATTAAATGAAGAAGAAAAAAGAGCGGTTAAAAGAGTTTTTTATGCCCTGCGTAGAGGTTCATTAACGTTAAGTGGGATTTCTGAAAGAGAACTCAGTGCTATCCAATCTTGGGTTCACGCTACTGTCTTTCATAAGAGGGAGTGTGACAGCGTCTAAGGGGTAAGAGTTCATGCTTCTGGGTAAACTCAATTGCAGGTGGGGGAACTTAAAACGCGGTACAGAGTTTTCAACAAAATCGGAGCGGTGTAAGGTTTTTGTAGAACTGCTTGTATCCCTAAACTATTTTCCTCTGACATTTGGATGCTAGCCAGCGAGCCGCTGCTTAGCATGATCTTGAGTTGTGGGTTAATTTTTCGGAGGGCGCGGATGGTGATGGGTCCATCCATAATGGGCATTTTTAGATCGACAATGACTGCCTTAATGTCTTCTTGGTACTGGACGTAGAGAGCAAGAGCTTCTGTCCCATCTTCAGCCGTGAGCACTTGATAGCCGTAAGCTTTAAGAATTTGTTTGGCGATATCCCGAATGGAAGCTTCATCGTCAACGATTAAAATTAATTCGCCACCTCCTGAAGGCAAGACCTCTTTTTCTGGTTTCGTAGATTCTAGGGAGCTTGCTGTTTTCGCGGGTAGGTAAATCTTAAAGCAAGTCCCTTCTCCTGGTTGAGTTTCGACATTGATAAATCCTTGGTGGCTTTTGACGATCCCTAATACAGTCGAAAGTCCTAAGCCTGTCCCTCGTCCTTCTGGTTTGGTGGTAAAAAATGGTTCAAAAATTTGATCGATGATCTCTGGAGAGATTCCGATTCCTGTATCGGAGACGGTGAGTAGGATATAAGCTCCGGGTCTGGCGGCGCAGTGAAGGCGATCGCAGTTTTGGGCCAGAATGATATTTTCTGCCTTGAGTGTCAAAGTCCCGCCCTGTGGCATCGCATCGCGAGCATTGACGCAGAGGTTTAAGAGCACCTGTTGGAGTTGAGTCGCGTCGCCACAAATCGTCCACAGGTCTCTGGGTGCATTGGCTGTAATTTCAATGGATTTGGGGAATGTTTCTTTAGCAATTTGTAAAATTTCTCTGACCAAGTGCCGGAGTTGCAAATCTCCCCGGCTTCCTTCCACTCCTTTGGCAAAGGTCAGCACTTGCTTCACAATTTCTCCCCCCCGTTTGGCACTGACTGTGAGGGTTTCGAGCAGCTTTTGGCTGCTATCGTCAGGCAGTTTCATTTTCAGGAGTTCAACTGACATCAAAATGGGGGCTAAGACATTGTTGAGGTCATGGGCAATTCCGCCTGCGATCGTACCGATGCTTTCCAGTCGCTGGGCGCGAAAGAATTGCGCTTCGAGTAATTTTTTTTCTGTAATGTCGGTATTCACGACCAGAATTGATTTTGGTTGCCCTTGGGGAGCGAGCAACAATTTCCATCGACTTTCTACTGTGATTGCTTTTTGATGTTTGGTCAGCTGTTTCAGTTCCCCTTGCCACAAACCTTTTTCGATCGTGTGCTGCTTCGCTTCTAAGTATTCTAAGGAAGTAGTGGTGAAGACGAGAGAAGTAACTTTTTGCCCTTGGGCTTCTTGAGCGGAATAACCATACAAGCGTTCAGCACTTTTATTCCAATAGTGGATACAGTCTGCTAAATCTTGGACAAAAATCGCATCTTGGGTAACATCGAGGAGCGCTGCTTGTTCTCGGAGTTGTTCTTGGGCTTGTTTTTGTGACTGCCTAATTCTAGCTTCGCGTAATTCTCGTTCTACCGTTGGCAGCAGCCGTGCTAAATTGCCTTTCATCAAGTAGTCATGGGCACCAGCTTTCATGACAGCGACTGCCATTTCTTCGTTAACAGTACCTGATACAATCAGGAATGGCAGATCGATTTCGTTTTCTTTGAGCAGGTTTAATGCTGCTAATCCACTAAAGCGAGGTAAGGTGTAATCAGCGATGATAATATCCCATTTTTGCTGGTCTAGAGCTGCTTGCATCGCCGAAGCTGTTTCTACCCGTTCGGATCTTGGCTCGTAACCACCTTGTCGCAGTTCCCGTAGTAGGAGTAGGGCATCATCTTCTGAGTCTTCAACTAGCAAGACTCGCAGTGGCTCCATCATTAATATCCCCAACAATACTTTAAAGTGAATGCTAATTCAACTATTATCACATTTAATTAGACTATTTGCCCATTAAAGCTATTAGAACTGACTTTAACGCTCAAGGCGTTTTGGTTTAATAGCAGCCAGTAAAAGCCGATTTGTTCAACAGCTTGAGTAAATTCAAGAAAATCTACCGGCTTGCGAATATAACTGTTACAACCTAGGCTGTAGCTTTGAATCAGGTCTTTTTCTTCTAGAGAACTGGTTAGCATGACAACTGGCACAAATTTAGTGCGGTCGTGTTCGCGAATTTTTGTTAATACTTCTAAACCATTCACTTTGGGTAACTTCAGATCGAGGAGGATCAGTTCCGGGAGTGGCTGAAACTTGGCTTCAGGTGGAGGGGGAATAACGCTGTTATTCGCTGTGACTTGAGACCAGCTATAGTTGTTAGTGGAAAACAGGTAATCTAAGGCTTCTGCTCCATCGCGAGCTACTACAACCTGATGAGGGACTTTACAGTGTCTTAAGGCACGCAGAGTCAGTGCTTCTTCATCGGGATTATCTTCTACAAGAAGAATCAGCTTATTTTTCATCGCCAATAGAGGCACAGTGTCCTCTGCAATCAATCACTGAGTGATTCAATTTTTCCTGGGAACTCGAAGTTTTTAGATTAGCAAGGTGGAACTTTACTATAATTGTTGCGAGTTACCGACAACTTTTTACTGATAAAATTTTCCAGCTTCTACGATCATACCATTGACAGCGGTTTTCAAGTGCATGAAGAACAAATTTCCATGACGGGATTAACCTTTCCTTTTCCCGTGACTATCACAGCTTTCATGCAATTACACCTCGCGATTGAGACTTGCCTCCCCAAGCCGAGCGTTACTTAATGTAAAGTAAAAGGTTGCTCCTCGTTCGACGGAGGCTTCACCCCAGATCTGACCACCGTGTCGATGAATAATACGCTGAACGGTTGCTAAACCGATGCCAGTACCTTCAAATTCACTGGTAGTATGGAGGCGCTGGAATGCTCCAAAGAGTTTATTGGCATAAGCCATATCAAAACCGGCTCCGTCATCGCGGACAAAATAAATGGGTCCAGAGGGGGAAAAAAGAAGGTCTGTTTTCTCTGCTTGTGCCCTAAACTTCTCCTCTGCCAATAGTCCAAATTCAATGCGAGCGGTGGGATGCTTTGAGGTATATTTCCAGGCGTTGCTGAGAAGATTTTCTAGGACAACTTTTAGAAGTCGTGCGTCACCTGTGGCGGTAATTCCAGGGGGTAAAATCCATTGAACAGAGCGCTTGGGTTGGGTTGCTTGTAAGTTGGAGGCGATGTTAGTTGCGATCGCACTCAAGTCTACTTTTTCTTGCTTGAGTTCGCTGCGAGTTAGCCGAGATAATTGCAATAAATCATCAATTAACTCTCCCATTCGCTTTGCTGCCACCCTCACCCGTCGCAGGTAATCTTTGCCAAAATCATCTAGATGCTCAAAGCAATCTTCGAGTAATGCTTGACTGAAACCGTCAATGGTACGAAGGGGCGCTCGTAAATCGTGAGACACTGAATAAGCAAAAGCTTCTAGTTCCCGGTTCGCTGCTTCTAGCTGCCTGGTACGTTCCTTCACCCGCTGTTCTAATTCCGCATTGAGTTGACGAGTTTCCTTCTCGGCTCGTTTTCTTTTGGCAACCTCAATTTTGAGCACTGTATTCGCAGTCGCGAGTTCGGAAGTTCGCTGCTCCACTCGGATTTCTAACTCATCGCGGGCTTTTTGCAAGGCGGCTTCTGCTTGTTTGCGATCGCTAATATCCACGATCGCCCCAATCATCCGAACTGGTTGTCCCTGGGGGTTCCGGATCACATAGGACCTCTCCCAGACAT
>JBLNEP010000114.1:0-46868 GCA_050262755.1 Actinomycetota bacterium | reverse complement strand
TTTACTCATTCTCATACCGGCGGGGACCCCGTTAAAGCTACTTTTTATCTCATTCTGAACGACGCGGATCTCGGTATTGCTACTCTTTCTCTCCCTCTTAACGACGGGTACATCGGGATAGCGACTCTTTCTCCCCTTCAGAACGACGCGGACATCGGGATAGCGACTCTTTCTCTCCCTCAGAGCGACGCGGACATCGGGATAGTAACTCTTTCGCTCCCTCAGAACGACGCGGACACCGGGACAGTAACTCTTTCGCTCCTTCACAACGACGCGGACACCGGGATAGTAACTCTTTCTCCGCTCCACAGCATGAGCATAAGGGGAATTTCTCAACTCCTCGGTCTGCCTTCCCTATACCACACTCTGAATCTTCGACCTTTAATCCTCCCTCTGCTGAGACTCAAGAGGAAGACATTGACCTGATTTATGGTCGCCACACTGTCCTATCTGCTTTAGAGAGCCAACGCCCGATTAACCGAATCTGGGTTACGGCTCAACTGCGATACGACCCCCGCTTTCATACTTTGCTGACCCAAGCCAAGGCAAATGGCAGCATGATTGATGAAGTGGACTATCGGCGACTCGATCAGCTCACACAGCGAGGGAATCACCAAGGGGTAGCGGCTCAAGTTGCTGCTTATGAATATAAAGAACTTGGCGATCTAATCGCAGAGGCGAAAGCAGCGAGCGACCAACCAGTCATCATCGTCGCCGAGGGTCTGAACGATCCCCACAATTTAGGCGCGATCGTCCGCACGGCGGAAGCAGTGGGAGCTCAAGGAATGGTGATCCCGCAGCGACGAGCAGTAGGAATTACTTCAACCGTGAAAAAAGTTGCTGCGGGTGCTTTGGAAAATTTTTCAGTGGCGAGAGTGGTCAATCTTGGTCGGGCGTTGGAAGAATTGAAAGCGGCAGGATTTTGGATCTACGGGACCGCAGCTCATGCAGGGCAATCATTACAGACTGTGCAGTTTAAAGGTCCTGTCGTGTTAGTTGTAGGTGGTGAAGGTGAGGGTTTGAGCCTTTTGATACAGCGCTGCTGTGATGTATTGGTTTCAATTCCCTTAAGAGGCCACACTCCTAGCCTTAATGTTTCAGTCGCAACTGGAATGGCCCTCTATGAGGTCTATCGTCAGCGCGGCCCCCACAAGTTGCACCTTGACACATAATGAAAGAGATTGAAAAAAGAAATGCAACAGAGTATAACAAATTGTAACAAGCCTTAACCGTCAAAGAGCCCGTAGCACCCTCCCTGGAAAACATCGCCAAATTGATAAAAGACATGAAAGAACTGTTGATTAATTTGCTGAACTTTTTCGGATTGGCTTGGTGGGTCGAAGTCAAGACCTCGTCTCCCCGTTGCACTTACTACTTTGGCCCGTTTCTAAGTGCAAAAGAAGCTGAAGTCGATCGGGCGGGTTACATGGAAGATTTAGAAGATGAAGGCGCTCAAGGGATTAGCGTGGCGGTGAAACGCTGCAAACCTTTAGCTTTGACGATTTCCGAAGACCTGGGAAAAATTAGTGATTTAGGAGGGGTACGACCTGCGTTTAGCATTCAGTCTTAGGAAGAGGAAGGGGGGGGAATTAGCTCGCCTGCTCTTCCTCTACAGGACTGAGGTCTACAATGTGAGGATGGCTTTCAATCCATCGATCAATGTCTGCAAGGACGCGATCGCTGATCTCCCACGGAAAGAGATGAGCTGTATTGGGGTAGCATTGCCACTGAGCATTTTTGAGGTGGCGGGCTGTTTCTAAGCTAGACTCTGAGGTGATGTGGCGGTCAGCGGCTCCTGCAAGGACTAAACAGGGACATTCTATCTGCGCCAACTCAGCTTGGCGGTTGTACCCAGCTCTTAGGGCTGTATAGAGAGCCTGAGTGGCTAAACTTGAGGTTTGGAGGTAGGCTGGGGTAGCTGTTGTTGCCAAGAAGTGGTAGGTGGCGGGCGTGTGTTGCTGGATCAGATAACGAAAGAGCGATCGCTTGCCAAAGGTGTCAATATTCCACTGCCAACCCGGGATCAGCCAGTTGACGATCCCCGCTAAGCCTGTGTAGAGATTATCTTTCCAGGTAACGGGCGGGTGATTTCCTCTGGGATAGGCCGCTGTTGCAATTAACACCAAGCCACTGACTCGCTGCGGGTAGCGAAGCGCTAATTCGAGGGCTAATATTCCCCCTAATGACCACCCTAGCACTAAACATCGGTCAAGCTGAAATCGATCGAGGAGGGCTTCCAGGTCTTGGAGGTGGTCTGTCATATCAAACTTATCCCAAGTGCGGCTGTGGCCGTAACCCCGCAAGTCAGGGGCAAGAGTCTGGAAGCGAGCAGATAAATGTTCTGTAAACACGGACATACAACGACCTGAACCAGGATGGCCGTGCAGGCAGAGAATGGGGAATCCTTGACCCTTGACATAGACGTTTAATTGTGATACAGGCATGGGCAGGTAACTCCCGGCTCCCAAGTGGTAAACGATAAAAATAGGCAACTAACAGTTGTGTCTACAGCCATCATTTATGAATCAGACTGTTAACAATAAACAGTCAAAACCTAACCCTACTCTTCAATTTTTTCTCGGGGATTTCAGAGGTGACCATTCTGAGCTAGATAATCAACAATTTTAGCAATGCACTGGCGGATTTGGACTTCGCTCCCGCTGCGATTATCAATAACAGTCATCACGTATCCTTCACCGTCAAGATTGAAAGCTAAAGTTGTACCGAGGACCTTCGAGTTTTCGCCGGTTTTTTCACCCAACCATTTCGCCTTTGTTCCCTGCAAAGCAGCAAACCCTAAGGCGCGGTCGTACTGCTGACTTAAAGCTTCTCTTAAAACTCCATTGCCCGGTATTTCCCGATTGTAAATTTTCAGCATCATTTGAGTTAATTCATCACTCGTCAATCGGTTAGGCCCGGAACCAAGGTTAAACGGCAGGGTACTTTCACCCATGAGTTTAGATTGGACGCGGGTCACTTGATAGCCGCTTTTTTCCAGAACTTGATTGATGTAATCAAATCCTAAATAATCAATCAGTTCATTCGTGGCAATGTTACTGCTGTGATTGATCATTTCTTCTAACAGAATTTTGAGCGAATAGCGCTGACTAGATTGAATGGGCGAAGCATCTTCGGTGAAGTTTCCTGGATCGATATAAACTTCTTGATTAAATCCAGTTTTATCGTGGGTGACTTTGTGGAGGAGTGCGACAGCAACGGGAACTTTAATTAAGCTAGCGGGACTTTCTGGTGGTTGGTTTCCGTGCAGGCTTACACAGTCTTTTGAGAAGCGACAAACAGTGATCATCGCTTCATTAGAAAGACCGCTTTCTTGGACCGCTGTCATTAAGAAAGCTGATTTAGCTTGTTGTAATTGAAAGGCAGCGCTGGCGAGGCTTTCTTGGTATTCTTCAATTTTTGAGGCAGCTTGGCGGGCTAAAAAGGAGGTTTGAGGGATGTCGCGCAGGTTGTTAATTGCTTGATGCCAGAGTAATTGAATTTTTTGCCAGGAGGTGACTGACTGATGAGGGGAGTGTCCGGCTTCTGAGGCTTCGTTCGCGAGTCGCAAGGCTTCTTGCCAATTATCATTAGCCCTTTGTTCTACTAGAATTTGCACTTCGACTGCTTGTAACTTTTGCTGCAAGTTCGCAGGGGTTTGGGGGGGAGGTTGGGGTAGCAAACGGGCGAGTAGAGTTGGTTCTGGACTCGGAGAGGGGGTTTCTAGCTCAGCAATGAGGCGATCGCGCATTTTGTAGAGTTCCTGAAGCGATCGACCCGTAAGGGGTTGAGACAATGAAGTGAAAATTGTGAACGCCTGAATGACTCCAATGCCAGCTACGATCGCCAAACCCTTCATTAAGGTAGGCACTAAACGTCGAGGCTTAGGCATCTTTCATCTCCTCACACAACCACAGCGATGAATCTACTACAAATTGTTCCTAGCGTCAAATTCCGCTTGCCATTGCTATCGTGATTCTCGTTGGAATTTTTCGGTAAACTATCAATAGAAAAATCCCCTAACTTCAAAGTAGGGGATGTCAGACTCATTCTATAGCGGGAGAGTTGAGGAGTGAGGTGAGTTGTTCTTTTTGTTTTGATGGCATGCTACTCCAGTCACCTCTAATCACTGATGGTAGTTGCAATCCTCAGAGAGGTTATGGATGGTTCGGCTCAAGCGTTGGCAATGGGTATTAATAACTAATGAGCAATGACCCATTCCCCTTGTTATTCACCCTCCCTGTAGGAATGCTATCCTCACAAACGCTGTGTTTAAGAACGAATTCGGGTAGAATAACCAAAGGCTGGACGACAGTGACCCGCATAGCAATCTAGGTGCAGTTCGTGCCAGTAAAGAGTGGGAACAGCCCAACCCCGCTGACCTGCGTGTTCTGTTTGAAGTAAGTGGTTTTCCAAATAAGCGCTAGGAGAGTCATAAGCGTCTTTCCGCCAATGGGGAACTGTGGAGCAACCAAAGGTTTTACGGTATTCTTCTGAGTCTACTAAGCTGGAAATCATCGCTCCGACTCCCTCACGCAGCAGGAGATTATCGCAGTAACGGATTTCCTCTTCATTCTGGGGTTGTCGTCCTAGAAAATGCTTAAAGGCATTTTCAATGAACTTGACATTGGAACTATTCTCGTAGAATTTCTCTAGGTAAAGGGGAGAAATGGCTAAAGTTTTTAGGAAGTGCCGGATGCCAATTTTGCCATTGATGAAATTTTGCTCTAAGTCAGCTAACTGGCGACGTTCAGACACATAGGGTTGACGCTCTAGAATTTGCTGGTAAATTTGCTTGAGAACTAAAGCGCGGTCTGCCGGAGTTGAGGTTTGCTGATTCGTTTTAACAGGACGGTATGAAAGCATCGCTGTACTCCTACTCATAGCGATTGATCAAAGCATTCGTTATTTAGAAAACCCGCCTCGCTGAACCGTTGCCATGAGTTTCGGATGAGTGTCTAACGCTTGGACTACCACGTCCATATAAGGCTTGATCAACTGGTTGCAAGCGGGTGGTAGATGCTCTTTTATGACTTCCTGAAGGCATTGATAAGCTTTAAGGCAAGGCAGATTCTTTTGATACGCTGCTAGAATATTGGCTTGCCACAAAACCAGACATTCTTTAAAAAACTGCTGGTCGTCTCGCAGAATTGCGAGGGCCATGATACACATAGTCATATTCATGTCGTAGAGACAACGTTGAGAATGCTTTTGCATAATCTCAGGGTGCTGTAACATGAATTTCTTTAAAGCAAGTTTGACCAGAGGATCTGATTTTTCTCGCAGAATTTCATAGGTTTTTGACCGAGCAGTGAAGGTTTGTAGGTACTGCTGAAGTTTTTGGAGTTCGGAAGCGGTGAGATAGCGACCATCACTTTCATTGATCAGCCCATCCCAAGTGCAATTGATCCCCGGCATTTTTCTAGCCCCTTACTAGACCTTGTACTTTATAATTTGAGCTGAAAAGGAGCGAGAGTCAAGAAATTGATGTAATTGTTAATAATATGAAGAGAATTTAAACTTTATTGAAAAAAAATAGCACCCTGAAGCGATCGCCTCCTAATTTATTGACAAAAATGCTATTTTGTGGTAAAAAATTAGCAATTCACCAGAGCCAACCAGGCACAGGTTTTGCCGGGTTTGGTCGCTGATAGCGAGGACGATTTGGCCGCGGATGAGTTACTTCTCGCCCAGAATCCTGACCCCCGAGAGCCTGGATAAAATTCAGAATCTCCGGGTCATGGGGTTTGAGTCTAAGAGCTTGCTGAGCTGAATTTCTCGCTTCTCGATCGCGCTTGAGACCCACCAGAGCCGCCGCTCTGAGCATCCACAATTGATAGTCACTGGGAGCCACTTTAACACCCCGGTCATAGGCAAACAAAGCTTCTGAGTAGCGTTCTAATTCCAGGAACAATGTACCTTTGAGCGTCCAAGCTGCCACTTGTTGCGGATCGAGTTGAATTGCCCGATCCAAAGCCGCGATCGCCTCTTGATACCGTTTCAACTCATAAAGCGCTTCCCCCTTACCCGTCCAGGCGGGAGCAAAATCAGCTTTGATCCGAATGACTTGTTCGTAAGCTGCGATCGCCTCTGGATAGCGCTCCAGATTGACTGCCAGCAAATCGCCTCGGATATACCAAGCCACATAATCATCCGGTTTCCCTTGAATCGCTTTGTCAAAAGAAGCAAGTGCTTCCTGAAACCGATTTAAAAACGCCAACATCGCACCGCGATCGCGCCAAGCCAGATAAAAATCAGGTTTAATTTGAGTCGCGCGGTCGTAAGCAGCAATTGCCTCCTCATACCGCTCCAAAGAAGACAACACATTACCGCGTCCATACCAAGCCGGATAAAAATCAGACTTAAGTTTAATCGCCCGATCGAACGCCACTAAAGCTTCTTCAAATCGCTCTAACCGATACAATTCATTCCCCCGATTTGCCCAATCAATCGCATTAGAACTGTCCGCCGGTGGAGGCACTCGTAAAAAAGCTTCAATCGAGTTCACTTCTAACCGTGAAAGCTGACTCGGTACATCCCGCTCCACCCTCAAGAACCGTGATAACCCTAACGGTTGCCCTACCTTTAAAAACGTAGAGATTGGCAGACCTGAACTGAAACCTAACTTAACCCGAGCTATCTCCTTTGACTTCTCATCATAAAATTTTTCACCCTCAGATTGCCCGTGAATGCCAATCACTCGCCCCTTCGTATCCAAAATTGGAGCCCCGCTCATTCCCACTTCCGTAATATTTGTATAAAACAGCTCATATCCCTGAGAAACGGGGTTATTGATGAAAGCAAACTTGTAATCATCGCTAATCAACAAACCTGCATTAAATACCCGCTTTCTCTGGGGCATGGCAGTTGTTGCAGATGGCCAGCCAGAAATAAAAACGTACCGAAATCGAGCATCATAATCATAATCTGCCAAAGTCGCCACTCGATAATTATCAGTGCTAGTAAATTGCAAAACGGCCAAATCCACCCCCGGCAACTTTCTCACCCTCTGATAATTTAGAGGATAACGTTTGCCATCACTCGTAACGAGCGTATATTCATCTTCCGTCTCTACAACGTGCTTAGCGGTCAGTACATAATAAGTATTACCTTCCCTCGCAACAATCACCCCACTTCCCGGATTAATACCATCAATTAAAACTGTAATTTCCGCAGCAATCTGATTCACCTGATTTGCCGTTAAAGCGGCTGCACGACCGGATTGAATTAACACAATTGCTGCCCCAGTGAGGACAGCCGCTAACCTAGAATCAAACCTCATGATTTCACCTCGTGATTATCAACACACCGCTCTACAATGAGCTGTTAAGAAAAAACCTCTGCATTTACTCCCAGCAAGAATGATGATTCGTGCATTCCCGACGCACAACCGAGCGAGCCGGCATTAACCCCAATAAATCAAAGAGATGAGAGAAACGCTGGCGACTGTTTGCTTCCCAGTATGGGGTCGGTAAATCATCCGGTATCGATGCGAATTGTGGCGCAAGCTGTGCAAATGTTTCAATCGGAATTGCAAAAGCTGAGCGCACCATTAAATCTCGCACTTCTTCACTCGGAAGAGAACCGTCTTGATAAACATAAGGATCGCCCCAGAGAGGGTAAGCGTGCATCCCATTAATTCCTACAACCTCTCCCTGCAAATTCAGCAACGGTCCTCCACTCATTCCCTTTTGAATTTCATTGGTGGAGCCAATTTGATAACCTTGTTCTAAAGCTTGTTCTGGTAACAGTGATACCCACCCACTGGTTAATACAAAACCTGGTTCTCCAAAGGGAAATCCAGCCGCAAAAACTCGTTCCCCTTCTGACAGACTCCTCGAACTTCTTAAGGAAGCAACTGGATAAGGAATCCCAGCGCTACTGAACTGGATAATCCCTAAATCATTGCCGTTAAAGCGCAGATTTTTAGTAGGGATGTGAGCCTCATAAATGCGTCCATCAGGAGTTTGGATAAAATAGGGAGGATCGAGTTGAGTTAAAACATGGCGATTGGTGACAACTGTATAAATTTGTCCTTGTCTTTGCAGCAGAATTCCTGAACCCCAAGCTTGACCTGAAAATACTTTAACGGTAATTGATTTTGCCAGCTCATTTAACTGAGATTCGGTAGACTCTTCACACCCAATCGTCTCACAGGGAGGCAGTTGCTTCAGGTGAGTTTTCGGCGTTTTGAAGTCAAAAAAAGTTTTAGAAACTGCATGGCTTGGAAAAATAATTAAGAAGAAGTAAAAGGGGGCGATTGATAAAAAAGCTAAATTTCCTTTGACTTGCCTTCCGATGAAATGTGATGGTTGCAACCAACGAAACTTCACAAGTTTTACCTCCAATTTCAGAATTAAACCCGTTTAAACAAAAGGCAGAATTCAGAACTTAGAATCACAACATCTAAATCCTGAATCCTGATGGCTAAATCTTGAATTATGTTCTGAATGCTACCAAGCCACCCCACCCTACTGGAGACGCTGTGGTACTTGGTAGCGAGAGCTAGTATGAGAATAATTGCTGTTAGTACCTACGAGCTGGTTGAGGTACTTTCTCATATCGAAATAGATGCGGGAGCCACTTTCTTCTAAGGGGCCAGCAGCGCCAGAGCGGATATCAAATAATTGTTGGATGATACGATTAGCATCTTCTTGGGGTTTGAGGGTAAATAATACACCAGTGCAAGCACCATCTCTGCTATTAGAAACGCAGATCACTGGCTGGCGGTTAACGGTTCCAGTGGTCACGTAATTGAGAGTACCGTTGTTGTAAAACTGCTGGAATTTTGACGAGACTTGGCGGCAGCGAGTGAGCGGTTCATAGCCGTGGGGAGAGAAGTAAGTTGAAACCCAGCGAATCACTGGATAAGTACGTCCTTGGGTGGTAACAAAGGTTGTAGGAACGCCATTTTCAGTGCTACAGAAGAAGGTATGAGCCGTGCTAGTGGGGGGAGAAACTTGAGGAGGCTGCGCGTTACAATTGTTGGGATAGCTACTGTTACAACTTTGGTTAGCTTGGGGATGACAAGTATTAGCAGGGCTATCCTGACATTCTTTGATTTCTTGGGTTTGACAATCATTTTGATTGTAATTGCAAGCATCAGGATTTCGATCGATACAACGATTGGGATGTCCGGAGTTGCAACGTTGCGGAGATTGGGGGCGATTGGCAGAACTGGACTCGCTCAGGCTAGCGGTAGCGCTGAAGGCAAGCGCAGTTACCATCAGCGCTTTTGTCAATATTTTTAGGTTCATGAGTTGCTTTGAGTTGGCATGAATAGATTCAGTTTGTGGTTATGAAAAGGCATAAAGGTGATTCGATGTCTAACCATAAAATGTTTGAGACTGAATCAATATCCTCCTCAGTAACCCTCGTACCATCTCTCTAGTTTTTGCAAAGAAGTCCGGAAAAAATGAAGTTAAATCTAATTAGGTAAACTTCTTTTTTTCCGCCGTTGACGCCACTTAACTCCTAAGCGTTTTAAGTAGTCCCAACCACGCTGCGGCCAGACATGATCGTTGCCAGTTTTCTCTGCGATCCAGTGAGCAACTTTGGGACCTGACCAAGCACCCCCATCCGGGGCAGGGCCTTGCAAGGCTTGTCGTAGTTCTTCAAGCTGTATGGGTGTCAGTAAAGATTTGGCCGGGGGAGGGTGGCGATCGCCACTACGGTTCCTGACCGAACTTGGCCCTTCCCGGTTGTAACGTTGGACGATTTCCTTGGCGTAATCGTAGTTAAGACCGACGACATGGGCAGCACGTTTGATCGTCCAGTTCTCTGCCACAAGCAGGAGGAGATGCCACCGACGGGATTCTGTGGTGTCTTGGGCCTGCCGATAGCGAGCTCGCAGTTCCTCTGGTGTGAGGTGGGGGGTTAGATGAGCTTTCGGTGGCATACCTCCTGTTGGGCCATCGGGAATATCGCTTCATCTATCGCGCGGTTTGCAGAAATTCCGGATGAAATCTAATTTTGGCGCTCGAAAATAGGGAGACTCAAAGGTCTTTTTTAGTATCATTTTTACTTTTTTTTGTCAACAAGCCAAGGCAATGGGTCCTTAATAGTAGGTTAGTCATTTAAAAATTAAGCTTATATAAAGCCCTAGAACAGCACTGGCTCGGTGTAGGCAAGTGCCATTGCCAGCTATATTGGCTAAGGGGTTTACAGTTGATAGACAAAGGTACAAGCATGGCATCCATCCGCAAGTTGCATCAACAACTCGTTAATAAAGAACGCTCTGCTGTGGAGCTCGCCCAAGAAGCTTTAGACCGCATTCAGCAGCTAGAGCCGAAGTTGCGAAGCTTCCTCTGCGTGACGGCAGACAAAGCCTTGGAGCAGGCTCGCCAGGTGGATGCTAAAATCGCTGCCGGAGAAAAGATTGGGCCGCTGGCAGGGATTCCCATTGCCATTAAGGACAATATGTGTACGGCTGGGATTCCCACCACTTGCGGATCCCGAATTTTGCAAGATTTTGTGCCTCCCTATGATGCAACCATCGTCTCGAAACTCGAGGCAGCGGGGGCGGTGTTCTTGGGTAAAACCAATATGGACGAGTTTGCGATGGGGAGTTCGACGGAAACTTCAGCGTATCAACTCACGGCAAACCCTTGGGATTTAGAACGAGTCCCAGGGGGTTCTTCGGGCGGTTCGGCGGCGGCAGTCGCGGGAGGGGAATGCCTGGTGGCCCTCGGTTCGGATACGGGGGGTTCGATCCGTCAACCCGCGGCTTTTTGCGGGGTGGTAGGGTTGAAGCCGACTTACGGGTTGGTGTCTCGCTACGGTTTGGTTGCTTATGCTTCTTCGCTGGATCAAATTGGACCCTTTGGCCGCACGGTGGAAGATGCAGCAACGTTGCTGGGTGCGATCGCAGGCTACGATCCCAAGGACTCTACCAGCCTGAACGTCCCGATTCCCGATTACGTCTCCGCCCTCAGACCGAATTTACGACCCAAAGGCCAAATCAGAATCGGTGTGATTAAAGAAACCTTTGGGGAAGGCTTGGATTCTGTGGTCAAAGAAGCCGTTACGAAAGCAATCGAGAAGATGCAGGAGTTGGGTGCAGAAATTCAAGTCATTTCTTGTCCCCGGTTCCGCTATGGTTTGCCCACTTACTACATCATTGCTCCTTCGGAAGCGTCAGCGAACCTCGCTCGATATGATGGGGTTAAGTACGGTTTCCGAGCAACTGATACTGATAATTTGCTGGAAATGTATGCCAAAACTCGCGCTGAAGGCTTTGGCTCAGAAGTGAAGCGACGGATTATGATCGGCACTTATGCGCTATCGGCTGGCTACTACGATGCTTACTATCTCAAGGCTCAAAAAGTTCGTACTTTGATTAAGGAAGATTTTGAGAGAGCGTTTGCTCAAGTAGATATTTTGATCTGTCCGACGGCACCAACTACGGCTTTCAAAGCAGGTGAAAAAACCAACGATCCGTTGAGTATGTATTTGTCAGATTTAATGACAATTCCAGTGAACTTAGCGGGTTTGCCAGCGCTGAGCATCCCCTGTGGCTTTGATGAGAAGGGATTGCCTATTGGCTTGCAGTTAATTGGTAAGGTATTGCAAGAATCTCGCTTGTTTGAAGTGGCTTATGCCTATGAGCAGTCTACTCCTTGGCATGAGCGTTCTCCTAAGTTGGATTAATCGCAATGGGGAGCGTGAGTGGTTAGAGGTCAGTGGTCAGTAGCGGAGCGCGTATCGATCGCGAGCGACTCCCCCTTGACCACGGCCAGTCTGCAACGAAGAACTGACTCTTATAAATAATTCCCAACTCTGATGTTAAAGTTTTTTCTGTTTCTAGGAGCGAGGATGTTGATCATTGCTGGGACAGTGTTGGCGATCGCATACTGTGGGGCTTGCCTGTACTTATTTCTGGAGCAGAAAAAGTTTATTTTTTTCCCAGCGCGGGCGGTCGAAATGACACCAGATGCTTTTGGGTTAAGGTATCAAGATGTCTGGTTGCCAGTCTCAGCAAAAACAGGTCAGGTGGAGCGCATTCATGGCTGGTGGATCCCTGCCGATCGCTCTTTTTCGGGCTCAGCTCCGGCAGAGTTGGCTCCGGTTGTCTTGTACCTACATGGCAATGGTAGCAATGTTGGAGCCAATGTTGAACACGCTAACCGCTTTCATCGCTTGGGTTTGTCGGTACTGCTGATTGATTATCGGGGTTATGGCCGCAGTACAGGGGATTTTCCGACGGAAGCACAGGTTTATGAGGATGCTGAGGTTGCTTGGAATTCTTTAGTGCAGGAACGAGGAATTCAACCCGGTCGCATTTTCCTCTATGGTCATTCTTTGGGAGGTGCGATCGCCATTGAGTTGGCGGTGCGACACCCGGAAGCAGGCGGTTTGATCGTAGAAGGTTCGTTTATTTCGGCACGAGCAATGGTGGACTATCGAGGACAGTATTGGATGTTCCCGGTCGATTTACTCCTCAACCAACGCTTTGACTCGATCGCCAAAGTTCCTCACCTCAAATTACCGGTGCTGTTTATCCACGGTACGAGCGATCGGGTTGTTCCGGTTGAGATGAGTCACCAATTGTTTGAGGCAAGTCCTGAACCCAAACAGCTCTATATCGTACCAGGAGCCGATCATACGGATCTCGCTCAAGTCGCTGGTGCAGACTATCTACAGAAGCTTCACAATTTTTTTCATAAATATGAATCTAAATTGTGATAAGATAAAGTGCCGATTTCTTACCTTTTATTAGAATAGCTTATAGTAGCTAGAAGTAATTCTAACCATTACTTGCGTTAGCTTCTCAAATTTTTGCTTCATAATAAACAAACCAATCAGAATTTACACAATTAACTGTTCAGCCGTTTCAGTTAACGGCAACCTCAGCCACCTCAAAGGGGGTCAGGGATTAGTATTGCGTAAATTCTGTCATATTCCTTGCTGTGACTGATAAGGGTGGTTAACATGAATACAGGTGTAATGTCCGGTCTACTGCTAGCATTTGTGAACGGAGCTATCTGCATCACGTTACCTTTAATTTTGTCCAAAGTTGTCGGAAAGAAACCTCAGAAAGTAGCAAAGGTTGCCAAACAGCGACCCCTACCAACCGTCGAGCCTGAGATCGTCCCACAAAAGATTTAGGTCTAGAGGGAAAATTTTAGACCATGCAGACGCACTCAAGGGCGGACTCTAGCAGATCTTAAAAGAGCAGGATGAAAGATCAAGCTGCTTCGATCCGCCCTTCAAAATGTCTAGATTGACTCACGAACGATTAATTCTGATTTTTCCTGGTCATTTAATTTAGGATTGACTTTTGCAGGTTTTAGCTGCTCCCACCATCCTAATTTTGAGATTAAAGTTAAACTTTTATTAATTCCTCATCTTCAATCACAAATTTGCATCGCTCTAGCTGCTTGCCTGGTTAAAATTTAGCTTGGGCTTTTTAGGTTGACAAAATTCCCAAGCTGTGCATAGTGGAGAGTCGCGAAGTCTGTGTCGGTGAATGGGGAGTTCGCTGTGGCAGTTCCACCTCCTTGAAAAGAACTGCGATCGGCAGCCTCCCCATTCTCGAGAAGCCTGCTTGCTGAGGGTGGAAGTGTACCGCTGACAGGGTGCTAAAAGCCTAGTTCCACTCAAAAATTTTCGTATTAAAATATACTGAGCTTCCTCTGTAAGTAGAGGGAAAACTACGGTAATTTGTAAAAATTTGTAATTAACTCAGCAACCCAAGCGGGTCTGCGTAAGTTTATCATAAAACGTAATATAGTCATCACCCTCAAACAAGGAGTCTCTCAGATGTTCCCGAATATCGAAGACCTTTCAGAAGGCGGAAGGGGTATAAAACTCATGTGGCAGATCGCTGATGAGTTAAGTTATACACGCACTTCAACTCATCAAAATTGTTTATTGATTGGGAAAAATTATCAGCGTTCAGGAGTTTCCCCACCATCTACCCCTCAAAAAAAGAGTTTTTTACACAGACTCTTTAAAGATGTGCTTCATTTTAATTGGTTTAATTTGCCAGTAGAACCACCGATCGATAAAGACTCTGTTCTCCAAACAAGTCGGCTGCGGGTCAATACTGACTTGAGTGCTTTAGCCACAATTTTGCTGTGGTTCGATCAACTCAATCCTCAAGAAATGCCCAAAGAAGTCGGGTTTATGTGCAAGCTTGCTTTAGCCGAAGGATTTACCAATGCAGTGCGATATGCTCATAATTTCCTGCCTCCAGAAACTCCCATTGATTTGGAAATCAAAGTTTTTGAAAGCCGTATAGAAATGAGAATTTGGGATTTTGGGAAACCCTTTGATTTGGAAGAAAAGCTGAGGGAATTTAGGACTTTACAGGAACTCAATTCTGACCTCAGCAGTTCCTCGATGAATTTTCAGCAGAATGGACATAAACCAGTGAAAGGGTTTCAATTTTAGTTTAAAGTGTCGGTCAAAGGTACAATGCTAAAGGCGTCATCATCGATTTAGCGAAAACCGGGGTTAATACCTCAGTCCTGGAGAAGATCGGTTCCTAGTGCTCGTACTGAATCCGAGTAAGCGCAACAATACTAGCTTTTAAGAAAGTTGGACAAAGGGTGCATCTGTTTTTTTGAATTATTGCTGGTGGTAAGAGCCATCCTGCGATCGTAAGAGAGATAAAGCTAGCGCTGCTGTGAGCCTCGAAATTAGAATTGATTCCAGTGTAAAATCTAAGAACTCAAATTTTCTTCCCTCTAACATCGTTATGTCTTTTGTCGGTTTGCACATTCACAGTGACTATAGCCTCCTGGATGGAGCCTCTCAGCTACCGCAGTTAATCGATCGAGCCTTGGAGTTAGGAATGCCTGCCATTGCCCTCACCGATCACGGCGTTATGTATGGAGCGATCGAACTCATCAAGATTTGTCGAAATAAAAATATTAAGCCGATTATTGGCAATGAAATGTATGTGGTCAATGGCGAGTTAGAAAAGCAAGAAAACCGCCGGCGGAAATATCATCAAGTTGTTTTAGCAAAAAATACACAAGGTTATAAAAATCTGGTTAAATTAACCACAATTTCCCATTTAAAAGGAATACAAGGCAAAGGCTTGTTTTCTCGTCCTTGCATCAATAAAGAGCTATTAGAAGCATACCATGAAGGCTTAATTGTTACCAGTGCTTGCTTAGGCGGTGAAATTCCCCAGGCCATCCTCCAAGGCCGGCCGGATGTCGCGCGACGAGTCGCGAAATGGTACAAAGATTTATTGGGGGAAGATTATTATTTAGAAATTCAAGATCATGGATATATTGAAGAGCGAATTGTCAATATTGAAATCCTGAAAATTGCCCGTGAGTTAGAAATTAAAATCGTGGCAACGAATGATTCCCACTTTGTTTTATGCAATGATGTCGAAGCTCACGATGCTTTACTCTGTATTCAAACTGGGAAGCTGATCGATGAAGAGAAACGGTTGCGATACAGTGGCACCGAATATTTAAAATCAGCGGAAGAGATGGCGAAATTGTTTCGGGACCACCTACCGGATGAGGTGATTCAAGAAGCGATTGCTAATACCCTCGAAGTCGCAAACAAAGTTAAATCCTATGACATTATGGGTGAGCCGCGCATTCCCAACTATCCCATCCCTCCAGAACATACAGCAGATACTTATGTCGAAGAAAAAGCCTGGGAAGGGTTATTAGAACGAGAAAATATTAAAAATCGAAGTGAGATTAATCAGGCTTATAAAGAACGGCTTGAATATGAGCTGAAAATGATTCAAAAGATGGGATTCTCTACCTATTTCTTAGTGGTGTGGGATTACATCAAATACGCGAGAGATCATGGAATTCCCGTCGGACCTGGTCGCGGTTCAGCGGCTGGTTCTTTAGTCGCTTACGCCTTAAAAATTACTAACATCGATCCGGTCCATCACGGCTTATTATTTGAGCGGTTTCTCAATCCTGAACGGAAATCTATGCCAGATATTGATACAGATTTCTGTATCGATAGACGAGACGAAATGCTCCAGTACGTAACAGAAAAATATGGAGAAGATCATGTCGCACAGATTATTACCTTTAACCGCATGACCTCCAAAGCTGTCTTAAAAGATGTCGCCAGAGTGTTAGGGATTCCTTACAAGCAAGCCGATGATATGGCAAAGTTAATTCCTGTCTCGCGGGGAAAACCAGAAAAATTGAAGGTGATGATTTCTGAGCAAACCCCAGCACCGGAATTTAAACAAGCTTATGACAATGACCCCGTCGTCCGTCGTTGGTTGGATATGGCAATTCGCATTGAAGGGACGAATAAAACCTTTGGGGTTCATGCAGCGGGAGTCGTGATTTCTTCACAACCCTTAGATGAAATCGTGCCACTCCAAAGAAATAATGATGGTGCTGTCATCACTCAGTATTTCATGGAAGATTTGGAATCCCTTGGTCTTTTAAAGATGGATTTTCTGGGGTTAAAAAATCTCACCATGATTGAGAAAACCGTAGATTATATTAAGCAAACTCACAATCAAGCTATCGATCCGGAAGCACTCCCCTCTGATATTGAACGAAGAGCCCAAGAAACTTTTAAGCGGATCAAAAAAATGCCGGTTGATGTTGCCAATACTTATAAATTATTAGAAAAAGGTGACTTAGAGGGAATTTTTCAGCTAGAATCATCGGGGATGGTGGATATTGTTAAAAAACTAAAACCGTCCTGCATTGATGATATTTCTTCTATTTTAGCTTTGTATCGACCGGGACCGTTGGATGCAGGCTTAATTCCTCAATTTATTGACCGTAAGCATGGAAAAGAAGAGATCCGATACGATCACCCCTTGTTAGAGCCAATTCTGCAAGAAACCTACGGAACACTTTGCTTTCAGGAGCAAATCATGCGGATGGCTCAGGATTTGGCAGGCTATTCTTTAGGACAAGCTGACTTACTGCGCCGTGCAATGGGTAAGAAAAAAGCAGAAGAGATGCAAAAGCAAAAGGAAACCTTTATTGATGGCGCAACCAAGAATGGAGTGAGTCAAAGAGTTGCTGAAAAATTATTTGAGCAAATGGTTCAATTCGCTGAATATTGCTTTAATAAATCCCATTCGATGGCTTATGCTTATGTCACCTATCAAACCGCATATTTAAAGGCGAACTATCCGGTTGAATATATGGCAGCGCTGCTAACGGCTAATAGTGGCGATCAAGATAAAGTACAGAAATATATTGCGAATTGCCTGAAGATGAATATTGAGGTAGAGCCACCCGATGTTAACCGTTCAGAAGTGACATTTAGCCCTCTTCCTAAAAAGATTACAGGAGCGACGAAGCATAAAATATTATTTGGGTTGTCGGCGGTGAAAAATTTGGGAGAAACGGCGATAGAAAACCTGTTACAAGCCAGGCGAGAAGGAGGTCCCTTTAAATCGCTCTCCGATCTGTGCGACCGCGTCAATCTTCAAACCGTCAACCGTCGCGCTTTAGAAGCTTTAATTCAATGTGGAGCGTTCGATCATCTCGAATCCAACCGCAATCAATTAATGCACGATTTGGAAGGGGTGATTAAATGGGCTCAAGACCGGAGGAAGGACCGAGAAAGCGGTCAAGGGAACCTTCTGGATTTGTTAGGAATGAACCTGGGAGAGTCCGCAGGTGTCTTTGAATCTGCACCTAAACATAAACCGGTCGCTGATTTTGATAAGCAGAAAAAGTTGCAGTTAGAGAAAGAACTGCTGGGTTTTTATGTCTCAGATCATCCACTGAAAGAGTATGAAGGCATTAATTCCAGCGAAGAGATCCTCCACATCGAACAGCTAGCCGAGTACAAGAAAAAAGAAGTCAAAATTAGGGTGATGGTCGTCAGTATTAAACCGGTGACGACGAAAAAAGGGGAACGGATGGCGATTCTGCAAATAGAAGATTTGACGGGTCAATTAGAAGCGGTGGTTTTC
Source organism: Actinomycetota bacterium (assembly GCA_050262755.1). GTDB lineage: Bacteria > Cyanobacteriota > Cyanobacteriia > Cyanobacteriales > Microcoleaceae > JBLNEP01. The sequence goes on along the minus strand of JBLNEP010000114.1, from coordinate 28,984 downwards.
CCAAAAACCTATGAGAAAGTTCAAGCAGTCCTACAAGAGAGTGCTGTACTGGTGATTACGGGAAAACTGGACAAGCGCGACGATCAAACTCAGATTCTGGTTGAAGAAGCAAAACTCGCTGAGAAAGGGGAAGAAGCCGCAGAAACTGCGATCGCGGTTTCCTTGGAGTTTGAGGATGTTCAGGAAGAGACAAGTCCGGTGACACTGGCGCATTCTTTCCCAGAATTCCCAGCAGCCAAGCCGAGAGAAGTAGTATCCACGGTACAGAAATTACAACCGATCGCAGCGACCCAAATGGTGATGGTGCAGTTAACGCCACTGCAAGTCAAGGACGTTCAAAAAATAAATTCTTTAAAAGCGCTGTTGCAGGAACAGTCACACTATCAAGAAAATGCCATTGTGCTGGTGGGTGCAAGAGTGAAGGGTCAATATTGTAGTCAGTTTGTCCCCTTCGATCGGCAATTTTGGGTAGAAAATGCTGAGGAAACCGTGAATCGTCTCAAGTCCTCTGGATTTGAGGCGGAAGTTTCGGCTCCCATTCGGGATTAGCCATCCGCTGACTCTCACCACCCCTGATTCAGCGTTTTTAATTCCACCCCGATCGCCCAACCAACTTCCCGACGGCCCCCACCAATTCAGTGGGTTCTACCGGCTTGGGCAAATGGAGCTGAAACCCCGCCCCCAGCGATCGCGTCCGATCCTCCGGTCGAGCATAAGCTGTCAGGGCTACGGCCGGAATTTTACCTCCTTCCTCATGGCTGAGGGCCCGCACCTTGCGGATCAAGCTGTAGCCATCCTCTCCCGGCATCCCAATATCGCTCACCAAGACATCGGGCTGGTATTCTTTAATCGCAGCGATCGCCTCAGGTGCGGAACTCACAGCGATCACCTGCGCTCCACACTCCTGTAACGCTACGGTCAAAAACACCTTGGTATCAGCATCATCATCCACCACTAACACCTGGAGTCCAGCCAGAAACGCCTGACCCTCCAGCTTGTCTCTGTTCCCCACCGGTGACTGTTTTAGACCCGCCTCCCCCCCATTTTTCCTCGGTCGCACGATCGGCAACTTCACAATAAACGTTGCTCCCCGTCCTTCCCCTTCGCTTTCAGCCCGAACCGTTCCCCCGTGCAGTTCCACCAAGTGGCGCACGATCGCCAGTCCTAACCCTAACCCTGTATAAGAACGGGTAATCGAGCTATCGGCTTGCCGAAAGCGGTCAAACACAAACGGCAAAAAGTCCGGCTGAATTCCCTGGCCCGTATCGCTCACCCGAATCTCAACCTGAGTATGTCCCTCCGATTCAGTGGTCGCCAATTTGCCAGGATGACTCGGCCCCGCAGTTGCGAGCCAATTCATTTCCGAGAGAGAAGCCACTTGCTTGAGCCGCACCAGCACCCGTCCTCCGCTGGGCGTAAACTTCACCGCATTGGACAGCAAATTCCACACGATCTGCTGCAAGCGATCGGCATCCCCAGCCACCAACCCCACCTCTAAATCCAGTTCTGTTTCTAGCCCAATTCCTTTGGCCTCCGCCGCAGGCCGCATTGTATCCAGCGCCGCCTCAATCACCCCTGCCATTTCCACCGGGCGGATCTGCAATTGCAGCTTGCCCCGAATAATCCGTGAGACATCCAGGAGATCCTCCACCAGTTGTACTTGCAATCGAGCATTCCGCTCAATTGTTTCCACGGCCTTGGCGGTCATGCGCTCATCAAACTTCCGATTTTTGAGGAGTTGCGCCCAACCCAGCATTGAATTCAGCGGCGATCGCAACTCATGAGAGAGAGTCGCCAAAAAATCATCTTTCAGTCGGTTGGCTTCTTCCGCTTCCCGGTACAAGCGTGCATTATCAACCGCAACCGCAGCGCGACGAGCCAATTCCTGGGCCAACGATAAATCTGCTGGAGTGTAGTGGCGGCCGGACTCCGCCATGATAAAGGCGATCGCGCCCAGCGTGCGACCTCCTACCACCATCGGTAGGACCAGATAAGACTTCCACCCCAACTCCTGCCAGAGTCGCAGGGGTTCCCCATCCGTCCCAATTGACGCCAAGACTGATTCCGGCATCTCAGCCACCCACTGCGAGATCCCCGTGCGGATGGCTTTCGTCACTCCCATCGCTCCATGACTGGCCTCTGGATAACGCCCAGCTAACTCCCAAGCTAGGTTAACCTTGACATCACACTCATGAGCCACCGCCAAGCGATACACCGAACCATCTTCCTCCACCATATCCACCGCACACCAATCAGCGATTCTTGGTACTGCCCGCTTCGTCACATTGGTTAAATTCGTTTTATAGTCCAGGGAAGCTGCCAATTCGGCACTCGCCTCAGCCAGAAAGTGCAGCCACTCCTCCGAACGCTTGCGATCGCTAATATCCGCCACAATATAAACCGCCCCTGTCACGGTCGAATCTCGATCGAATATGGGATCGACACTAATCTGAAACCAGCAATTGTGAGACTGTACCTCCTGACTTTCCCTCGTTTTCGTCTCTCGGAGGCGGTTAAATAAATCCCCATCCCCTACTCCCAACCAATTCACCATCAATTCCTGATGGCACCGAGTCTCAATTTCGCTGAACGGTTTCTCTAGAAACTCCGCCATCGCTCGGTTGCACCGCATCACTCTCCCCTCGCGATCGAGTAAGCAAACACCATCCCCGATCGCGTCGAAGGTGGTTTGCCATTGCCTCGCCATTCCTAAGGCTTTTTCCTCCGCTTGGCGGACGCGCAGCAACGCTCGGATCGTCGCCACCAACTCCAGCGACTCCACAGGTTGCACCAGGTAAGCATCTGCCCCCCCCTCCAACCCCTGGGCCCGGTCTTCTGTTCTCACAAAGTAAGCTGATAAATGCAGGACGGGAATCCCACCTGTGGCAGTATTTTCCTTGATCCGGCGACAGACCTCAAAGCCATTAATATCAGGAAGCTTAACGTCAAGCACCACCAAATCTGGTTGATATTGGGCGATCAACTGCAAACCCTCCTCACCCGTTGCGGCCCCCGTCACTTCAAACCCTTCTTTCTCCAGCATCCGGGTGACGACATAGCGGTTGGCTTCATTGTCGTCTATGTGTAAAATTGTGATTCGGTGCTTCTGAGCCATGACGCTTTCAACAACGTGAAGATTTGACGGCGAAACAATCCAGCTTTTTCAAGGCTGCTCAACTAATTTAGCTTTGATTAAGGCTTCCCTCAGCTCAGCGATCGCGACTGTCTGCGATGAACTTTCTTTGGAGAGAATGCCTACCGTCCACTCCGCCAGATACCTGCGTTCCTCTTCTTCTAATACTTTGGAGGTATTAATAATGATTGGAATCCTGCTAGTCGCAGCATTTCCTTTCAGTTGTTCTAGCACTTGCCACCCATCCATCTCTGGCATCACTAAGTCGAGAAAAATGGCAGCCGGATGTTCCTCCTCAACTTTGCGAAGGCCCTCTTGCCCAGAAGTCGCTTCCACAATTGTAAATTTATGACGATTCAAGAGTTCTTTGAGCAAATACCGAGAGATCTCCTCGTCGTCAATAATCAATACCTTTTGCTGTACGTCTCCCTCGAGCGCCGTCCGAGCACCTACAAGAGTTGGCTCGGAGTGAATTAAATTCAACTCTGAGGGGGATACTGCTAACGTTGCCTTTGTGGATGTTCCGTATCTGAGCGGTATGACGGCACAAAATGTGGAACCTATTCCTAGTGTACTGCTTACAGAAATTCTACCTCCCAATAATTCAGCTAATTTTCGCGAGAGTGGCAGTCCTAAACCAGTTCCTTTGACTCGTTTTTGGATGTGAGAATCAACTTGAACAAATTCCTCAAAGATACGCTCCCGGTCTTCCGGAGCAATCCCAATCCCAGTATCTGCTACTGAGAATATCACATTCTCAGCCTTCCTCATCGCTGAAACTCGCACCTCACCTTTTTCTGTGTACTTGAGCGCATTCGAGATAAAATTTCTCAAAATCTGCCCGACTTTGCCTTCATCCGTACAAAGCATCGGCAGGCCCACCGGTTCTTCAAAGACCAGGGAAACCAAGGAATTAGGAGTCAGCAGGGGTCGCAGCATTCCCCTTAAAGCGCCGAATAGGTCGCTTATTTCAAATTCTTTGGGGTAAACCGTAAGCTTGCCCGCTTCTACTTTCGCTAAGTCTAACAAATCATTGACTAATTCTGACAAACTTTCAGCAGAGTTGCGGATGAACATCACTTGTTTTTCCTGCTCGGTGGTTAAGTCGCCATCCAAGCGATCCAGTAACATCCGAGACAGCGAAATAATTGAGTTCAGGGGAGTCCGAAATTCATGGCTCATATTAGATAAAAACCGAGTTTTAAGTTCGTTAGCTCGCTGCAAAGAATGAGCTTTTTCGTCTAATTCTGCATAGAGCGCTACTACACCCCGGTTCGTATCTTCCATTTCTTGATTTAGTTGGCTAAGCTGCTCGTTCCGCTTTTCTAATTCTGCTAAAGTGGAGAGAATTTCTTGATTTTGCTGCTGGATTTCTTCCAGGGGATTTTGGGGAGATTTGCGAACCAACTCGTCTACGATTTCTGTTAAGCGCTGCGCGGTGAGGGGGGGGGAACGTTTGGGTAATACTTTCCCCATTACCACCATCGTTCCTTGCTTGGGGACAGATTCAATATAAAATTTATCCATCAGGCGTTTACTACCAATAATTCCCAAGCCCATTCCCGTCTTTGAGGTATAATGCCCTTCAAGAATTTCTTTTATATTCCTAATTCCCGTCCCTGTATCTCGAATATAAATGAGCAACATGGGGAGAGCATCCTCTTCTACCCGAAATTCAGCTTTTCCCCCATGAGCATATTGAAAAGCATTGCGGGCAATTTCTGATACAGCCGTTGCAATTCGAGTTTGATCTTGGGAATCAAACCCTAAAAGTTCTGCAATTTGTCGCGCCCGCTGGCGAGTCTTAACAACATCTTGTTCAAAGCGAATTTCTACGGTAAGGATGTTTTTAATCATAAAATCAGGCAGGATATCGTTTAATTTTTAAGATTAGCTTTTAACATAAAATCTAATGCCAGCATTAATGAGTAAGCCAACTAACCTCTGTTTAGAATTTACAGCCTAACTTTTAGTCTGACTTAAATTCCAATGGACTCGCCTCAGGATTCTGAAGGCGACTCAACGAGTCATGTTTCATCCTCTTTCTTTCCTCGAGTGAGGGAGAGGGCTGTTTGATGCTGTTCTTTCCCGTTGAGAAATTTAGTTTCTGTGCGACCGCTCCAGTCGTCTGAAGATGACTCAAAGGCGAATTCAAATCCTCTCAACAAGAACTTTGGCTGTCAGACGGAAATTTCAACCCTTAGCGGACTAAAGCGTTGAAAAACTGGTAATAGTCCTGGCTGTTGCAGGGAGAGTAAGGGAGTCAAAGTATGACGAGAAACTAGGGTTATCATGGATTTAAAATTTGCGATTAAAGTTGCTCAATGGGTAATGGGTAATCGCCGACCGGAAAAAATTCCTGATTTTATTGAGATTTTCAGCCGCCTGTTTACTGCCGGAAAAATCGCTCTAATCCGCTCAATCCGAACTCTCAAGATCAAGAACAGAGCCGATGCTTGTTTCCCCTTTGCGAATGGAATGCTGGGGAAGACGGAAATCCAGGCTTGGTAAAAAGTGAGTGTCAGCAATCAGCTCGATCAATTATATAAACTGAATCAAGCCCTCATGGAGTTTTACGACCCTCAAACCAAGCTTAAACTGAACCCTCGCCTTTCCCTTTTAATTTTCCTCAATTTTCCTTAGCCACCACTACCGTCACATCATCGCGACCTCGATTAAAATCGCGGTAGAGGACACTAGCGATCAAACTGGGCCGCCTTGCTGCTAAACCAGGATATCGTTCCCAGCGCCACTGTGTCCCTAACCCATCGGAATACATAATCAAAACTCCTCCCACGGGCCACTGATAGACAAACTCCTGAATTTTGCGAAGTTCATGACCCACGGTGCCATTGTAGGAAACCAGACTCTGGTTGCCAGTCTGAGCAAAAATGCAACCAGAAATATTCCCCACTCCCGCAAAACGCAGAGTTTTCTCTTGATGGTTGATTTGTGCGACTGCTAAAGCGGCTCCCCTGGTACTTCTGAGGGCAGCATGAGCGAGTGTAATAATCTCTTGAGGGCTTTTGTTGAGATGGCTTCGGAAGACTCTGACAGCTTCTGAGGAGGCCTGAGCTGCTAAAGGGCCGTGACCTAAACCATCAGCAACTAAGATCAGAGTGCGGTCTGCTTCTGTTTCCACAACCCAGCGATCGCCACAAATGTCCTCCCCACTCTTCGGTAAGCAAACGGTACCGATCTCGAATTCAACCTCAGGTTGCTGGGAAGGAAGGGGACTCGCCCAGAGACGACTTAATAAAGCGGTGCCATGATTAGCGATTGAGTAAATATCAAACACAGCCGAGAGACGAGCGATCGCGCCCAAACCATTTCCCGACGTTCCCGCCGTAGAAAAGCCATCGCGCAAGCACTCACCAATATCAGACATCCCTGGTCCTTTGTCCAAGGCAATGAGATCCAAACCCCCGATCCGGTGTTTTTCTAACGGTTGTAGCAGCAGTAGACCGTCCTTGGCGTGGCGAACTAAGTTACTCGCCATCTCAGTCACCACCAAGCCTACCTTTCCCCGTTCTGTTTCATTAAAGCCCAGGTGAGTTGCGAGAGTGAGCGCCAGTCGTCGCGCTTCACCAATCTGGCTAGACTCTACAATTGGTAAGGCGACGGGTTCAATCATTGTTTACTTCCATCTAGTAATGCTAACGCGGGTGCCTTCGCCGGGTTGGGACACGATCTCAAATTCGTTGACGAGTCGCTTGGCACCCCCTAATCCCATCCCCAAGCCACCTCCCGTGGTAAAGCCATCTTTGAGGGCCAGCTCAACGTCTGGTATTCCCGGACCAGAATCGATAAAAGTTAACCGTAGTCCGCGATGGCTACCCTCTTGTAAGGCTTCTAATTTCATTGTCCCACCACCGCCATAGTCCAAGGTATTGCGAGCGAGTTCGCTGGCCGCTGTCACCATCTTGGTCTGCTCGACCAAGCTAAAACCTAGTTCTACAGCCCACTGACGCACGGCCTGGCGGACTAAGACAATCTCTGCGGAAGATTGGATGCTCATGGTTTCAGACCTCGTACCCATCTGCTCTCATCTCCGTTGGAGAATCTCTTAAGGCTGCTCGCAGGAGAGACATCCCCTTATCCACATTTAAAGCGGTCCGGATGCCTGTGAGGGAAAGTCCCAACTCCACCAAGGTAATGGCCACCGCTGGCTGCATCCCGACCACGACTGTTTCAGCGTCTAGAATTCGTGACATCTTGGCAATATTGCCCAGGATGCGCCCAATAAAGGAATCAACAATTTCTAGGGCAGAAATGTCAATGAGTACCCCACGAGCTTGGGTTTGGACAATGCGGTTGGTCAAGTCATCCTGCAAGGTCATCGCGAGGCGATCGTGCATATCAACTTGAATGCTAACGATCAGAAAGTCGCCCATCTGGAGTATGGGAATAGTTTCCATAAAGTCTTCTGGCTGTCTAAATGCGGGTTTGGGGACGGGTGATCGTGGCGCCGGTTCGCTTCAACGCCAGGATAAAGGCGTCGGCCAGAGAAGCTTTCGTCACCACATCCGTTAGGGATACGCCTAGATAGACAATGGTTTGAGCGATCTGGGGGCGAATGCCACTAATGATGCACTCAGCGCCCATCAACCGAGCCGCAGTGACAGTCTTTAACAAATGCTGAGCCGTGAGGGTGTCAACCGTCGGGACTCCTGTAATGTCAATGATGGCAATGTCAGAACCCGTCTCGACGATTTTCTGTAAGAGCGACTCCATCACGATTTGAGTGCGGGCACTGTCCAGGGTGCCGATGATCGGCAAGGCTAAAATACCGTTCCAAAGTTGCACAACGGGGGTGGAGAGTTCTAAGAGTTCTTCTTGCTGTCGCAAGATGATTTCTTCACGGGTTTTTTGATAAACCTCCACCGTCCACAAACCTAATTGGTCTAGGAGGTGAGAGACAGACCACACCTCTTGTAAAAAAGCTTTGGGGTCTTCTCCAATCAGGAGGGACAAGTGATTAAACAAAGGTTGTTTTAAGGAAAAAACAAAGTTCGCCGTCTCTGAAGGACTAAAGCCTTTCTGGCTCCGAGAACGGGAGATGCTAGCCAATAAATCGCGCACTCCCTGCCATTCCTGACTTTTGATATTCATCAGGTTCTCTTGTTGTACTGCTCGCCGGAACAGCTCGAGGAATTCCCGGCACTCTTCGCGGAGTTCTGCTTCTTTGAGCAAATCTTTACGGAAACCAGTCGCAACTTGCTCTTGGAACCACTCTGCGAGCAGTTCCGTTTCTGAATGATTGAGGACTTCTGGAATGCGGCTTTTGCCGTTCAAGTTCATATCAACGGTTCCCTCCGTTGGCTGGGATGAAATGAGTAACTATCAAAGTGCTGCATTGACGCTTTTAGGATTACTAACATTATCTCTGACTGTTGCATTCTATTCATGACAAATTTAGCGTTACTTCGCTCTCGCTCGGAATCTCAGTAAGCCACTCCGAGGGAAGTCGCTCCTTCCCGGCTAATTGCTTTAATTTTCAGCGCCAGTATTAGGGGGGGCAACAGTTGTTATTAATAGACCCTGAGTGTTAACTTACCATGTTGAGACTTTAGCCTGCAACCTCTCTAGAGGCTGAGATGGGTAACTGTCCTCTTATTCCCCTTGGTGAGCAAGACTACAGAACTCTATTGAGGACAAAACCGCCAAATCAAGATTTTGTTTTCACTAGCACCTGTTACCAAGGTTTGACCATCGGCACTAAAAGCGACCGGATTCAACCCTGGAAGACTATTGAGTAATGCTCCTGTATTCAGGTTCCAAAGTTTAACCGTCCCATCTCTACTACCGCTGGCCAAAGTTTGCCCATCCGGGCTAATTGCCACTGATAAAACTGCATCAGTATGACCCCTCAAGGTGGTTTTTAAGGCTCCCGTCTGGAGGTCCCAAATTTTAATCGTTTCATCGGCACTGCCACTCGCCAGAATAGGTCCCGCTTTTCCGTTTTTTTCCTGGGTTAAGGGAGAATTCGGACTAAAGGCAACCGCATAAATTGAGCCTGAATGTCCGGTAAGAGTGCTGACACTTCCCCCAGGCTCTAACTGCCAAATTCTGAGAGTTTGGTCTGCACTGCCACTCGCCAAAAATTTGCCTGTTTCGCAAAAGGAAATTGATAATACTTCATCGGAATGACCTAAAAGTTTTTGCATTAATTCTCCATTGCGGAGATTCCAAAGTTTAATGCTTCTGTCAGCACTGCCACTGGCGACAATGGTACCATCGGGACTAATCGTCACTGCATGAACCGATCCATAGCGGTGGCTTTGAGGTGAGCCAAAATGGCTGTATAATTCGCGAATCATTGCTTTTTTATCGAGTTTCCACTCAATGATTTTGCGATCGATACCTCCACTGACTAAAATCCTGCCATCGGGACTGATAGCAACTGCATCGACTGCGGCACTATGGCCGAAAAAGGTATGAATTAATTGACCGGTTTCTAACTCCCATAGCTTAATTTTTCGATCGTCGCTGGCTGTAACAATCACTCCTCGATCGGAGAGGTTGAGGGGAAGTTGACGAACCACAATTGCATTCACCGTCGCGGTATGACCTGTTAAAATCTGTACGCATTGCCAAGAGGGAGTAAGGGGTTGAGAGGAGTGAGGGAGAGGTTGAGCAATTCCATATTCAAATTTCAAAGATGCTAATTCTGCGTCCACCCCGGAAGCCGGCTGCTGACTCGCTTGCAGTTCCTTGAATTCGCCTGCTAAATGAGTGGAAAAAGCGGGAGTCAAGGGTGATTTGGCAGGAGGTGAGTTAACGGCTTTTCCTTTCCCTTTTGTTCTTACTTCACTTTGTTTAAGTTCCGCACTCACTTCTGCTAATTCTGCCTGGACTTGATGAACTTTATTGTTAATTTTTTGAGGAGTTTCTTGGGTGGTACTGATTGATAGAGGAAGCGAATTACCCGCAGGATGCTGACCCTTTTGCTCGTTACTTCTGATATCTTGCAATACTTCTAGAGCTGATTGATATCGTTCTTTGACTAAATCTTTGAGTAACCGATCTAAAATTCGGCTGAATTGGGAACTGATAATTTGACCTCGTTGGGTGAGATGCGATCGCCAGTTCCAGACTCCTTCTAAAGGATCAAATAAATCATCTGGTGTCATCCCGGTTAACAGGTGAATGCAAGTCACCCCCAAACTGTAAAGATCGCTAGCCGGATAAGCTTTGCCTCCACGGATTTGTTCAATGGGTGCATAGCCGGCTGTTCCCGTACGAGTTCCTGTTTTTGCCTTCGCAATCCCACTATTCTGCTTAGCAATTCCGAAGTCTACTAATACACATTGACCGGGAGGAATGCCTTGAGTTTGATGGCTCTGGGAAGTTACCGCAGGAATGAAATTTCTCTCACCTTTTCTAGGCAGCGTTGGTAGCGTTCGCCGTCGCACAATATTTTCTGGTTTAATATCCCGATGGACGATTTGGTGAGTATGAATAAAGTGTAAAACTGGTAATAAATCTAGTAATAATTCCCGGATTTTTTCCTCGGTAAAAGCACCTTGCTGTTGTAATTCTTCTAACAAATTCGGTCCGTCGATCCACTCTTGCACCAGATACAAACGCCGGTCTTGCTCAAAATAGGCTAAGAGTGCAGGAATCTGGGGATGTTCTCCTAATTCATGGAGTCGTTGAGCTTCTTGTTGAAATAATTCAGTTGCTTTATTTAAGGTGCCTGGTTCTTGAATTCGGGGTAAAAATTGTTTAATTGCACAGGGAGTTTTGAGACGGTCTTCATCAACAGCCAAAAGTGTTCTACCAAAGGCTCCTTCACCAATGGGTCGAATGGCCCAATACCGGTCTTTCAGTAATAACTTCGAGCCACAGGTGAGACAGAATTTGGTTCCGTCCGGATTGGGTGGTTTCTGGCAGTGGGGGTTCAGGCAGTAGCTCATACTGGAAAGGCCCTACTTGGCTTTGCTCAATGGTAGCTCAAGTCACGAACGATCGGTTTTCATGAATGGAATAACGGGTCGTTGATGAGACTCCTGCCAGATTTCTTGAGGTTCCAGTTGCTTGATGCTAACGGCTCAGTTTTAGTCCCTAGGGTGACAGACGCCAGACTCGAATGGTCTTATCTTCGCTGCCACTCACAACTATTTTCCCCTCACGACCGATCGCCACTGAATTCACCGAACCTGAATGGCCGGAAAGGATGTGCAGCAGTTCCCCACTCTGCAAACACCGAATCTTAATTAATCCGTCATAGCCACCGCTTGCTAAAATCTTGCCATCGGGACTAATGGCCACTGCATTAACGGCGTAGGAATGGCCGGAGAGGATCCGCAGCAGTTTCCCCGTCTCCAAGTCCCAAATTCTCACAGTTTCGTCTTTGCTGCCACTGACCAGAGTTTGCCCATCGGGACTGATGGCGATCGCTAAAATATCCCTGGTGTGGCCTGCTAAGATGCCGATCAATTCCTCGGTCCCTAGCCGCCACAGCCGAATTGCGTTATCTGCCCCATCACTCGCGAGGATTTGACCATTCGGACTAATGGTAAACGCCTTAACTGAACCTGCGTGTCCGGTAAGGGTGCTGCACAGTTCCCCAGTTTCCACTTGCCAGAGTTTGATGGTTTGGCTATAGCTGCTGCTATGACTCACCACCGTTTTGCCGTCTGGACTAATGGCAACAGGCATCCAACCAGAATCTAAGCGGGAGAGCCCGGTTACAAAGGTTCGGAGGAGATCCCCTTTCTTCAGGTTCCATAGCTTGATCGTGCCATCTCCCCCACCAGTGGCAAATGTTTCTCCGTTGGGACTGATCACGACGTTTTTGACCCCATACGGATGGCCGGTCAAGGTGCGGAGGGGTTCCCCGCTCTTCAAATCCCACAGCTTAATTTTGCCGTCTTCACCACCACTGATGAGGATATTGCCATCGGGGCTAATGGTGACAGACTTGACTCCATCTGCATGGCCAGTGAGGGTTTGTATCTCCATTACTTTGAGGCTTGCCTGCTTTGAATCACCGCTTGCCTGAATCCTAGCACTACTAGAATGTTGGAAAGTGTTAAAAAGACTTCTGCACCACCATGCAGCCAATCAACGTTGGCGAGGGCTTGGCCATAAGCTACTTTGGCATAAATTCCCGCCGGAATGGTGATAGCCACGAACACCAGAGTACCGTAAAACCCAATCAGCGCCAAGCGGGGGACTTGTTGCGACCGCGTCAGGAACCAGAGAAAGCCGAGATAGGGAAATAGGGAAACAGCAAATAAAGTGTCTTTAGAAATCATGAGTCTTGGATCGGGGTGATGGGCAACGGAGGTGAAAAATGGCTCTCGCCTTTAATCTCTGGTCATTCCTGCATTTTGAGGGCTTTGATTTCCCCTTTTCTCCTTGGTTCCTAAGGGGGCATTTCGCCAAATCCACCAAGCACCGGCACAGAGGGTAAAATTACCCACTACGGTCATGGTTGCTTGGAGGGTGACGAGCCATTCAAGGGCGGGTGGGTTGTCGAAGTAGTGCCAGGTACAGGCGCACATGGCGCCGATCAGGGAGGGTAACATTCCGGCAGAGAGGGCCCACCAGGTGCGGTTCTGGGTGACTTCGCCATATTGCCAGATTAACCAGATGGCGGCGATCCACTCAATGACACTAGAGATGTGAATAATCCAGGTGGGGATTGACAAAGCGTGCATTTTAAGAAGGATGAAGGGTGAAAGTTAAAGTAATTCCGATATTGTAAAGGTTACATTTATTGGGAACTTGAGGGAAAGATGCGGGCAGTTTTATCTGGGTATTACGGTAAGGGTAATGGTGGCGATGAGGCTTTGTTGGCGTCGTTATTGCAAATGTTACCGAATGATGTGAAGCCGATTGTGCTTTCTGCTCAGCCGATGGAGACGACTCAGCGATATGGGGTGGAAGCGTGCGATCGCATGAATGCCTGGGAAGTATTGTCAGCTTTGCGAGGTGCTGATGCTTTTATTTGGGGGGGCGGTAGTTTAATTCAAGATGCGACTAGCATGGCAAGTCCTTTTTATTATGGCGGTTTGATGGGATTGGCTCAGCGTTTCGGCTTGAAAACTATCGCCTGGGCGCAAGGAATTGGCCCCTTGAAGCATCCATTGACTCATCACCTTGCTCGCTACTGTTTTGGCGGTTGTAGTGCTGTCAGTATCAGGGATAGCGCAGCGGCGACTTTCCTGTGCCATTGGCAAATTCCCTTTACCCTCGCACCCGATCCTGTTTGGGCCTTGGATACTTTGCCTGTGGCGGGGTTGTGGGATTTGCCTGCGCCTAGAGTGGCGGTGAATCTGCGGTCGCATTCCACCTTAACTCCCACCCGCTTAGCAACTCTAACCCGTGCCTTAGTTGATTTTCAAAAAGCAACTCAAGCGTTTATTCTTTTAGTTCCCTTTCAAGCCTCTCTCGACCTTCCTTTTGCTCAATTACTCCACAAAGCTTTGCCAGACTCTAGTCACATTCTCGCCTTAGAAAATCCCAGAGAACTGAAAGGGATTTTTCAGGGAGTGGAAATGGTGATTGGCATGAGATATCACAGTTTAATTATGGCTGCATCTGCTGAATGTCGGTGTTTTGCCCTGAGTTATGACCCGAAAGTCACGCAGCTCATGGCTGACTTAGAAATACCGGGATATTTATTATCTGAATTGCCGGAAGATGCCTATACCTTGAGTAAAGCTTGGATCGAATACTATGCTAACGGCGATCCGCTTTCAGCAGCGAGAATTGAATATATGGTCGATCGAGCGCTGATTCATCAGGAAGTCTTGCGCGAAGCACTTCAGGAGTGGAATTAAGGTTAAAGCTGCTGTTAGGGAATACAGCAGACTTAGCGTTGTCAGGTTTTAACCAGTCGCTGGTTTAGGAGAGGGATTTTGATAGGCTTCATCTCGTCGGTACTCAGGGCAGAAATTCAATACAAATTACAGATTAGATCGAAAAAATCGGTTAATGTTTAAGACGGCGACTCAAGTAAACAGGATTTTCGGGGCGGCAGTGCAATCAATAAGATTTAATGCTAGGGTGGGAAGTAGAGATGAGCGCAAGGGAAAGGCAGCCAGAGCGATTCTCTGCATCATGCAGAGGAGCATAAATTGAGCAAAAAGTATGATTTTAGCCAGAAATTTATTAAAATTTAGAGTAAGAAATCAAATAAAATTTTCCCGGTCCCCTTGCTGAGGAGGTATTGACATTGAGCAGAGTTCGAGTTCGCCAGCACGTTAATCCACTATGTCGCAAATATCAGGAAGTCGCCAGTGTTCCTGATTGGGATAAAATTTATTCTCAGTTAAATTGGCCACTCCATCTAGATATTGGCTGCGGTAGGGGACGATTTTTATGGCAAATGGCTCAAGAGCAACAAAATTGGAATTTTCTTGGGTTAGAAATTCGGGAACCTTTAGTAGAAGAAGCCAATGCCTGGCGGGATGAAAAAAGTTTAACGAATCTTCATTATTTGTTTTGTAACGCCAATACTTCTTTAAAAGTAATTTTAGCTTCTTTGCCGACTGGTGCGTTACAGCGAGTGACAATTCAATTTCCCGATCCTTGGTTTAAACAACGCCATCAGAAGCGGCGAGTTGTGCAACCAGAATTAGTGACAGAATTAGCCACTTATCTAGCAGTGGGGGGTGAGGTATTCATTCAGTCCGATGTAGAGGAAGTTGCGATCGAAATGCGCGATCGCTTCTCCACTCATCCCGCGTTTAAACCGCAAGGGGATGGCACTTGGCTGGCAGAAAACCCCTTATTAATCCCCACGGAACGAGAACTTGCAACCCTTAAACGTGGCGAACCTGTCTATCGCACCTTGTTTATCCATCAGGGAATCAGTTAAGGATTAGTAGTTAGTCGTGAATTTCCTCAAAAGTTCTGACTAAACTACTCACTCATCTCCTAAATCCAAGAAGGAAGCCACATCCGAAATTTCCAGCCATCTGGGGATAAAGGCAGTCCTAAATAAACAGGCATCCAGTAGACAAAAGCTAATAAAACTAGAAAGATAACCGTGACTCCCATTCCCCGGAGGCGACGCTGAGGACTGTGCAACCACCGATCGACCCACCAAGCAAGTGCGAGGGCAGCAAACACGGAACTACCCATATAATGGTACAAGAATATGCAGCGAGTTACCTTCGCCCAAGGCAGCAAATTAGCAAGCCAATTTAGCACTAAATAAGCTGATAGCCACATTTCAATTGTTGGTGGAAATAGTAGCCTGGGTTGCTGTTCAATTCTCTCCACCGATGCCGAACTTCGCATTTCTAGCCAAACCCAGAATCGATAAATTAACATCCAAATTAACAATAAAATTGCTAAGAAGGATAGCCAATAGAGGGCTGGATTTCCCATGGCATGAACGTCATAAATGGCATCAGTTACACCCTTGGGTAAAGAAGGTAAAACTGGGTCTATTTCCCCATTTTTGCTAGCTGCTTTATAGAAGTAAACGACTGGCCGAATCATCAACGGCCAGGTGTACCACCAAGAACAGTAAGGATGAACATCAGGACCGCTTTTAATGCGCTCGTGATAGCTCAGAATTTCTTGCTGCATTTCCCAAAAATTAGGAGTTGGGTTAAGTTGTAAGTGGGGAATCCAAGCAAGGCTATAGAAAACTACTGGAATAATTGCCAAACTCAATAAGATTTGGATTAAATTTAATTGCGTTAAATTTTTTAGCGGACTTGGCAACGGTTGTAGAGGATTAGCGCTGGGTTCCTCAAGGGTATCCTTGGCAATTAATCTCATTCCCCAAGCAAAAATTAAGAGGAGATAAGCTCCTAACAGAAACCATAAACCATTCCATTTAATTGAAGCAGATGCCCCAAAACCAATTCCCGCGAGAACTAACCAAAACCAGCGTTTTTTTCCTCGATGCTCTAGAGCTTGCAGTAAAAATATCTGTCCGAATAATCCGAGAATCACGAGATAAATATTATTGAGTGCATAGCGGGACTCGACGAGGAATAAGCCATCGCAGGCCATGAATAAAGCAGCCAGGAAACTATAACTACTGCGACGAGTTAATTGATACGCGAGGAAACCTGCCACGATGGGAATAAAAGAACCTGTTAGAGCATTTAACCAACGATAATCCCAAGGGGAAAGTTTAGAGCCAGTGAGCTCATTCACTGCGGTATCGGCAAAGGGAAGGTGAGAACCGATCCAAATGCCGATCGCAATGATATATTGACTCAGAGGGGGGTGGGCGTTGAAAAATGGTGTTTTAGTGAGATAATCGTTGGCAAATTTAGCGTAGTAAACCTCATCAAAAACGAAGGTATTGAAGCGGTCGAGTCCCCAAAACCGTAAGGCAAGTGAGAAGAGGAACAGACCAGCCATCCCGATTTTAAACCAGGGAATTGGTTTGTTTAAAAGTTTCTTAGGCAAGTTCATAAAACTATGCTCAAACAATTTTAGATTTAAGGGAACAGAACGGACATTAGCCCTAAAGATTGTCAAGGAAAATGACTGTGAGCTTTAAAATTATGACCTTTAACCTTCGCTACGACAAGCCCGATCCGGGAAATAATGCTTGGAGAGTGCGGAGGCAGGCAGTAGCGGCCATTATCTCTCAATCTGCCCCGGATGTCATCGGTACTCAAGAAGGGAAAGCGCACCAGTTACTCGACTTGCATCGACTTTTGCCAGATTATCAAAGTGTGGGAGGCGATCGCGCTGGAAATGGGACGGATGAACGCTGTGCGATTTTCTACCGCCAGGAACGGCTGAGCTGTCTTGAGGCGGGTGATTTTTGGCTTAGCAACACGCCTGATATTCCTGGAAGTATCAGTCAAGATTGGGGAAATCCTCTACCACGGATAGTAAGCTGGGCTATCTTTGCGATCCGGGGAGAGGCGAAAAAAGTGGTGATTTTTAATACTCATCTTGATTACCAGAGCGATCGCGCGAGGGAATTAAGCGCTCACTCGATCTGCGACCGCTTGGGAACTCTCAATGTCACTGATTCTTTATTATTTCTCACCGGTGATTTCAACGATCATCCTGGTACAGTTGCACGGCAGTCTTTTCTGCACCCGTTGGCAAATGGGATAAAATTATTGGATGCTTTGGCGGGGGTTGAATTTCATCGTCAACTGACGTTTCATGATTTTACTGGCAAAGCCTTTGCAGCAATTGACACGATTTATTATGATAGTCGCGTAACCCAGCGTGGAATCAAGGTTGAAGCTTCACAATGCCAGGGAATTTGGCCCTCAGATCACTTTCCGGTTTTGGCAGAATTTGAGATTTAATCCAGATTCCGCCCCCTCAAATGCGCTCATCAGGATAGAGTTTGAGGGAACGGAAAATAGGATAATTTGACTAGCTCCAGCGGAGTATAAATTTTACTCTTCTTCTCTCAAATCACTTCTCAAATCCCCTGGATTATTTGGCATTTGGGGTGTTACCGCTGGATTGCTAAGAATCTCTCCTGGATCTCCTGCGAGTCTACTGGTATAGACAAGATCGCGTGGATCGACTAAATCCTCATCGTTAGGATCAAGATCCGCTTGCTGATTGTCCTTTGTACCATAAGGCTTTGGGCTGCCACCAGTCATCAATATCGCCTCCAATCAGCGAAGTTACACCTCTCAGCTTAGAAAAGCCTGCGATCGGGCATACACCCTCTAAAGGCATAACTTCTCTGGGGTTAAAACTTCAAAAGGCTCTACTCATTACTCTGGAATCACTCCTGGAAAAATCAACTCAACATCCGAGCAAAAAAAAGCGGCTCTGCATCCCGCAGAACCGCCACTTACAGAGGAGCGAAATTAAAACTTTAACGGACTGTACCTTGTACAGAATTCATCTCAATCGGTTTGAGCAAGTACAGCTTCAAGAACTGTAAACCATTCGAGATATACAGAGGTAGCTTCTGGAAGAACTGCAAGAACTTCGGCGTATTGGCAGAAGCGATCGCCGTCAGCTTCTCATTATTCTTCACACAGATATCCAGCAGACGATAAAACTCTGGATTGTTCACATCCAAAATGACCGGGAATACCCGTCCCGCCGTCTCATTCGTCTTCTCAATCACTTCGATGTCATACTCACGAGCATCTAAGCCAAGGGACGCATAGAAGTCCTTGCGCTGGATGTCATTCAGGTACATCGTCACAAACACCGACAGCAAGAAGAACCGACACCACAGCTTCGCCTTCCAGTCATTCAAAAACTGTGGCTGAGCCTTCATGATCGCATCGAAGAAATCCCCGTGACGGTTTTCATCCTGACACCAATTTTCAAAGAAGCGGAAAATCGGGTAAATCCGGTCTTCAGGATGAGCTTCCAAATGGCGATAAATTTTGATGTAGCGCCAATAACCAATCTTTTCAGATAGGTAAGTCGCGTAAAAAATGAACTTAGGCTGAAAGAAGGTGTACTTGCGACTCTTGGTCAAGAAACCTAAATCCAGCGATAAATTGAAATCTGACAGCGCCTTATTCAGAAACCCGGCATGACGAGCTTCATCCCGCGACATCAGGGTAAAACACTCAGCCAGCAACGGGCTTTTGTCCTTGAGCCGCCGCCCGAGTTCTTTGTAGAGCAGGAAACCGGAAAACTCAGCCGTGCAAGAGCGCTCTAGGAACTCTACAAACAACCGACGCCGATCGCCATCAATGTTATCCCAGGATTGCTCGAACTCCTCATCCCGCACGAAGTGGTGGCGGTTGTAGTCAGCGCGGAATTCTTCGAGAATGGCTCTGAGTTCGTCTTCATTCGGCGAGATGTCCATTTTTGCCATCTCGTCAAAGTCGGTCGTGTAGAAGCGAGGCGTCAGGATGGTTTCTTTGGCGGGGACTTTAATCCCCGGCCTGAGCTCTTCAAAAGTCGGTTTTGTGAGGGAATCTACCATAGGTTTGTGGGATCTCTTGTTATAATTCCGAGCCTCAGGTGTGGGGCTGTCAGGGTGCTGAACCCTTGTTCCCGATCCTGGCAGGGTTGCACGTACTTAGCGGTGTAACTTAAGAATTGCTGTGTTTTCCACGAAATCCAGTCTACCAACGTCCAAGCCGTGAAAAAGCATGGCTTTTGTTAAGAATTGCTACAAAGTACAAAGTTTTAAAGCTGCGACCGCTGCGCTAGCGGTTGCAGACGAGGGACTTAGCAGACGAGGCCGTCTTCTGTTGGCTGTGGGTTTAGCTGACCTCAAACACTGGGATACAAGCCCCGTCCTTCAGGAGGGCTTTTCTTGATTCCTGATGTACTCAATCAGAACCTTGATAGGGGCCCCACCTACCGACACAGCGAAGTAACTCGGACTCCATAAAGCAGTCTTGCCGTAAGGCTTCTTGTATCCAGCTTGCCCATATCGTCTACTAGACACCCCTTTCAAGGCGTTCACAATCTTTGAGATAGAAAGCTTGGGTGGGTACTCAATCAGCGCATGAATGTGGTCAGACTCCCCGCTAATTTCCAGAACCTCAAAGTTCATCTGTTTGGCAACAGACCGGAAGACTTCTTCGATCAGAGCAAACTCATCAACAGAGAAGATATGCTCCCGGTATTTGGTAACGCAGACCAAATGGGCTTTTAAGTCCGTAACGCTGTGTCTTTCTCGCCTCAAACGCATTGCCATAGTTGGCAGACCCAGTACAATAGGTACAGACCAATCTTATCAAATGCCGTGAAAGCCCGATACCAGTACAGAATCTATCCAACCGACCAACAGTGCACAGACCTAGCAAAAGTCTTTGGCTGTGTGCGAGTTGTGTGGAATGATGCACTGGCACTGCTCAAGGCAACCCCAAGAGGTGAGAAATGGCGCAGTAACGCTGAGTTGCAGAAGCTCTGCATCACTCAAGCCAAGAAGACTGATGAGCGAGAATGGCTGTCTGAGGTCAGTAACATCCCCTTGCAGCAGTCGATTCAAGATCTGGGAACTGCATTCAAAAACTTCTTTGAGTGGCGACAGGGTCAGCGCAAAGGGAAGCGGGTTGGGTTCCCTCGGTTTAAGAGGAAATCTCATCAGCAGTCAGCTAGATTCCGTAAAGGTGGATTCTCCGTCAAGGCTGGAAAGGTCTACCTGGCTAAGGTGGGAGAAATCAAAACCAAGTGGTCTAGACCGTTACCCTCTGACCCCAGTTCAGTCACGGTGATCAAAGACTGTAGTGGACGGTATTTTCTAAGCTTTGTCGTTGAACTGATGTCTGTCAAGATCGAACCCAAGAACCAAGGAGTCGGTGTTGATTTGGGGTTAAAGACCTTGGCTGCATTAAGCACTGGGGAAAAGGTGAAAGCGCCCGATACCAGTGCGTTAGACAGGAAGATCCGTAAAGGTAAACGTAAACTGACTAGAGCCACAAAAGGTTCTAAGCGACGGGAGCACTTACGGGTCGCCGTTGCTCGAACAGAATCCAAACAGCGCAATATTCGCAGGGACTTCAACCAAAAGCTAGCAACTCGTCTGGTACGAGAAAACAGCGTGGTTGTGCTCGAAGACCTGAATGTATCCGGCATGGTGAAGAATCGTCGGTTAGCCAGAGCGATTAGTCGGGCTGGTTGGCGGCAAATCAGAACAATGTGTGAAGCCAAAGCCAACATGATTGCAGATAGGGAGGTGAGAACCATCAGTCGATGGGAACCCACTTCTCAGATATGTTCCTGTTGTGGCTATCAATGGGGCAAGTTAGATCTGTCTATCCGGTTTGTTTTGTGCCTTAACTGTGGGGCCGAACACGATAGAGACGAGAATGCGTCCAACAATATTTTGGCGGCAGGACTATGCCGACCTCATGAGCGTGTGAGCCAGTGTCAGACCTCCTAGGAGGCAGTTGGCGATGATCCGCTTACCCGTCAGGAGGTTGCTTAATGCAGTCAGACTGGGAATCCCCGTCCTTTAGGACGGTGGAGGATGTCAATCTCTAGCCTGTGCAAACAGCCGATAGAAAGTACACAATAAAAGTTAAGGAGCCTAATCGCTAAGTATGCAGGCAGGATGGGGAGCCAATGAACAATTTACCCGTGAGTTACCTATTGTGGGCAGCTTGTTTTTTCGGCCCGTTTGGACTCCACCGACTCTACAATGGCAAGGTGGCAACGGGTCTGTTGTGGCTGTGTACCTTTGGTTTATTAGGGATGGGGCAGCTATTTGACTTGCTCTTAATTCCGAATATGGTGGCAGAACACAATGCCAAAGTCCGGGAGCAGTTGGGGGTTTCTCCCGTGGGCGTCCCGATCTATTATCCGAATGCAGCGATCGCAGCCACCGTCCATCAACCCACGCGCGAGCAGTTAATGGTGAAGTTACTCAAAGCTGCTTCCAGCAAAGGGGGAAAATTATCGGTTACCCAAGGAGTGATGGCAACGGGAGCTAGCTTTTCGGAAGTGGAAGCAGCGCTCAAGGAAATGCTCAAAACCGGTTATGTCAGCATTGGTAACGATCCGGTTAGTGGCATTGTCCTCTACGATTTCCACGAATTGTAAAATTTCTTGCCACCTCTGGGCGATCGCCTCTGATTTCACCTTTTCCCTTTCCTGCTCAACTCAAAGTTCCCAAGGGTTCACCAGATGGGATATGATAATTGTTTGTCTATAAAACCGGAAACTATCAACTGTCATGGCTGTCCCTAAGAAGAAAACCTCAAAGTCCAAGCGGGATATGCGGAAAGCAACTTGGAAGCGCAAAGCAACCCTGGCCGCTCAGAAAGCCCTCTCCTTGGGTAAATCTGTTTTAACTGGGCGTTCCCACAGCTTCGTGTATCCCAGCAATGAGGAAGAAGAGGAAGAGTAGAAACCGTGAGGGGGAATGGGTAATTGGGAATGAGCCTTTGTGAATGGGGGATGGCTGAAATCTAAACCTTGCTTGTCCTGAGTTCCCAGTTCCCAGTTCCCAACTCTCCTACTGGATGGCCACTTGTGCAGAAGGCAAAATCAACAAGGCATCCCCGAAAGAATAGAAGCGGTATTGCTGCGCGATCGCCTCTCGGTACAACTCTAACAAGCGCGATCGCCCAATCATGGCACTCACCAACATCAACAGTGTCGAGCGGGGCAAGTGAAAATTAGTAATCAACCCCTCGACCACCCGCCACCGATAACTCGGATAAATAAACAGTTCCGTTTGTCCCCAAAAAGGTTCGAGCGTTGCATAACCTTGCTGCTCCGCAGCAACCGCAGCTCCCTCCAACGCTCGCACAACCGTCGTTCCGACGGCAATAATCCGGCCACCACTGGCCTGAGTTTGGCGAATTTTGTCTACTGTTACCGCCGGTACTTCCACCCATTCTCGGTGCATTTTGTGAGTCGTGA
Organism: Actinomycetota bacterium; assembly: GCA_050262755.1. Lineage (GTDB taxonomy): Bacteria > Cyanobacteriota > Cyanobacteriia > Cyanobacteriales > Microcoleaceae > JBLNEP01. The sequence goes on along the minus strand of JBLNEP010000114.1, from coordinate 6,597 downwards.
CATCCTCCACCTCCACCGGTCGAAAGGTTCCCACCCCGACGTGCAGCGTCACAAACGCTTGTCCGATGCCACGCTGTCGCAATCGCTCAAATAATGCTTCGGTAAAGTGTAGCCCCGCTGTCGGCGCTGCGATCGCTCCCAACTTTTCTGCATAGACAGTCTGATACTGTTCCGGTAGCGCCTGCGAATTTTTAATATAAGGTGGCAAGGGGAGGCAGCCATAGTCTGGCAACACCTGCACCAACGATACCCCCTCTGGCAAATCAAACTGCACCAAGCGGCCTCCCGTCGCCTCATCCCGTTCTAGAACAGTTGCCGTTAAGGCATCTGGGAATGGGGGAAACTCCCCTCCCTCCTGAGCGGTCGCAGGAGGATTATCCCTAGGAGTACCACTCCTACGATTCCTACTGGCCTGTGACTCAAAGATAATTCTCACCCCTGGCTTTAAGCGTTTGCCTGGTTTCACTAACGCTAGCCAGCAATTTAGCTCCTTTTCCTCCACCAGTAACACCTCAACCTTGGTACCATTTGGTTTGTGACCGATGAGTCGCGCGGGGATGACACGAGTATTATTGAGAACCAGTAAATCTCCGGGTTTTAACAGTTCGGGGAGTTCGCGAAAAATACAGTGCCGATGACTCGTTGGGGAGTCAACAACGAGCAGGCGAGAGCTATCCCTCGGCACAACAGGGTTGTGAGCGATTTGTTCGGGTGGTAGCTCATAATCGTAGGCGTCTAATAACCAGTCAAGTTCGCTCATAAAATTGATCCCTGGAATTTTCATCTGTAAACTTAGTAACAAATTGGGTAAAACTCCCCATCCCAAATAGGGGGCCTTTCCCCTAGCATTTACACCGACAGCCAGCGAAGATAAAAGTATAGCGTCGGCTTTCGTCCAAGGATAGCTATGGAGTACCTCTACTACATTGCCAATACCAGCCTCACCTTGAGAGTGGTTGATTATTTACGCCTTACTAGCCATCTCCCGCTGCAATTCATCACCGTGATCCATCAGATTGACGGTTGGGTGGTGAAGGTGAAAATGAGCCAGTACCTGACTCCACAGCAGCACGGAGATTTTCGGGCATTCATGAATGAATTGGGAATTCCCTACGAACCTGAAATTCGTTTGCAAATGGCACTTTGGAGCCTGGAAACCGGGCAATCTCCCTTGAGTGTCATGCGTCGCTACCAAGTGGCAGTGGTGTCTCATGGTAGCCCCGATCGCAAAGAAATTGAAGCGTTTCGCCAGCAATTCGTCAAGGGCTTGGGATATTGCCCTGAGACTCTCGCCTAGAATTAATTCCAACTTAAACTCGCTGTAACTCTGGCTCACAGAGTTTCACGGCTGAAGAGTTCCGGATTAAAGACTAAAGGCTGACTCGATATAGTCTTGCAGGGTAAGGCAGTAACCACCGATCGCGGCACCTAAAGGTGGTTCTGGCTGACTCCCGACCTGTGCTATCTCGCAGCGGACGAGGGCGACATCGAAACGGCACGAACAATTTGCCAAGTCTGGGCGATCGCTGAGAAACATCTGAGCCGCTTGCCAAAGCTTTGCCTGCTTCGCCACACTCACGGCCAATATGCCATCGGCATCCCAATTGCCCCGACGCCGAGTTTTGACCTCTACAAAGATCAGAGTTGGGCAACTGGGTGTATAAGGGTCGATATCCAGTTCTAGTTCTGGGCCCAGAGCAATAATGTCTAGTTCTCCCCAGCGACAGCGCCATCGTTGGTGCAAAATTTGCCAACCTTGCCTCTGCAACCATTCAACCACTAAGTTCTCTCCCCAAATCCCCGTCTGATGATGGCTGGGTGGTGAAATGAGCTGCTGTTCATCGGTCGGAGCGCCTACTGCTGCTCCCTTGCTGCTACAATTCAAAATCGATCGATCACGGTTTTTCATTCGCATTAACAGGCATGAATTGTAGAATTTGCCAACAGATTTATCGCGTTCTGCTGAGTGTAGTTATCTTCGCAGTCGTTAGTTTTGCTGTGATTACCATCCCTTCCACTCCAGCTTTAGCTTTAGACTTTAATAATGAAACGCTGATCGGCGCTGATTTCTCGGGTCGCGACCTCAAAGATGCTAGCTTTACAAGAGCGAATCTCCGCTTGTGTAATTTTAGCAATTCTGATTTACAAGGGGTGAGCTTTTTCTCTGCAAATTTGACCGATGCTAACTTTGAAGGTGCGAACTTGACCAATGCAGGAATTGGGTTAGCTCGCATGAAACGAGTGAATTTAACCAATGCAATTCTTGAGGGCGCGTTTGCTTACAGTACCAAGTTGGAGGAAGCAATTATCGACGGTGCAGATTTTACCGATGTGTTGCTCCGCGACGATGTGCATGAACGATTATGTGCTGTAGCGAAGGGAAGGAATCCCGTCACGGGTCGGGAAACTCGCGAAACTCTCCTGTGTGATTGAGCGAGGTAGAGCGAGCTTTTGGGAACAGGCAAAATGCCTGTTCTTAATTGGGGAATTCGCCAAACGTTACCTTTCTTCTCTTCGTTTAATTCACCCAAGGCACTGCGACTAAGTCAGAAAAATTTACTTGTCGCAGTCGCTCTAATTCTTCAATCCATTCTTGTTCGGCTGAGAATTCTTGGTGATATTGCTCAGCCATTTCAGCGTTGGTAATGCAATCTGTTTTTTGCCATTTATCTAGCAGCACGCGACGCCGTTTTTTACTGATGATTTGTTCGATACAGGCGATGGCGGCGCGAACTTCTAGGGGGGCGCGGCGGATATGTCGTTCAAAAAATTCATCTAAATGAAAGAGGTGAGCAATTAACTCGTGTTGGACGGGAAATTCTAAGTAAATATCTTGCAATTTGGAAATTAAAACTGAGGGTTCTTGTAAGGAGGATGCTTCTTTCAGATTTTCGAGCGTTAAGATTTGCTGCCATAAAAATCGATGGTGAGATAAACTAAATTGTAAATCTCGCGCTTCTAACGCATCTTTCACGGTTTGGCGATGTTCAGGACAGTGTAAGTAAATGCGTAAGATTAAAGCTTCTGAGAGTTCTAAAAGGCTTTTTTGAGTGGGAGTGGAAAAACTGAGTCCTGAAGCTTTAGGGTCGCTAGTTCCTCGGTTAAATTTAGTTGCATAATTTCGCTTTAATTTATTTTTAATTAACAGAGGAACGGGTAAAGATTTATCTTGATTGAGCAGTTTTGACCAATTCCCTACTACTTGATTGAGTAGGGTTTCCGATAAAATATTGACTCGAATCGAATCACCTTGACTCAAAATTTGAGCGCATTGATAATTATAATGAGTTAATTGATTATCATCCGTGATTTTCATGAGCAATTTTACCATATCTTGAGTGATTTGGCTATAGTGATCGGCCTTTTTTAAATCACGGTTAACCATTAAATTTTGAATTTGCCAATCAATCCAAAGGGGTGCTGCGTCCAATAATGCTCGATAGCGATCGACGGAATAAACTTTAAGGAACTCGTCAGCATCTTTCCCATCAGGAATGTTTAAGACTCGCAGTTGTACTTCTCCCCGGTAAGCAAGATTTTCTATTTCTCCGATCGCTCGTTCTGCGGCTTGAGTCCCCGCTTTATCAGCGTCAAAATTGAGAATAATTTGCTTAGAATCTGTATAGCGCAAAAGCTTCCTGACTTGCTCAATACTTAAAGCAGTACCGAGAGAAGCAACAACGTGATGAATGCCAGCCGCATGGAGGGCGATCGCGTCAAAATATCCTTCCACGACAATAGCTTTATCTTGCTTACTAATGGCTGTTTTAGCTTTATCCAAAGCAAACAAAGTTTTGCCTTTATCAAATAATTCTGTTTCCGGAGAATTGAGGTATTTCGGCTGTTCATCACCGAGGGTTCTGCCACCAAATCCAATCACTCGTCCTTGCAAATCGCAGATGGGAATCATTAAGCGGTTGCGGAAACGGTCGTAATAACCACTCCCCCCAGATTTCCGAGGAATAATTAACCCAGCTTGCTCAAGTAATGAGATGGGATAATGTTTTTGTTCGACTAAGTAGTAATAGAGTGCATCCCAACCATCTGGTGCATAGCCTAATTGAAAATCCTGAATGGTTTCTGCTTTAAGCTGGCGCTGAACTTGTAAATATTCTCGGGCAATTTTCCCCTCCGGTTGCTGGAGGGCGTGTTGATAAAAGCTGGCTGCTAAGGCAAGAATTTCATATAATTGTTCTCGAAGCGATAATTGACGCTGTAGCTCTTGACGCTGGGCAGGTTCGAGCGTTTTAATCGGGACTTGGTAGCGTTTTGCTAAATCAAGGACAACATCGCTAAAGGTTCGCTTTTCTAATTCCATTAAAAATTTAAAGGCGTTGCCACCAGCACCGCAGCCAAAACAATAATACATCTGTTTGCTGGCACTCACGGTAAAGCTGGGGGACTTTTCATCATGGAAGGGACATAAACCGACAAAGTCCTTCCCCCGTTTCTTTAACACAACGCGATCGGAAATGACATCGACAATGTCTGCTCGTTGTTTGACTTCCTCAATGGTGTCTGGATGCAGGCGGGGAATTTGCATTGTCCAAGGTAAATCAAAGCGATTGGGTGGGAGCTACTTGAGCAACATCTGTACAGTCACTGGCAATTTTTATTGTAAGATATCTAAGGTTAAAATGGTACAGCTTAAAAACCAGTTTGTAGGAGTAAGCTGCACGGAATTAGCAGATTCCTATTTCTTTGCGTACTTGGGGAAGGGTATCCGACCCGTCTCCCTTAGCAACTTTTGCTAACTCTGAGAAATGGGAAATTTTCAAATCATGAGCGACCTAGGGTATTCTTAGAAAAAATTCTGCAAACTGTATTCACTCAGGAGAGTAACGTCAAATGCGAATCTTAATGATGGGTGGCACTCGCTTTATCGGAGTTTACCTCACAAAACTTTTGGTCGATCGAGGTCATGAGGTGGTACTTTTTAATCGAGGTAAAAAGGCTGCACCGATTACAGGAATCCAACAAATTCATGGCGATCGCACCGACGCTGCTCAGCTTAAAGAAAAATTGTCTTCCGAAAAATTTGATGCCATTTTTGACAATAATGGTCGAGAACTCAGCGATACCCAACCCCTCGCTGAAATCTTTAAAGGACAAGTGCAACACTTCGTTTATATGAGTTCTGCGGGGGTTTATTTAAAATCCGATCAATTGCCTCATCTTGAAGGCGACGCCACCGATCCCAAAAGTCGCCATTTAGGCAAGTATGAAACAGAAACTTACCTGAAAGAAGCGGGTTTGCCTTGGACATCGATTCGCCCGACTTATATCTACGGACCCAAAAACTATAACGATTTAGAAGCTTGGTTTTTTGACCGCATCGTGCGCGACCGCCCAATTCCCATTCCCGGAAATGGAATGCACATTACCCAATTAGGTCACTGTCAAGATTTAGCCAAAGCAATGGCTGCTGTTTTGGGCAATGAAACAGCGATCGGTCAAATTTACAATGTCTCCGGCGAGCGTTATGTCACCTTTGATGGGTTAGCCCGTGCTTGTGCTACAGCAGCGGGTAAATCACCGGATGCCATTAAACTGGTCCATTATGACCCTAAACAATTTGATTTTGGCAAGCGCAAAGCTTTTCCGATGCGAGTCCAGCACTTCTTTGCCTCAGTCCATAAAGCCATGAGCGAACTCAATTGGCAGCCAGATTTTGACTTGGTTTCTGGTTTGACAGATTCATTTCAAAATGATTACTTAACGTCGGGTCGCGCTCAAGCTGAAATTGATTTTTCGACTGACGACGAAATCCTCAAAGCTATCTCTTAAACTTGGGATTGAGGTCGGTTGGGTTGAGGAAAAAAATCTCATAGCGGAGAGAGTCAAGCTGGTTAGATAAGTCACCGTTAGAGGTACAACCGATCCGCTATCTCTCCCATCCAACCTCGATTTTTCTTAGAGATCAAATCTGGTTTTGTCTTGGGTTTAAACTTAGGGATGTTGCGATCTTCCTAAAACGTTCAGGAAATGGTTTCTCTGATGAATCTGCTTGTCAATTAACCGAAATTATGCTATAAAATTGGTTGCTAGTTTCCAGTTGAAGGCTTGAAAAATAGCTCCCAAAACCAGTTTCTCAGAAACAATTCTTATCAGTGCGGTGAATTACTAGGTAACTCTCATGCAGGGAACAACACTCGGTGGCCGCTACAACATTATCCGTCACTTGGGAGGCGGGGGATTTGCCCAAACTTATTTAGCTGAAGATCGTCAGTTACCCGGTAAGCATTGTTGCGTCGTTAAGCAACTCAAACCACAAACTACCGATCCGGCGACGCTACAGATAGCGAGGCGTTTGTTTGATACAGAAGCGCAAGTTTTATACCAATTAGGCAGCCACGATCGCATTCCCCAACTGTTTGCTTACTTTGAAGAAAATCAAGAATTCTACTTGATCCAAGAATTCATTGAAGGTCAGGATCTTAGCCAAGAGTTCGCACAAAAACTCCAGAATCATCAGGGTCAACTGGGATTAAGTGAAGAGGAAGTAATTGAGCTTTTACAAGAAATTTTGGAAGTTTTAGACTTCGTGCATCAACAAAATGTGATTCACCGCGATGTCAACCCTCGTAATATTATCCG
>JBLNEP010000113.1:0-8092 GCA_050262755.1 Actinomycetota bacterium | reverse complement strand
CTTGCCGAAAGCTGGTAGGAGTCGCAAAACTCAAGGTAATTAAGCGATTAGTTTCCGAAGCTTGTTCATACAACTGGGAATAGGGACAAGAATTCGCCCAAGGTTGTGTAGATTGGGGAGTACCGAGAATGCTGGTAATGAATAAATCAGCGGGTCCAAGATGCCAAGGATGGGCGGGATTTAGATTCAGCCAAAGCTGAGTTAATTGACTAAATAAATGGTCATCAAGGAGAGAAATCCGCCACCAGCAAGGGGTATGAGCGGGGATAGGTTTTGTATGTTCCCGCTGTAAGGTATAGTGCTTAAATACTGGTGGTTTGCAGGTTTGCAGGGGACTGAGAGCAAAGGCTTTGTCGGCACTGGCAGCATGGAGGCGATCGCCCAATTTTCTATCAACTGAACTCACGAGAGTGAGGAAGAGGGCGTGTAAATGGCGGCCGGTGAGATATCCGGGGGGAATAGGAGATTGAGGTAGGAGGTTGAGGACTAAACTGTGAGGCATATTCTGTTCCTTAGTTGCTGACAAATTTGCTAAAAACATTCCCTAAACAATCAAAGGCTCATCATCTGGCAAACGTAATTGTTTGCTCTTCATTGCCATTGCCAGAATGCCGTAAAGCCCTGGTAAATACTGATATTCCCTTTCGCGATCGTCACCGACAACGGTTACTGGATAAGAGACGATGCCTTCTCTTTGTAATTGGTAAAGAGTGCCTTGATTGGCTATAGGGCAAACGATTACACCAGGCAACAAGCGTTTTTTGAGTTCTTCGATGAGGGGAGTGGGTGCAGTTGCTCCTCCCTGTTTGCGAATGAGTAGACAGTTGGAAAACGCTGTCAATTTATTGAGTTCTTTAGCAGAGAAGTCGGCTTGATATCCGCGATATCTCAAACGGAAACTTAACTGATATGAGGTTTTAGCGCGAGCAGTTACCTCAATCCATTCGCCATTTTGAACGAATTCATAGTAACGTAACAGGTGAATAGGGTCTAAAACAGTCTCCTCAGACTCATCCAGCAACAAACCTTTGGGATCGCGGATGGGTAAACTTGCAAATAAGCCAGAACGGAATTGAAATAAGGGTGCATAGCTAGCTGTCCAGATTTCAGCAAACTCTTTTAACTCTTGAGCTGAATCAGGATTGTCTTGAAAATGCTCTTCGCACTTTTCTAAGGTGGTAATTCCGCTGTTAATATCTTCCAATTCCGCTGGATAATGCACTTGTAAAAATTTCCTCACAAAAGCCTGACCCCCTTTGATATATTTCCATTCTTTTTTCAGGGATTTGTCAGCAATCTTAACAATCTGCTCTGCCGCTCGCAAAACCCGCATCCGATAGCGGTATTCTTCCCAACTGCGACCGCCTCCTAGCGTATCTTGGAGCGTTTCAAAAAGTTGAGCAATGAATTTGCTGCCAGCTAAATTTTCTAGCATTTCCTCCATTTCTAAGAGCGGGCGAGCAATTTCTAAAAAGGCTTCAGAACGCCAGTAAGCGAGAAGGAAAGGCTTATCGAGGCAGGATAAACTATTGAAAGTTTGACTCAGCTCAGTTCGCCCTCCTGAACAGTCAAGGGCGGTTAAGCCTTGTTCCCAAGCAACAGGGTGCAAATAAGCGATTGCTTCTGAAGGAATATCAGTTTCAGGCTTGCCTAAAACTCGCCCAACTCGCCCTAGCCTCTGCCAGAAAGCGGCGCGATCGCGAGCCGAAAAAATCAACCAGTCTAAATTTTGCCGAGTTGGTGCGGGGTTTCTTTCAAAATTAAACCCGACATCGACCGTACTCGTTGCTAAGATAAGCTGACGCTGCATCGCTTGTTGTCGGTCTGGCTTTGGTGCTGGACCAGTAATGCGACCAATTAAATGACCCAAACCTTTCTGTTTCAGTAAACCGTACAGATCATCGATATGAACAAGAGAATCTAAAATCACTGCACCATTTTGCTCAGGCCTTTCTTTGAAGCGTTGAATCACTTCCTCTGCCAATTCAGCCAGCCATTGGCTTTTATCATCCGGTCTAGGCCTCAATTCCAGATTCACTGCTGTCTGAGAAGGTAAAAGATTGGCTCCTCCAGCTTCTCCATCAATTCGAGCAATTTTCACGCCCTTGGCTTCTAAATTTTTCAGTGCTGCTTCACAGGCTTTTTCTGGCGTAGCTGTTAGCAGTATAATCTTGCGCCCCTGTTGAAAGAATCCAAAAATATGAGAGTAAGCGAGATAAAACAGTAACCCTACCAGTTGTTTAGCATCATAGAGGTGGAATTCATCAAAGATGACAGTCGCAAAAGAGGTGAAAAAACTAGCGGCTAAGTTTACCCTGTCAAGGCGGTTATAGCCAAAGAACGTAGCGTAATAAAAAATATCTGGGTTGATGATGAGTAAAATCGGCTGGTTAGGCTTGACATCATCAAAAACTGTGGCCGGATTTTGCAGCACATTGTACAGCTTTTTGCTGGAACGTCTGCCGACTTTATCATCAGACCAAGATTTAAGCTCTCTGGCAGTAACAGCTTTAACGAGGTGAGGCAGTCCTGCCTCGTGGACAAATTTTTCCGCTGCTTCTCGCTGCTGTTCGACTAAAGCATTTGTAGGCGCGATGTAAACAGCATTCTGAGTCGGATTGTGCGAGATAGCAGTCAGACCTGCTGTTGTTTTACCCGTGCCAGTTGGTGCTGAATCAATAGTAATGTCAGCATCTTTTGACAGCTCAAAAACTTCAACTTGATGCTGAAGCGCATTTCCCATAAATTCCAATTCGCTAGGGAGGAAAACGCTGCTCGCAATGCTGCGCGGTTCAAGCTGAATTGCTAACTTTTCAGGTTGCATTTTGCATCGCTCCACAACAGAAATATAAATTGGCAGGTACAGTCATTTCACCCAGACGCCAAGCTTCGCCACGAAACTGTAAATTCTTGAGCAGCGGTGCGGGAGGCATGGAGATTAAATCGAAGGAAAATACCTCTAAGCTGGGAGGCAAATCCGCAGCACTTAGATAAAAATGACTTTGGTATTTACCAACGGGCAAAACTGCAAGCGGTAACTCTTCTAACACATTGACCTTGACTTTGCTGCGGAATTTTCCTAAGCGGATGTAGTCTGGGAGGTCTAAATTACCAAAGACTACAGTCTGAAATTTGTTACCGCGTTCAATCATCCGTAAACGTCCAGTTTGAGGAAAATTGCTCGGTCTAAATGAACTCGGTTTCTTACCCTGTCTTTGCAGGGGTAAATCTTCCCGCGAAGTAGCAACTCGGTTGTTTGTCATTGAATACCAATAGCTATCAGAAAGCGCGTTGAAGCGTTCAAAACGAAACCTGACTTTGCCGTTGCTTGGCGAGGCCGGCAACACATAACCAGTTTGCGCTAAGGGCTCTAAATCTTCTCTATAAGTGGGTCTTCCTGTAGCTTGACCTTGGAGGCGATAAGGAGAATTTACCCAGCCAAACGCATAGGCTAAAGCGTAATTTCCAATCGCCCCTTCAGTGTAATAGGTATCTGACAACTCCCTAGAGGCAAAAAAGACAGGTTCAAAACACGATAACTCAACAATTTTTGCCTGTTGAAAAGGAAGTGCAGACATAAATTAACTCTCCGCTTCTACTGCTGTTTTCTTGTTCTTAGATTTGCTACTTTTTTTGGTGTCACTCGCTACCTGGCGGAAGGGTTCATAAGATTGGCTCAGACGCTTCAGGAAAGCATCACGTTCCTCTTCAGACCAATGCCGATCGACATCCGAAATTAAATTTTCTAATTCTTCCTCAGATAGCTGCATGGAAACTCCCCGGCGATTTTTCCAATTTGCGATCGCTTGCTTGGTGGCGCTAATCAGTGCCTCTGTATTGAAAGGATGCTCTAAAGGTTTGGGCAAGATATCATAAACTCCCTGCACTAATTCAAGAGAGCTTGGCAGTTCAGCGCGACCAGCAAATAAACCTAAAATCTGATTTTCCATGCGCCCAACTCGGCTGGAAACTGCACCGTAGCGAGTGGTTGACAAAATATTGCCAATGACATAACGCAATTCATCAGCAGTGATATCTTTGAGGGTGACAACATCCAGAAAATGAACGCCTGGTTTAATATATTCGCTGGTGTTTAAGGCAGTTGAGGCATTGCCTTGTTCGTCGCGCATCGTACCATTTTCATAAATGGCGTTAATCGTGCGATCGCCAATAACATCGGTTGTAGGTAATACGCTAAAAGCATCCTCAGTCCAAACGCGACTTTTTTGTGCGCCACCACCACCCGCAGCAAAACCGTACAGGAAGCAATCTATACACATCTCACAGGGTGCATTTGTGTTGAGAGAACACAGAGAGCTATCTTTACTGGTGTATAAAAGTTCGTGCGATCGCAAAAACTCCCGTCCGTACCGCCGTTCTGGTGCAACTTGCTTGCGCTTCGTCATGACCAAACGTTGAATCGAAGTTTTATCCTGTACGCCAGCTTGGACAAACTCGCTACACAAGGGTTCGCCAGACCCTTCAGTGCGAAAGATTGTTTCTGAATGAGTTGTCCTGAGAACAACTAACCCGATAAAGCGACCTTTGGGAAAATTCTCGTAACTGGGAGCCAGAAAAGAGTTGAGTTTTTCAACAGACATGGGAACCTCCTAATTAAACAGATGCAGGATTTTCTACAGATTTTTCATCTTTCTTATGCTTAGGGAGCTGCTGGTAGGCTTCCTGCCAGAAAAATAAATAAGCAGCTTCCAAATTGTCGGAATCTGAGAGAAGTTTTTCAGGGCGACCTTGGTAAACTTCTTCATAAAGCTTTCGGAGAACCGCGTAATATTGTTTAATTTGCTCGTACTTGGTTTCCCCAACTTTATAATCGCGGATGCGATCTAAGCGGTTATGATACTTTTGGGCTAATGCCGCAAACATAAAATCTAAATCCATGTAAGGTTTGTGAGAGCGAACGGCAGCCGTGAAAGCTGTAAAAGGCTCGGCTAGAGACGTGCGCTTGAAAGAACTGCCTTTGAGATTTGCTTCAGCAGCGATTTTTGCCGCTTCTTTGAGATATTGCGTTAAAAGCTTGTTGTCATTGGGCATAATGCTCTCCAGTAAAGTATTTAAGGGTTCCTTAATTCGGTTCCAGTTAGACTCTAGATTGGGTTCGTCTTGTTCGCGTAAAATCCAGCGGAGGAGGACATAGTAAAGATTGAAAGGTCGTACTGTGGCGCGGGCTAAATCGTACAAACAATCATCTGCTTTTTGGATGCTAGCAATAGCTGTTGCTAGTTGTCCGAGGCAGCGGAGTTGCTTCAGCTTTTCTTCAGCTTCCTCGCGACTATATTGTCCTGTTTCGAGTAAAGCTTGAAGGGAAGCTGGAATCCCTTCAACTCTCCCAAAACTATCCTCGGATAAATCTACTTCTAGATTACCACTTACCGTAAAAGGAAAGCCAAACTCTAAAGATAAGGAAAGTTCTAAAGCTAGTCGCAAAGATTTTAGTAAAGCGATGGAAGCATTTGCATCTCCCCACACTAAAGGAACAACAACCGTAGCGTGAACGAAATCAGGACGTTTGGGAAAAGCAAAACCAACGACTTTATTCGGTTTAAATTCCAGCTCATTATCCCGGTATAGCTTTAGTTCATCAACACTAACCGTTCCCCCCTCAGCATTCGTGGCAGCAAGTCCTTGCAAATATTCTCGCCAAATCCTCAATAGTTCAGGACAAGAATTTTTGGGTAGCATCCAGTGCAAATACAGCAACTCTTGTTTTTTGACTGCTGGAAAGTTTGCCCCTACTGCCATAAGCTGATAAGATAAAGCTGCGAGCAAATCAGCTTGCCGTTTCGGTTCTGCACTAATTCCCCCAGGCAATCGATTAGAAAAAGCTTGCACTTTTGTACCGGGGGGCATATTATCAGAAATGAGATCGTCAGTTTCGCTAATAGTAGATCCAAGGGAGCAGCGTTTGCGCGGATTCGCCTCTATGTAAGCCGTTAAATCTTCTATTACAGTTAACCGTTTGGGATGAGGAAGGTTCAAAATTCTAGTAACGGCTGCCACCATTTCTTCTGAAGCTTCTGCAGATTCCAGTGCTGCTTTACTTTCCTTCCTCATCTGGAACGACTCGCGCAAAGCTGCTTGAATTCCTTCGCTTCCTCTCACTGCTCCTTTCGCTGCAAATAACGGTCTGCCGTATTGAGCATTAAAGGCTTCAAGAGCTGTTCTTTGATTGGCAGAAATCCCAACATGGACGGCAATTTTATCCCAAGCTTCTTTCGGGCTTATGCCTGCTTCTCGATAGCTGAGGTAAGTAGCTTTCAATCCTTCAGCAATCGCCAATTCTTCAGGATTGCTCGCTGGTTCCAAACCAATAGCACCAGCACTCTGCACTGCTTCTTTACCCGCTTCATCGCTCCACTTGCTGACATCTTTGTTAATTTTGTCTGACTTAAAGCCAGCTTTTTTCTTTTCTAACAGTGCTAAAACATGATTCAGCACCTCATCAAGATTTTGCTCAATTGCTCGCGGAGAAATTTTAATCCCGTCTTTAGTCGGCCGGACTAAGCGATCGATATTGTTTCCGAAAACGCTATCAATTTTTTCTTGCCAGCGAGCTGCGATTTCAGGTATTACATCGACCTCTGGCCAAACTTCACCCTCAAAAATCTCTCCCTCTGGGAAAATAGCTAAAGGCGTCAGCCCGTACTGGCCAAACACTTCTTCACAGGCTCCTAGCAAAAGAGCGGTGCAATACCCTCGATCTTCGGAAATCCGAATTCTAAACAGATTGCTGCGCCGACCAAAAGCATTCGTTAATTCTGTCTGTACTTTTTGAAAGCGCTCGGCTTCGGAAATACCTAAATCAAATAAATCTGCTGCTCGCACCAGTGCTTCCCAGCGTTTGATCGCTGGATCTTCTGGCAAAAATATTGCCCCATCACTGCGATTGTGACCAGAGTGGCGTTCGATCAGTTTTCTAACTAATTCAACATCATCTTCTGTTTGCACAAAAGTCAGGACGCAAGCTTGCTCTAATTGCGATCGCAGGAAGTCCCGGTCTCTGGCTAAAACTTTGACTTTGCGTTCTTGCGGGTCTAATTTATTAAGGTCGTGAACAGCAGTGGCTGCTAAGATGATGGGCCGCTTATCCTCCGGTACTCTGCCAATGCGAGTAACGGTAAGGATAAATTGGCAAGCAGAATCTAAATGCTCTGCAAGCGTTGTCCCTTTTCTGCTTCCGTACTGGTGATGGTGAGCGTGGCGGAGGAAAAGCTGAGGGCGAATTTCCCTGAAATAGCGCTCCTCTAAGGTTTTAGGCGACCTGTTAAAGAGCCGACGCTGGTTGGTCATCATTAATTCCTTATTCATCGTCGGCTTCCTCCTTGACCCATGTTGCTGTCTGTCAATTCAGCGATCGCTTTGCGCTGTGCCAGCAACCGATACTCGTGTTGCTGTCTGTCAAGGCGGCGCTTCTCAAATTCATAACCCTGCTGCTTTAAAACGTGCATCGTCGCAGAAAACCGATGGCTGATTTTTTCCACCAGCTCGTCTGTGGAGTGCCAGTACCCGTCCGACATCAGTGTCAGCAGGCGATCGGGAAGACTTTCTTTCACGGCTGATTTCCTCCAATGGGTTTACTTCAACTCCAAGAGCCATATCAAGGCAATACCTTTTCCCCAAATCCCTATTAGGGGTAAGCCAGAGATGACTCTGGCTGTTTTAGTTTTTTTTCAAGCAAGCCAAACCTCCTTATACTTGGGGCTGCATCTGCCTGCACTGAGGCTAGAAACATTTACGATTATGAGTATGGCACAGTATTTTTCAAAGTGCAAGTATATTTTGTAAAATGCCCAGAAAAAAAGAAGCACTTACACTTTCAGTTCCTCCCGGCACCAAGGAGCAGCTAGAAGCGATCGCCCGTCGCCTCGGCATCTTTTGGGGCAAAAGCCCTAGCCCGTCAGGCTTAATCGCTGCCATAGCCCAGCAGCAGCTAGAGGTAGGTCAGCCCTTTACCCTTAGCCAAGTACAAGTACAATCTCTCCAGCAAGCGATTAAAGCTTTGATCGATGCAGGTCATATTCGAGACGCTGAAATCGTTGCAGCCTTGATATTGGAACGTGGCAACCTCAACAAT
>JBLNEP010000112.1:0-3517 GCA_050262755.1 Actinomycetota bacterium | reverse complement strand
CCTTGGAACTCCAAGGTCCAAGCAATGGGAACGGGTAAACAAGTATAAAACGCGATCGCAGCCGTCAAGGTTGCCACTTGCGTCCGGAAGAAATTCCTTATCCTTTGAACCCAGTTATCATCTACCATAAGATAGAATTTTCCGTATTTTATGGGAGTTCTCAATCCGCTAGCGTATGCCAGAATGGGATCGATAACCCCCGTTAATCTGAAAGCTTGGGTCATTCACCTGCCCTGGCTGTTTCCCAAACGCTAGGAGCGGCTGCGCTGATCCTAAAGCAACTGATTCGCCCTCCACTCAGTTCCATTCCATTCACATTAACTCCCCCTCTTGCGAAGGAAGCGCGGATGCTCTGATTTCCTAGAGGGGATTAAAGATATCACACCAGAGGCTTTTGCTCCATGAGTCACAATCAATTTAATCGCAGGGTGGCTGCTCCTTGTATCATCGACAACGGTCTAGTTGTCAACAAGCGCGATATGCAACGGTTGCTCGTCGATTTAGGGCGAGTCCGTTATATTCACACTCAAGACGGTCAAAAGCAGAGCGAGGGGGAAGGGTATGTGCTGGAGGTATTTGCGGATTGCCACCGCTCCACCTTGGTTGCTAATCATGCCCTTTATTTGAATGTGGATAGTTTTGATTACCTTGAGCTCAAGCAGTCTCCTGAACAGGAAACTTATTTTGACCTGATGCAGGAAGGACGGCAGTTGAGGCTGATTCCACTCTCTAACCCGCTGCAAGAGCAAGTCACTCGTAATTTAAACGCTGCTGCTTTAGATGCAGTCGTCGATCAAGTTCTTTCTACCAACTGGGATGTGCAACTTGATGATGATGATTGCCCATTTTAGGTGAGAGGCGGTCGGCAATAGGCTATAGGCTATAGGTTATTAGGCGATCGGGAACTTTTGCGAAAGTCCCTACCGCTATCAGCCATCAGCCATCAGCCCCATGTCTGAAAATTTTTCTTTTCATTGTCAAGCTCGCTGTCGTCATACTCAAGCACGTGCTGGTATTTTTCTAACTCCCCACGGTCCCGTCGAAACACCGAGGTTCATGCCTGTGGGGACTCTGGCAAATGTCAAAACTTTGACGCCGGCTCATTTGCAGGCCGCAGGTGCTCAAATGATTTTGGCTAATACTTATCACTTGCACCTACAACCAGGGGAAGCCATTGTTGCAGGTGCTGGAGGTTTGCATCGGTTTATGGCTTGGAACGGCCCGATTCTCACCGATTCAGGGGGGTTTCAAGTTTTTAGCTTGAGCGAGATCCGCACGGTAACGGAGGCCGGGGTGAGATTTCGCTCTCCCCGCGATGGTCAAATGATTGATTTGACGCCGGAACGCTCGATCCAGATTCAAAATGAACTGGGTGCAGATGTGATTATGGCCTTTGATGAGTGTCCGCCTTATACGGCGAATCGGACGGAGGTGGAGGCGGCGACGGAGCGTACTTATCGGTGGTTAGAACGTTGCTTAAAGGCTCATCAGCGCTCGGATCAAGCGTTGTTTGGGATTGTGCAGGGGGGAATCTATCCTGATTTGCGATCGCGGGCGGCCCGGCAATTGGTGGCTTTAGATTTAGCCGGTTACGCGATCGGAGGTGTTAGTGTCGGGGAACCGGTACAGTTGATCGAACCAATTGTTAAAGCAACGGCCCCCCTGCTGCCTCTGAATAAGCCCCGCTATTTAATGGGAGTGGGGAGTTATCGAGAAATGGCCCAGGCGATCGCGGCTGGTATTGATTTATTTGACTGTGTGATTCCGACTCGCTTGGCCCGTCATGGGGCGGTTTTGGTGGGGGGAGAGCGCTGGAATTTAAAAAATGCTCGGTTTCGGGAAGATTTCCAGCCACTGGATGAGTCTTGTCCCTGCTATACTTGCCAAAACTTTTGCCGTGCTTACTTATCTCATTTGATCCGAGCCCAGGAACTCCTGGGGTACACGCTCCTTTCGATCCATAATGTTACGGAGCTGATTCGCTTCACTCAGAGAATCCGAGAGGCAATTCTGGGCGATCGCTTTCCAGAAGAATTTGCTCGCTGGCTGGCACCACCGGCGGATCGGCAGTAAACACCCTATGTTAAGATGTACGACAATTATTAAAATTGTGTTGGAGAGGTAGATTCATTGATGGAAGCTGCATTGCTGTTGGCAAAATTGCCGGAAGCTTACTCAGCCTTTGACCCCTTGGTTGATGTTTTGCCGATCATTCCTGTGTTTTTCCTGCTGCTGGCTTTTGTGTGGCAAGCAGCCGTTGGTTTCAGATAAGCTCTAATCTCTCTGTAATTAGCCGTGTTTCATGGCTGATACCAGAATTTTATCGCCCCCTGTCACAAGGGGGCGATTTTAGTTGAGTCCTGGAGAGTGAGGGGGAACGATCGAGGCTCTTATTTTAAGAGCGTGCTCCGATCGTCTTCTGAAAAGCTGGGCGATCGGTGATCCGTTTTATGTAGTCGAGGACAGCAGGATAGGGACTGAGGTCTAATTTCAGCATGAGGGGAATGTAAGCTAAAATTGACCCGACTGCGATATCGGCGACGCTGAATTCATTGCCCAATATATAGGGTTGCTGTTCAAAGATGGTATTGAGGGGGTTTAAGAGCCGAGGAGTTTCGCGATCGCGGAATGCTTCTACAAAAATTCCTGACCCCAAGGTTGAATTTGCAAACATTATCCATTGAATAATTTCTGCTTGCTTCTCTAGAGATTCAGGCATTTGACCATGTTTTTGGGCCAGGTAGAGTAAAATTGCGCCTGATTCCCACAGCTTAAAATCTCCTTCGACAATGGCAGGAACTTTCCCGATCGGGTTAATTGCTAAATAATCGGGTTGCAAATGCGCTCCCGCCTGCATATCCAGCATGATAAATTCGTAGGGAACTCCAATTTCCTCTAAATACCATTGGACAATTGATGACCGACTGCGGGCGCCTCCATAGAGTTTTAGCACAGTTTTTTACCTGTTTATGAACACTCGATTATTTTAACAAAAATAGCCAGCAACTGTGTCTATAAATTATCTAAAATTTATCTTAAAATCTGGCTCCGGCTGATGACCCCTCCGTTCCTTTACTTCTGAGTTGTTTTATCATTGAGTTTGAGAGAAATTGAGGGATGCTCGTGTATTGAAAGCGGTTGGGATTAGCTTAACTGTTTCTTAATTAGTCCTTTCAAAATTAACAATAATGAATAAATTTTAGGATGTTGATATATTTTTTTGCAAACCCGGTCCGATCGGGTGTCTGTCAAGTCGGGGTCTGTTGAGAGTTGTTTGCATAACTCGCTCTATTGCTCCGATCCAAATGCTGAGGTATATTGAAAGCAAGAGTTTCAGGGAGCCTAAATGCCCAGAAAAATCAATTGAGTCCATTCAACGGCTGACGGTAGAACGAATCGAAAGCAAATGGCAGTTTTTGGCGGTCGATGGTCTGAAGGATGAGCAGACTAAGCGGCTGGTCATTGGCGCTTTGATGGGGTGTTTGCAGTGCGGCCGGAGAGGAAATTTGGGTAAGGG
>JBLNEP010000111.1:0-68379 GCA_050262755.1 Actinomycetota bacterium | reverse complement strand
TAGCGATAAATTCTTGTTTGAGAATCGAGTAAATTTTTAAGTCCCAATATTCCCCTTTTACAAACATTTTCTGTCGCAAAATTCCTTCAAATTTCATCCCAACTTTTTCCATCACGCGAGCTGAAGCGATATTTTTTACTTGACACAACGCTTCAATTCGATTGAGCTTTAACTTCCGAAAACCAAATTCAAGCAAGGCATGAGCTGCTTCGCTCATATACCCTTTTCCCCAATACTTTTTTGAAATCACATACCCAATTTCAGCTCGGTTGTGTTGCCTTACCCATTCAGAAAAGCCACAAGTCCCGATCAATTTCCGGTCTGCTTTGTGAACGATCCCCCAATCAATCGCTTCAGCATTTTTGTATCGCTCCCGAATAAAACTTAAGAAGTGCCGACTATCTGCAATTGATTGATGGGGTAGCCAAGTTGTGTACTGAGATACTTCCGGATCGGAAGCATACTCGAAGATATCCTCTGCATCTTCCATTCTCATCTTTCGCAGGATCAGTCTGTTCGTTTCTAACTCTGGCAAATTTGCTAAAATCTTTTCAATTTTTACTTCCCATTCTCCATTCATATTCCATATACTCCGCTGTTTTCGTCGCGACTTCCTTTCCTAAAATTTTCTCGATTACATACAACGACATATCAATCCCTGCGGAAATTCCCCCAGATGTAACGATCCTGCCATTATCCACAACCCGTTGCTTGGCGAGTACAGTTGTCTGAGGTGCAACTTCTCTCAATAATTCTAAAGCTAAATGATGAGTAGTCGCTTCTAGACCCTCTAATAAGCCTGCCTTGGCTAATAATAAAGAACCCGTACAAACAGACAGCACTAATTCTGCGCTCTGAGAAGAAATTTTAATCCAATCAATGACTGGTGGGTGATTCATTAAGGGGCGAGTTCCTAGCCCTCCAGGTATAATCAGAATATCAGGTTGTAAGGAATCAGAAAAAGTGCGATCGGGATGGACGCGCAGCCCATTCCGAGCTTTGATTTCACCCGCCGTTTCAGCCACTGTCAAAACCTCAAACGGTTTCGGCTCGTTGAGTTCAGATGTAACCGAGAACACTTCAAAAGGACCGGCAAAATCCAGCACCTCTACGTCATTAAAGAGAAAAATTGCAACTTTTTTAGCTGGCATAAACCTCCACTGAACTACCTCCTTCTGATAGAGACGAAGAGTTAGAATAATTGTTAACTTAGGAATGGCATCACCTACGCACCAGAAGCTATGCCCAAGACTATCATTCAGAGAGTTCAGAAACTAGCAGCGCTCTGCATTGCTGTGCTGTTGGGAATCCTACTGCTGCCAATTTTTACACGAGCCCAATCCAGCTCTCAACTTGAATTTCGGATCAATCTACTGGAAAGTCAAATTTCTGAACTCAGGGGACAGATCGGTCGCTTAGAATCTCAAGGATCGGGACGCAACCTGCCAACGTCTCCTACTGCTAGAACTCCCAACTCTGCGACAGTGAGAAGCTCGGGCGATCCGATGTTTGACAATCTAGCAACTTTGGTGATTGAACTTAAACAGGACGTGAGGAGCATCCAAGAGCGATTATCTCAGGTCGAGTCTCGGATACCCAGAAACCGCTAACTAAGGCGAAGAGTGTATGTTTTTAACCTCTGTTTACAGACTTTTAGGGATTTTTGCCGGCTGAGTAAAGGGCGATTTTTGCTGATTGGCTCTGGGTGCGATCGCTCTCCATTGACTGCTCAGGACGTTGCTACCCAAACAGACAGGCTGAGTGCTGCTCTAGACTTCCGAGTTAGGTGTGAAGGGAAGCGCTGGAGCAGCACGGGTCGCAGTTCAAAGAGCAACTATTCGATGATATGGAAGTAGTAGGCTGCAACTAAGAGGTTGATCCCTAAAAGCAATGCAAACCAGCCAGCACGGAATGGGTAAGGAAATGTACCCGTTTTGATAACGGAGTCGGAATTAAGTTGGTTCTTGGATATCTCAGCCATAACTGGCGCTCCTAATTTATTAAACACTAATTAAGAAATACCAGAGAGCGCTCCCTATTTGTACTATCCGTTAGATTTATTTTTGGGAATGAGGAGCGATCGCCCAGAAGCTATCTTAGGAGGTATGGGGGAGAAACATGAATGAGGGTAATCCCCCCCAATTCACTCTCAGTTAGGGGACTCTCAACCGCCCTCCTCATTACTCCCTCTCTCCTGCGTGATAGGAACTACGGACGAGGGGACCAGAACGGACATGAGCAAAACCCAGATCCCGCGCGATCGCCCCTAAACGCTCAAACTCCTCCGGAGTCCAGTATTTCTGGACCGGTAGATGTTCTAGAGAGGGACGCAGATATTGACCGAGGGTAAGGCGGTCGCAGGCCACAGCGCGCAAGTCCCTCATGGCCTCGATCGCCTCAGCTTCCGTTTCCCCATGTCCCAACATCAAACCTGATTTCGTGGGGATCTCAGGGTCGAATTCCTTAACGATACGGAGGACATCCAGAGAGCGGTCGTACTTTGCCCCCCGCCTGACCTGCCCCTGCAACCGCTGCACCGTCTCAATATTGTGGTTATAACAAGCCGGTTTCGCCTCTACAACCGTCGCGATCCGTTGTCGCTGTAACTCCTGTGTGGTTGTACCAGTCTCTTTTTGACCTATTCCCCCCCAAAAATCCGGAGTCAATACCTCAATTTGAGTACCAGGATTAAGCTGTCGCACCGCGGTCATAGTTGCCACAAACCAACCTGCACCTCCATCCGGCAAATCATCCCGTGCCACCGAAGTCAGCACCACATAGCGCAACCCTAATAACTGTACAGACTCTGCTACCTTTTGCGGTTCCTGGGCGTTGAGTGGCATCGGTGCATGGCCCTTATCCACCTGACAGAAAGCACAGGCACGGGTACAAGTTGGCCCCATCAGCAGAAAGGTCGCCGTCTTCTGGGCGTAGCATTCACCTCGGTTTGGGCATCGCCCCTCTTCACAAATCGTGTGGATTTGGCGCTGCTTAATAATTTGTTGCACAGTCGAGAGTTCGCTCGCTTTTCCGACCGGACGGCGCAACCATACTGGCATCGCCTCAATTTCAGCCCGCCGTTGCGAAGCGAAAGCTTGAGTTGGGGAAGTCTGATCCATGTGAGCAGGCATAAACCTCTTCGTTGCGAGGGTGGCCTTTTGATTTTAAGCCAGATTCATCATCTCCAGGTAAGCCACGCTTGATCCGCTCCGGCTGGGGTCACTAGGCTTTCTCGTTGTAATTCTGTAAGAATATACTTAAGGTTGGGAAACCTTACTCATCACTGAAGGAGTCAGTCGTGGCTGGTCAAAAAATTTTAGTCATCGATGACAGCAAAGTCATCCGGGTGCGAGTCCGCGAAATGTTGCCCCAAGGCAACTTTGAAGTTTTAGAAGCAAAAGACGGCGAAGAAGGACTCAAGCTCATCCGCCAAGCACGTCCCAATCTGATCATGTTGGATTTCTTGCTGCCAAAAGTTAGTGGTTGGGAAGTATTCCAGAAAATTCAATCCCAGGCCGATCTCCGCAAGATTCCTTTGGTGGTCATGTCGGGTCGTGAAGAAGAAGTGATGGAAAAAATTCCCAAACCCTTTGAAAACCATCATTTCGCATTTATTGCCAAACCCTTTGAGAAAAAACAATTGACTGAGGCGATTAAATTGGCAATGGTTTTAGCCAAAAAACGACCTCAAGAACCAGACGCAGCTCCAGCCGCAGCAGCAGCCACTGCTGGAGGTGACTCAGGAGATCTTCAAGCGCTTAATGACAAAATTGCCAAAATGCAAGCTGAAATTGATGCCCTCAAAAAACAAATGACTCAGCTTGTAACGGTTATCAAGCAGAAGTTGAAATAATTCTGTTGCTGATACCATTAAACGCTTTAAATATATCATAAGCACGCTCACTTAGTGAGGGAGCTGTTAAGTATTCTCACCCGCTTTTTCTAATGCAAACCTTGGCAAAGAAGTGATGGGTTGAGCTGTCTCTAATTTTTCACTCGCTCCCAGAGGAGTCCATCGTGCCAAACAGTAAAATTTTAGTGATAGATGACAGTAAAGTCATTCGGGTTAGAGTGCGAGAAATGCTACCAGCAGGTGGCTATGATGTCTTAGAAGCCAAAGATGGCGAAGAAGGACTTAAGCTGATTCGCCAAGGACGCCCGAATCTAATTATGTTGGATTTCCTGCTGCCAAAAGTGAGCGGTTGGGAAGTATTTCAAAAAATTCAATCTCAAGCTGATCTGTGCAAAATTCCGCTGGTGGTTATGTCGGGCCGAAAAGAAGAGGTCGTGGAAAAAATTCCAGAACCCTTTGAAAAGCATTATTTTGCATTTATCGAAAAGCCCTTCGAGAAGAAGCAGCTTGTAGATGCGATCAAATTAGCGATGAAATTAGCTAAAGATCGCCCAACTCCCGAATTACCACCCTCTGCTCCCAAGGAGCGCGTCGCCTCTGGAGGAGCAGAGATTAAGGCACTCAATGATAAACTTGCCAAAATGCAAGCAGAGATTGATACCCTCAAGAAACAAATGGCTCAGCTTGTGGCTGTTATCAAGCAAAAATTGAAGTAATGACTGTAAATTCTTCCTTTTTAGCTCAACTGCGCGATTCATCAGCAGATTTGATGACGCGATTAGATTGCTTTTCTCAAGCGCGGGTGTTAGTCGTCGGAGATTTAACCCTCGACGAATTTCTCACCGGTCAAGTCGAGCGTATTTCTCGCGAAGCACCTGTATTAATTCTGCGTCACGAACAGACGCGACAAGTACCCGGAGGCGGCGCGAATGCAATCTATAACCTCGCTAAATTAGGAGGCAAAGTTAAAGTTGCTGGGTTGATTGGAAAAGACGATCAAGGCCTCGCTCTCCGTCGCATTTTTGAAGAAGCAGGTATTGATACCAGCGGGATGTTGGTGGATTTGCAGCGTCCAACGGTTACTAAAACTCGCATTTCTGGCCATGCTCGCCAGTCAGTGACTCAGCAAATTGTCCGGGTCGATCGCAAGTCCGATGAATTGCCAGATTTAGAGTTGCAATTGCAATTGGCAGAGTATATCCGCCAAGCCATCCCGACTGTGGATGCAGTAGTTTGCTCAGACTATGGCGACGGTGTACTGACTCAACCCGTGATTGCAGCAGCGTTGTCTCACCCTCGAACAATTGTTGATGCTCAGACGGAACTGAAGCGCTATGCAGGAGCTACTCTTTTTACTCCTAATTTACCGGAAGCTGAGCGAGCCGTTGGTTATGCAATTCCGGATCGCTCAACTTTGATACAAGCTGGCCAGGATCTGCTGAATTTAACTCAAGCTCAACAAATTTTAATTACTCGCGGTGAAGAGGGAATGAGCTTGTTTGAAAGAAGCAAACAGGAAGGGATGCAAATTCCTAGTTCCCAACTGCAACAGTGGGATATCCCAGCCTTTAACCGCACCGATGTCTTTGACGTGACGGGCGCGGGTGATACGGTTGTGGCAGCGTTGACGTTAGCTTTAATTGCAGGAGCATCGGTTTGGGAAGCGATCGTTTTAGGCAATTTAGCTGCTAGTATTGTGGTGCGCCAATTTGGGACAGCAACAACGACGGTTGAGGAGATGAAGGAAGCATTGCGATCGCTCTTGAATTTAGAGGGCTAATCGCTGATGAATGTTGATTCCCTGACAAGTTCAGAACCGGGTCAGATTGACCTCAATTTTCCCTCACTTGTTGAGAGAGATTCCCCCATTCCCCTTCCTTCAGTTTATTTTTTCAAAATCCGTCCTCCCTCATCAATTTTCAACGGTGTATCAGGAAAATCATCCTGGGTTAACTTCCGAATTAAACCCACACTCTTAAAATCATTGTCGATATAAGGAATACCGCGACCATCAAGCTCTACTGGAATAATTTTGCCAGCAACAAACTCCCCTTTGGGATTAACTTTCACCTCTAAAATCAGAGATTGTCCCAGTTCGGCGGCGGTTGATAAGGTACGATATCCGACAAAATTCCCCAGGGAATAAGCAATTAATTTACCTTTATAAAGTTCCAATGCTCTCGCCACATGGGGCCCATGTCCTAAAACTAAATCCGCACCTGCATCGATCATAGTGTGGGAAAATAGCACCATATTGCCCCGATTTTCTCCCAAAAAGAACTCATTTTGATTTCTGACCTTGAGCGCTCCTGTTCCCTCAGCTCCCGCGTGAACGGATACAACCACAATCTCAGCTTTTGTTCGGGCTTGTTTGATAATTGCTTGGCTTTCTTTCAGTTCCAGCAGGGAATTATGTACGTCACCGTAGTTACTAAACCCAATAAAAGCGACGGTTACTCCTTTGACCTCTTTATAGACAATTTGACCTCTTTTCCCGACGGCTCTCATCCCAGCACTATCAATATTGTTGATAGTATCTTTAAACCCTTGCTCGTTAAAATCATAGGAATGGTTATTAGCAACGTTTAAAATATTAAACCCAGTTGCTTTCAAAAGCTGCCGATAGGTAGGAGGCGTGCGAAAGGCAAAAAGCTGACCACCCCCCACTGATTTAGAACTATAAGCATAGTCAGTTAAGGTACTTTCAAAATTGCCAAATAAAATGTCAGCTCCTTGTAAATAAGGCTTGACTGACTCAAAAAGTTGCTCTTTCTGTTTGGGAAGTTTGTTATAAGGGTAATTCGTACCGGGAATAATGTCGCCGACGGCTTTAATGGTAATGGTGGTTGCTGGAGCGAGGGGAGCTTTTTTGGGTGGCAGGCTGGTCTTGATCGGGGGTGTTAGAGTTTTGGAAGGTGGGGTTTGGGGTGCGGTCGCAGGACTGGGAAGGTTCTGCGGTTTAGGGGTTGGGGTTTCTTGAGCCGTTGACAGTGGGGTCAGAATTTTTTGTAGTTGAGAGTTAACCACTAATCCTGAAAGGGGAAGCAGTATGAGACTGACAGAACCAGCTAACAGCCAAGGTGTTTGAGTTTTGTGACCACTCCCTCCTCGTGGTTGGTCGCGACTGGATTGCACCTGAGCAACTGGAGGTTGAGAAATAATGACGGGTTCCTGAGGCGGACTAGGGGGAACTGGCGCGGTGGCAACAACCCTAGGAGAAACTGCTTTTTGAGGACGGGTTCCGGCCGTTCCTTGAAAAGGAAAAGGGGGTTTTAACTCAAGAGTTTGGGTCCAAGTGGGTAATTGCTGACCCATACGCCGGCCATAAAGGGTAACAGACCGCAGCACAGGGGATTGCAGACGCCACAACCCGTTTTCAATGACTCGGAGGCAAGCGTCTTGAGCAGGTAGGGATTCTGCCTCTAGTAGGATGTGTAAATGGTAATCTTGGCGAGTAGCTTTGGCGACCACTCCTTTGTTTCGTAATGCTTGGTTGATGAGAAAGGCGATCGCCCTAGAGTCGCCTTGTTTGGCTAATATCAAAATATCTTGATGACTCACAACTTTTTCCTCACACCAACGGAATAGACTTTTTTCAATAATACTGGTGAGGCGAACGCTGTAAAGACTCAACCGTTAGAGTCTTCGGCAAGAGGACCGCTCAATTGGTTGGCTGGCTATTTTCAGGTTATTTTTAATAAGGCTTAGTTGTTAGGGAAACTGTTATCTGTATGACAGCCAGTTGGAATCACAGTGGTTCGCGTTCGCCCAGTCGGTTATTGGTGACGGGGGGGGCTGGGTTTATTGGCTCGAATTTCGTACATCACTGGTGCAACCGCTATCCTGATGACCGGGTGGTGGTCTTGGATGCTTTGACTTATGCGGGCAATCGCAAAAATCTGGCGAGTTTGGAAGCAGGGGAGAATTTTCGGTTTGTAGAGGGGAATATTTGTGACCGCGCTTTTGTTGAGGCTTTGTTGCAAGCGGAGAATATTGATACCGTCGCCCACTTCGCGGCTGAATCTCACGTCGATCGCTCAATTTTAGGACCGGCTGCTTTTATCCAAACCAATGTTGTGGGGACTTTCACCCTGTTGGAAGCTTTTCGGCAACACTGGGAAAGCAAGGGGCGTCCTGAGCGCGATCGCTTCCTCCATGTTTCTACTGATGAAGTTTATGGGAGTCTGAGCCCGGACGATCCGGCTTTTACAGAAACGACACCCTATGCTCCGAATAGTCCCTATTCTGCTTCTAAAGCGGGTAGCGATCACTTAGCTAGAGCTTATTATCATACCTACGGCGTCCCGACCCTTATTACCAATTGCTCGAATAATTATGGCCCCTATCATTTCCCAGAAAAGTTGATTCCGTTGATGTGTATCAATATGCTGTTGGGTAAGCCGTTACCTGTTTATGGGGATGGTCAGAATGTCAGAGATTGGCTGTATGTCGTCGATCATTGCAGTGCTTTAGATGTCGTGATTCATCGGGGAAAACCAGGGGAAACCTACAATGTGGGTGGCAATAATGAGGTGAAAAATATTGATTTAGTGCGGATGCTATGTCAGGTCATGGATGAATTAGCCCCTCATTTACCCGTGCGACCTTGCGAACAGTTAATCACCTTTGTTAAAGACCGACCCGGTCACGATCGTCGCTATGCCATTGATGCAACTAAGATTAAAACAGAGTTAGGTTGGAGTCCTTCGGTTACGGTTGAAGAAGGATTGCGACGCACAGTAGAATGGTATTTGACGCGCCGGGATTGGTGGGAACCTCTGCTCTCGGAGGAGTACCAAGCTTATTATCGCCAGGTTTACGTCCATTAATTTGGTAACTAGGAAGAGGGAGAGAGAACGCCTGACCAAACCAATGGCTTTTTTCCCTTCTCTCCATCTCTGCCTCTTCCGGTCGCCCTATTCAAACAAGAGATTTGAGCAGCCATTCAGGGTTAAGCTGCCTCCTCAATTTTTACCGATAACTTTTCAAGAATTTAACATTTTGTCACCCTTCTCAAGGTTTCTATGAAGATTTTATAAAGGATGATCTCAAAGTCCTCAAATCCTGAATCTGTAGCAGATAATTGCTATAGAGTCGTCCTCTCAAACACCAGTAGAGTTGCTGGCTTGGTCATTAGCCATCCAGTGCAATATGAGGGAGGCGATCGCTCATCGCCATTATGAGACCGACTCAGATTCTCGATCCAGATCGACTCAGACTCACTAGAGAAAGTACAAGCTAAGCAATTGAGACGCTTAAACAATAGGGAGCAGCGATGACGGCAAGCAACTGGCTCAACTATGTACGAGAACCGAAATACTGGCTCTTAGCGATCGCAGTCGGTTTGATCGCACTTCACCTGACTCTCACATCCCGAATCAACTCCCCCGACTTAAATGGCAGTATGTACCTGTTTTGGGGAGTTGTTGCGTTCATGTTCTGGGAAAAACGCGAGAAATTCACCCTAGAAAGTGGAATTTTTGCGACTTTTTTTGGGTTAACTCTGATCGCTTTAATCCTCCTCAAGAGTACCTCAATTTCTGGATATGACATCTTCCTCCGGCTCGCACCATTCCTTTCGATTTTCAGTTTAGGAATTGTCGCCTCTGGCTTTAAAGGATTAAAGCAATATTGGCAAGAACTCCTAATTCTTGGTTATATAGCCATTCCCCCGGGAGCGATTTTAGTCTTCATTGACCTCGCCAAACTAACGGCTAAGTTTGCTGCTTTTTTCCTACACTATTTAGGATTTGAAGTCTATCGCAAAGGTGTATTTTTAATTCTGCCAACAGGCAGCGTTGAAGTTTATCATGGTTGTTCAGGGGCGCAAATCATTCACCAATTACTAGGGCTAGCCATTATTTTCTTGATGATGTTCCCTACGACCTTAAACCAGAAAATTTTCGTGCCAATTGTGGCGGTTTTAATCGCCTTCGCAGTCAATGCGACTCGCGTTGCTCTGATGGCAATCATTGTCTCCAACAAAGACGCATTTGAATACTGGCATCTTGGGCAAGGCTCGCTGGTATTTTCTATGATTGCTGTCGGGTTTTTTGGGGCGTTCTGCTGGTTTGCTATCCTGCGAGATGAGCCGAAAAAAGAGGATACCCCACAATGCTAGTCTCTATGAAATACTGGAAACCCATCAGAATTTCCCTGCTGGCTGTTACCTTGGGTGGCATCCTCTTAGTCATGGGTAAGATTATCCTCTATCCTAGTGTTGAGCGAGCATTTACTCCCTTCGAGTTCCCTACTGCTGTCCCCTTACCCGAATGGCAAATGCTGGAGAGTACACCGCTTCCCATTCCGGCTGAGGGGTCAGAACTCAAAGCAGCTAAGCGTTATACTTATCAACAAAACCGCTGGATTTTGGCGATAGAAATGCGCTACTTAGTTGATATGGAGGGCAAAGTTTCAGAGTTTGGGAAACTTGAAAATTGGATAAACAAATTCTCAACTCAGGAACCATCTACTGTTAAACTATCAGTGGCGAACACTGACGGTGTGGGCTTTTATGGTTTTTCACAAGCCGAAGGGCGAGCTTATCTGAATACCTGTATCAACTCGCGGGGTGGCAGTACAGCCACAGCCGATCAATTTATGAAGAATCGGAATACCTATGATTTGCGGTGGCAACGCATTTTTCCCTGGCTATTAGGTCAAAGCGAACTTCGAGATCGGCGGTGTTTATGGACTCAGATGTCAGTGCCTTTGGATCGGACAACTCCAGAAACAGCCTACAAAACTCTAGAAACCGCTTGGATTTCTTGGTATCGCTGGTGGCAGCCCCGGTTTCCACGCCCTTAGAGTTTGGGTAAAAAAACGAGGTTCATTTCACAACAAGGTGATAATTTTATGACGGGATCGCAAGGCGAACAAGACCTTTCTATATATAGACTGCGTTGGGTGGGCTACGGCCTGCTGGTATTATCTTTATTTGATACGATTTCGGTTTTAACCCCGCCTGATTTCCTCAACCCTGTTTGGGAATTGCAGACGATCGGGGCGTTGGTAGAGCGAGTGCCGGTGCCACTCCTGGGACTAGCCCTCATTTTCTTTGGAGAAGAATATGACCGGACAGACTGGGAAGAAATCGTCTTAAAGGCGCTGTCTTGGATCACTCTCCTGCTCGCTTTGTTTTTCTTGCTGATGTTGCCGTTGGGAATTTTTAATACCTTGCGGGTCAATAGCCAAAATAGTCAGCAAATTACCGCTCAATCTCAGCAGCAACTCACTCAACTGCAACAAGTTCAAGACCGGCTCACGAAGGGTTCGCCAGAAGAGTTGAAAACCTTAGCCTCGGAACTTAACCGTTTGGGTTTACCAGTCAATACTCAACAACCGGAAGAACTCAAAACTCAAATTCTTTCTAAAATTCCCCAGGCGAAGCAGCAGCTTGAAACCCAAGTTAAAACCGTGCAGTCAAACCAGCGACTGGCTTTGTTTAAAAATGCGGTTAAGTGGATACTGGGAGCGCTGATTTCGAGTATTTTGTTTTTTATCCTGTGGCGAGGGACAAGCTGGGCTAGATAGCTGAGAAAAAGCCCCACCTGTACCATAGTGGGGCTGATGGTTTCTTCTGTTTTCCACTGCCTTTATAATTCTTTAACTTCAGGGGGTTGTCAGGAAGGAGAAGAGCTGCTTAAGCAGTGGGAGGCCAGGTTGTGACTAAGAAGACGATCGCCGATGCGACCGCCAGAATTCCCTGAATTAGATTGCCCACGATCGAGCCGACTAAAATGCCAACACCCGCTTTAAAAGCAACCTTCGCTCTCTCCCTTGCCTCCAAGTCGCGGCGGTAGAGAAATTCTCCGACAAATGCTCCAATCAGGGCGCCTACTAAAATCCCGAGCAAGGGTGCACCCACGAGAAAAGCTGGCAATAGCCCCAAAAATCCCAATCCCAAACCCACAAGCGCGCCAATTTGCCCCCACTTGCTGGCTCCAGCTTGTTTAGCTCCCCAGTAGGTTGCGAGAAAATCTACCCCAATACTCAGCAGCAAAACCGCGATCGCCACCACCAGTGGCAAACCAATCCCACTAAAGCCTTTGACCACCCCCCAAACCACAATTGCAGCCAAAATCAAGCTAGACCCTGGAATACCCGGAATCACAGCCCCAGCAATGCCAACCAGCATCACTAAAACCAGTACCCAATAGAGAAAAACCATAAAATTCAAGGTTGAGCATGAGTAGGGAACCTAAGACAAAAAACGACTTAGGCTATCTCCTATTTTGTCAGCAATTCCCTCAACCCAATTTTCATCTTGCTTCGTATAACTGCGGGGAGCATTGGCACCTAAAATTAACACTCCCTCCCGACCAATCGGCTGGCAAATTACGCCCTGAGCATTTTCTGGTAAATAGTCGAACTCGATTTTTCCCGGATAAAGATTAAGATTTACTAAATAAACAGGCTGGTGCTGACTCAAGACTCGCTGCAAGATCGGTCCCGGTTTGACCTCTGAATTCGCCCCTAAAATTCCTCGTCGCAGCAGCACTCTCCCACGATACCAAATCACCAGCGATCGCGTCGCCGTATTCGTCAGCAGCAGATGAGACGCCCAAGCTAATTCTGTTTTCAGCAGCTCCGGCAGCTCCGGCGCCATCTCAAATCCTTCCTCACCCATCAGTTGGACCGAGTCCGGCGATCGCGCTTGTATCTGCTGCCACAGCAAACCCGTCAAGACCAGCAACGCACTCAAAATCACCCCCAGCGCGTCAGAACGTGCTTGAGAGTCCGTTAGTTGAGGAGTCAGCAAGCGGTTGACTAGCAATAGCACCCCTGCGAGAACACCCGCCACCAGTGGCAGTCGTCGCAACACCTGATTTTGGTCTTTAGTCATGGATCGGTGGTTGGTTGCACAGTAATCCGCATCAGCCTTCTTTGCATCCTTATGGCTCCTCAAAGGCAAAGAAGCAATGCAGAGAGTTCAGAGGATGGCTCAAACCAATCCTCTCTCCTTTGCTTCGGGAAATTGGCAACTTACTTCTGCCTAAAAGCCTTCAGCCTGCTGTCCCGAAATCTTTAGCCAATCTCCCCAGGCTCAACAATGCGCTGGAACAAATAGCCAGTGCCACGAGCCGTGAGAATTAATTCAGGATTGCTGGGATCGTCTTCTAGCTTGGCTCTGAGCCGCGAGATATGAACATCGACCACCCTGGTATCTACATGGCGTTCCGGTGTATATCCCCACACCTCCTGCAAAATTTCCGACCGCGAAAACGGTTCCCCAGAACGACTGACCAACAATTCCAGTAAACTGAACTCCATCCCCGTCAGGCGAATCCGCTCATCTCCCTTGTACACCTGCCGCTTATTCGTATCGATTCTGATATTATTGACATGGATCACCCCGGAACTCGGAATTCCAGAGGCTCCATTTTTGTCAACCCGGCGCAGCACTGAGCGAATCCGAGCTTCTAATTCCTTCGGAGAAAACGGCTTGACCACATAATCGTCCGCCCCTAACTCCAAACCTGTGATCCGATCCGCCACATCCCCCAAAGCCGTTAACATGATAATGGGGACATCGGATTCTTTTCGCAACTCCTGACAGACCCCATAACCATCTAGTTTCGGCATCATCACGTCCAAAACCACTAAGTCAGGATCGGTGTTGCGAAAAGTATCTAAAGCTTCCTCGCCGTCCGCAGCAGTGACAACATCATAGCCGATCATCGATAGTCGAGTTTCCAGAATCCGTCGGATGCTGGCTTCATCATCGACGACTAGAATTTTTTCTTTATGGTTTTCCAACTTCCCCACCTCTCCGTTAAGTTACATTACTGATAGTGTTAAGTGTTGTGGATCTATCATTAAGATACAAACTGATTTATCAGTAAGCATCAGGCCGAAAAGCTCATTAATGTTAGAGATCCTACTTTTTAAAATATTAAAGTGATTATTGATTTTTTTAAACAATGGCAAAGCCTAAGATACAGTATGTTTGTCGGGAGTGCGGCTACGAGTCGCCCCAATACTTTGGCAGGTGTCCCGGTTGTCAGACATGGGATTCCTTTGATGAACAAGTTGAGCAGCCAATTTCTTCCCCCTTGCAGCGGCTCGGCGGTTTAACAGGGGTCAGCACCAGCAGCAGTAGCAACGCCAAGCCAGTAGACAAATCTTCTGGTCAACCGAGAGCATCTTTCAAGTTATCACAGATCGCAGACGAAAGCTTAATCCGTTGTCCGTCTGGTTATGGAGAATTGGATCGAGTCTTGGGAGGCGGGATCGTACCGGGTTCCCTGGTGCTGATCGGTGGGGAACCAGGAATTGGGAAATCCACATTGTTGCTGCAAACAGCCAATCGATTGGCTCAAAATTTCCGTGTATTATACGTTTCGGCGGAAGAGTCAGGGCAACAAGTGAAACTGCGGTCGCAACGGTTAGGCGTCGGAGAGGACGCAGAGGACGCGGAAAACAGCAGCGAACCCCCCTTATCAGCGATCGGTCACGACAGTCCCCCAGCGATCGCACCCCCCTCTAAAAATCGCAAAAAAAACCATTCTCCCCCCAATAGTCACTCACCCGAGATCAAGGGAAATGGACAAGTAAAGAACGGACAACAGGAAGCAACCCACGAACAGCAAACAGTCCAGAATACGGAACAGGATCTCTACCTGTTGCCAGAAACAGATTTAGAAATTATTTTGCGAGAACTCGAATCACTCAAACCGCATTTAGCAGTCATTGACAGCATTCAAACTATCTATTTTGCCTCCCTCACCTCAGCACCTGGTTCCGTCGCTCAAGTACGAGAATGTACTTCCGCCTTAATGCAAGTGGCAAAGCGGGAAAACATTACCTTATTTATTGTGGGTCACGTCACCAAAGATGGAGCCCTGGCCGGACCGAGAGTCTTAGAGCATTTAGTGGATACAGTGCTGTATTTTGAAGGCGATCGCTTTGCGTCTCACCGACTGCTACGCTCTATGAAAAACCGCTTTGGAGCGACTCATGAAATCGGCGTCTTTGAAATGGTTGCCAATGGGTTGCGAGAAGTGGCCAACCCATCGGAGTTATTTTTAGGCAACCGAGACGAGTTTTCACCCGGGACTGCAACCACCGTTGCCTGTGAAGGAACGCGACCCATTGTAGTAGAAATTCAAGCCTTAGTCAGTCCCGCAAGTTTTGGTTCTCCCCGTCGCGCGACTACTGGAATTGATAATAGCCGCTTGCAGCAAATTCTTGCAGTTTTGGAAAAGCGGGTGGGAATTCCGCTCTCAAAATTGGATACCTATGTCGCTTCGGTTGGGGGGTTAAAGGTTGAGGAACCCGCCGCCGACTTGGGAGTGGCGATCGCAGTGGTGGCAAGTTTCCGCGATCGCGTAGTCGATGCTCGGACTGTTTTATTAGGAGAAGTCGGTTTAGGCGGACAAGTACGACCCGTTTCTCAATTAGAATTAAGGTTGAGGGAAGCAGCCAAATTAGGGTTTAAGCGAGCCATTATTCCCAAAGGCCAGACGCCCCCTGATTTAGGACTGCAAGTGATTCCAGTCGCCAAGGTAATTGATGCCATCATTGCAGCAATTCCAGCGACCCCTCAGCAACTGGCGTTAGAGGAGGAAGATGATGATTCTGAGTTTTAACGGAAACAATATCAGAGGGGGGAGTCAGGTCGCGCTCTGGGAGATTTAAGAGGGAACAGAAAGAACAACCAGGGAAAAATAGACAAAAGTGGCAATCAGGTCCTCTGCTTGAGGAACTCAGGGAACAGAGGGAACAACAAAAACGACCGTGATTTTCAACCCCATAAGTTCCAGCGTTCAATGATTTTTTCTGATTTTCCTCTGCCTCTGCTTCCTCCCCCCTTAGGAAAACGGTAAAAGCAACTAGGAAGAACAGAGATTGATTCAGAGCTCGCCAGTGAATCGATCGTCAAAATAAATTTAATCTAAATTTTATGATGCTAGTTTAAAACAACCTCATCTCATGCTCACTGCTCCACTCCCATCCCATCAGCTTCAACCCTAGCCGCCCACCGGTACTGACAATCTTGGCCTCTGACTCAGTCACTGCCTCAGCCACTCCTGCCAACCAACAACCCCCTAAACTCCCCTACTCCAGCAGAGAGGCGATCCTCAGGTCTGAGAAAAAGCTGATAATAGGTCTTAGGTGATAGGTTATAACCCATACATAGGTGAAATGACCCATTCGCAGCC
Organism: Actinomycetota bacterium; assembly: GCA_050262755.1. Lineage (GTDB taxonomy): Bacteria > Cyanobacteriota > Cyanobacteriia > Cyanobacteriales > Microcoleaceae > JBLNEP01. The sequence goes on along the minus strand of JBLNEP010000111.1, from coordinate 52,362 downwards.
CTTAGGAAAGCTTCTATCCTACGTTATTCATTCTTCTATGCGACCTCCCCAACACCGAGAGGAGCAAAAAGGCTGTGTAGCCCCACCTCACCAGGTGGGGGCGTGAGGGGGAAACGCCATGAAACTCCGAAAAAAAACGCTTCTCATTATTGGTACAGCTATTATCAGTTTGATTGTGGTGCTCTATGCCACAGCATCCACCATCCTGCTGCATAACTTTCACAATCTCGAATCCCAGTATGTCCGCCAAGATGTCGCCCGCGCCTTAGACGCCCTCGACGATGACTTATCCAGCTTAAGCACTAGCACTCAAGACTATGCTGAGTGGGATGATACCTACTCCTTCCTAGAGACTCGCAATCCCAACTACCTCAAATCCAACTTCGTCGATGCCACCTTTGCTTACTTAAGGCTCAACCTGGTGCTGCTGCTCGATACCAACGGCGAAATCGTTTTTAGTAAAGGCTTCGACCTCAAAACCGAAACTGAAACCTCAATTCCCGACACCCTCAAGCAGCACTTGATCCGGGAACTCCTCAGCAAAGATCCAGAAGAGAGCGGTCGCATTCCTCCATCGAAAACAGGCGTCCTACTCTTGCCAGAAGGCCCCCTACTGATCGCCTCCCGACCCATCCTTCAAAGCAACTCCTCTGGACCCGCTCGCGGGACCTTAATTGCAGGACGCTACCTGGATATCAACGAAATCAAGCGCTTGGCTGAACTCACCCAACTGTCCGTCGATTTTACCCTGCCCAGCCTCGATTTTAGATTGGTCGCTAGCTACTCTCGCTCTGGCACCCAAGTCTTGGCAGAACGCACCCAAGATTTGAAAGAAATTCAAGCCAAAATCGAAAATCTCAAATCAGCAGAAATCCTGGTAGAACCCATGAGCGACAATGTCGTCGCCGGATACGCCTTAGTCCGTGATATCTATGGACAGCTAGCCCTGCTGTTGCGAGTAGACTCCGATCGCATCATTTACCACCAAGGTCGAGCCACGGTGCGACTGTTTACCTCCTCACTCCTCGCCGTTGGCTTAGTCTTTAGCGCCGTCACTCTCCTACTGCTAGAAAAATTAGTGTTATCTCGGTTAGCCGACTTAAGCAACAGCGTCAGCGTTGTAGGTGCTTCGGGTGACCTCTCCCAGCGAGTTCTGATGCCAGGAGAAGATGAACTCTCCAGTCTGGCAGAAACCATTAATACCATGCTCGCAGCCCTAGAAAATTTTCGCGCCAAGGGCAAAGAAAATGAAGACCGCTATCGGTTAATCGCCGAGAATTCCACTGATATGATTACCAGGCATGACCGAGATGGAATTTTCATCTATGTCTCTCCAGCCTGTCGTGCTTTAGTGGGGTACGAGCCAGAGGAGATGATCGGTCAAGCTCCCAATGATTATTTTCACCCAGAAGACTTGGATGCGATCGTCAAAGCTTATTCCACCGTACTCGCGCTCCCAGTCACTTACACCGTCAGTTACCGTATTCGTCGCAAAGATGGCAATTACGTTTGGTTTGAAACCACAAGCCGCGCCATCCGTGACCCAGAAACCAGTCAAGTGCAAGAAATTATCGGCGTTTCCCGCGACATCACCGAACGCAAGCAGAGGGAGCAAGAACTCCGAGAAAGTGAAGCCTCCATTCGCGCTTTGTACCAGGTCACTTCTGCTCAAAAACTTAGCTTTGAAGAGCGTTTACAGAGTTTGCTAGGCATGGGCTGTCAGCAGTTTGGCTTAGAAACTGGCATTTTATCTCAAATTCAAGGTGATAATTACCAAGTAATCGCGGTTCAATCCCTTGACAATTCTATTAAACAAGGACAAGTTTTTAATTTAGAAGTAACGTTCTGTGTTGCCACAGCAATGGCAAAAGAACCCCTGTATTTCGAGTCACTGCGATTTTCAGGGTGGTCTTTCACAACCACGACTTTTCCCTTCAATATCGAAGCTTATATGGGAATTCCTGTGATTGTCGCAGGAGCTGTTTATGGGACCCTTGCTTTTTGGAGTCCCAATCCTCTCAATGAACCTTTTAAAGCCGTTGATAAAGAACTCTTAAAGCTGATGGCGCAGTGGGTGGGAGGGGAGCTAGAACGCCAGCAAACAGCCAGCGATCTTGCCCTAGCTCGCGACCAGGCCTTAGCTGCAACTCGGGCAAAAAGCGAATTTTTGGCGACCATGAGCCACGAAATTCGTACTCCTATGAATGCGGTAATTGGTATGACAGGTTTGCTCCTCGATACTTCCCTGAGTCGCGAGCAACGAGATTTTGTCGAAACGATCCGTAGCAGTGGCGATGCCCTCCTCACCCTGATTAATGATATTTTAGATTTCTCGAAAATTGAATCTGGCAAGCTGGATCTGGAAGAACATCCCTTTGATCTTCGCTCTTGCCTGGAAGAATCCATCGACCTCCTAGCAGCAAAAGCAGCAGAAAAAAATCTAGAACTTGCTTATTTAATTGACCCTTGTGTCCCTTGTACTATCGTCGGAGATGTCACTCGACTCCGCCAAATTTTAGTGAATTTAATCAGTAATGCTGTGAAGTTTACTGAAGCGGGAGAAGTGGTTGTCTCTTGTACAGCTAGACCCGCGGTCGTGAATAGTGAGGGAGAATTAATTACTGCAACTGGAGAAGTCAACGAAGCTTTATCACTGAATCATCCTCAAAAGCCTTGGTATGAAATTTTCTTCTCGGTCAAAGATACTGGGATTGGCATTCCTCCTGACCGCATGGATCGTCTATTTAAATCTTTTAGCCAAGTTGATTCTTCCACCAGTCGCCACTACGGAGGCACCGGATTGGGTTTAGCTATTAGCAAGCGCTTGGCTGAGTTGATGGGTGGCAGAATGTGGGTGGAAAGTATGGGTTGGCTGGCTGGAGATCCCCCCCCTGATTTTTCAGGTTCGTTCTTAGAGTGTGAAGTGGGGACTGTCGGCAAAAATCTCCAGAGTTCGACCCCGGAATTGCTCCAGGATGAGGGTCGAGTGGAGAGTCGTGCTTTCTCATCAAAAGGCTCTACGTTTTGTTTTACAGTTGTTGCTCAATCTCGACCCGGGTCTTTAGTCGCAAATCTATGGAATTCTCAACCCCAATTAGCTGGGAAACACCTGCTAGTTGTTGATGATAATGCCACAAATCGGCAAATTTTAATGCTGCAAACTCAGTCTTGGGGCATGATTCCTTATACGGCTGCTTCAGCGACAGAAGCTTTGGATTTGTTAGGTCGTCATGAACTGTTCGATCTCGCAATTCTGGATATGCAGATGCCTGATATGGATGGTTTAAGTTTAGCGGCTCAAATTTGCCAACAGCCTGAGTTTAAAGAATTACCATTAGTGATGTTGACTTCGATGGGGAGGCAAGATCTGGGTGCGCCGGTTCCTGAGGTGGTTTTTGCTGCTTTCTTGAATAAGCCGATTAAACAATCTCAACTTTACAATGTCTTGATTAGTATTTTTGGGGGTGAACCAGTAGAAAGAAGGACCCAGACTAATGGGTCAAAGCTGGGAGCAGGGATTCCTTTATTAGCTGAGAAATTACCCCTGCGAATTCTGCTGGCCGACGATCATTTGGTGAATCAAAAGGTCGCATTGCAAATTTTGCAACGAATGGGATATCGAGCGGATGTCGCAGGCAATGGTTTGGAAGTTTTGGCTGCATTACGTCGCCAGCATTACGATGTGGTGTTAATGGATGTACAGATGCCAGAAATGGATGGATTGGAAGCATCTCGACGCATTCGGGAAGAATGGCCGGATGGTGCTCGTCCGCGGGTGATTGCGATGACGGCGAATGCGATGCAAGGCGATCGCGACGAATGCTTAGAAGCTGGTATGGATGATTATGTAAGTAAACCGATTCGGATGGAGGAACTGGTGCAAGCATTAGCGAAGTGCCAACCTGTCCTCAAGGAGGAAAGTTCCCAGGTGAAGGGTGAAAGTGTGATGGGTGAAAGTCAACCGTCAGAGTCCCTCACACTCAAGGAGTCCCTTGATTCATCCTATTCCACCCGGACTGATGGGAAATCCTCCGGGGTGTGGGTGAGGGGAACGACAGGCGAGTTGACTCTTCAGTCCTCATCCTGGCATCCTGCTGGATTGGCTCAGTCTTGTCTGGATGCTAAGATTTTGGAGGGATTGCGGGATGTCGATGCTTTGGATGAGGTCATTGAGATTTACCTGGATACAGCTCCTCAATTACTCGCAGCGATTAGTGCAACGGTGACTCAAGCGGACGCAGTTGCTTTGAGACCGGCGGCTCACTCTCTAAAATCGATTAGCGGTACCATCGGTGCTTTTACCTTATTTGAACTTTGCCAAGCGATGGAAGCTTTGGCTCGTCACTGTGCAGATGCTGGGGCCTCTCTACCACCAGAAGTTGTGGTGATTTTTCAGCAGGTTGAAGCTGAATATGAGAAGGTGAAGCGAGCTTTAGAAATAGAGCGAGATTCTAAGTGTTAGGACTATTCCCTAACAGTCAATGTCACGTTCAAACCGATAGGAATTGAGCGATTTTGGCAACAGCCGTTTCTAAGATCGCAGGCGGTTCTACCAGCGCAAATCGGACATAGCCTTCTCCCGCTTTACCAAAACCTGCACCGGGTGAAACAGCGACTCCGGTACTTTGAACCAGTTCTGTGCAGAATTTTACTGAATTTTGATGCCAAGGTTCAGGCAACTTTGCCCAAACATATAGCGTAGCTGGTGGCAGTGGCACTTGCCAACCAATCCCTTGGAGAGCGCGGACAAAGGCATCCCGTCGTTGCCGAAAGGTTTCGACTGTAGCATTGACATTTGCTTGGGGACCGGTGAGAGCCGCGACCGCTCCGTTTAAAATTCCTCGGTATTGGTTGAAGTCAATGGCAGCTTTCACTTGCTTTAAGGCTGTAATGAGTTGAGCGTTTCCGATCGCATAACCCACTCGAAAACCGCCCATGTTATAGGATTTAGACAGGGTAAAGAACTCGATCGAGACGCTTTTTTCGGGATCGGCTTGCAAGACAGAAGGAGCGAGTGGGGTTGCAGTTGTCTGCTTCGGTTCAAATACAAAATCTACATAGGGGAAGTCATGGACTAACACTAAGTTATGTTCCTGGCAAAAGGCAACCGCAGCTTGGAAGAAAGAAAGAGGGGCCGTTGCAGTTGTGGGATTATGGGGGTAGCTCAATACCATCAACCGTGACTGAGCCAATACGGCTGTTGGAATTTCTTCAAAGACCGGTAAAAATCCATTTTCCTCCCGCAGTGGCATGGTATAAATCTGACCATTTGCCAAATAAACCCCCCCTGCATGGGAAGGGTAGCCAGGGTCCAGCAACAAAGCAAAATCTCCGGGGTTGAGGACTGCTAACGGTAAATGAGCCGTTCCTTCTTGGGAACCAATTAAGGGCAAGACCTCTGTTTCTGGATCGACACTGATCCCAAATTTCTGCTCATACCAATCTGCTGCGGCTTCCCGAAACCGTTTCGTGCCATTAAACAGCAGATAACCATGAGTGGTAGTGTCTGAAAGTGAGCGAGCGATCGCTTCTACCACATGAGGGGCCGTGGGTAAGTCAGAAGAACCCAATGACAAATCAATTAATTCTTGCCCAGCTCCCCTCGCGAGAGCCTTTGCCCGATCCATATCGGCAAATACATTGGAGCGGAATGAGTCTAAACGTTGAGCAAATTGCATACTTTTAAATGTTAGGCGTCAGTGAGTCTGCATCAACTGACGCGCTAACTGCAAACTGTTACAAGTTTGTGTCCAAGAAGCTGATTAATTTTTGTTTGATAATCGCTCCTTCTAGGGAAGCAACCACTTCCGAATCCTTAAATAGCCGGAAAGCGGGTACACCTTCCACTTTACACTGTTTGACAGCATTTGGATTCGGATCGACTTCCATCTTCACCACCTTGAGGCGATCGCTATAGCTGGTCGCCACCGAGTCCATCGAGGGTGATACTAGCTTGCAAGGACCACACCAACTCGCCCAAAAATACACTAAGACCGGCTGCGCGGCTTTCAGGACTTCGGTTTCAAACTCGGCATCAGTAATGACAATAACGCTGCTGCTCATGGCTCTCTAATCTGAAAATCCTTCAGGTAACACAACCGAATGGGGAGTCAATATTATACCAATCTCTGCTTCCTTTAGGACGAAAGCCCTCTCTACCATTGGGTGGGGGTCCCTGCACCCCACTCAGCAGCAAAACTTAACAAAGCAGATTTGCTCCTCACATTCAACGAGATCCCCGCCTCTGATAGACTTTAACTCTGGGAGTGCCACCAACCATAGGGCACGCAGGACTCAGTCGGGAGGATAGACTTCGTGGATAATGTCATTGGTTTAGAAATTATTGAGGTAGTTGAGCAGGCAGCGATCGCTTCCGCTCGTTGGATGGGCAAAGGCGACAAAAACACCGCTGACCATGTAGCAGTAGAAGCGATGCGGGAGCGTATGAACAAAATTCATATGCGGGGTCGCATCGTGATTGGTGAAGGGGAACGGGATGAAGCCCCCATGCTCTACATCGGTGAGCAAGTCGGCATTTGTACTCGCGAAGACGCCAAAAACTTCTGCAACCCAGACGAACTCGTTGAAATTGATATTGCGGTTGATCCCTGTGAAGGAACCAACCTTGTAGCCTATGGTCAAAATGGTTCGATGGCGGTGCTAGCCATTTCTGAGAAAGGCGGTTTGTTTGCCGCCCCGGATTTCTACATGAAAAAACTAGCAGCTCCCGCAGTCGCTCGCAACCACGTAGACATCAACAAGTCAGCCACCGAAAACCTGAAAATTATCTCTGAGTGCATGAACCGTGCAATTCAGGATCTCGTGGTAGTTGTGATGGACCGCCCTCGCCATAAAGAACTCATTAATGAAATCCGCCAAGCTGGTGCCAGAGTCCGACTCATTAGTGATGGGGACGTTTCTGCTGCAATTTCCTGTGCTTTTGCAGGTACTAATATTCACGCGCTCATGGGGATTGGTGCTGCACCAGAAGGTGTGATCTCAGCAGCAGCGATGCGGTGTTTGGGAGGCCACTTCCAAGGACAACTCATCTACGACCCTGACATTGTGAAAACCGGTTTAATCGGCGAAAGCAAAGAAAGCAATATTCAGCGACTCAAAGATATGGGTATTACAGACCCTGATAAAGTTTACAATGCTGAAGAACTGGCTTCGGGCGAAACCGTGCTATTTGCAGCCTGTGGTATTACCCCTGGCACCCTCATGGAAGGAGTGCGATTCTTTGGAGGTGGCGCTCGAACTCAAAGTTTAGTAATTTCTTCTCAGTCAAAAACAGCTCGGTTTGTGGATACAATCCATCTGTTTGAAGAACCAAAATATCTGCAATTGAAGTAAGGATTTAAGTAATCGGTAATGGGTAATCATAAGAGTTAGTGGTTAGTAGTTAGTAATTAGTAAGAAGCGATTGGGAAACAAACTCATTACCCATTACCCATTACCTAATTACCCATGACCTAATTACCCATTACCAATTACCAATTACCCATTACCCATTAGCAAATGAATATTGCAGTCGTAGGTCTCAGCCACAAAACAGCGCCTGTTGAAATTCGCGAAAAATTGAGTATTCCTGAAGCACAAACAGAAGGCGCGATCGCACACCTGCGGAGCTATCCGCATATTGAAGAAGTTGCGATTCTCAGCACTTGCAACCGCTTAGAGATTTATATCGTTGCTAGCGAAACCGAGGCGGGAGTCCGGGAAGTCACTCAATTTCTGTCCGAAACCAGTAAATTACCCGTGCATTCCCTACGGCCACACCTGTTCATCCTGCTCCATGAAGATGCAGTCATGCACTTGATGCGAGTTGCCGCCGGACTTGACAGTTTAGTCTTGGGAGAAGGGCAAATTCTGGCTCAAGTGAAGCAAACTCACAAGCTGGGTCAACAGTACAAAGGCATCGGCTCCATCCTCAACCGCTTATTTAAACAAGCACTGACTGCCGGCAAGCGAGTCCGCACAGAAACTAGCATCGGTACCGGTGCCGTGTCCATTAGTTCTGCGGCCGTAGAATTGGCTCAAATCAAAGTACAAAATTTAGCGAGTTGTCGGATCGCAATTGTTGGTGCTGGCAAAATGTCGCGACTGTTAGTACAGCACTTGCTTTCTAAGGGAGCGTCTCAAATTTCCATTCTCAATCGCTCTCACAGCAGAGCTCAAGAGTTGACGAGCCAATTTCCAGAAGCGACGCTGCAAGTGCATCCACTCTCAGAGATGATGTCTGTGATTACAGCCTCCGAGATTGTCTTTACCAGTACCGCGGCCACTGAACCCCTGTTGAATAGAGCCAAATTAGAAGTGGCGATCGAGGCAAAGCAGTCTTTAATGCTGTTTGATATTTCTGTACCGCGCAACGTCGATGCAGACGTGAATGACCTCCCCAATGTGCGAGCGTTTAACGTCGATGACTTGAAAGCAGTGGTTGCTCAAAACCACGAAAGCCGCCGCAAGATGGCTCAGGAAGCTGAGGCTTTACTAGAAGAAGAAGTAGAAGCCTTCGAGCTCTGGTGGCGTAGCCTCGAAACTGTTCCTACCATTAGCAGCTTGCGGGATAAGATAGAAACCATTCGTGAACAAGAATTAGAAAAAGCTTTATCCCGTTTGGGGTCTGAATTTGCGGAAAAACATCAAGAAGTAATAGAAGCCTTGACTAGAGGGATCGTGAATAAAATTCTGCACGATCCCATGGTGCAATTGAGAGCCCAGCAGGATATTGAGGCGCGACGACAAGCAATGCGGACGTTGCAAACGCTGTTTAACTTGGATGTTGGTCAACAGTACAGCTAAGTACGGAACCCAATAGACCGAGAAACGCAGATGTTTTAATGATTCATCTGCGTTTTCCTGCATTTTAAGGTGGGAAGAAGCATCTAGCAGTTAAAGTTTAGGCAGTTTTCGCCCGTTTACGTTTCGCCGCCAATAACCCAGCTACGCCTAAACCTAATCCAACCATCGTTGTCGGTTCTGGCACTGTGTCAACTGAGACTTCATAGTTGCCGTTATGGGAAATTCCGTCATCTGAGGCTGTCAAACCAGACTGAGCGGCTGTGAAGCTGTACTTGTATTGAGTAATACCACCGTAGACGACTTTAATGACTTCACTTGCCTGTAGGGGTTTGTTCACAAAGTCAGGCGATCGCAAGGACAGGATATTTCCCAAGATACTGGAGGGTAAGATTTCCTCTAAGACGGTGGTAGCATCGAAGTGACCGGCTAAGCCAATGCGGATCTTGCTGCTGATGCTATCTTGATTGACATAGGAAATATTGGGGTCGCTAAATCTTTGAAAGAGACCAAACTGTAAGCTGGCAGCATAAACCAGTGTATCGAATCCACTGCCAATCAAGCTGCCAAACCCGTTAGCAGTAAAGGCATCTTTAAACCACCGGGTCGCGAGGTTATCTGCTCCATAAGTGGTGCTGTAGGTTCCGGATTTAGTGGTAAACCAGTCTGCTCCGTTCAGGCTGCTGAGAATGACATTCATGCCAAATAGGGAGCCAGTCAAGCTAGTAATGGGAGCATTTTTGAAGTTTTGAAGGGGTAAGTATTTGAGCTGTTCGCTATCGGCAAACAGTTCAACATTGCCGCCAGGAGAGCCAGAAGGACTACAGGCGCCTGCGACAACCACGCAATCTCCTTGGAGGATCTGGTTTAAGTCGGCATTGTCATTGCGCGTAGTCCGATCGACTATGCCATCATTGTTGCTATCAACTGCTTGGTATTTCAGATAGTCTTGACCGACCACTGCGGTTCCTGTGGATTTGGTAATTGGATTTGCAGAAAGTGCGATCCCGGCTGCCAAGGCAGGTGCGGTAGCGATCGCACTGATACCAGCCGCCAATGAAGCGCCAATTACAAATTGCCAAGTCGCTTTCGCCATAAATGCCTCCTAAGAATTATTGTTTGCCCCTTCTGTATTTCTAACGCACCAATTTTCTATTTCATGTAAAGCTTCCGCAAATTCTTGGTGGTTAATATAAAGATTGAGTAAATTCTAGATCGGTAAATATCCTGATTTTCGCCATCTAACGATTGACAGGTGGCAATCAAAAGGGCAAAAAGGAAAGAATCAAAGGTGATTCGACTCTGGGCTTAATTAGGTACAAAAACTTAGGTAACAGATGTTCTCGAATCCGGGATTCTGTTCAGTACAATTACTAGAGAGCCAATCAAGCTTACAACCAATGGGTTTCAAGAAACAGACTTTAAGGGCGATTCTCTGGTTAGCAGGGGTGTTATTGGTGCTGGAAGCTGCTGTTCACCTAACCGCGGAAATCCTGTGGTTTGAGGAACTGGGATACCTTCAGATTTTTCTGTTAAGGTTCAAAACTCAAGCTGGACTTTGGGCACTCACTACAGCGATCGCATCTATTTTCTGGCTAGGTAATATGGCGATCGCACATCGACTGAAGCACTCTGCAAAGACAGTACCAGATTCCGGTCAATATCAGGCGAAAATCGCTAAAAATTCCCCCATTGCTATCTCTTCATCCTCCATTGAATTACCTGGGCTGCTGTTGCTACTACTAATCTTGAGCCTGCTTGTAAGTTTAATGGTATTTTACTACGGAGCGGTAGCTGCCCGCAGTGCGATCGCCATGAACCTGCGTGACAGTTTGCCAGTGCTTCCTAATCAGTTTGGATGGAGTGCCATCTGGCAAATCGCTCAGCAATTACCTGAACACCGATGGCAGTTAGGCTTGTTACTGGGTATTATCTTTACTTTGTTCCTAAATCCCTGGCTATCCTTGCAGGCGATCGCCCTGCTCATGAGTTTTGCTTTTGGTTTAATCGCCTCGAACCAGTGGGAAAAAGTCTGGCAATATTTCCACTCTATTCATTTTAATATTGCTGAGCCAATTTTTAACAAAGACATTAGCTTTTATATATTTTTTCTCCCCCTGTGCGAGACGATCATCTTAGGTCTAGTTGGATTAACCTTGTATGGTTTAGTTTCCTGCATCTTCATCTATTTAGTTTCAGAAAATAGCATCAGCAAAGGTCGGTTTCTTGGCTTTTCTCAACCACAACAACGTCACTTATATGGGTTGGGAGCAGCTTTCATGCTATCAGCATCACTCCGTTATTGGCTCGCTCGCTACCAACTCCTTTATTCAAAGGAAGGAGTGACCTATGGTGCTAATTACACCGATGTAGTGGTGAAACTGCCTGTCAACACCTTGTTAAGTTTATTCGCTGTAGTAATCGCCCTGATTTTGCTCTGGAAATCATTCAATTTAAACTCCCGCAAACCTCATTTAATCACTAAAATTGTTTTAGGATTTTTCCTGATTGAATTTTTTGCAGGGTTATTTTTGCCAAAAATGGTGCAACGCCTGGGAGTCCAACCGAATGAACTGGCAAGAGAGCGACCCTATATTCAGCGAAGCATTACCTTCACACAACAAGGATTTAATTTAAATAAAATAGAAATTAAAACCTTCGATCCCACTGGAAAACTGACGACTAATGACCTGAAAAAAAATCAACAAACCATTAATAATATTCGTCTCTGGGATAAGCGCCCACTGCTTCAAACCAATCGACAATTGCAGCAAATTAGACCTTATTATAAATTCCCTGATGCTGATATCGACCGCTACACCCTCCCGAAGGAAAACCGCCCCAAAGGAGAAACACAAAGCCAACAAGTGCTAATAGCAGCACGGGAATTAGATTACACAGAAGTTTCACCCGATGCAAAAACTTGGGTTAACGAACATCTGGTTTATACTCATGGTTATGGCTTTACCATGTCTCCAGTAAACACAGTAGGTGCAGGAGGATTGCCCGATTATTTTATTAAAGATATCGGAGTCAATCTGGGGAGCAACAACCAAACAACGTTAGATGTCAGCAGCGAACAAATTCGGACAAGCATTCCCATTGGCTATCCCCGGATTTACTACGGCGAAATTACTGATACTCAAGTGATGACGCCTAGTAGAGAAAAAGAATTTGACTACCCCAGTGGCAATGAAAATGTTTATAACACCTATGATGGTAGCGGTGGCATTCCGATTGGTTCCATCTGGCGACGGTGGCTATTTGCTACCTACCTCAATAACTGGGAGATGGTACTAACACGAAATTTCAACCCCCAGACAAAAGTATTACTCCGTCGCAATATTAATCAGCGAGTGCGAGCGATCGCGCCTTTTCTTCGTTATGATAGTGACCCCTATTTAGTTGTCGCTAACACAAACCTCGACAGCAGCGCTCAACCAACCAACGAAGTCAGGACCGATCGTGCTTCAAACTATCTTTACTGGATAATTGATGCTTATACTTTCAGCGATCGCTACCCCTATTCAGACCCAGGTGAACATCCATTTAACTATATCCGTAACTCAGTTAAAGTTGTCATTGATGCCTATAATGGCTCCGTTAGTTTTTATGTTGCCGATCCCTCAGATCCAATTATTCAAAGTTGGATGGAAATCTTTCCCCAACTCTTCAAACCCTTAAAAGCAATGCCATCTCCCCTCCGGAGTCACATTCGATATCCTGTAGATTTATTTACGATTCAATCTGAGCGCCTATTAACTTATCACATGGAAGATTCGCAGGTTTTTTATAACCGAGAAGATTTGTGGCGAGTTCCTAACGAAATTTATGGCAGCGAACAGCAGCTAGTACAACCCTACTACTTAATTCTCAAGCTTCCCACTGAAACCTCAGAAGAATTTATTTTGCTACTTCCTTTTACCCCTATTGCTCGTAATAACCTGATTGCCTGGCTAGCGGGTCGCTCAGATGGTGAGGACTATGGCAAGCTGTTACTATACCAATTTCCCAAACAGCGATTAGTTTATGGCCCTGAACAAATTGAAGCATTAATCAATCAAGACCCTCAAATTTCCGAGCAAATTTCTTTGTGGAATCGTCAAGGCTCCAGGGCCCTGCAAGGAAATTTATTAGTCATTCCCATTGAGCAATCTTTACTCTATGTAGAGCCGCTTTATCTAGAAGCAACACGAAACAGTTTGCCCACGTTAGTGAGGGTGATTGTTGCCTATGAAAATCGAATTGTGATGGCTGAAACTCTCGATGAAGCTCTCCAGGCAGTTTTTCAGCAGAAACCAAGTAAAGAACCTGCCATTGTTCGACCGGTTGAGGGCACAGTTCCAAATTTATAGCCTTTCTCAGATGAATGAGGTACAGCCATTTTCTCCATTTTCCCTTTTCCCCCTTTTCCCCCTTTAATAATCGGATGAATTTAAACGCAAATCCAGGTCAAGTTTTAGGCATTTGCCAGACCTTGATCGTTTGATCGGGACTGCCACTGACCAACGTTTTTCCATCTCGGCTAATTACAATATCACTGACGTACTGAGAATGACCAACTAAACTATTTAAGCGTTGACCCGTTTTTGGATTCCAAACTTCAATGCTACTTCCTGCACCGCTCAGTAACGTTTTACTATCTGGACTGAAGGCGACGGTCCGAATCCAACTGTTTTCACCTCTAAGAATTCGTAGCCGCTTGCCAGTTTTCAGTTCCCACAGCATCACTGAATTGTCAGCGCTGCCACTGGCTAACATCTTACCATCGGCACTGATCGCCACTGCATTCACGACACCTGCATGGCCACTAAACGTTTTCCTCAATTGCCCAGTTTGAAGATTCCACAGGCGCACCGTTTTATCATCGCCACCAGTGGCGAGAGTCTGACCATCAGAACTAATGGCAACCGCATTCACCGCCCCTTGATGTCCCGCCAGAATTCGCATTCTCGCACCCGTCTGAAGATTCCACAGTCTGACGGTTTTATCCTCGCTGCCACTCACAATCATTTTGCCATCGGGACTGATGGCGATCGCCTTCACAGCCCCCGTGTGGCCTAACAGTTTGCGGATCTGAATCCCCGTTTGCAGGTTCCACAAGCGAATCGTCTTGTCTGCACTCGCACTTACCAGAGTTTTGCCGTCAGGAGTAATGGCGAGGGCTTCCACCCAATCAGAATGTCCTTTGAGCGATCGGAGCTGTTTACCACTCTTGAGGTCCCAGACTCGAATGCCAAAACTGCCACTGGCGAGAGTTTTGCCGTCTCGGTCCAGTGCGATCGCCTTAATCGGTCCGGAATCCTTTAAGCTTTGCTTTAACCAATAACTACTCGGTAAACCAGAAAGCAGCCACAGTGGATTCGAGGGAAAGAAAGCATAACGGACAGAGCCATAAATCTGAGAACAAGTTAGCCCAAGTATTAGTATCCCCAGCGCAGCCAATAATTTTTTCTTGTGACGCTTAACCGGCTTTCTAGCGCTCGGGGCCTGGGTATATCTCTGAGCAGTTTGCCGGATTGATGTATTTTGGCGAGTTTGGGGCTGCTTCGTATTCGCCTTGCTACCTTTCAACGAGGATGGAGTTTGGGGCAGCGGGCTGGTTACCATATCATCCTCTTCCTCCAGCTTAATCAGCGACAAGTGATGCAAGATGACCTGGGGATTTTGCGGTCGATTGCCCGGAAATGGAGCCATCAGGTAATCAATCACATTCGCCACCCCATCGGAGATGTGGGGAGCACCTTTGCGCCACATCAGCTTACCCGTGCGAGGATTTTCGGGAAAAGCTGTGGGTGGCTTACCCGTTAGCAAATAAACAAAGGTACGCCCTAGGGCAAAGAAATCGGATTGAGGTACAGCTTTGCCGTTGGTTTGTTCTGGGGGCGAGTAACCAGGGGAAACGATGCCGGTCACATTTTGGCCTTGACCCACTTTTGCAAAGTAAGTCGCCGACACTTCCCTTGCGGTGCCGAAATCGATCAACACTAATTGCCCGTTCGGCTTGCACATAATATTGTGGGGCTTGATATCTCGGTGGAAATATTGCAGCCCATGCACTTGATCCAAAATTTGTGTCAGTTGCTTTAACCAGTTAACGGCTTGCTCTTCTGTAATGGGCCGACCCCGATTTTTCAACCAGTCCTGTAAATTTGCACCTTCAATCTTCTCCATCACCAAGCAATGGATCGCCTCTTTGGAGTCTTCCGGCGTAAATGTAAAATAACCATCACGCTCTACTTTCGGAATACCGGGATGTCGCAGCCGACTCAAGACATCCGCTTCTTGCTTGAACAACGCCACAGCCTTGGGATGTTCTTTGAGGAGCACTTTTAAAACTTTTCGCGTACCTCGGTCGTCCACCTCAAAGGTTTTGCCAAAGCCTCCCCCGCCCAGTGGCTGGAGAATTCGATATCGACCTTGCAACAAAAGTTCCGACCCGCAATGGCGACAAACAGTTCTGTCAGCGTTTGACGGATCAGAGGGATTTGGGCATTTGGGATTGAGGCAATAACTCACAGAAGCCACATAACCCTGATTCAGGTTGCTCTTTCATGTCCACTATAACTTGCACAGTTCCCATCTAACTACCGGGAGATGGCAAGCGCTCGCTCTTTATGTCATGCACCCTAAGTAGATAGGGAAGGGGACTGTTCCTTACATTGAATTCTCAACTCAAAGATCGTTCCTCCCTTCCCAAATCGTAAATCTAAAATTCCAGATTGGGGCAGGGGTCAAGGTCTCTCCCCCTCTGTCTCTAACCCCTCGCTAGAAAGCGGAGCAGCAGCGACAACTGGGGGAATGACTGTTTGAATGTTGCCTAGACTACCCCACCTTAGCCTACCGCTTCTATAACTGGATGGAAGTAGAACGCTAACCCTAAGACTATATAAGCAGCCAAGAGTAAAATCCCTTCCAGCCAATTAGATTTGCCGTCAGAACTAATAGAATTGGCGATCAAGACTGCGACAGCCACAGCGACCAATTCAAACGGGTTAAAGTCCAAATCCATCGGCTTACCAAGGATGAACCCGACCAAGACTAACACCGGGGCCACAAACAAAGCAATCTGTAAGCTAGAACCCACGGCGACCGAAACGGACAGATCCATTTTATTTTTCATCGCGACTGTTACGGCTGTGGCATGTTCCGCAGCGTTGCCAATGATCGGAACTAAGATCACCCCTGTAAACAATGCAGTCAATCCTAAGTGGGTTGTTGCTTCTTCCAAAGTCCCCACCAGCAGTTCTGACTCTACTGCCACCATCACCGTACAAGCAAATAATACCCCAATCCACAGAGGTAAATTAACTGGATGGGAAGAATCCTCTGGTGCCAAATTGCTTTCAGCTAATTCCTCTAGCAAGTCCATTTCAGCTACCCCTGCATCGTAGAGGTAGGTATGAGTTCTCATGGAAAATAGTAGAGTCAGTAGATAAACCAGGATCAGCACGATCGCAACCGCACTCGAAAATTTCTGCATGGTGCTTTCATCTATCCCCTGAGAGGTGACATCCACCGCAGTCGGTAGCAGCATTGCGATCACCGCTAAATTCATAGCGGAAGCATTCAACCGAGCGATAATCGGCTGAAATTCTTGCTCTTTAAAGCGTAAACCTCCTAAGAGCATCGAAAAGCCCATCACGAGCAGTAAGTTACTGATAATCGAACCTGTAATACTGGCTTTGACAACATCGATCAGGCCTGCATTCAGAGCGACTATACCAATAATCAATTCCGTCGCATTTCCAAAAGTCGCGTTTAACAGGCCTCCCAAGTTGGGACCGAGAACCACTGCAATTTCTTCTGTTGCAGTCCCCATCCAAGCCGCCAAGGGAATAATCGCGATGGCTGATGTAATGAAGACTACAGACGGTCCCCACCCCAAAAAATGAGCGGCGAGGGAAAGGGGGATGAAGAGCAGGAGAATTGAAAATAGGGTATTGGTATTCAGCATCAGGTTTTAGACGGGAAGCCAACACTAGGCGCAGATTCTGTTACTTTACCTCCTACCAGAGACTGAGGAGGAAGAGAAGAGGAGGCACCGAGAAGGGAATTTTTTCTGTCCCCTGCCCCTTTGCTCTTTGCTTCTCTTCCCAATCATAGCTTGTAGCAAAATATTAAATTTAACGGCTCAGTCACTAAGTCTTGTTACTAAAGGTTAATTTTTTTCACTAGCAACTTGCCTTGATATTAATTACACTTTACCATGCAATCAGATCACTCAAAATTGAATTGCTAGCCCTTCAAGCAACGATCTGAAATCAGGTCTCTTCTTGGCAATGGAGAGTCAGCACGTGGCAGCACCTTGAGGGACAAGGCATTCAACTTAAAAAATTTAGTGGGCTGCAAGGGTGGCAGATTGGCATGGATGCTGCACCCCGATCAAAGCTTTAAGGTCAAAACTACGCTCAGGCAGATTGGTCCCTCAAGCTTCCACGTTGCACCATTTGTCTGGCTAAATTCTCAGGCTCTTTTTGTAGGTAAATTTGAGGTTGCGATCGCATGACTCCATCTGAACTGTCTGCTTCATCTCTGAGTGCGTCTTCCCAAGAGGAAGTCGCGAGTCCGACTGAGTTACCCCAGTCACCCCACACCAGCACCGGCGTTTATGTCGTGGTTCACGGCCACTTCTACCAGCCCCCCCGCGAAAACCCTTATCTAGATGCCATTGAACGGCAACCTTCGGCTTCTCCCTACCACGACTGGAATGAACGCATTCTCCACGAATGCTACCGCCCGAACGCCTTTGCGCGGATTTTAAACGATCGCGGTGAAGTGGTAGGGGTCGTGAACAACTACGAGTATCTCAGCTTCAACATCGGTCCCACCTTGATGAATTGGCTAGAGCGCCATGATATGGAGGTTTATCAGCGAATTCTGGAAGGGGATCGCAAGAGTTATGAGCGTCTTGGCAAAGGCAATGCGATCGCCCAAGCCTACAACCATATCATCCTCCCCCTCGCCAACCAACGAGACAAATACACCCAAATTCGCTGGGGGATCGCTGATTTCCGTTCCCGCTTTCACCGCGATCCCGAAGGAATGTGGCTCGCGGAAACGGCAGTAGACTACGCCACCCTAGAAGTCTTAATCGCCGAAGGCATTCGCTTCATTGTCTTGGCTCCCTCCCAAGCGGAACGCTGCCGCCCGATCCCCGATGCAGAACATCCCGATCCAGAATGGCATGAAGTGGGAGGTAGCCAAATCGATCCCACTCGCCCCTATCGCTGTTACCTCAAACCCAGCTTAAAAACTTCAGGAGAGAGCCTCAGCACCCATCACTTCAGCCGTCGCCCATCCCACAGTCGCCTTACATCCCAAATCCCCACCGCTAACACTCCCTACATCGATATCTTCTTCTACGACGGTCCGATCTCGCGGGATATGGGCTTTAACGATGTCCTTAACAGTTCTCACCACTTTGCCGGACGCATTGGTCAAGCAGTGCGTGGGGATCACCGACCCACTCAATTAATTGCCGTCGCGACTGACGGCGAAACCTTCGGCCACCATAAAGGGGGGACCGAAAAGTGTATTGCTTACGCCTTTACAGAAGAATTTCCCCAGCGCGAATGGACGGTGACCAACTTTGCTCACTACCTCAGTCTCAACCCACCGACTTGGGAAGTGGAACTCAAACCCGTGACCGCTTGGAGTTGCAGCCACGGGGTCGATCGCTGGCAAGCAGACTGTGGCTGCGGCGGTGGTGGCGGATGGCATCAACAGTGGCGGCGACCCCTCCGAGATGCTCTAAATTGGCTGCGCGATCGCCTGATCCCCATTTATGAGCAGGCGGGGAGCAAGTTTTTTATCGATCCTTGGCAAGCGCGGGATCGTTACATTCACGCGATCCGTGACCGATCGCTGGCCAACCTCCATCAGTTTCTCTCAGAACACCAGACGCACCCCCTCGACGCGATCGAGCAGGTCGATGCGTTACGGTTGCTGGAAATGCAGCGCCACGCTTTATTGATGTTTACAAGCTGCGGCTGGTTCTTTGAAGAGATTTCGCGGCCAGAAGGCGTGCAGATATTACGCTACGCGGCTCGCGCCATTGAATTAGCGGGTGAAGTGGCAGGCGTACACTTGGAACAAGAATTTATCCAGCGACTCGCCCTCGCACCCAGTAATGTGGAGGAATTCAAAATCGGTGCGGAAGTCTATCGCCAATTGGTTGTAACGGCCCAAATTAGCTTGAAGCAGGTGGCCGCTCACTATGCCATCAGTTCCCTGTTTACCACCTATCCCCGCGAACAACGGGTGTATTGTTACAACGCCCAACAACTTGACTACCAATTGCAGCGCATGGGACCTCTGACCCTCGCGGTCGGTCAAGTACAGTTGGTATCGGAAATTACCCTGGAAAATCAGGTGTTTGTGTTTGCGGTGTTCCACCTCGGTAGTTGGGACTTCCACTGCTGCATTCAGCCCTTTGGAGGCCGTCGCTCTTATACGATGCTGAAAGAGCGCTTGTTTACCGTCTTGCAAGAAGCCTCTGTCGCCCACGCTATTTTAGAAATGGTGAGGTTGTTTGGAGACCAGTCCTTTACTCTGCGAGATTTGTTTGCGGAGGAACGCCACCGGATCATGCAGTTACTGAGTCAGGAAAACCTGACACGCCTGGATCAGCTTTATACCCAGGTGTATCGCGAGAATTACGGGATGATGGTCGCATTTCAGCGGGACGATCTGCCGGTCCCTGTGGAGTTGCAGGTGGCGGCGGAGGTAGCCTTGGCACACCGATGTTTGACGGCGGTGCGAGTGCTGGAGGCGGAAAGTAGCGACGATCACTTGGGGTTGAGTGTCTTAGCGGAATTGGAGGCGATCGCCACCGAAGCAAAATTACTCCGCTGTAATTTGAAGCTTCCGGAAGTGAAGCAAATTTTGGAGCGCTTGATCCTGCGATCGCTGGATGTGATGCTCCGAGAAGCCAATACTACCTCCATTGAAGCGGATATCCACCGGATTGAAAGGTTGATTGCACTTGGAAATCAGCTTAATCTCAGCTTATCCCTGGCAGCAGCCCAAGAACTGTATTTCCAATCTCTGTCTCGTCAAATTGTGCCGATTTGTTTGGGGTTTTTACAACAGCAAGCGGCAGAAACTCTCGCACAAGCAGAGGCAGAAGCTAACAGGAGTGAGGTGGCTTTAGTCCAGCCAGACATCGAAACTAGCTGGGAATTGCCACAAATTCGGCGGTTACTAGAGTTAGGTCAACTGTTAGCTGTTGATGTGCAAGGGTGGTTAAATTTGCTCGTTGAGTAAGGGAGAATTGAGTGGGAGCAACGGTTAATCGCTAACCGTTCGCCCCCCAACCTTAACCATTCACCGAAAAACCGGGTTTCTGTCTGGGAAACTCGGTTGCTTTGGCTTATACTCTTTCAGGAAAACTGCGCTTCAAATCAAGCCTGTCCCATCAAAATTTAACCTCTGAAAAATTTGACGTGAGATGCTGTGATTCTGCTCTCAATTATGCTGGGGCTTGCTGAAAAAAGCTAAAACCTGCATTCATGAAGGATTCGGAAGGCATTAAGAACCCTGCCAAGTGCTCCCGAATCTGGTGCTAGACCTCAAAACGTTTGCACTTTTTGTCCGTTCTCTGCTTTCCCCCTTTCCCCCCTTTCCCCCTTTTTTCCCTTTTCCCCCTTCTTCAGCAAGCCCTATGCTGCTTGCGCTCCAACTTGCTGCTGCCAAAAAAACGGTTAACGATTGAAACCATGCTTGGTGCGTTTATATTCGTACATCAGTTTATCAGCCTGCGCCACCAATTGTTCTAAGGAAAAGTCATCATTTAAATCCCCAGGCTGCACTCCCAGACTGATTGAGAGTGTATAGGGTCGATTAACCGGTTCATTAAAACGATCGAGATTCTCTTGCAGCCGCCGATAACAATCCTCTAAATTCCCTAAAAAAATCGGGAGGAATAAAGCAAATTCATCTCCTCCCAGTCTCGCCACAATATCCGCATTGCGAAAGGTTTGCTTCAGAATTTGAGCTGCATCAATAATCGTTCTATCTCCCATTTCATGCCCAAAAGTATCGTTAATTTTCTTTAAACCATCTAAGTCAGCAAACAAAAGACAGTAGGACGTCTGCGTGCGACGAGCAACTTTCAGTTGTTGCTCTGCCAGTAAAAAGAAGCCACGTCGGTTATACAATCCAGTTAATTCATCCGTGAGGGATAGTTGTCTGACTTCTGCTTCTGCCCGCAGACGTTCCTGAATTTCCCGTTCTAAACGTTGGTTTTGTTCGATCAGTTCTTGGCGTTGCTGTTGGATGAGTAATTGATTCTTGACTCGCATCAGCACTTCCTGTTCTTGAAAAGGTTTCGTGATGTAATCTACGCCACCCAATTCAAACGCCCGCACTTTGTCTTCCAGTCGTTCGAGAGCACTGATAAAAATGATCGGAATCTGAGCCGTCGCTGCCGATGCTTTTAACTGTTGGCAAACTTCGTAGCCATTCATTTCTGGCATATTAATATCCAGTAAAATCAGATCGGGTGACTCGCGATGAACCGCTTGCAGTGCCATTCTGCCATTCAGGGATTTGCGAACCATATAGCCTTGTGACTCTAGGATTTTGGCTAACAACCGCAGATTGTCTGGGGTATCATCGACGATAATGATATTCGTTTGGGCAGCAACTTTGAGTAGAGTCGTCATATTCTTCTCCTAAATCTGGGTGAGAGTCGCGATCGTTTCAAATTGAAAGTTATCGATCAAAAAGGTTAGGGCCTCAATCAGAGATTGTTTCTCCTTGGGAATGCGGGCGATGAGTTGAGAGAGTTTACTATCGCTGAGATCGAGTGCTGCTTCATGAACTTGTGAAATCCACTCGATGGGCATGGTTTTCAAATCCTCTGAAGTCAGCATCTTGGGTAGGGAAAGTGAGGGCTCATGCAGAACTTTTTCGGCGTAGCAGTAGCGGACACCCAAGTAGCGAGCGATGGTGTCGAAAAGTATGGCTTCAGTAAACGGTTTGGCAATCCAGTCATCGCAACCCGCTTGCAGACTGGCGATGCGATCGTCTTCAAAAGCAAATGCAGTGAGAGCAATAATCCGTGTCCGTTGTCTGTTGTCATTGGTAAGTTGCTCTCTGGTGTCTGCTGATAACTCCTCACTCATGACGAATGTCTCTTGCGATCGAATCTGTCTGGTGGCTTCATAACCATCCATAACCGGCATTTGAATGTCCATTAAAATCAGGTCAGGGTGCCATGCTTGCCAACGGGCGATCGCCTCTGCCCCATTCTCAACAGCACACACTTCAAACCCAACTGATTTCAGCAGTGTCACCACCAGTTGATGATTTTCTGGAACGTCTTCAGCCACTAGAATTCGGTAGGTGGGTTGTCCTGGTTCTAGCCCGATCGCGCGCTCACTGGTTTCAGATTCCTTGACATCCAGGGACTCCGGTAGCTGTAAAACAACTTTGCAGGTAAACGTCGATCCTTGGTTGAGGGTGCTTCGCACTGTGATATCACCTCCCATCAAACGAGCAAACTGACGACTGATAGACAGTCCTAAACCGGTTCCTTGAGCATCACGACCCCGATCTGTTTGCATGAAAGCTTCAAAAATGGATTCTAGATCGGAGGTGGCAATGCCACATCCGGTATCTTCCACTTCCAGTTCTAAGGTAATGGTTGGGTTAATATTGGGTCGATAACAGGAGGCAGAAATAGGCAGTGCCAAACTGGGATGATTGATGTACCATTCGCATTCGTTGAGGATTACGGGTGGCATCTCCTCTGATAAAAGAGCGCGTCCCCGTAGTGCAATGGTGCCTGTGGTTGCAAATTTAACCGCATTCCCTAGCAAATTGATTAAGATTTGGCGAAGTTTTGCTTCATCGCCACACACATAACGGGGGACCGTAACATCCCACTCGCTGATTAAATTCAACCCTTTTTCTGTTGCTTTGAGGACAAACATATCGTTAATTGAAAGCAGCAGTCGATGTAAATCAAAACAGTTTTTGGTCAGGACCAATTTTCCTGCTTCAATCCTAGACATCTCCAAAACATCATTAATTAAGGTCAGCAGGTGTTCTCCACTCCGGCTAATGATGGCTAAATGATCTTGAAATTCGGTTGGGATATGGGAGTTACGATTCATAATCTGGGTAAATCCCAGAATGGCGTTGAGTGGAGTTCGGAGTTCGTGGCTCATCTTGGCAAGGAACTGGCTTTTGGCACGGTTGGCGATCGCGGCTCGTTCTGCGGCTTGTTCTAAAGCTGTTTGCGAGAATTCTAATAATGCCATCATCAGTGTATTTCGCATCCTCATTGCAGCTTCAATCTCTGGTAATTGCCAAGGAAGAGAGGTTTCTTTTACCGTTTCTTTCCAAAGTTCAAAGGATTTACGGGGTGTTAAACGTTTGGCTCCATCTGGATCGAGCGATACAGATTGCAGTGGATTTCCTGCCCAATTTACTGTTTGGATTTGCTCGGGTCTCAACCAAATCAGGTGATAAGATCTTTGATGGAGAACGATCGAGAGTTTCAAAATCCCGCTAGCAGTGTCCTTGAACTTTCTGGCGATAGGATAAGTCCGGACCAGGCAGTTTGTTAGATAAATTTCATCTTGATTTTGCTGTGAAAGCCAGAGCAGCAATTCTCGAATATCTTCTGCTGATGGGGTTCGACCCATGAGGGAAATTTGCCCCTCTAAGACGATCGCGGCTCCTTCAGCATGAACCAGATCCAGTAATTGAGTTGCATTCTGGGTCAAAACCTGGGTAATAAAATTGGGGTTTCGCACAAATGCCTGCTTAAATTGCTCTTGAATTGCATTCACTTGTGTTTGGTAAACGTTCAATTCTCGCTCTTGCTGATGCACCAGTTCTAACGAGGCAAATTGTCCTAAAATTTCACAGGTTTTGCGGGTTTCATAATCTACTAATCGGGGACTGTAGTGGTGACAGGCGATTAATCCCCAAAGGCGCTGGCCGTCAATTAATGAAATTGTTAGTGACCCGGCGACTCCCATGTTTTGTAAGTATTCGATGTGGTAGGGAGAGACTCCCCGTAACACACAGTCACTCAAATCTAGGGGTGTATTAGTGAGGGGATAGTTGATAGGAATTAGGCGGGATGGTGTGTAATTAATATTAGGAATTTGTCGCACCCAATTGCGATGAAATAGTTTGCGGGCAGGGACGGGGATATCGGTTGCTGGGTAATGCAATCCTAGATAACTTTCTAGATGGTTTTCTTTTTCTTCGCCAATCACTACCCCATGATCGTCGGCTTCAAAGCGATAAATCATGACCCGATCGAACCCAGTTATTGTCTTCACTTCTTTGGCAAGACTTTGAGCTAAATCGGAGAGGTTAAGGGTACTCCGAAGTTTGAAAATCGCAGTTTGCAGGTGATGATAAAACTGAAGTGAAACAGTCTTATCTCTAGAAAATTGGGGTTCGAGTTCTAGAATTAACCCATCTGTGATTCGATGCAGCGTGCTTCTAAATATTTGACTTTTTTGAGGGAGATTATTCTGACTCATTCTCTGGTATTTTTTGAGTTCAAAATGATCGATTGCTAGATGATTTTGAGTGAGACAGTTGGCAATTTTTCGTACTTGCCTGCGAGAAAATAACTTTTGCAAAGGTTGACCCAGCAATGCTTCTGCCGAAATGCCAAAAAACTGTTCAACATTTTCACTCGCCTGCAAAATTTTGAGGTCGGCTTCTTGCAAGATCAGAACAATTCCATGGGGTTGAATCTCACCAGGAGCATAGATAGATTCTTCACTACACTCCTCTAACGTTGTCAATTCTGAAGGAGTGAATTTGGTTAGTTCGGGATGGATTTTAGGTTGCATGTTAGGTCAGTTTTTCTCAGGTGGTATTAATGTTTCTAAAGAACTAAAAAAGTTTTTGTTATTTTAACTATTGATGATTTTCTAATTTCAAACAAATATTTCATTAAAAAAAGTCGAACAACAGAAGTCGATAACAAAAAGTAAACTTACCTAAAATCTTCTGCTCTTTTGTCTTCTCCCTCCTGCCTTTTTTCAAGGATGCAATTTCCTGTTGACCGACTTAACTGTTGAATAGCTGATCGATGCGATGGCAGAATTTAGGGTGTGAAATTACTTTCAATCAGCTTGAGAATTTGCTCAAATTGATACTGTTTAGCGAGTTCCGTGAGATGAGTACCAATGTGAGCGTATTCTGGGGATAGTTGATCGGCGAGTTCAGCGATCGCAACATCATTTCCACAGACAGCCGCATTCTCCAATTCAGCTAGCCATGCTTCTGGTAATGTCGCCAGCAGCATTGGATCGAGGGAATTTGACAGGGGAGAGGCCACAGAGGAGAGGGAACCAGGAGAACGATCCATTTCCTCTTCTTCGTAGAGATACTTTAAGCCCAGGTATTCCGACATCTTGAGAAATAGGGTTTGTTCTCGGAAGGGTTTGCTGATATAGTCGTTGCAACCAGCAGCGAGAGCGCGATCGCGCTGGGAAACCTGGGCCGTCAGTGCAATAATCACACAGTTATGTCCACCTGCCCTTGCCCGAATTTGTTGGGTAGCTTCGTATCCATCTAACACGGGCATCCGAAGATCCATCCAAATTAAATCAGGAAGCCATTCTTGCCATAGGTTTACTGCTTCCTGTCCGTTGCTTGCTTCTTTTACCTCCAATCCTAATTGTGTCAGCAATCTAACCATCAGCAAGCGATTTTCAGCGTGATCGTCAACGACCAAAATGCGATAATGGGGTTGACTGGGAGCGAGGCCAATTACGAGGCGATCGTTCGGTTCAGGTGTGATATTAACTCCACTGCTGAGGGTAACGGGAAGAGTAAAGCTAAAGGTACTTCCCTGTCCGGGAGTGCTACGAACCGCAATTTCTCCGCCCATGAGTTCCAAGAGTTTGCGACTAATCGTCAAACCTAATCCAGTCCCGCTGGTCGATCGCTTTCCAGCTTGGGCTTGCACAAACGCATCGAAGATCGTATTGAGTTCTTCAGATGCAATCCCGACACCTGTGTCAGCCATTACAAACTGGAGAATTGTCTGAGTTGTGGGTGCTGCTTCTGTACTAGCAGCTTTGTTGCTAACCTGTAACCGAATGCTTCCCTGTTTGGTAAATTTGATCGCATTACTCAGAAGGTTTAGCAAAACTTGGCGCAGTTTTTGAGCATCTGCAAAAATAAATCGGGGAACGTCTGGTGCTATCTCAAAAATCAAGTCAAGTCCTTTAGAACTTGCTCGTTCTGCAAACATATTGCGGAGAGAATGTAGTAGCGTAATTAAATCAAAGCTGCTTTCTTCAACCGTACAATGTCCCGCTTCTATTTTGGAAAGATCCAGCACATCATCAATCAAACTCAAGAGATGATCGCCGCTGCGACGAATGGTTTGCAAGTCTTCTTGCTGATTGGGGGTTAAGCAAGAGTCATGGGTCATTACCTGAGCAAATCCCAGAATGACGTTCAGTGGCGTGCGGAGTTCGTGGCTCATATTCGCCAGAAAAATACTTTTCGCTAAATTCGCTGCTTCTGCGGCTTCCATTGCCTGCCGCAGTGCTAATTCTGTGTGTTTACGCTCGCTAATATCTTGCCCAATTCCCAATGACTTTCCATTAGAAAGTCGCACATTTGCCCAAGATGTTTGTAAGCGTTGTCCGCTGGCATTCAGTGGAGTTAAATCCTGCCACTTTCCAGTCGTGGAGAGCATATTTTCAACGACGCTTTGGCACTCAACCGGGTCAGGATAGCACTCAGCCAAGATATTTTTTTGCTGCCAATCTGCTAGCGACCACCCGAGAATTCGTTCCATTTCCGGGTTGATGAATTCAATTTGACCTTGCTCGTTAAACAAAGCAATCATCACCGGAATATGATCGACGATTGTTTGAAATAATTCCTTTTGATGCAGCAGCGCTTCTTCTGCTTGTTGTCGAGTTGTAATATCTCGCAAAAATGCAGTCAAAATAACTTCACTGTCGCTCTCGAGCTTGGAAATGGAAACTTCTGCCGGAAACTCTGTACCATCTTTGCGCCGACCAAAAATGGCTTTTTGCTCTGTCATTCGTCGGGTCAAATATTTATTAGAGATAGACTGACTGACTTGCTGAGAGTAAACCTCGGCGAAGCGCAAGGGCATTAACATCGTGAGGGGCTGCCCTAACACTTCTTCTGATTCGTAACCAAAAATTTGTTCGGCTCCTTTATTAAATAGAGTAATTTGCTGATTGGGATTAATAGAAATGATGGCATCGCTAGCAAGCTCTAAAATTCCCGCAAATCGTGACTGCGAGATTCGGAGGTTGATTTCGGCTTGTTTTCGCTCATTTTCCAGGTGCTTGCGTTCGGTAATATCAAACAAGGTAGAGCGGCTCATCAAGAAATTTCCAGCTTTATCTTTAATTGTGGTAGCATTCAGATTGATCCAACGGATTTTCCCTTCTTTATTCAACACCTCAAACTCAGCATTGTTAAGACTGCCTTGTTGTTTAAATATGGGAAAATTTTGATAGAAAATTCGTTGACTTTCTGGGGTCATAAACTCCAAAAATTTCTTTTTGTTTAGCACTTCATCGCGGGTATAGCCCAACCAGTTTAGTTCTGTATTATTAATTTGAACAATGGTTCCTTCTGCATCAATAGAGTGATAGCCACAGGGAGCATTATTGTAGAGGTCTTCTACTTGACGGCTATATTCTTGCAACGCTAATTCAGCTTGTTTATGCTGGGTTATATCATTGTTAATTTCTAGGATTTTAAGGGATTGACCCGCTTCATCTTTCTGGAGTACCCAACGGCTAGCGACAGTAATTGAGCGATCGTCACGGCTGAAGTGAATTAATTCTCCTTCCCAATAACCTTTTTTTAATAGTTGGGCTTCAATCTCAGCCACAGGTTGAGGAAACTGAGTTTTCAAGAAACTGTGTACTTCTTGCCCCAAGGCTTCGGCTTTGTCCCAACCATACATCAACTCAGCTCCCTGATTCCAAAAGGTAATCACCGAGTTTAAATCCCAAGTGATGATAGCATCGTGGGCTAAATCTAGGAGTTGTGCTTGTTCTTCTAGCCGTTGATAAGCTTGTTCTTTTTCTCTTAAGGTAACTATTAAGAGATTGTTGACCTTAGTTAGTTCTGCTGTTCGTTCTTTTACCCGTTCTTCCAGTTCAGTATTCAGTTGTTCAAGGGCTATTTGTGCTTGTTTGCGAGGAGTAATATCCTCAGAGAAGAGAATGATGCCACCAATTTCTTCATTTACCTTGTACCAGGGATGAATTTCCCAGCGAATCCACTGGCTGTTACCATTCTCCCGTTCAAAAAAATCTTCTTCACAGCCCTCGATCGCACCCCCCAAACAACGTTGATGAATCTGTTTCCATCGGTCGGGAATTTTGGGAAATATTTCGTAATGAGCTCGCCCGATAATTGATTCCACAGATTCTAGTTGGTAATCTCTAACCCATCGTTGGCTTGCCATCAAATAATTCAAGTTGCAGTCAAATACAGCAACACCAGCCGGAACATATTTAAAAAATAACTTTAGGGTTTCCTCTCTTTCCTTGAGGGTGAGTTCTGTTTGTTGGCGCTCCCTCAGTTCCGTTTGTACCTGCTCAAAAAGATCGGCTTGTTGGATGGCAATACTCACTTGTGCAGCCAACTGTCGCAGTAATTCTATTTCTGAAGCTTGCCACTCTCGTGGCGCAGCACAGTGATGAACAAGCAGCAATCCCCAGAGATTTTCACCTTGAAAAATCGGGACCCCTAGATTTGCCCTCACTTGGAAACTAACCAGCATTTCCCGATGACAAGGTGCGATTTCAGCCTTGTAAATATCTGGTTTGGCAGTAATTAAACCTTGCTGAAAAGCTTCGAGATACTCTTTGCCAACACAAGGATCGTAGGTATGGTTAGATGAGATAGAGTTCCAAGCTGGATCGACAGATTCTACGAGAACTGTGCCGCCATAGTTGGGCTCGAGTTTGAACATCAGAGCGCGATCGCATTGCAAAAACTGGCGTACTTCCTCGACAGTAGTTTGGAGAATCTCTTGTAAATTCAGCGATCGGCGAATGCGCCCGCTGATTTCCATCACCAAGTTTTGTTGCTTGAATTGCTGATGCAGTAAAGTTTCTGCTTGCTTGCGAGCGTCAATATTCATAATCGTGCCAGTCATTCGCACGACTTGACCTATTTCGTTATCAAAGCCATGTCCCCTTGCCTCCACCCAGTGAATGCTGCCATCTGGCCAAATTACCCGAAATTCATGCTGATAGATGCTTTTTGTTTGCAATGTTTGCTGTATTGCTTGATTTAAGCCTTCGCGATCGTCGAGATGGACGCTAGCCTCAAAAGTTGCGTATTTGCCATCAAAAGTACCAGGCTCTAACCCCAATAACAGCGCGTGTTCCGGCGACCATTTAATTTCTCCCGTAACGAGGTCCCAATCCCACAATCCCATCCGCGCTGCTAACAGAGCCATCTCCAGTTGGATATTACAATCAGTACAATGGTTCTTAAAATCAGCATTTGTCTGAGTTAACTGCTGGTTAAGTCTCTCAATGTTTTTTTTGCTTGCCTGAAAATGGCTAGTGAGGAAATTAATGGCTAGGGAAACTAGCAAAAAAAGGTCTAATCGTAATAGCTCCTGTGGGGGAGCCATCCAAAATGGATGAGGAGGGGCAAGAAAGAAATAGTTGATTGCTAGAGTAGAAAGGATAACTGCAACCATGCCTGAGCGAAAGCTACCATACCAAGCAGTGACCAGGATGGCGATATAAAACAGCGGACTAATGACGGGTGACAGAAGCGGTTCTAGCCAGAGAGAGAAGAGAAGCGCGATCGCTGTTGAGCTAATAGCAACTCCATAGGGTAAAAATTGTTGAGCAAGTCTCACGGCTTTTTCCTTTTCTTAGCTTTGTAAATAGGTAGGGTTTTTATCGAAGAATCTCCTATCTTTTAGACCTTGTCAGACCTATTTAACTATGATATCTAACAAATCTGCGACGAGACAAAGCCTCCTCATTTCTAGGTATGTGGTTCGCTTTAGTGCTAAAACGGAACCACATACTGCTTAGAAAGCCGTTGGTAACTCCCGATCGGGTCAAGCCACAGGTCTATCCACATCCATGCTGTAAAGAAATGTAACAATTACTTCTCCCTAACCAGACAACTTTAAGCAAACAGAAACCAAGCTGACCCGCTACTCACCTTCAACCCATGACATTCGCTCAAACATTGACCTCATCCTAATAGAGATAAGCAATGACGAACGACCCTGACTGGCGATACTTCATTAGAAAAAATGATTGAATAACTAGTGATGCTATCTTGAATTTACGGGGGTTGATGAGCTAATTTTATTAATTTTAATCTCTTTTTTTTATTAGCTATTTTTTTAACCTGCTGTCTGACCTGTTAAGATTTAACCAATGGGTAACACGACAATGATTCTAGCTTGTAAAAATTGGCACATAAAACAGTCGGGTACGAAATTAAAAACACCTCGAGTGAAATAGTCCTCTGTCATTTCTCATTATTCCCGATTCCTCTTTTGCCCCTTTTCCCCAATTTAACCATCAGCAATTGACAAACCAAAAATGATCTGCCATAATCCTAGCTTTAAACTCACAGCAATTTCCGAGAAAATTGCGATGTACCCCTAAGGAAAGCCGACGATGGTAGAAAAAAGTTTAGCAGAGTTAAACTGGGAATCTTTGCGTGCGAATCGCAAATTTTTTCCCTCTCCCAACGCCTGGGAAGACCAAGTGCTTTACTTCCTGATGCTCGATCGCTTCTCAGACGGCAATGAAAACGGATATAAAGACAATGAAGGTCAAATTGTAAAGAGCGGTACCACCCCCTTATTCACTCCTGGAGATGCTGGAAATGCCTTTAAAACTCCAGAAGGTGAACACAAGTGGCGGGAATCAGGCGACCGATGGCTGGGCGGAACCCTCAAGGGTCTGACCACTAAAATGGGGTATTTAAAACGACTCGGGGTGACAGCCATCTGGGTTAGCCCTATCTTCAAACAAGTCAGTTTTTACGACAGTTATCACGGCTATGGAATTCAGAATTTTCTGGATATCGATCCTCATTTCGGTAGTCGCGAAGACTTAAAAAAATTGGTTGAAACGGCTCACCAGTACGGGATTTATGTGATTTTGGACATCATCTTAAACCATGCTGGTAATGTTTTTAGTTACGAAGCTGATGATACACCTTGGCCAGGTTCCTACCCCGTGAAAGGCTTCAACGATCCCACAGGAAAACCCTCCATTCCTTTTGGACCCGTTGACCTGAATAAAAATCCGGAAGCCTGGCCCAACGGTGCTATTTGGCCCGCAGAATTTCAAACCCCAGCTACTTTTACCCGCAAAGGATACATCAGGAATTGGGACAACTACCCTGAATATTTAGAAGGTGACTTTTTCAGTTTAAAAGACCTCTATCACGGTACAGGATCGATTGACGATTACCAGCCTTCCCCCACTCTTCTCCACCTTTGCGAGATTTATAAGTTTTGGATCGCCTATGCTGATATTGACGGCTACCGACTCGATACTGTCAAGCACATGGAGAAAGGGGCAACTCGATTTTTTGCTTCCGTTATCCACGAATTCGCGCAAGTGCTTGGCAAAGACAATTTTTACTTGATTGGCGAGATTACGGGAGGGAGGCTCAATGCTTATACAACCTTAGAAGAAACTGGCTTAGATGCAGCGTTGGGCATCAGTGAAATTCCTGATAAATTGGCTTATCTGGTCAAGGGATATCGCGACCCCAATGATTATTTCCGCTTGTTTCGGAACTCACTGCTCTTGCAAAAAGAATCTCATGTTTGGTTTAAAAATAAAGTCGTCACCATGTTTGATGACCACGATCAAGCTGAAAGAGGAGGTGGCAAGGCTCGCTTTTGTGCAGGAGAAAAAGGTGAAAAAGTCGTCTTAAATGCTTTGGCTCTGAATGCCTTAACCCTAGGAATTCCTTGCATTTACTATGGCAGCGAACAATGTTTTAATGGCAGTGGAGATAGCGACCGCTATTTACGAGAAGCAATGTTTGGGGGTGAGTTTGGTTCTTACCAAAGTCGCCAAAGGCACTTTTTCAATGAAGAGAATCCTGTTTACCGAGAATTAGCAAAAATTCTGGAAATCCGGCAAGAAAAACTGACATTACGAAGAGGTCGTCAATACTTGCGACCCATTTCTGGGAATGGAGTTGATTTTGGTTTACCCCAGATTATCGGCGATGAAATTCGCTCGGTTGTTCCTTGGTCACGTTTGTTAGATCGAGAGGAGATCGTAGTCGCTCTTAATACTGACTATAACCAGCCAAGAACTGCGTGGGTTGTTGTTGATTACAATTTGCACCAAGTGGGCGATCGCTTTCAATGTATCTACTCAACGGATCGGACTCAGGTTGAAACCACGGTTGTAGTTGAGGATCGAAACGTTAAATGTATTTCACTGACTGTTCCGGCTGCGGGGTTTGTCATTTATGAACCCTTAAAGGGATAGGATTAGCAGTTTGGGGGTTAACCCAAGCATAAACTGAAAGGACACGGCTGTGCCGTGTCCCTACGATCCTATCAGCGAAATCTTCCTTCTCTAAAATTTCTGAGCTGCTATCCAAACCGATAGCCAAACCCTCGCACTGTAATAATATATTCTGGCTGACTGGGGTCTATTTCTAATTTTTCTCGTAGCCAGCGGATGTGAACATCTACTGTTTTGCTATCACCGATATAATCTGGACCCCAAATTTGTTCGAGCAACTGATCGCGAGACCATACTCGGCGGGGGTAACTCATAAATAGTTCTAGTAAGCGAAATTGCTTAGGAGAGAATTTCACTTCTTGATTGCGGACTAGGACACGGCATTCTTCAGGATAAAGGGTGATAGCTTTATATTGCAGCATCACTGGCTGTTGGAACTGACCGAGACGCTGACGGCGCATCAAAGCTCGACAACGAGCTGTGAACTCCCGCATTCCAAAAGGTTTGGTCAGGTAGTCATCGGCCCCTGCTTCTAGATAAAATGCACAATTATTGGCACTTCCTCTCGTACCTATGATCAAAATTGGTACTGCGTTGCCTTGATGCCGCAGCATCCGACACAGATCCAGCCCATTAATTGAATCCATAATCAGTAGGTTAAAGGGAAATTCGCTCTGATGCAATGCAGAACCTTGTACAGAAGGGAGAGCGTAGCGTCCATCACTGGCAACAGACACTTCATAGCCTAACTCTTCTAGAGCTAAAGCCAGCATTTCTCGCAGTAGCTCTTCGCCTTCTAACAACAGGATACGGCCAACTGGTCCTACAGCAGGCCTAGGAGGACTCTCGCTTAACTCAGCAGAAGAAGACATAAAGATTGGTGATAGTTAGGTTTGGTTATGGCTGGTGGGAGTAACCTTCGGAGGAAACATCGGAACTCCTACCAGGGCGATCGCTAAGGTAGCGATCCACTTCACGAAATCATTTTGGGGCTTTAGTCAATCCATCCCACAGGGACGCGCTTGTTTTGGTTAACCTGCTCACAAAGCGAATGCAGGATTTGAGCAGTTGCCACTGCGACGTTTGCCTGTACCCAGGCCACTGGTGCCTGGTCGTTTTTGGGGGTTGCTGTTAACTGATTAAACATTGCCCACTCGCAATTGACCAGCTTGTATTGAATCAATGGGGAGATGGCTCTCATGGTACTGGCAAAAGGTTATTAAAAGGTAAAGATTTGGTAATCTGATGGTTAAATTATTAAAGTTAAGTAATATAACTATTAAACCTTGATAACAAAAAACTTCTAAAATGATCGGTATAATTCTAAGTTTACCAGTTACACAGCTATCCTAGGCGTCCCAAGGTTAAAGTCTAAGGTAACGAAGCTTTCCAGTGAATACCATGTTGCTGCATTTGACTACCTGGCTTGAGGTAGAAACTTACTTAAAACAATCGAAGGGCATTATTGTCCCGATTG
The DNA here is from genome assembly GCA_050262755.1 of Actinomycetota bacterium. Lineage (GTDB taxonomy): Bacteria > Cyanobacteriota > Cyanobacteriia > Cyanobacteriales > Microcoleaceae > JBLNEP01. Next base: position 18,603 of record JBLNEP010000111.1, on the reverse strand, counting down.
GTTCCACGGAACAGCACGGTCCGACCGGGTTAATCGGGACTGATGCAATTTGTGCAGAAGCGATCGCGCGGGGAGTGGGCCTCGCCACTCGTGCCTTGGTCGCGCCATCAATTAACATTGGGATGGCTCTACACCATACAGCTTTTCCAGGTACCATTAGTCTGCGGCCGAGTACGCTTATTTTAGTAATTCGTGATTATATCACAAGCTTGGCTAAAGCGGGATTTACAAAATTCTTCTTCATTAATGGTCATGGAGGTAATATTGCGACTCTAAAAGCAGCCTTTTCAGAGACTTACGCCTACTTGTCAGACTTGCAAATTGCCAATAGTGAGGAAGTCCAATGTCAGTTAGCCAACTGGTTTACTTGCAGTTCCGTTTATAAACTTGCGAAAGAGTTATACGGCGAGGCAGAAGGGTCCCACGCGACCCCCAGCGAGGTGGCCGTTACTCAATATGTTTATCCAGGGGCCATTAAAGAAGCACCACTTTCCCCGGAAGTAGGAACAGGTCATAAAATTTATGGAGCCGCCGACTTCCGCCGTCGCTATCCTGATGGCAGAATGGGGTCAAATCCAGGGTTAGCAACACCTGAACATGGCAAGCAATTTTATGAATTAGCCGTGAAGGAGCTGAGTAATTCTTACTTGGAATTTTTAAATGCCGAATCAGGGCAAGGGGAAGTTTGATTCAGAGTAAGTTTTCGTGAATCATCTTGATTTCACTGAAGGAATGGTCATTGCTAATAGCAGTCTCTTCCCCAGCTCCATTTAACCCTTAATCACTTCTAGAGGATGGCTATATTTCTAAGTCTTCTTGTAGGATGGATATCTTTTCCATCCAGTCATGGGACTGCTTCTCACCCTCAGCAATTGTCTAATTCCTGAATCTTCTTGAGAGACTGTAACCCTAGAAAAATCGCAGCTAAACTACCTGCTACACAAATTTCTCCCCTCGCAATTCTTTCCATTATTCCAACAATTGGTACAAGAATCACTTCAATTTCTTCCGTAACATCCAGCTTCACTTCCCTCGATAACTGTACATTTTTAGCAAGAAATAAATGGACTGAATTAGTATCTTTAACAGGATTATCATAAACAGTTGCTAACTGAATCAGAGACTCAGCAACATACCCAGTTTCCTCCATCAGTTCTCTAGCCGCCGCTGCTGCCCCACTTTCTTCAGCCAGGTTGAAAGTTCCAGCAGGAAGTTCTAACAAAATTTCCCCGACTCCATGCCTGTATTGTCGTACAAACACAATTTCTTGCCTCGCTGTTATCGGCAAAACCAGAGCAATATCCGGTCTAACATTTACAAAAAAATCATCAATAATCTTGCCGTTTGGCAATGCCACCGTATCACGCCTGACTCGACACCACGGATGATTAAATACCCATTGAGAGGCTAACAGTTTCCACTTGGTTAAATTGTTCATAACTGGTCAGGAATTGACTTTTCCCACTTGCTTCTTGCCACTCCGTGAGACCGGAGTGATAAACTTTTCAGCAAAATAGCGTACTCTAGGGGGAGCACTACTCTTCCTGGTAATGATTCCTAAGATTCCGCCGTCAAAACTTTCACACAGGAGCCATGCAAAATCAAGAAAACGGGATTCATCTTGCTGGCACGCGATCGCTCGCTGTCGCTTCTCTGGCGTCGGCCTGGTTGGGTTGCCAGTCACTCTGCTTCAGTTTAGCAGGAGCAGTTCTAGCGATCGCCACTTTGTCAGTCGGGCAGCAGCAAGCAATAGCCGCCCTGTTAACCAACTGGCAATTTGACCCAACCACCAATCAGCTAGAATTCACACTGCCACCAGGAGTGACTCCTCAATACTCCATTCTCAGACAACCCACTCGCATCCTCGTCGAAATTCCTGATACCCAAGTTGGCATAGATACGACTCAACTTTATCCGACTGGTACAGTGCGCTCTGTACGTCTCAGTCAATTTCGGCCGAGTGTCGCGAGAATTCTGGTTGATTTTGCTCCTGATGTGGTTTTGACGCCGGAACAAGTGCAACTGCAACAGGTTGGCTCCGAAAACCGTTGGGTATTGCGCCCCTTAGTATCAAGGACGATACAGCCAGTGGCTCCCGCTGCTGTACCGCAACAGGTTGCTGCTGATGCTGTACCGCAACAGGCGGCTCCCGCTGCTGTACCGCAACAGAATGCCAGTACCCCTCCCTCGCCACCCCCTTCCCCCCCTCAACCACAGGCGAGTCCAGCAACAACCGAGGCACAGCAGCCCAGCAATCCTGCCACCTCCGACTCTCCCCCTGCCAGTGCACCTCTGGCAGCCAGTTCCCCTGTCCCAACTCCCAGCTTACCCATTGAAAACCAGCCAATTCGACCGATCTCAGTCGAAGTTCGCATCCCTGTAACTCAAACCAGACTCACCACGAATCCCAGGCCCCAGGCACCGGTTCCCCCCAGCCTTCCCCCTGTCACTCCTACCTCTCGAAGCGTCCCTGTATCCCGCAGCGTTCCTGCGATCGCAGCTCAACCAACCCAAATTCTTCCCTATGGTCAACCCCTGCCACCCCAGCAGGTTCCTGCCATCCCCGCGAATTCCTTCGATCCCACCGTCGGGCGATCGCTCAACGTCTTACTTCCCGCAGGCAGTACCCTCAGTTTGTTCTACCCAGGTCCACAACCTTTGCCCCTCAACCCAAAACCAGACCGTCAGGAAGTCTTAGTCTTGCTAGAGGGAATTCGCGACTTGAATGGTAATCTTGTCATTCCCCCCAATACTCCCATCCTTGGGCGTTTTGAAACGAATAATGAAGGGAGCCGATTTGTCGCTCAAGCCATTTATCTTAAAGAGCAGACCATTCCCCTAGTCGCTCAATCAGACCGCATCAGTGGCGGTCAGCCTAAACCTTCTACCAGATCGATTATTCGCAATTCCAGCATTGGTGGTATTGCTGCCTTCCTACTCAGTGGTTTATCTGGCTTTGGACTCTTAGCAGGAGCCGCAGCAGGTTTAGGTGCTACTTACGCCACGGCGCCTCAACCAGCTACGATCCTACCGGGGCAAGTCCTCTCAGTACAATTGACAGAGGATTTGCTTCTGCCAACTCAGTAGTTGTGAGTGCAATGAATGGCGGTGAGTTTGGCATCTTAGGAAATGGGGAATGGGGTTCATTCCCCCATTCCCAACTCCTTAGAATTTTTCAGTTTCTGGCCCGGGAGCCACAGCTCCTGGTTGGTTTAAGAATAGGTTTTTAGCACCGTCGTTCTGATAGATGCAACTAATCTCCGGTTGAGCGTCTAACGGACCTGTGAAGCCAAAGGTATTCATCCGGTTCTTACACTCGCGCACCTGTTCTTGGGTCACCAGTCGCCTTTGTTCCAAAATCGCCCAGTTATTGGTTCGCAGGACACAGCCAGGTCTCATGCTGGGCTGAGAAACATAGACATTAAAGGGGTTGAGTGTGACGTAAATGCGCATATCCGTCACCATCGCGCTCGCTCCGAACTGCACGCAGAGTTCTGGGTTGGGGGCACTGCGATCGATAAATTCGCGGGAAGCGACATTTTCTGGGCTAATAGTGGCAGTTGAGCTAAAGGCAATACCAATGCCAATTCCCAGGATGAAGACTGCTGCTAAAATTCCCAGCGAAGTGTAATTGATCGGAGATTTACCCCCAGGTTGACGGCGAGACGAACCACCACGGGAGCCAGAAGAATCTAAATCATCCCAAGGTTCACCAACATCAGCTCTAGCACTGTAGGACTTAGGTTTACGTTTCATCATAGTCAAATGAATCCCAGAGGTTGGGCAGGTTGTAGTTGTTTGTTCTTTTCCCTATAGTTTGACATTCCGCAGACTAAAGTCACGGGGTCCCCAACGGATGCTCGTTTCAGTGGCGAGCGATAGAAAGCACTACTATTTTACCTTGTCGGGATTTTCGTCCCTGATTAAACTAAGTTAAAGAGGAAGAGTCCCATACCGTTGATAGCAAGTCTGCTGATTCCGTTAAATCTGCATAACGGGAGCTTGCTAAGCTGATTCACGACTAAGAGCTGTCTCTGGCGTGAGCTGGTCTGGAAGACAGTGCTGAAGGTTTCCCCTTGGGACTCCTTTGTAAGGCTACTGACTCCAACTGCTTGGAGAGATAGGATCTTGGCAAAGATGGCGGGAAAGGATATCCGAAGGAGTTTGGCTGGTTCCTTCGCTGAGTGGCGCTAAAAATCAGCACTGGAATTTTCTGCTTGTACCCCAAGTTACTGCTCAGGATTTCTCCCTCTTTGACACCGTTGGAGATGGGGAGAGCTTCTGCCAAAGATCATGATTTCATTGTCCAATCGCCTAAGGAGGGGATAAAGTAGTGTCTGTCGAAACTATTGAAAAGCGTTCTACAGTCCGCAAGCTGGCACCACGCTACAAAGTTTTGCTCCATAATGATGACTTCAATTCAATGGAGTATGTGGTGCAGACTTTGATGCAGACGGTGCCGAGTTTAACTCAGCCGCAGGCTGTGAATATTATGATGGAAGCTCACACCAATGGGCTCGCATTGGTCATTACCTGTGCTCAGGAACACGCGGAGTTCTACTGCGAAACCTTGAAAAATCATGGACTGATCAGCACAATGGAACCTGATGAGTAAGAGGGACGTGAGTCCTTAGCCATTAGTCCCTAGTCAATAGCCAGAGACTGAATGACTGGGGACTAATCGCAAAGGGTGAATGATCGATCAGCACAAGATAGCCTGTTATCCTGCTCCGATTCGGGTAGCAGTTTTTATTGGTAGTTTACTCGGGGTCTGGCTGCCTTTGGCCGCACCGATTTATTTAGTTGTCAAAGATGGTAATTTGGTTAGCATCTTGACAATGGTGTTATTATTTGGTGAGTTTTTGTTTTTGCTGCGGTGGTGGGGGCGGAACGTTTACCGCCAACCTCACTTGCTAAAAAGCTATGGTTTAGGATTGACTCGCTCTAATGGATGGGAGTTGCTAACGGGTCTAGGGATCGGAGTTGTACTCACGTTCAGTTTGTTTGGGTTGCAGGGTTGGTTGGGGTGGGTGTCATGGCAGAACTCTCAGGAGTTATGGAGAGCGGTCGCAGAAGGGTTGGCTGTTAGTCTCGGAGTTGGTTTCGCAGAGGAGTTAATCTTCCGGGGATGGTTGCTAGAGGAGTTGCAACGAGATTACCAACCTCAAGTTTCTCTGTGGGCGGATGCTACGATCTTTGCTGTTTTACACTTTATTCGCCCTGTTTCGGCAATTATTAAGACTTGGCCGCAGTTTCCTGGCTTGTTAATCTTGGGTTTGACCCTAGTTTGGGGAAAGCGATCGCGTCGGGGACGCCTGGGTTTGCCGATTGGTCTTCATGCAGGTTTGGTCTGGGGCTATTATATGATTGATGTTGGTCAATTGGTGCAATATTCTGGCCAGGTTCCTGATTGGATAACGGGAGTTAACCGCAATCCTCTTGCGGGTGTGATGGGGTTGTTATTCTTGGGTTTTCTTGCATTTTGGATGCGAAAATTTGCCAGAGTTAAAAATTCAGAAACCTCGCCACTTTTGCGGTAAGTAAGATTAATTTAGGACTTAACGCAAGTTAAATATTGAGGGTGTTTAAAATCATCACCCTCAGCCGGAAAAATTTACAATCAGGAACTTAGAGGTTATGAAATTAACTAGTCTGGCTACTATTTCACTGTTAGTTGGCAGCAACTTTTTTACTGCTGTAAAAGCAGAAACGATTCCGCAAATTCAGCCAAAAAATTCCTTAACGCAAGACCAAATTCTCACGGCTTGCATCCACAATCAAGCAGAAACTTTACCCAATCCCTATACAGATGTTTCGCCAACTCACTGGGCTTACAAAGCTGTATTAAGTTTATATTACTGCGGAGCCTACCGGGAAGCAACACCACCTGCTTTAATTCGTCAGTTGTTAGAAGGCGATCGCAGCTTGAAGTCAACTAACCCATCAAAAATCGGGAATAGGGAAGAGTAGTAATTAAGTGAATGAGTGACCGTCATTAATGTTATTAGAAACACCATTATCAGAATTCAAATCAGAGAGATGGATTTTCAACATAGAAGATCGACAAAGAGGGTAGCCCTTCACAATTTTAGGGAGCCAGCAATCTTAAAAGGCAGGAGCGACAGCTCCCCATCCCCTGATTTACTTCCCTTTTCCCTTCCCTCTTTGCTTAAAACTGAGCGCGAATTGTAAATGAATAATCGCCTCCTGGTTCAAGCTGGTAATCGCATTTTTCCAGAAAACGATTGAGAGGTTCTTGAATCAGGGCTCGTCCTTGAGAAGGCTCAATCACCAGCGTTCTCCCTTGCCGGAAACGCCATTGAAATTGCCACTCAAAAGTACCAGCACTCACTTCGCCTTCAATGGTGCCTTGTTGCCAAGATTGGCGAGTGACGCGCACATAAGCAGTGGTTTCAGGTAAACGTTTTCGACTCACCCTTTACTTTCAACGACAGTGCGACTGTTGTAGAGGCTCATGGCTTTTTCAATTCCTTGCTGAAGGCTTAGTCCCACAGCCTCTACCACCAGTTTAAGCACCCGATCGGCAAACTGGCTCTCCTCTACGGAAAATTTTCCTAAAACATAGGAAATCGTTTCTTTCTCTCCATTGGTCGATGTATTTTGAGGTTTACCAATGCCTATTCGCAAACGGGGGAACTTGTCTGTCCCAAGATGAGCGATCGCTGACTTCATCCCGTTATGACCCCCCGCAGAACCAGACAATCGCAACCTCAGCCTTCCCAAGGGCAAGTCCATATCATCGTAAATGACCAATACAGACTCCGGTGGTAGCTTGTACCAATCAATCGCCGCTCGCATCGCTTGTCCTGAAAGGTTCATATAGGTAAGTGGCTTGAGCAAGCGAATTTTGTCTCCTCCAGGCCCCTTCCCTTCCCCAAATTCAGCTTGAAATTTGCGATTCTCCGATAAGGGAATGTGCCAGGACGCTGCTAACGCATCGACCGCAGCGAAGCCTATATTGTGTCGCGTGCGGTCATATTTAGGTTCTGGATTCCCCAAACCGACAACCAGTTGAGGAATCACGAGCGCCGCGATCGGCGCAGCCTTAGTCATGGTTGTCTCTCCGTTAAGTGCTGCTACTCTCCTCTTTGGAGGTTGTGGCGGTCAGTTTTGGTGATTCTGACTTGTCATCCTTGACCACTTCCTCTAGCTGCTGTGCTTCTCGCTGCCACTCAGCCTCAAACTCTCGCGAAGCTTGTTGAAAGCCTCGAATTGCTTTTCCCATACTCCGACCAATCTCTGGCAGCTTCTTCGGGCCAAAGACCAAAAGGGCAATGACTAGAATCACGGCCATCTCTGGGAGACCAATACCAAAAATGTTCACGCTGCCTTCTCCTGATAATTTCTGTAAGAGGGGTTCAGAGTTGGGGACAGGAAAGATGAGAGTAGAGATGCGATTGAGCGCGCCATGAGCGATCGCATCTGAAAGAACGGCGGAGCAACTAGCGACCATTCCTCCAGGGGTGTTTCTCTAGGTTCACCTTCCCTTTCACCCCGACCCTGAACCCCAAACTCTATTTAGAGGTTCTTGAGGGTTGACCAATCAACGTTGACGTTCTCAAGGATGAGTGAGGAGTTGTAGATTTGCAAAATAATCAACAAGAACACTAAAAAGAGTCCCATGAAACTTGCCATCACGATGGTCGTGCCCCAACCTGGAGCCACTTTGCCGTACTCAGAGTTAAGGGGTCTGAGCACATCTCCCAACCAAGTCCGTTGTGCCATAAGTCACCTGTAATGAGTCTGGAAACAAATATGTAATGTTTTGTAATATTATAGGGGGAGAGCACTCATAATTTATTAATCCTATGGAACCCGCAACAGTTCTTAGCATTTCGATTGGGTTGTGTCTAATCGCGATCACTGGCTTCTCAATCTACACTGCTTTCGGCCCTCCTTCCAAGGATTTAAGAGACCCCTTTGAAGAACACGAAGACTAACGTCAAAAGGTTAGGACTGATTGGCCTCTGGGTCAAAGCAAACACCTAAGGCTGAAATTGCACTAGCTCTCGTTGAATCGCTGTTGCAAGCTATAAGTATAAACTGCACATTGACTGGCTGTTGCCAGCCAATGTTATATTGTTTTGGAGACTCCGAAGAAACTTCTTGACCAATCCTGACGCCTCTGGCTAAAGCATAATGGGCAACACATTTGGGCATTTATTTCGCATCACAACATTTGGCGAATCCCACGGCGGTGCAGTGGGCGTAGTAATTGACGGTTGCCCACCCCGCTTAGAAATAGACGCCGCTGACATTCAAACAGAATTAAACCGACGACGCCCAGGCCAAAGTAAAATTACCACGCCTCGGAAAGAAGCGGATCTGTGTGAGATCTTGTCAGGTGTGTTTGAAGGCAAAACCTTGGGAACACCGATCGCGGTCGTGGTGAGAAACCAAGATACTCGTCCCCAAGACTACGATGAGATGGCGACCAAATACCGCCCATCCCATGCCGATGCGACTTACGATGCCAAATATGGGTTCCGGAACTGGCAAGGCGGAGGTCGTTCTTCAGCAAGGGAGACGATCGGGCGAGTGGCCGCCGGTGCGATCGCCAAAAAGATCCTCCAACAAGTCGCTGGTGTCGAAATAGTCGCCTATGTTAAGCGCATCAAAGACTTAGAAGCAGTCGCCGATCCCAACACCGTCACTTTAGAACAAGTAGAAAGTAATATTGTCCGTTGCCCTGACACAGAATGTGCCGAGCGGATGATTGAACTTATTGAACAGGTGCGGTATGTTGGGGATTCCATCGGCGGTGTCGTCGAGTGCGTGGCTCGGAATGTACCCAAGGGTTTAGGAGAACCAGTCTTCGATAAACTAGAAGCAGACCTAGCGAAAGGCGTGATGTCCTTGCCAGCTAGCAAAGGATTTGAAATAGGCTCCGGTTTTGCAGGAACTCTCCTGACAGGCAGCGAGCATAATGATGAATACTATACTGACGAACAGGGTGCAATCCGCACGGTGACCAATCGTTCCGGCGGCATTCAGGGTGGCATTAGTAACGGTGAAAATATTATTTTGCGGGTGGCCTTCAAGCCAACTGCGACAATTCGCAAAGAACAGCGTACAGTGACTCGTGAGGGTGAAGCAACGCTGTTAGCTGCTAAAGGACGGCATGACCCTTGCGTTTTGCCAAGAGCTGTGCCTATGGTAGAAGCAATGGTCGCCTTAGTGCTGTGTGACCATCTCCTACGCCATCATGGACAATGTGGAACCTTGAAGCCTGAAGTTTAAAATGGAAACCAGCTTTTCCTCTGTAATGGCAACTCCCCGCGATTGCCCTCACCCATCCGAACCAATTGAAAGCATTAACGATTTTGTCGTCCAGTTTTGGGGAGTGCGAGGGAGTATCCCGACCCCAGGAAAAGAAACCGTTCGTTATGGCGGTAACACTTCCTGTTTAGAAATGCGAGTGGGTGGTAAGCGCCTCATTTTTGATGGTGGTACAGGGTTGCGGGTGCTAGGGGAACAGTTGCTACAGGAAATGCCCGTGGAAGCGTATATGTTTTTTACGCACTATCACTGGGATCATATCCAAGGATTTCCGATGTTTTCTCCCGCCTTTATTCCTGGTAATTGCTTTCACATTTACGGGGCAATTCCACCGGATGGGATCTCCATGAAAAAGCACTTTATTGAACGAGTGCTACACCCCAATTCGCCGGTTCCTCTACGAGGGATGCAGGCTGACTTGAGGTTCTACGAACTCGATCATCACAATACCATGATGCTCGATGATATTGAGATTAAGACGGGAACCCTCAATCATCCCAATACAGCGATGGGATACCGGATCACCTGGCGGGGGCGATCGGCTGTTTATTGTTCAGATACCGAACATTTCCCCGATCGCTTAGATGAAAATGTCTATAACTTAGCCCGTGATGCAGATGTCCTCATTTATGACGCCATGTACACCGACGAAGAGTATCACAACCCCAAATCCTCTAAAGTCGGTTGGGGACACTCAACTTGGCAAGAAGCAGTGAAAATGGCTGAAGCGGCTGGCGTCAAACGAGTTGTGATTTTCCACCACGATCCGGCCCATAGTGATGATTTTTTAGACCAAGTAGAAGAGAAAGTACAAACAGTCTTTCCTAAAGCAGTGATGGCTCGCGAAGGCTTAGTTCTTCCTATTGGTCTTTAGACAACCACTCATTGCTAATTGCGACGCGAACAGTAGCAGTTAGCTATTATTAAAAAATTAAGAACGATTAGGAGCAGACAGTTAAGAGCTGATATAATAACTGTCTGCAATTCTTTCATAAAATTCAAGAATATTTAAACTTCCTTGAAGACAATGCTTCACAATTAAAGCGAAGTCTTGTGTGGTTTCGTCTGCATTTGTTTGCGTGCATCTGCGGTTCCCCTCATTCAGATCCAGCTATGATGAAATCCTCTCAACCCAGAACCTCAAAACCTTCTCCCCAACCCTCCTATCTAAGCATCTTAAAACAATACCAATGGCCGACTCTCATCAGTTTTACCACCATCCTGGTAATCTCAGGTTTCATCGCCTATCGCCTCGCTCCTCCTCCCGGATACATCGCTCAAGGTATTCTCACTGCTAACACCCCACCCATTAAATTTTCTACCATTGGTGGCGCCATTCTCAAACAAGGCGAAAAACTAACACGAAGTGACTTGTTAGCAGATAATGTAATCAAAGCAGTAACGAATGCAACCCAAATTCAACCTGAACAAATTCGCCAACATACTAAAATCAACTTTTCCCCACCTGAAAAACCCTTAGAAATTGCCGTTCAATATCAAGCCAACGATCGCCAACAAGCACTCGCAACCACCGAAGTGCTGCTCAAAGCAATGATTGAAAAAAGCCGCCTCATTAACTTCGATCGTTGGCAAATCATCCGTGCTTCCCTCAATCAAAGGTTGCAACAAATTAGTAAAGATTTACAACAAGCCGAACAAGACTATAATCAATCTTCAGGCAATGAACAAGATTTAGCTCGCCTGGAACAGCGAGTCAAATTTCAGCAAGAGCTTTATGATAAAACCCAAACAGCCTTAACCGATGCCAAAGCTGCACAGCCAGAAATTATCAGCAGTTTAGCGTTGAATCAAGCTCCTGAAATCATCGCCTACCCAGGCTCTAATTGGATTGTTCCCCTCACTCTAGGAGCAGGGTTGCTCGTTGGGTTATTCGTCAGTGGAGGTTTAATTCCTTTAGGAGCAATTTGGAAACAAAAAGCAGCTCGTAACCGAGAAGAACGCGAACGCCTGCAAGCAATTTTATATCAGCTCATTGGAGAAAATAATGGACAAATCACCCTGATCCAATTTGCGATGAAAGCGCAACTCCCTGCTGATACTGCTCAACGTTACTTAAATCAGCAAGCAGAAGCCTTCAATGCTACTTGTGAAGTTAAACCCGAAGGCAGTATTGTCTATACATTTCGGCTCTAAAACTGCATCCTCTTCATTCCGGTTGTACTGGAAAGAGGGGAAAAAAAGCAAAGGGAAAACGATGATGAATTGAATGAGCGGCTAGAGCCAAGCTCCGATCTTCCCTTGCCTTGACAATGCCGATGCTACCAAATGTAAGCTCACCTTCACTCAAGCTTACATTTGTCTGAGTCCAGGAATCGCAATTAGCACCGCTAAAACGATGCCAACGACCAAACCAATGTCGCCAAATAATAAACTCAACATCACCCCCCACACTAAAAATGCAAAGATAGCTAATAATAAAAACTGAATAATTTTGGTAGTTGCTTGCGCTCCCGATGCACCTCTTTGCCTAGCGAGCGCTTGGCGAAGCCTTTCCGCTTCAGCTCTGGCAACCATTTCAGCTTGATTTTTTTGCCACTTCCGTTTGGCGCGGTCGCGTCCCTTCTCATTTTGCTCTGCATCAACCGCTTTCGGATTCAGATGCATGACTTGTTCATAACAAGAAGCATGAAAGTATTTTACCGAAAGCCCATGATTACTCTCATGTTTAATTGCTTGGGATTCTTTCAGGGTTTGACAACAAGCCAGACACATTACACCTAAAGGATATTCTGTGAAGCAATGCGGACATTGACAGGTGTCAGCACTTAAGGGCGATCCGCACTCCATACACCCCAATCGCTCAGCCATAATTTCATTCTCCGGTCTGATGGACTAATGGCGATGCACCCCAGACCTCCCAACCACTGAATTCAGAGTTCGACTCTTTACAGAGGATTCATTAATACCATATCGCTCTTAGCACTGAGAGCGTACAAAAATTTTGAGATGCCAGTCAGGCATTTGGGAAAAGCTGAGTAGATGCGGGTTCAGCTTGCATTGCGGCAGTCTCGCAGAGTGACTTGCTTCTTGACATTAGTTTAACCTAGATGCGCTTGCTGTCCGCAACAGTCGTAAAACATCAAATTTTAGCCGCATCAATTGATTTTTGAGGCAGAGAAGATTACTCTCTACAATTAATGGGCAATAAGAGATTGAAACTTGGAATGCTAAAGCCTGAAAAATCAACTTGGGAATGCGTCAAAACTCTGAGTGCACATACCGCAGGAATCAGAGCGATCGCCATTAGTCCCGACGGTAAAACCCTTGCCAGTAGAAGCGACGACAAAACTCTTAAACTTTGGGATCTGACAACAGGTCAGGAACGTACCCTTAGCAATGAACTAGAGTTAATTTTTTTCTTCTATCCCCTTGCCTTTACTCCAGATAGCTTAATCCTTGCCACAACTAGCAATGAAATCATCCAGTTCTGGGATATTGCCACGGGTGACAAACGAGAGTTCAAAAGCGGATTTTCTGTTCCACTTTGTTCGATTACCTTCAGTCATCGCGGAAAAACCCTTGCCACCGGTAGTTCTGATGGCACGATCGAACTGTGGCAACTCAACCCCAATAAATTACTGACCACCTTAACCGCTCATGAATATCCGGTTTGGTCTATTGCCTTCAACCCCCAAAACACCTACCTCGCCAGTGGCAGCGGCGACGGCACGATCGCTCTCTGGGACTTAACTACCAACGAACTATTCGCCACCCTTTTCGGTCACTACTACCCCGTTTGGTCCGTTGCCTTTAGCCCAGATGGATTATTTCTCGCCAGCGGAAGCGCAGACAAAACCATCAAAATTTGGCAGCTTGAAACAGGTAGAGATGCTACCTTAATCGGTCACGATGCCTCCGTTGAATCCATAGCCTTTAGTCCCCAAGGCAACTCCCTAGTCAGCGGTTCCCAAGACGGAACTATCAGACTTTGGCAACTCCATCCTCACCTAGAAACAGGAGAAAATATCTTCTCAGCTCAAATTCTCACCGGTCATACCGATGGTGTGCGTTCCGTTGCCTTTAGTCCGCAAGGAACTGCGATCGCCAGCGGTAGCATGGATGGCACCATTAAAATTTGGCAGAAAACCTTAAATTAGGGAAAAGGGGGAAAGGGGGGAAAGGGTTAGCAAAAAGTGCGATCGCTTTGAGGTCTAGCACTAGCATCCGATTTGAGAGTGCTTAACAGGACTTTTAATGCTTTACAGACCCTAGATGAATGCAGATTTTAGTATTTTTCAGCAAACCTTAAATTAAACAGAGAGAATGACCCGCCATTCTCCCTGCAACTCAATTCAATCAACCTCCCTAAATCACGATAAAATTCTCCTGATTCATTAGGGTGCTTTCAATTCCTGGCAAAATTGCCAAAACCTCCCCATTTTTCACCTGTAGCAACGTGCCATTCACCGTTTGCTGAATTTGCAACTGCTCAAAACTTAACCCCCCCGTCAAAGCAATTTTGTCGATTCCTAACTCAAAATCTGCGATCGCATCAGTCCCTAAACCCAACCCCAAAACAAAGGTATCGTTGCCAGACCCCCCCGTCAGCGTATCATTGCCGCGATCGCCACTGAGGAAATCATTCCCCTCCCCGCCAAACAGCAAATCATTACCCTTCCCACCCAGCAAAGTATCATTCCCACTGTCACCCCTGAGCGTATCCTCTCCCTCATTACCATAGATAAGGTCATTCCCCTCCCCACCACAGAGGTCATCTCGTTCCCCTTCCGGTCCAACCGCAGCCGCAGTTCCCCAGTTATCCCCAAAAATCGTATCATCCCCCTCCCCACCACAAATCGTATCGTTGCCTTGGTCTCCGAAGAGCAAGTCATCCCCACTGTCCCCCTCGATTAAATCATTCCCCTTGCCACCACGGGCTGTATCATTCCCTTCCCCCCCAGAAAGAGAATCCTCACCCTCGTTTCCACTCAAGAAATCATCCCCGCCATTCCCAAATAGCAAATCATTCCCTTGCAAATCCCCATTTTGTGAACCCCTGAGCCCACCATAGAGGCTATCATTCCCCTCACCTCCCAAAAGGGTATCGCTCCCCAACTCACCAAACATCAAATCATTGCCTTTACCGCCATAGCCGAGGTCATTATCCTTACCGGCTTGAATCGTATCATTGCCTTCGCCACCTGCCAGCAAGTCATTGCCACGACCCCCGAAGAGCAAATCTTCCTCACCAGCACCCTCCCCAGCGCTGCTGTTGCCATAGTCACCAATGAGGGTGTCTTCGCCTTGGTCGCCAAAAAGAGTGTCAGACCCCGTTTCGCCGGAGACAAAATCATTCCCTTTGCCTCCATAGGCGCGATCGTTCCCTTCACCTCCCAACAAACTATCGTTTCCTTGTTGACCAAACAACACATCATTGCCACTTCCTCCCCAGAGGTAATCAGCACCATCCACTTCCTGGCTGCGACTGCGACTGGTTCCAGCCGTCCCCCCTGGTTGAGCGTTCGTTACTTCCGACTCCGGAATGCCGCCTATTAGGGTGTCATCGCCGGTATCCCCCAAGAGACTATCCGAACCCAAATCGCCCCAAATCAAATCATTGTTTTTGCCGCCATAAACCAAGTCATTATCCTTACCCGCGAACACTGTGTCATTGCCATCACCGGCTGCAATGACATCGTTACCGAGTTCACCAAAAATCAAATCTCCCTCGCTGGCAGCACTGTCTGGGTTACCACTGCCTTTGTCACCGACTAATGTGTCATCTCCGATATCTCCGTGGAGGGTATCGGCACCGCGATCGCCAAATACCCAGTCATTGCCTTTGCCACTGTGGACAAAATCATTGTTCTTACCCGCATAAATCGTATCCTCGCCTTGGTCGCCAAAAATGACGTCGTTATCTTGGTTGCCATAAAAGAAATCGCGACCTCCTTCTCCCTTGAGGGTGTCATCTCCTTCAAACCCTAGGAACAGTTCATCGGCACTTCCTCCCACGAGGAAATCATTTTTGGGTGTTCCGCGATAGGTTTTTTCAATGGGGGGTTGGGGAGTGTCGCCCAGGGTGATTTTTGGCGGTTGCGCGGGTGGATTAAAGATAGGATTTGGTGGTTCTGGTAGGGGAGGACACCCACACTCTGGATTCGTATCAATCGGAGTCACTATCGGCGTTGGCGTCAGTGTCGGCGTTGGTGTCGGTGTTAGGGTTGGCGTTGGCGTTGGAACAGGAGTTGGGGTTGGAATCGGCGTTGGCGTCGGTGCAGGAGTTGGGGTTGGCGTCGGTGCAGGAGTTGGGGTTGGTGTCGGGACAGGGGTTGGTGTCGGGACAGGGGTTGGCGTCGGGGTTGGAATCGGAGTTGGGGTTGGCGTCGGTGCAGGAGTTGGCGCAACGGGAACACTGAGTACAGAAACAATCCCAGCAACCTGACTAATGGCACCCAGATTATCAAAAGCACTGTAGCTAAAGCTAATTTTGCTAAAGCTGCTGGTGGATTTGAAGAATAACTGCTGAATTTGAGTGGGATTGAGAGTTTGACCGGCTGCGATCGCAGTTCCCCCATTCGCCGGGTCGCCCAAATAGAGAACACCTTGCTCTGGTGGCGGCAGCGTATTAATTTTGTAAGAAGCGATCGCACCATCCGCATCCGTTCCTCCCAATCCCTTCAAGGGGATAGTGCTCCCAGGTACGGCACTGGAGTTAACGTTAGTGGCAATCGGAGGCAGGTTGGGGACAGCGAGTAAGGATACGCTGGCAGTGGCAACGCTAGTCGCACCCAGGTTATCCGTGGCGCTGTAGCTAAAATTCGCAACCGTGAAATCACCGCTTGATTTGAAGAATAATTGGTTAATCTGAGCGGGTTGTAGGGCTTGACCAGTTTGAACCGGAGTACCGCCTTGGGTAGGGTTTCCTAAGTAAAGAATCCCTTGAGTCGCTGGTGGTAGGGTGTTGATGGTATAAGAAGCGATCGCGCCATCGGTGTCTGTGCCTCCAAGTCCGGTGAGGTTGACAGTGCTTCCTGGGGGAGTGGTGACATTGGCATTAAAGGCGATCGGTGGTTTGTTGAGCGCAGAAGGAACCAAGGAGACATTACCGGGAGCTTGAGTGGTTGCACCGAGGTTATCCGTCGCGCTGTAGGTAAAGCTGGCTCCTGTGAAACTACCCGTGGACTTGAAAAATAACAGCTTGATTTGAGCTGGACTGAGAACTTGACCCGCTTGAATGGGAGTCCCCCCTTTGGCGGGGTCGCCTAAATAAAGGATGCCTTGTCCTACGGGTGGCAGTGTATTAATCGTATAGGAAGCGATCGCACCGTCGGTATCTGTCGCGCCCAAACCAGTGAGGTTAAGAGTGCTTCCCGGTGAAACCGGAGCTTGATTGTTGTCAACAACAGGGGGGAGATTCGGCCAAGCGATCGCAGAGACAGTCGCAGCGGCGGGACTGGTAGCACCAAGGTTATCGGTGGCGCTGTAGGTAAAGTTAGCTCCTGTGAAGTTGCCGGTGGATTTGAAAAATAGCTGCTTAATTTGACTGGGACTGAGAACTTGACCCGCTTGAATGGGAGTCCCCCCATTGGCGGGGTCTCCCAAGTAGAGGATGCCTTGAGTCGCTGGCGGGAGAGTATTGATTGTATAGGATGCGATCGTACCGTCAGGATCAGTGCCTCCCAGTCCCGTTAAGAGTCGCGTACTGTTAGGCGGGAGAGTGACGTCGGTATTTGTTACTACTGGAGGCTGGTTAACAGGAGTTGGGGTCGGTGTGGGTGTTGGGGTCGGTGGCGGAAAGGGTGTGGGTATTGGCGTGGGTGTAGGTATGGGTGCGGGTGCAGGTGCAGGCGTGGGTGTGGGTGTGGGTGTGGGCGTGGGTGCAGGTGTGGGCGTGGGTGTCGGCGTGGGTGTGGGCGTGGGTGTGGGCGTGGGTGTGGGTGCAGGTGTGGGTGTGGGCGTGGGTGTGGGCGTGGGTGTGGTTGCAGGTGTGGGTGTGGGCGTGGGTGTGGGTGCGGGTGCAGGTGTGGGTGTGGGTGTCGGCGTGGGTGTGGGCGTGGGTGTGGGTGTCGGCGTGGGTGTGGGTGTCGGTGTGGGTGTGGGTGTCGCTATAACTTGAGTTGTAGCAGAGGCAACGTTGTCATTTTCGTTGCTTTCGGCAATGGTGTTGTTCGGGTCTACCGCTGCACTATTGCTGAGGGTAGTAGGAGTTGCAGGGACTGTACCTGCGATCGTGAGGGTGGCACTAGCACCTGCGGCTAAGCTGCCACCTGTAAAGGGTAAGATGCCGTTGCTAACTGTGCCTGCTGTAAAACCGCCATTGCTCACGTTGGTACTGGTGACGGTGAAGCCAGTGGGTAGGGTGTCTTGTACCAGGATACCGGTAGCATCGGCAGTGCCACTATTAGTAACTGTGAGGGTATAGGTGAGAGACCCACCAGCTACTACGGAGTTGCTAGAGGCGGTTTTTGTCAGGGTGAGGTTGGGTTGCGAGGTTAAGGTATTGGTATCGGTAGCGGTATTATTGGCGGTATTAGGGTCAGTTACGCCACTGGGAGCTGTGACTGTGGCGGTGTTGGCTAAGGTGCCTGTCGCAGTTGGGTTTGTATTGGCTGTGACTGTGTAAGTGATGGTGCTATTGGCTGGCAAGTTAACGGTGTCGCTGATGTTGCCGGTACCGCTGCTGGTGGCGGTAGCACCCCCACTGGTGGTACTGGTCCAGGTGGCTGAGGTGATGGCTGCGGGGAAAGTATCGCTGACTGTTGCTCCTGTGACTGCACTGGGTCCGGCATTGGTCACAGTGATGGCGTAGGTGGTGGGGCTGCCAGGAATTAAGCTGGTGATGCCATCAGTTTTGGTGATTTGTAAATCGGCTCTTGGCGTCAGAGTATTGGTATCGGTAGCGCTAAAAGTATCTACTTGTGTACCATCTGGTAGGATGCCTATGATACCGCTTGGCAGCTTGACTGTGGCGGTGTTGGCTAAGGTACCTGTCGCAGTTGGGTTTGTATTGGCTGTGACTGTGTAAGTGATAGTGCTATTGACTGGCAAGTTAACGGTGTCGCTGATGTTGCCGGTACCGCTGCTGGTGGCGGTAGCACCCCCACTGGTGGTACTGGTCCAGGTAGCTGAGGTGATGGTTGCTGGGAAAGTATCGCTGACTGTTGCTCCTGTGACTGCACTGGGTCCGGTATTAGTTACAGTGATGGTGTAGGTGGTGGGGCTGCCGGGAGTTAAGTTGGTGATGCCATCACTTTTGGTTATTTGTAAATTGGCACTGGGTGTCAGAGTATTGGTATCGGTAGCGGAGTTATTGGCAGTGTTCGGGTCAGTGACACCACT
>JBLNEP010000110.1:0-81588 GCA_050262755.1 Actinomycetota bacterium | reverse complement strand
TTAATGTGGGGTTGATCGGAACCAGCACTGGCCGAGGTTTCAGCTAAGAGTGTAGGCAAAAAAGCAATCATTGTTCATTCGTTCCTTGTCAGTAGTAATCTCCCAGAACTACGAGCCATTTTATTCAATTTTTTTGAGAGTCGTTAAAATTCTCAGGAGTAAATTGTGAAGAGTAGTGGGCGGTAAATTAGTGGAAACGAAGCATAATGACTCTCATCTTTACAATCCCTGCTTAGCCTCTAGGTTTCAGGTTGAAATACAAAAACTTCTAGATTCTAACCCCTGTCGTTTAACGGGTAAGGAGTGGAGCATCAAAAACAGTTAACCCTCAGCTTCGCATCGCTCGGCGAATGTTTAATTATGCAGAAACCCTGTCATGACTCCAACCAGTAGCAAAATCCCCATTGCGAGACGATAAAACACAAAGATCCAGGTGCTGCGCTTTTCTAAGTAATGGAGTAGACCATAGATGGCAAAAAAAGCAGCAATGCTGGCGGTTGTCAACCCGATTAAAAGAGTGATCCAACCACTAGCATCTAAGCAATTGTGAAGGACGCTCAATTCCTTAGCTCCTGCTAATACAATGGCAGGCAAACCCAGCAGAAAGGAAAACCTAGCGGCAGTTTCTCGCTCCATTCCTAAAAACAAAGCAGCAGTGAGAGTGGAACCGGACCGCGAGACCCCTGGAATTAGAGCAAAGGCTTGAGCAACCCCAACCAAAAGACCATCCTTGAGCGAAAGGTGAGCAAAGTCGCGGTCGCGCTTTCCCCATTTTTCAGCAACGGCAAGCAATAGAGACATGACAATCGAGGCAAGTCCAATCACGGTTAAACTCCGTAAAGGCGAATTCTCCAGATTTAAGAGTTTACTCAGTAGCAGACCGGCCACCACAATTGGGATTGTCCCTACTAAGATCCCCATTGCTAAACGAAAATCACGGGAGTCATACTCTCGATCGCTGATTGCTCTTATGGTAGCGCCTGCTAAGGTTTTAATGTCATGCCAGAAATAGCTGACCACTGCGACCAAACTTGCAAGCTGCATGGCGGCTGAGAAGGCTGAGCCAGGATCTTCCCACCCCAACAAACTGGGGACAATTCGCAAGTGAGCTGTACTACTGATGGGTAGCAGCTCTGTAATCCCTTGGACAATACCAAGCACTATGACTTTAAGCCAACTCAAGTTTACAAAACCCATGTCCACGGAGTTACTGGGACAGACCGAAGCCGCTAGCAAAAAAGAAAATGCCATATCAAGACTGAGAAGATTGATGGGAGATTTCGATTGTATGACCCTTGGGGATGGATCGTTAATTTTTGTGATATCTTCAAAAAGATTAACTTAAGTAAAGAATCTTAAAGATACCTTGTTTAACGAGACTTTCTCTGCGTACACTCCTGCCGCCACTCCCAAGGAGTCAAACAGTTATTTTCGGGTCTTACCACTGGGAAATTTGAAATTCAGCCAGACTTGGTTAGTGTTGGGGGCGGCGGTGTTTCTGGTGACAGTGCCAGTTTTTTTCCAAGCTCCCTTGGTCCGCCAAGCACCGATCATCAGCATTGCTATCACAGTAGTATGGTTAGGACTGAGTTGGAAGCTGCTGAGCCAACCTAGAACTTGGCTTTGGGGAGACTTATTGCTAGGATTCAGTTGGAGCTGGTTAACGGGAGGGATTTATTGGGGCTGGCTGCGCTGGGAACCCTTTCTACACTTGCCAGTAGAAGCCGCGCTATTGCCATTTGCTCTCTGGTGTTTGCAGCGCCATTGGGGAAAAGTGGGAAATTGGTTTTATCTAGGTTCCTTGTTTGGCACTGCTGTCACCGATGGTTATTTCTATATGACTGGTTTAATTCCTTATTGGCGACAGTTAATGCAGGTAGACTCTTCTCTCGCACTGCCAATTTTTCAAAGTGCGATCGCGCTGGTACGAACTCCCTGGGGAATTGGTAGCGCGGTTGTCTTAGCAGGAGTTTTGTTAATCGTGGGCATTTTACCTCTGCGCTCCGGTCAATCTCACGGGTGGGCCTTTGGTGGAGCAGTCTTGGGTACAATTTTGGTAGATAGCCTGTTTTTACTGGCTGCCTCGGCTACCTAACTTGATGATGCCCAAAATCTGCCCGACGATCTCCGCCAGCGACTCTCAAAGCGCGGTCGCGAGAGCGCTAAAAAAGTTTAATCTCCTACGAGAGTGGGACTCGCCTGTAATATATTGACAACTAAACAAAGGAGGGTGAATCAACGAGAGTTGGGAACGCTAGAATTTTGGGTGCATTCTAGGTGGGGAGGAAGACGCTGTGCAGTTTGGTGACTCTAGCGACAGCCCCAAATTGGGCAGTTCCAAAATTATGCTTAATAATAGCGTATATGAACGACTCGGTGTCGTCTCTGAACCTGTGGTGACGTTGCAACCCACTCCACATTTGATACTTCGTACAGAAGCGGGCAATCGCTATCTACCACTGGTTGGTAGTAATTGCTGGACAATTGGACGAAGTGAGGAAAATAATTTCGTGTTGAGGGATCGGTGGATTTCCCGTAACCATGCAATGTTACAGCGGATGGAGACCGGAGAGTTCTACTTGATCGACTTGGGCAGTCGTAATGGCTCGTTTGTCAATGGTAGACGGGTAAGCATTCCTGTGACGCTCAAAAATAGCGATCGCCTGCTTTTCGGTCAAACTGAATTAGAGTTTAACTGTCCTGCACCAATCCGCCCCACCCCAGCAGCGACGATCGATGCCGACTCTCAAGATTTTACGGCGACTCTGACAGTTCGCAGTTTGATCTCGGTGATGGTGATGGACATTCGAGATTTTACAGTGCTGACACGACAACTTGATGAAACCATCCTTTCAGAAGTGATCGGCAATTGGTTTCGCCAAGCGGGGCAAATTATTCGAGAACATGGTAGTTGGGTGGATAAATATATTGGCGATGCCATCATGGCCGTCTGGTTTCACAAACCAAACGGAGTCGGCAGCGAGGAAATGCTCCGCATTTGTCAAGCACTCAGCCAACTGCACCAGGCCACCGAGGATCTCAGCAACCGTTATCCCCTGCCTTTTCCCTTACGAGTGGGTGCAGGGATTAATACGGGTTATGCAATGGTTGGGAACGCAGGGAGTGGCGAGCGGTCGGATTACACCGCTCTAGGAGATACTGTCAATGCAGCCTTTCGCTTAGAATCTTGTACTAAACAAATTGGCAAGGATATTGCCTTGGGAGAGACGACTTATAAGTATTTGTCAGTTTTGGGAGGCCACCACGTTTTCAAGCAGTACACGGTTGATTTGAAGGGTTACGATACTCCGACGCTGACTTACGGGGGGACTTTTGCTGATTTAGCTGCCTTTCTGAAAACGAAACGGAACGGGTAAGGAGATGGGTCGCTCAGCAATTCACTTGTGAACAAAAGCTGCTTCCCCCTCTCCTCTTCTCTTTCTCTGCTCCTAGGGTGCGCTTAGATGGTAGTCTCTAAAGAAATGCTGTGTATAAAAATGGGAGAGATAAACTGATGAAACGATTGGGTCGCCTTTTAGCCACCTTTTGCCTGTTCGTAAGTTGCTTCGCTTGGAGCGGCCACCAGAGTGCTTTCGCTGCTCCCTTGAGCCGCCTGATGTTGCCCTCATCTTCAGTTTTAGCAGTGGAAGCCAGAAGTAACCGCGCCGACGAGAAGCTCCGGACAGAGTTTGGTAAAAAGCTAGATTTGAATAACAGCGCTGCGCGAGATTTTCGGCAATACCGAGGAATGTATCCAACCCTGGCCCGCATCGTGATTAAGAATGCACCTTACGAAAAGGTCGAGGACGTGCTGAAGATTGAGGGACTGACAGATACTCAGAAACAGTTGCTGCAAGCTAACTTAAATAATTTCACGGTGACTGATGTTGAATCAGTCTTTATCGAAGGCGACAACAGGTTGAATAACGGGTTATACGACTAGATTGGTCGTTTGCTAACGGTTGAGGGAAAGTCAGAAGGGGAAGGAGCAGGAGTGTTCTTTTCCCCTTCTCACTATCCTGGAAGATTAAATCGCTCCTGCTACACCCTCTTCCCTTCCCCCTTACCCTTCTCCTTTGCTTTCTAATGACGCATGATGATTTTTCCCCGCACCGTCACCTCAATGACCAATTTGATGTATTGGTTGTGGGAGCTGGTGCAGCGGGTTTGTACACAGCACTTTGTATTCCAGAGCATTTACAAGTTGGCTTAATCAGTAAAGATACATTGCCCTTGTCGGCTAGCGAGTGGGCCCAGGGTGGAATTGCCGCAGCGATCGCGCCTGATGATTCCCCGAAGCTGCACGTTGAGGATACCTTAGTAGCGGGTGCAGGGTTATGTGATGTGGCAGCAGTTGAGTTTTTAGCGGAGCAAGCACCCAGTTGTATTGCGAGCCTAGTCCAGTTAGGGGTGAGTTTCGATCGCCGAGGGGAAGACTTGGCTTTAACACTCGAAGCTGCTCATTCCCGCCGACGAGTGCTTCATGCTGCTGATACAACGGGGCGGGCGGTAGTCAGCACCCTGGCGGCACAAGTGTTGACTCGCAAGAATATTAAGGTGCTATTGCCAGCCTTTGCCCTCAGCTTGTGGCTGGATCCGGAAACTCAGCACTGCCAAGGTTTGAGTTTGATTTGTGGCAACCAAGTCCGATGGCTGCGATCGCCAGTGGTGGTGCTCGCGACTGGTGGAGGCGGCCAAGTATTTGCTCAGACAACGAACCCAGCCATCAGTACCGGGGATGGGGTGGCGATCGCTTGGCGAGCTGGCGCCCTGCTGCGGGATTTAGAATTTTTTCAGTTTCACCCCACAGCTCTGACGAAAGCAGGAGCTCCTCGGTTTCTGATCAGTGAAGCGGTGCGGGGAGAAGGAGCTCATTTAGTCGATAGCAAGGGGTATCGGTTTGCGTTTGAGTACCATCCTTCAGGAGAATTGGCTCCCAGAGATGTGGTGAGTCGCGCCATTTTCCAGCACTTGCAGAAGACAGGGGAACCTCATGTTTGGCTAGATTTACGATCGATTCCAGGCGATCGCCTTCGCTATCGGTTTCCGAATATCATTGAAGTTTGTCGCCAGTGGGGCCTCGATCTGTTTTCGGAACCGGTGCCAGTCGCGCCTGCGGCTCATTATTGGATGGGTGGCATTGTAGCAGACACCCTCAACCGTACTTCTATTCCTGGCTTGTATGCCGTGGGAGAAACAGCAAGCACGGGAGTTCATGGTGCTAACCGCTTGGCAAGTAATTCGTTGTTAGAGTGTGTGGTGTTCGGCGCACAGATGAGACACTTGCAGCCGCAAGAAAGTGTATTACCACAAGTGTCTTCTGCAACGTTGGCAATGGACAATTGCCGAATTGATGCTTCAGAACGAGCTACAATAGAAGCACTACGCAGAGAGTTACCGCGATTAACCTGGCAGAGTGCAGGGATTTGTCGGGAACAACAAGCGTTAGAAGCAGCGATCGCGCAAGTAGAAAATTGGCGACAAGAGTTTGCCTCCCTCTCGCTGAGTCGTACCCTCCTCTATTTACCCCCCTCTCAGAACCTCTACTTCCCCGAAACTGAATTCGATCGCCAACAACTACGAACTTGGGGCGAAACCTGTAACCTGCTCGATGTTGCCTACTTAATTCTGAAAAGTGCTACTTTTCGCACAGAAAGCCGTGGGGGTCACTACCGCTTAGACTATCCCCTTTCTGAGCCAAGCTGGCAAGTTCACACCCTCATCCAAAACAACGACTGGTACAAATCTGAGCCGTAAGGCTCTCTGCTGAAACTCGACTTGCAATCAAGCTCAAGAACGACCGCCTGCGCCACTACTATCCTTGGGCTTACCTGTATCAGGAGGCGGTTCATAACCAGCTAAGAGCATCGAAGCTTTGGAAAATCTTCCGCCCGATTCGATCTGCTTTGAGCTGACTTGACTGGTTGCAAAAATTGCCCCAGCAGTGACCGCTTGGAGAGCAACGACCAGAGCTGCCATTGTTGTAAGCCTAGTTGTAAGCGTCGGTAGAGTATTCATAATACCCACAACCCCATAAAGGTCACCACAACATTAGATCCTTTCTCCCACAAGTTTATTGTATCAGTATTTTTACGGAACTTATCAAAAGATTTTCTTGAACTTTCTGTGAACTCGTACTCTTACTTGAGTCGCTACTTCCAGTGCTTCACTTCCACACCGTAACAAAATTTTAACCGCCAAAAATCTTAATTAAATCTTAAGATTTTTTACATTTGCTTGTAGGATTGCCTACCCTTGAGTTGGCTTTATAGCTATCATACATCTTAATCCCTGTCAATAGCAAATCGTTACATTTTGACACTTAACTATCCAGCTTCTAGGAAAACTCGTAGCGATTTTTTCCCAAATCTTTAGCGCGATACATCGCAGCATCCGCATTATTGATTAAAAGCTCTATATCCTGACCATCCAGCGGGTATAAGCTAATACCAATACTGGTGGTAACAGCAACTTCATGCCCCTCAATTTCAAACGGTTGAGTAATCGCATCGCGAATTTTTTCAGCAACTCTAGCTGCCTCTGCCTTACCCGGAATCGTGGGCAAAATCACCGTAAATTCATCACCACCGAGGCGGGAAATCGTATCACTACCGCGCAAACAGCCTTTCAGCCGTTCAGCCACCCTTTTGAGCAATAAGTCACCAATATTATGTCCCAACGAATCATTAATTAACTTAAAGCCATCTAGATCCAAGAACAGCAGAGCCACTAACTGACGAGTGCTGGTGACTGCAATAATAGACTCGCTGAGGCGCTCCCGAAATAATTGCCGATTCGGTAAACCTGTCAGAGCATCATGATAAGCTTGATAGCGCAATAAATCTTCAGACTGCTTCAGTCGAGCGTTAGAACGCTTCAGCTCTTCTTCCAAGCGCTTGCGCTCTGTAATATCTCGAATTGCACCGACTAAAAATAAATTACCCGCAGCATCTTGATGTAGAGAGCGTTTAGTGGCGATCAGGTGAGTAACACCATTGGCATCGGTAAACGCCTCTTCATTTTCACGTTCCTCATTTCTAGTAAAAACCAGCTCATCCTGCTGCCGAAACGCATCAGCTTCTGAGTGAGGAAATAAATCATAATCTGTTTTCCCCATCAACATTTCCAGTGGATAACCAATAAATCGGGAATAAGCACGATTTAAAACGATATGGCGATGGGCGCGGTCTTTGACGAAAATCGGGTCAGGAATCGTATTGATCACCGTCTGCAAAAATTCCTTAGACCGCTTGAACTCCTCCTGCAAGTGAGCCAAGTGGCTGGTAATGACGGCGGCCGACCCCGCCAGTGCCAAAACCGGGGGAATAAAGGGTAAGCACCAACCAGCCAGTAACGCCAGGTAAGAACTAATTGTCAGACCAGCACTCAGAACAATTAGACTGGGAATTAATCGACGCGCCGATCGCAATTTCCAAGTGACAATTGCTCCCACCCAAGACCACCCCCAAATCCACAACCATTCCATCCCCTCTGGTCCCACTCGCAGCAAAGTGCGGCCCTCCAGAGCAGCGCTTAGAATCTGACTGATAAAATGAGCGTGCAACTCAACACCAGAAATTTCGAGCGGAGGATGGAATAAGCCTCCACTGTAGGATGTGTAGTAGAAATCTTTAACGCTAGAAGCGGTTGCCCCAATTAAGACGATGCGCGATCGCCCGAAATCCGGCGATACCTTGCCAGACAAAACATCAGTTGCGGACACCGAGCGAAATTTCCCCCCTGGACCCCGCAGGTTTACCAGAATTTGATAGCCACCTGCATCCGTTCGCACATAAGGGCCATCATCTGGCAAAAAGCGTTCAAAGACTCCTTGACCCAACTGTAAATATTTAGGATCGCGGTGAGCCGGTTCTGGCTGAATGCCGAAGGCTTTGAGGTAGAGCAAAGATAACTTGAGCGCAAAACTCTCATGGTTTTTGCCCCCATCTTGCAGATACAGCAGCATACGGCGCACTTTGCCATCGGCGTCAATGACGACATTATTAAAACCGACTTGATCGTGTTGGCTGAGGAGAGTAGAGGGCCGAATGGCTGAACTATTCGTGGTGACAATTTTCTCAATGCCAATTAAGTTAGGAATTGTTTTAAAGGCTTTGGTTAATTCCTGGGAACCAGGTTCAACGGGTAAGTCCCGGTAGATGTCCAAACCGATCGCCCGTGGCTTTTGACGATGCAATTTTTCTAACAACTCCGCCATCACAGCATCGGGAATGGGGTAGCCGTACTTTTGCAAGTCAGCCTCGCCAATTCCCACTAGAACCACTCGGTCGTCGATGGGTTCTGGAGGACGCCACCGAAAAAACTGATCGAGGGCGGCCCATTCACTGGGCTGCAATAAACCGAGCGATCGCACCAGCAAAACAACTCCTGCAACGCTAGAAGCCGTCAGCAAGACTCGGCGCTCTTGCTTGAGCCACTGTTTAAAAGTTACCCAATGCTCTTTTGATGCTTTGCTGACCTGCTTGAACATCTAACCCAACCTTTAAGCCTGTATATCTTTCATCCTGCAACAGCCAGCTAGATCCGTGGAATTCATCGCTCGGAAGTAGCGTCATTTTGGCAATCCTAGCCATCGCTAGCAGTGAGTGCGACTTGTCATCACAACAAAATCGCTTCCCTCCTGTTAGGAATGGGTAGCGCCTCAACTGTGTTTGGGGGTTGGGACTAGACTAGGGCGAGCGCCTTTGCTTCAAGCTGTCGGGTAATTTTTAAGATAACGCATTGGAGAAAAAAGAAGAGTCAGAGGTACGCTTCTCGTTCCTCTGACCTACTTTAGCCATTAACGCTGGTGAAAAGAAAGAGGGTGGGCTATTCCTCCCCTATACCCTGCCCACCCTGAAATAACTTAAGCAGTTTTGTTAGCTTGGCGACGGCGAGCAGCCATCATACCACCAAGACCCAGAGCTAAACCAGTCATGGTTAAAGGTTCGGGAACGGACTCAGGGGGGGTACCACCACCAGGAGTTTCGGAAACGAAGGTATCAGAACCGCCATTAATATTCTGGACGTGCAAGCCGAGTTTGAGGCTACCAGCATTAATCGCCGAAATGACATCTGCATATTTGCCTGCAAACGAAATCCCTAGAGATTCGCCACTTTGGATTGCCCACTTGTTCCCTGCACCATTGACATTATCAAAGGCATAGTCTGTAGAGAAGCCAATGATATTGCCTTGAGGCATATTCGCTGTGCTAGCACCACCGGTAAAGTTCACATTGCCAACGTTACCGACGTTAACGGAGTTCACACCAGTTAACAAGGTTTTAGCAACATCAAAGTAAACTGTTCCAATAAACATACCGCTTGGTGAAGAGGCAACGGTATTTGAGAAGCCAATTTTAAAGAGGACTGAATTAGCTCCATTTTGTGAAACATCGAAGCTAAAGTCATTCTTATAAGCGTCGCCAACTGTATCTCCTCCAGTGATATTGCCAAAAGTGAAGGCAGAAGCTGGTGTAGCGGTAAAAGCAGTGATTGTAGCAACGCCGACGACGGCTAGAGCGGCTGTTAAGGAAGTGACGAAGTTGTTTTTCATAGGAACCTTTACCTCGGTTGTACTGTGCGTTTAATCTTTGTGGTTGGATTGCTGTTTCTTTCTATTCACATCATTGAACATCCAAAAGAGTTTGTCTATAGCTTTTAATGATCTTTACCAAAACAATATGATTTTCGATTTGTTTTTAAAGTTAATGTGAACCAACGAGGAGAATTGCCTAACGTTCTAGCTCTGTGCAACGAAAAACCAGCTTGTCATCCTCAAGAGCAGGCTCATAATTGGCTGGAGTCAATAGACATTTGGCTTATTTTGCCCTAGATCTTTGGCGAATCTCGATCGAATCGGCCAAGGCATGGACAATGAAGTTTAGTAAAGATCAGCTCGTGAGTAGTCGCTAGGGGGTGGCAGAGCTGTTACCCGTCACCTAAAGCTTGAGTCTCTGGCAAGTATTCAGGACGATGAAACAGTCCTACTACTGAGTGAGGGGGCTGACAAATTCTCTATAGGATGGGGAAATAAAATGAGCGACGGTGGTTCGTGCGTTTAATCATATTAAAGCTATTTAGTTTTAGAGAAAATCATAACTTCACCAAATTTCAGCATTATTGTAGAGCTTATAGTCAATGACTGCGATCACACCACGAGCAGTTTGAGCTAGACAGAGCTTTGAGAGCAGCTAGCTCAAATCTCGCCTTCCGTAATTTTACTGAATTCTCTTTACGACCTACTGCAACAACTCCATTGCTTAAAACTCTACTCACAAAAGGATTTAAACTGAATCGAACTGATTTTGTTGAGACTTATCTCCTTGCTAAATGCTTACGTAATTCTCATGAGCTAAGCAAGAACTCTCTGGTCAACCTAATCTTCTCGGTTAATGACTCCACCCTTGAAACCGAGCTGCCAAGGCAGGTGCAATAAACTTGCTTTTTCTTCTAGAGAGATTTGGCTAGGAGGGGCTAAAAACTTCTACGAAAATTCCGAAGCTCCCCCGATCCTCCTGAGCTTTTTCTGGGTAATACTTTCAGTCAAATTTTGACAAAGAAGGTCTGGAAACCTTGTATCAGTGGAATTACGGTGATTAAGTAGGCTACTTATTCAGTAAATATTCGCTTCGTAAATTCTCCAAAAAAACCGCAAAATATATTTTTTGCTTAAAGATCTCTATTAATACTTGCAAGCCTTA
Organism: Actinomycetota bacterium; assembly: GCA_050262755.1. Taxonomy (GTDB): domain Bacteria; phylum Cyanobacteriota; class Cyanobacteriia; order Cyanobacteriales; family Microcoleaceae; genus JBLNEP01. The sequence goes on along the minus strand of JBLNEP010000110.1, from coordinate 70,885 downwards.
AATAAATATGTAATTGTTGTTGATAGAAGACAGAAACAAAGTCGTTACAAACCAATCTCTAGACATCGTTCTACGGCAGGAGTCTGAATCAACATGAAATCCAACTTGCTCAAAGCTTTAGTCCTTAGTAGTCTCGTACTTCCCTTCATCATCTCTAATAAAGCAATTGCTGCCAGTACAACCTTAGACTTGAGCAGCAAAACAGATAGTACAGCTCCTCCAGTAAAGCTGACTCTGGACGACACTTCTAACCCAGGAAAAATTACCGTCAAGGTGCAAGTGCCAGCAGCGACAGGCAGCAACCTGACGGCAGACATTAATGGCGTCTTCTTCAACGTCGCCAATTCAGTGAACGCCTCCAAGCTCACCATCGCAGCGGTTCCAGGTAGCGCTCCCTTAGGTGTGATTAACACTGCCGGCAACGTGAGCGACTTAGGCGATGGCGTGAACATGAATGGTGGCAGTGACTATAAAAGTTTTGATGTGGGGGTCCAAATTGGGTTATCTGGTGGCAAGAGCTATCAAGGAAAGTCAGATGACTATCAAACAGCAATCTTTACGATCAGTGGTCCTGGTTTAAGCCTTAGCTCCTTCTCTAAAGAAGATTTCGGAGTCCGCCTCAAGAGCGTCGGGCCAGCCAACGGTAGCCGTAGTGGTAGTGCTAAAACTGTAGCCACCGCTGGCACTATTACCACCGAGGTCGCCAGCAACCCCAGCAGCAGCCCTAGCGTGGCTCCTAGCGTAGCTCCTAGCGTGGCTCCTAGCGTAGCTCCCAGCGTAGCTCCTAGCGTGGCTCCTAGCGTGGCTCCTAGCGTGGCTCCTAGCGTGGCTCCTAGCGTGGCTCCTAGCGTGGCTCCTAGCGTGGCTCCTAGCGTGGCTCCTAGTACCGAATCCAGCAGCAACCCTGGAGAAGCACCGACTAACACTCCAGCACCAGTACCCGAACCGATCACGATGGTAGGGATGGGTTTAGGTTTAGGCGGAATGCTCTTAGGTCGCCGGAAGCTGAATAAAAAGAATTAATCCGCTGAGGCTCCTAGTAAAATCCCGCCCTAGTAGAGAACGAGGGCGGGGTTTTTTTGATTGAACTAGAAAATTACCGAGGCAGTGAATTCTTGAAGTTGCGCGGCCCACTATAACCAGAAATCTGAGCCAATTCCTCCAAAGGTTTCACACCTGAGTAGATTTGACCGTTAATTTCCCAGGTGGGATATCCTTTGATATTGGCGGCTTGGCAAACCTGAGGCTGGGCATTTTGACCGCTCGGATCGCATTCGATGTAATTCAATAGGGTTGATGCTTCATTGCCAAATAATTCTTTTTGGTCGTGGCAGTGGGGACACCAGAAAGCACCATATTCCTTAGCGCCAATTTGTTTGAGGTGTCGTGCTAGAGCAATTTCTGAGGGACCAGATAAGGTTGCGACCGGTGGTGGTGCATTCCCTGCGGTCGCAACCGGGGCTTTTCCGGTGGTATTGTAAATGCCAAGTGCAGCGATCAGGGTCACCATCCCCACCACAATGCCGGTAAACAAGAGCTGCCCAATGTCCTCCCACTCATGGCCGATCAAACTGAGTACAAATAGACTCACGGATAACACAGCGGAAGTGACGCAGTAAACACAGAGATCCTTGATTTCAAAGATCATCAGGTACATCAGGTAGCCACTAAAAATCGGCATGGCAGTGGCAAGGAGAAAGATCCCTAGCCAAGTCCATTTTTCGAGTTGAGAGCGGAGCCTTTTATTTGTTTCTGGACTCACTGCCAGAGGGCCGAGAGCCATCGCCCCCATACTCAGGTAAGCGAAGAAACCTAATAAGCTTAAGGGGATGACGCCAAAAACAATCGCATAAGGACTGTTGAGGACTTTGTCGCAACCGCTGGTGGGGCAGATCACAGAAGCACCCATGAATTTAGCCACTGTCAGGTAGGCGGTTTCAAGGATGCCGATCGCTGCAAGTGATGCAATGATGATCCGAGACCAGCGATGAATCCACGGGGTTGAACGTCGGCGAACCATTTCTCGTTTAAATTGGAGAGTTTAGATTTTTGATTGAGGACGGGAGGGTGATTGGGAATTTGCTGCCTCGACTCCCCAGTCTCCTTTTCCTTGTTGTGCTTTAGCAGCAAGACTACGCCTTGTCGCCTCGACAAATTGACTGACGCGAATGGGATCGATGGGTTGATCGATACAGCCGTGGCGCTTCAGGGAGCTAGAGACAATGACGCCGTCCGCCACCTGAATCAGCGTGGAGATATTTTCCCAACTGGCACCACTGCCAATAAACACGGGTGTGCCTGCTGCTGCGGCGCTCGCCAATTCTAAATCTTCTCGATTCGGAGGACTGCCGGTTGCCCAGCCAGATAAGATCACAGCATCGGCTAAAGCCCGCTCAATCGTCTCTTGCACAGCGGTTGTCAGGTTAGGGCTACCCAAGGGACGCCCGTGCTTGACCAACACGTCTGCTAATATTTTGACATCGCTGCCTAATTCCCGCCGATAACGCAGCAGTTGGTGAGCCATGCCTTCAATCAAGCCTTGGTCAGTGGCCATGACGCCGTTGAGGACATTGACTCGAATGAAGTGAGCTTGAGTGCAGGCAGCGATCGCTAAGGCACTCTTAGCATCGTTCCGCAAGACATTGATGCCAATGGGCAGCGTGACTAGATTCATCAGTCGCTGAACCACCAGCGTCATCGCGCTCACCACAGCCGGATCGACTTGATCCTTAGCAAACGGAGCATCGAAAAAGTTCTCGACTATAATACCGTTCACGCCGCCAGAAGCTAGGGCTGTAGCCTCTTGCTCGGCTCTCCCTATAATCGCCTTGAGATTGCCCCCCCAGCGCGGAGAAGTCGGTAGGGGCTGTAAATGTACAACGCCAATAATCGGATTTGGTGTTTTGAATATTTGTTTTAAGTCCACGGGTTTAGCTGAAACCACCAAGTTGTCAGTTGTTAAGTTGTCAGTTCTAACTGACCACCTGCTGGGTACTGCCGATCGCTGACTCCTAACCACTGACGGCGGAATAAAGACGGTATGTCTTGTCATTTTACCCTCTGTTGCGCTCCGGTGACTCAATCGGTATGAAGCTGGTGTGGGGAGGGGAAGGGGAAGAGAGGGGAAATGGGGAAAGGGGGAAGAGGGGAAGGAGATAAAGAGTAAAAATTTGCTAGGAACTTAAGTTGCTGCCCGATCGCTCAGAAGTTGAGGGGTTGGGTTTCAACTCCTGAGAAACTGGAACTTAATGCAGACAGCGCTTATTGATTGTTGACTTGAAAGCGAATGGTGAAAGTTGCTGTTGTAACTGTGGCAATAATTTTCAGCTTGCTGGCACTGCTAGAAGCCAGTTTGCGACTGATTGGGGGTTTTGGCAATCCCTTGATTTACATTCCCGATCGCCACTGTGGTTATCGGTTAGCGCCTAACCAGCGAGTGCGGCGCTTTGGTAACCGCATTGAGATTAATCAGTATTCAATGCGGAACTCTGCGACCGCCTCCCTACCACCCCCCTTGACTCTACGGGTGTTGTTGCTTGGTGACTCGGTCGCCAATGGCGGTTGGTGGACCGATCAAGCTGATACCATCTCAGCCATTCTCACGCAACGGTTGAGCCACCAGGAAGGGGGACAAGCGGGGGAAAAAGGGGAAAGAGGGAAGGGGGACAGTCAGAGAATTGAACCTACCTCCTCACCTACAACCCACTTCAATGTCGAAGTCCTCAATGCTTCCGCTAATTCTTGGGGACCGAGGAATCAATTGGGTTATCTCAAGGAGTTTGGCGATTTTGGGGCGGTGGCGGTGGTGGTGCTGTTGAATACGGACGATTTATTTACGAAGGTTCCCTGTTCCTCTGTTGTGGGGCGCGATCGCAACTACCCCAACCGCAAACCGTTTTGTGCGATCGTGGAAATATGCTATCGCTATCTGTTGCCAGAGCCTGCCACTACAGAATCAGCAGGGCAAAATCAGGAAACTGGGGATATTGTTGGTTACAATTTAGAGGCGATTCGGCAAATTCATCAATTAGCCACTCAAGCAAACCGCTTTTTTCTCCTCGCTATGACTCCTTTACTGCGGGAACTAGGAAGCAATGGCCCCCGCAACTACGAACTCATCGCCAGAAATCGTCTGACCAAACTCACTCAAACCGAGCAAATTCTTTACCTCGATTTTCTCCCTATTTTCAATGCGGTGCAGCAGCCTGTGACTTTGTACCGAGACTCGATTCATCTGAGTCAGCGTGGCAATCAGCTTGTCAGCAAAACTATCAGTCAAGCAATTGCTAATTTGAGAATTTAGAGCTGAGTGGTATCAGCCGATAAGTTCTCAGAAGTAGGTGATGTTGTTCCAAACAACTTTGGCAACAGCAATCCCGAACGAGTTTTGTACTCAGCAAATTCAGGATAGCGAGAGAGAGATTGTTCTTTTTTGAGCATATTAGGCACAAAGACAGCCGCGATAAAACTTGCCAGAATTATCACGGGTAGCCAATGTTGAACCAGGATGGCAAAGGCACTGTAAATCAATATTTCGCCTAAATAATTAGGATTCCGACAGCGAGCAAAAAAGCCTTCTGTAATCAAACCAGACCGATATTTGAGGGTATAATATTTTTGAGCATCGCTACCATAAGCTAAAAACACGCCCAAAATATTTAAGGAAATCGCTGCTGCAACTAAGGGAAGTGGCGGTATGTTTTCACCGCTAATCAAAATAAAAGGAGCGACCCAGTAGAGATTGATTAGCATAAAAGCCAAAAGACCCTGTAACCAGGGCATTTCTTGTTCCCACTGTTGATCGGGAAACATCCGGTCTTTGAGTAACCAAATTCCTCCATAGGTACTGTGGAGAGCTAGGTAAACCCAGGGACCAAGGGTAAAATTTTGGTAAGCCAGTATCAGCCCCAAAATCACAAAAAATGTGAGACCTTTATGCAGATTAATTGCGTGTTTGATTTTCATCTTTTATGCAGCCTGGTAATTGGTAATTGGTAATTTAAGCTTATTTGTCATTTTCCTTACCTCTGAAGCTTTGTTACAGGAGCGGTTGCCAGAATTCAAGTGTTCAGGAAATGAGCAATCAGCGTTTTAACCAGAACCTACGCACTCTTGAGACCTAAAACTTAGATCCCCCCCGATCCGCTTTCCCAAGGAGGGAACTGAACAGCTCCCTTTCCAAGGAGGTTTGGGGGATCTATGCGTAAGTCCTATTCACGAATGAACAGCGAGCTATCACCTCTTTAAGATTAGCAATTACCAATTACCAATCACTGGATTAACCAAGTTGAACCGTTGACTGATTCAAATTGTATTCAGACTCTCGCAAGTTCCACGCTTGACCGTCAAGAGCCATCTGTTCAATTAAACTTGCCAACCGCAGAGCTTTTAGAGCTTGTTCGCCGCCGACAGAGGGCTGATTTCCTCCTCTGACGCAGTTCACAAAATGCTCCAACTCAGCATGGAGCGGTTCAATATTGCTGGTATAGACTTTCTCAATCAATCCATCTTGGCGGTACAACACTTGACCGTAATCCGTCACGTAATTAGCGGTAGTTTGGCGATGAATCAAGATTTCATTATTGAGGAAATCTGCCTCAGTCAGAGAATTCTTGCAGTGAGCAACGATGGAGCGAAGTTTGCGATGGGTGACTTTGCTAGCAGTTAAGGTTGCTACAATTCCATTCGCAAAATTCAAAGTCGCTGTCACATAATCCAAATAGCCAGAATCTGAGGCCCGGCTACCACTGGCTGTCAGCTTCACCACTGGCGAAGCTGCCAACTCTAGCAGCAAGTCAATATCATGAATCATCAGATCCAGAACGACTGACACATCATTTGCTCGCTGAGAATAAGGACTCATGCGGTGAGCTTCTAGAGCCAGTAATTCTTCAGTCTTCAGGACTTTGCTCAGTTCTTGGAACGCTGGGTTGAAGCGTTCGATGTGACCGACTTGCAAAATCCGGTGGGACTCAGCCGCTGCATTGACCAGTGATTCTGCTTCTGCGATGCTGGCTGCGATCGGCTTTTCAATTAAAACGTGGACTCCTGCTTGGAGACAAGTCATCCCCACAGCGTGATGCAGGCGAGTAGGAACCGCGACGCAAACCGCGTCTACATGAGCGAGCAAATCCCGATAATCTTCAAAAAAGCGAAGCCGGTACTTGCTGGCTACATCCAATCCCCGCTCTACATTAATGTCGGCAACACCCACTAACTCGACATCTTTTAAAAAGCTAAGAACTCGCGTGTGGTGCTGACCCATGTTGCCAACCCCAATTACCCCAATGCGAAGGGGTTCGGGTTGATTACGCTGGGCAAAACCATTTGCAGATCCCAATGACATCCTATCTAGCACTCCTGGATTCTCCTCCACCACAGGATTTAAGGCGAGACTGGCATCCCTAAGCCACTCAAAGCCATCCAGATACTACCACAGTCAATCTATATGTGAAGAATTTCTAAGTTGTCACTTGGGCTTCTGGCATAAGCTTGGTGCCTGGAGCCTGAAAGCTGTGGTACTTTTTCAAGATGCCGAAACGTAGACCGGGAGCATTTTTCAAGGCTCAAGCTGCTGCTTTAGAAAGTTGAGCCGTTCCAACCCCACATCGCACCTTTGGCATCAGCAAATTCAATGTAGATGCGGTTGATCGCCACTCCCAAAGCTTGGTTAATTTTTGTACAGAACTCTTGACTCATGGTCTTGGTTTGTGATGGACTCATGGTGCCGACGCTTTTGATTTCTATATAGCAGGCAGGCTCTAGAGTTCCAGCAAAGGTCATGGCGACTTCCGGCTCAAAAACCGTCATTACATAGGCTTCAGGTTTTCCCAATTGCTTGGCCAACTCACCCGAAAGGTTTTTGAGTAGGCTCTCTACAGCGGGCCGATCGGGAGCAGGAATAGAGGTTAGAACTTTAATCAACGGCATAAGTATTGATTATGAATTGGGGATGCTTGGATGCAGGATGGGAAGAAAACTCCCAGTCCTGTAGGTAGGGGTTCTTTAACTTCGCCCACCCCCAAATCCCGCTTAACCGCCGTAATTCCAGCCAGTGGTTTCGAGGATGAGAGGTTCCCCTTCGCGGTGGACGCCAGCGGCAATGACTTCTCCGACAAAAACGGTGTGATCGCCCTGTTTGACAGAACCAACAACTTTGCACTCAACATAGCCGAGGGTCTCGGAGATGATGGGGCAGCCTGTTGCTTCTCCCAGATAAAATTCTACATCCTCGAATTTATTACCAACACGGCGCTGAGGTTTGAAGAATTTTTGGGCGAGATCTTTTTGGCCAGCTTCTAGGAAACTCAGGGCAAAGACGCCACTAGCTTCGAGCATAGCGTGGGACTTGGAATCTTGCTTGACGCAGTTCACGACTAACGGAGGCGTGAAGGAAGATTGCATGACCCAGCTAGCAGTGAAGCCGTTGACTTCTTCACCGTCTTTCACACCGCAGATATAGAGTCCGTGAGGAATCTTACGCAGGATGGTCTTTTTTGCTTGTTCGTCTAGCACGGGTTTACCTGTCCGATAAGGGTTATCTATCGCTCAGTGTATCAATGTCTCAGTGGCAAACCCAAGTTACTAAGGAAATAGATTTTCAAGAGTCTGGGTATCCTGCTGAGAATCTTTCTTAAATTTGAGGGACTTAAGCAGCCTTCACTCTCTGTTAAAGAGGGGTGATGAGTACCTCTCTCAAGAACTTAATAAAAAATTAAAACCACTGCTTTTGATTCATGAGCTTTTGAGTCTAGCACAAAACTAGCCGTTAAATGTTTTAAATAAAATAAAAAAAATTATCGATCAAAATAGCCTGAAGTTTGCCACATCCTCTGTATTCAGTGAGTTAGGTTTTCAGCCTGCTTGAGGCTGTTATTACCTGTAATTACCTAACCTTGGTGGACTTAGATAATCATGACTAAATTTCTAAGAAATTCAGACTCCTCTGAGATTGGATCGGGAAAAGTAACTGCTCCTAACCTCACGATTCAGGGGCAGGAGTTGGCTGCTGGTACTGCCACCCAGCCAAGTGTATTAACTGACAACTTGTTCGGTGAAACTGATATAGACACGCTTGATGGTGAGGATGGTTATGACACCATTACTACTGATACCAACGATACTTTGCGGTTAATCAATGGACTGAGTACAGGTAGCATCACAGGGACAAACTCTAATGATACTCTTAAGGGTGACTCAGGCAATAACACTCTCGTTGGTTTAGCTGGGGACGATCTCTTGGTGAGTGGTGGCGGCAGTGACTCGCTATTGGGTGGTTTGGGAGATGATACCTATCAAGTTTCACTGAACAGTGGTGGCACTCACATTCTAGATACAGGCGGTGACGATGAAATCCAAATCGCCGGTGTAGAAAGCTTGTCAACAGGTTTCGTCACGGGTGAAATTGGTTTTGCTCGAACAGGTACCAGTTTAGTGGTGGATTTGAATCAAGATGGGAAATACGAACCTGCTCAAGATTTGACGATTGAAAATTTCTTCGCTCCTGATATTACTAATCAACCTGGCTCCGGGTTGATCGAGAATGTAGGGGACTATGATTATAATGAGTTGATGTTTTTGGTTCCGTCAGTGACGGCAAAACCAATACCAATACCCACACCAACTCCCACGCCTACATCAACACCAACTCCCACGCCTACATCAACACCAACTCCCACGCCTACATCAACACCAACTCCCACACCTACATCAACACCAACTCCCACGCCTACATCAACACCAACTCCCACGCCTACATCAATACCAACTCCCACGCCTACATCAACACCAACTCCCACGCCTACACTGGGTGAGACAGTTCGCATCAACTTCTCTAGCAACCCCCAAACTTCAGCAACCACCACTCCCACCGGACTGCCTGAGTTTCAAGTCAAGCAGTTAGGAAACGAAACTTTTTTCACTTTGTCTGAAAAAGACGATATTGTTAATCTTGCTAATTATCCTGATGCGATTGGCAAATCAGTTCAGGCTTTGAATGGTAATGATAGTGTTTTAGGTACAAATCGAGATGAGCAAATCAACGGTAATAGAGGTAATGACACTATAGATGGAGGAGATGGTAATGATAGCTTGCGAGGAGGAAAAGACTACGATTTATTGTTCGGAGGAATTGGTAACGATCTCCTCAATGGTGGCAATGAAGATGATACTCTCAAAGGTGGCAGTGGCAATGATGTCTTGCGGGGTGGTAAAGGCAATGATATTCTCTTTGGTGAAGATGGTAATGATTTCTTAGCCGGTGACTTTGGCCAAGATTGTTTGGTTGGGGGTGCTGGTAGCGATATCTTTGTTTTGCAAAATCGGAAAAAGGATTCATTGAGCGATACATCCACTAATCCCTCAGAAATAGATATTATTGCGGATTTCAAATTAAGTGAGGGTGATAAGATCGGATTGGTTGGGTTCAATGCCGGCTCGGATCTCAGCTTTGAACCTATTCAGATGCAGGTGAATGGAGGGACATCTGAGTCAGCAACTGCGATTAAAGTCAAGGCAAGTGGTGAATATTTAGGAATTGTCAAAGGCGTTGCTGCGACTGATATGGTGGCCAGACCTGCTGATTATTTCGTAGAGATCGGTAACGATCCAAAACTGTTGATGGGTTAGCCTTTACTCACTAGAATTGTTAAGGGGGAGCGATGGCTTCAGTCGCTCCCTGAAAGTTCTGTTAAGCGACTCCATGCTGCTTAAACCAAGCCTGTAATCGTTTCCAAGCTTCCGCAGCTTCTTTTTGCCGATAAGTGGGGCGATAATCAGCATAAAAACCGTGGGGTGCTTCTGGATACAGCACGATTTCTGAACCGCTATTGCCTGATTTAAGAGCTTGCCTCATTTTTTCGACAGTTTCCGTAGGAATTGAGCTATCTTTGCCGCCATACAATCCTAATACAGGTACTTTTAAACTCGCAGCGATATCAATTGGCTGTTTGGGAGTTAAAGGGGTAGGATCGCTGACTAAACGTCCATACCATGCCACACCTGCTTTAACTTTAGGGTTGTAAGCAGAATAGAGCCAAACAATTCGCCCGCCCCAACAAAATCCTGTGATTCCTAGTTTATTGATATTGGCTTTGCCTGTTTTTTCTGCCCAATTGACTGTGGCATCTAAGTCAGACATAACTTGTTGATCGGGAACTTTGGAGACGACTTTACTAATGATTTCCTGAATATCGCTCAGTTTAGAAACATCGCCTTGGCGAGCAAACATTTCAGGGGCGATGGCTAGATAACCCATCTTGGCAAAACGGCGACAGATATCTTGAATATGAGCATGGACGCCAAAGATTTCCTGCACCACCAACACCACTGGAAAATTATTTCCAGTAGCAGGCATCGCTCGATAAGCTGGAATTTCACCATCTTTAACAGGTATTTTTACTTCACCCACGACTAAACCTTTGGCATCGGTGGTAATGACAGCAGCAGAAATGGGATGAACTGCTAAGGCAAATCCTGCTGCTAAACTGGTGGTGATGATAAATTTTCTGCGAGTTAAGTCTGTCATGGCAATGATTCAGTCGTTAGTGATTTGTTGTTTGTGGTTAGCAGAAAAAATCATAGCATTATGTTTGATTCTTGCCGAAACAAGTGAGTGTGTTCAGGATGGTAGAGGCGAGAACGCCCTACGACTTCCCCTAATGCTGGAGTTACCACATAGAGCGTTGTCCGAATCAACTTATTTTCATTAGTAATTTCTGCCATTTTGTCAAGAGGCGCCAGCCAGATTTTTTCATCGGGCCAACCCAATCGATAACAAATAGCAACGGGGGTATTGCTGGGGTAATGGGCCATCAATTGCGCTTGAGCTTCTGCTACGTGGCGAGCACTTAAATACAGGCACAAACTAGCTTGATGAGCGGCTAAGCTTGCTAATTCTTCCCGTTCTGGAACTTCTGTGCGACCACTGATCCGTGTCAGAATAATCGTTTGTACCAATCCAGGTACAGTTAACTCGACTTTAAGTTTAGCTGCGGCTGCTTGAAAGGCACTAATTCCTGGTATGACCTCAAAGGGGATTTCTGCGTCTGCTAAAGCTTGCATTTGTTCGCCCACAGCACCGTAAAGACAGGGATCGCCGGAGTGGAGGCGGACGACAGAAAGCTGCGATCGCACCCGTTCAATCATGAGGGGCAAGATTTCCTCTAGTGTTTTATTCGCCGTTTGAACGATCTCTGCATCGGGACGACATAGGTGCAAAATCTGCTTAGGAACTAGCGAATCTGCAAACACAATCACATCTGCTGCTTGCAGAAGCTTCTGAGCTTTAATTGTCAATAACTCTGGATCGCCAGGGCCCGCCCCAACAATATACACTCCTGGCGCAAGAGACTCTGCATTACCAACCATAATCAAAAAATTAGCTTAAGTTTACCAAGACATTTTCCGGACGACCCTCTTGCACTCTGAAAAGAATGAGTGGTAGATGCACCCTGGTTCGACCCTAGAGATGAGCCTCTAGGGTTTTTTTAATGTTTGTCATCAGAGTCACCGGGGGACGCTGAGCGGACACTTCGTTGCTGATAATTAGGGGAGACAACATCGGGGAGGGAGCGATGAAAAAGGTACAACCACACCAACCCAGCTAATCCAAAAATAATACCGAGCAAGCTGACGACTTGGGCAATTCGTAAGGGTCCCAACATTAAACTATCCATTCGCAACCCTTCAATCCAGATGCGCCCGGAGCTGTAAAATACAACATAAACTAAAAAAATTGTGCCAACTTTTAGGCGAGGTTTTCCCTGCAAATCTCGAAAAAATAACACTAGCAGGAGCGTCAATACCATTAAATTCCACAGGGATTCGTAGAGAAACGTCGGGTGGAAGTAATCAAACTGTTGGTATTTAAAGGGTAAGCCACGACGGTTTTCTGGGGGAATATAAAGCTTCCAAGGTAAATCAGTTGGACCCCCAAAAGCTTCGGAATTAAAGAAATTTCCCCAGCGACCGATCGCTTGACCGAGAATCAAGGAAGGAGCCACTAAATCCGCCAATTGCCAGAAAGAAATGCGCTGAAATTTGGCAAAAAGTAACGATGCTAAGATACCACCAGCGAGCGCACCGTGAATTGCAATACCCCCTTTCCAAATCGCAATGATATCACCAGGATTGTGGGCATATTCAGGCCACTGGAATAGCACATAGTATAAACGAGCGCAGGGAATGGCTCCCACCACGAGCCAAATTGCTAGGTCACCTAGTAACTCAGGGTTGATATTCCGGAGTTTAGCGAGGTGCTGAGAAAGAGTAACACCAATCAATACCGCCGAGGCAATCAGTAAACCGTACCAGCGGATAGCCAGAGACCCAACCTGGAAGATAATTGGGCCTGGAGAAGTAAATTTAAACGCTAAGGGCAGTGCGAGAGTATCTAGCAGCATGAATTTGAGTTGAGAGTGATTGAAAACAGTAGTTCACGCACCCTGTACTAAACTACAGATTTGATTTTAGGTTGCGATGGTCATTTGAGGGTGAGATTGACATAGATTTACTGGACTTTACAGAGTTCCACTAGGGGTCGCGAGACAGGGAGAGAAAAGTTGCTAGAGGGGCAACGACCGGAATTTGTGGTGCGACTCACCGGACAGACAAAGCCACACCTGCCTCTTGCAGCATGAATGACCCACCCTACTTCCAGCCGCCACAAATTGCGGTAAATTAGGTTTACTGTCTTCCTGCTTCCCCATATCAGTACCGAAAACTGGCGTTTCCGATCAATATTGCTCGGCTTCCTTCCGTAGGTAGATGTTCTGTGGCAGATTAACGCTTACTTTTCTGAAAGGGTGGCAGCCAATAAAACCGTCATCTTGTAAAAAAAATTAATGAAAAATCCGATTGGGATGTGGAGCTGGGATACTACCTCTCGTGAGATTTCTGTTGTCCCATTCCATCGCGCAGGGTGGCTCCAGCGTTACCAGCAAGGAGTCTATGACCCCGGCAAGAATTATGTCGCTTCTCAGGCCGTAATTCTGGTGATTTTAACCTTGAGTGCTATGGCGATCGGCTGGCTAGTCAGGGACAAGTTTTCCCTGTTCTCTGTTGCCAATGCCAACACCTCTTTTTGGCTAGCAGTGATACTGGCAGTTGTCTTGGTAGCGGCTGCATTTGCCTTCTGGCTTGGTTTAGCTCTCGTTTCTACCCTTGAGCGAGCGCGACAACAAGCAGAAAACTTATTTATTAAAGCCTTAGATAAGGTTCCCAATGCGATTTTTCTACTCGATGAAAATGGCGCGATTCAGCAGGCAAATCCGGCGGCCGAAGTGCTGTTTGCAACTCATAGCAGCGCCTTGATTGGACATCGCCTTAATCACCTAATTGCTGGGCTCCCCGATCAACCGGCACAGTGGTTTCAGGAGCACGATGATGCTTTTAATTTTACCTGTCAAGTGGAAACTCGCCCTAACGATTCGCGACGGATTCTAGAAGCAACTGTTTCCAAACAGTTTCAAGGTCAATCCGGTGAATATAGCGTGATTCTGCGCGATATCACCGAGCGCAAAGAAGCCGAGGCAGAACTCCAGAAAGCTTTACAACTTAAAGAAGAATTGGCAACAACTGCTACCGCCCAAGCCAAACAGCTAGAGCAGACTCTTTCCGAACTTCAGCAAACTCAAACTCAGTTGCTTCAGTCCTATGAATCTGACCGGGTTCTCAAACAAGTAACCGATCAAATCCGCAGAACATTAGATTTAAAGACGATTTTGCAAACGATTGTGCGGGAAGTGCGAAATCTGATCGAGACAGATCGAGTGGTTATTTATCACTTCAATCGGGGCTGGCAAGGTGAAATTGTGGTTGAAGAAGTGAGCAAACTGTATCAACCGCTCTTAGGCGAAATTTATGCAGATGAATGTTTCCCAGAAGAATATGCCCGCCGTTACCAGGAAGGACGAATTCGAGCGGTTAATGATGTTGCAAATTCAGAGCTACATTCCTGTCATAAACAGTTTTTGTTAAACCTGCAAATCCAAGCGAATTTAGTGGTGCCGATTGGCATTGATTGTGAATTATGGGGGTTATTGATTGTTCATGAGTGTTCAGCTCCTAGAGTTTGGCAACAAGCGGAAATAAATTGGCTACAACAGTTAGCGAACCAAGCTGCGATCGCCATTCAGCAAGCGGAACTCTATGAGCAAAGTTGTACGGCTGCTGCCTCTGCTAAAGCGAAAGCTCAAGAATTGGAATTGACGTTGCAAGAGTTACAACAAACCCAAACTCACTTAATTCAATCCGAAAAAATGTCGAGTTTGGGGCAACTTGTTGCTGGGGTTGCTCATGAAATTAATAACCCTGTCAATTTTATTTATGGTAATCTGAGCCACCTGGGTGACTATACTCAGAATTTACTGGATTTAATCAATTTATATCAACAGGGACATCGCTATACCGATCTGGAAATTCAAGAATTCATTGAGGATATCGATCTGGATTTTCTGCTGGAAGATTTGCCCAAAATGCTCTTCTCAATGAAGATGGGAGCTGAGCGCATCCGCGAGATTGTTTTGACGTTGCGGAACTTCTCAAGAGTAGATGAAGCTGAGATGAAGCCGGTTAATATTCATGAGGGGATTGACAGTACCTTGTTAATTTTGCAGAATCGGATTAAGGAGAGACCGGAGCGTTACGGAATTCAAATTATCAAAGAATATGGCGATTTACCTGAAGTTGAATGTTATGTAGGTCAGTTAAATCAGGTATTTATGAACCTGCTGAATAATGCGATTGATGCTTTATATGACCCAGGAAGAGAACCCTCTTTAGAAGAGGTAAAAGCTCATTGTCCAAGTATTACCATTCGGACTGGTTTAGTGGCACCTGATAGGAATCGCGTTAGGATTAGTATTCAAGATAATGGACCGGGAATTGAGGCGAGTACAAAGGCGCGGTTATTTGACCCTTTCTTCACAACTAAACCCGTTGGAGAAGGCACGGGGTTGGGGCTATCGATTAGCTATCAAATTGTTGTAGAAAAGCATGGCGGTAAGTTACAGTGTCTCTCAGAACCAGGTCAGGGTGCTGAATTTGTGATTGAGATTCCCATTCACCAGAAGGCTCAGGTGGCTTTGAAAGCAAATTAAAGAAAGAGGAGAAATTGAGTCGGTTGGGTTGAGGTGACAAAACCCAACCGCTGAGAGCTGAATGCTGCGGCCGCAGATGTACGCTATGCTAGTAGTTTGGTAGATTTGTTTTGTTTCAATCCTGCTTCAGGATGTAGAGAAGCTACAACAGCTACAGTAGGCGAATTATACAACAAAAATCACCCATTTGCAAATATGCCTAATTCCCAGAATTATCAGCATCAAACTGCTACGATCGCACAGCCGGAGAGTCCGCTAGAACCGCCATTGGGTACTCCTATTTTGCCTCTATTAGGGGCGTCGTTAGCCGAGTTAACGGAGTGGATGCGAAGCCAGGGTCAGCCAGACTACCGTGGGAAGCAATTGCACCAGTGGATTTATGAAAAAGGAGCGCGATCGCTCGCTGAAATCACCGTATTTCCCAAACAATGGCGGGAAGCAGCCACGGAAGCGGTAATCGGTCGCTCCACCATTCAATACCGTTCAGTTGCCTCCGATGGCACGGTGAAATATCTCCTGAAGTTGGCAGATGGGCAAGTAATTGAAACCGTGGGGATTCCTAGTGACAAACGCCTGACTGTTTGCCTGTCAACTCAGGTGGGCTGTCCGATGGCCTGCGACTTTTGCGCGACGGGGAAGGGCGGATTTACGCGCAATTTAGCTCTCCATGAAATTGTCGATCAGGTGTTAACCGTTCAAGAAGATTTTGGGCGACGAGTTAGCCACTTGGTGTTTATGGGAATGGGAGAACCGCTGATCAACTTCGATCGGGTACTCGCAGCCGTCAAGTGCTTGAATCAAGAGGTGGGAATTGGTCAGCGTAACATGACAATTTCGACGGTGGGAATTCGCGATCGCATTTATCAACTCGCTGAACACCATCTGCAAGTCACTCTCGCCGTCAGTCTCCACGCTCCTAACCAGGCGTTGCGCGAAAAGCTCATTCCCAGTGCTCGTGCTTATCCCCTGGAAGAATTGATGGCAGAATGCCGTGAATATGTCAAAATTACAGGTCGCCGATTGAGCTTTGAATATATCTTATTAGCGGGTGTCAATGACCTTCCCAAACACGCTATTGAATTGGCGAGTCACTTGCGAGGTTTTCAGAGTCATGTTAACTTGATTCCCTACAACCCCATTCAGGAAGCTGATTACCAGCGACCGAATCCGAGCCGAATTAAAGCGTTTGTTGAAGCGTTGGAGGAACGACACATTGCGGTGAGTGTCCGCTACTCTCGTGGTTTAGAAGCAGATGCAGCCTGTGGTCAGTTGCGGACTTTACGACATGAGGTCAAGCTTAAATCAAGGTGAGCAGCGAGGAGAATCTTGAGCCAAAACTCCGACCCTGATTGATACTCAACGGTTCATCGGTAGCAGCATTTCTCATCAGGATTGACTCTTAACCAACCCGCAACATGCCTACCCCTTAAGAAGCATTTCTTGGGTAGAACAGGTCTTCTGCTTATTTTCTCTCGGGATGCCAGAGCCAGCAGTTTTTAAGCATCTGAGGTCAAGAGTTCCTTTTCTGCTCTCAACTCCGGTAGCATCGGAATGGTTACAGAAAGGGAAGCTCAGAACTTGGCGCTGGCTCACACTTGAGAAAATCATTGTTTCCCTTTTTGCTTTTTTCTCCTAGCCATAGGGTTAAAAATCCCCCAGCTTTAGCCGTGGAGATTTTTAATTGCATAGATTTTGGGAAGATTTTTAGCTAAAAATTAGCGCTGGGCGTAGAGACCCGGAGCATAGGCTTCTACCACTCTTCCTGTCACAGAGCAGGTGATCATCAAATAATCACAAACAGGGCATTGTGTTTGGGTAAGCTGGCTACTTAAATGATAGTTGCGTTTAGCGTGGCTGCCACAGTTAGGACAGCGGATCGTTTGCTGTGTCTGCATTATAAATCCCTTGTATTGAATTGGTTTTCAAGACCCCAACTAGAGCAACTAGGTTCACTCTGCTCAAATTTCGGCAAAAAAATGTATTTATTTTTACCAATTTAACTCAGAGCTATGACGGTAGAGAAAAAATAAGTATTTCTTCTATTATGTCAGTCTCTTTCTCAGTTGACAAGTCACTGACTTGTAGTAATCACTGATCCCCATAGGGAGTAGTCTGCGATTGCTTCGATTTCAGTCGGTACAACTGGGTAGGCGTGGGATGCCAAGATTAAAATTCTAAGAGTTAGCAGAATATCTAAAATAAATATGAAGATTTTTAGAGAGTGGTACAGGGTTTGCTAAAGGCTTAAAAAAATCACGATTTGGGATGATGGCAAAGGCTCAGAATTGCCTAAGTCAATCTTAAAATTCCTATTTCCTAACCCTCAAGCGTCATCGGATCGGTTTTTAGGGAAGGGAGGAAGGGGGAAATGAGAAAAAAGGGGAAATCGGAAATGGGCAAAGGACTTAAATCCACATAGAAAATAGTTTGCGTCTTTTGCCTGTCCCCCACCCACCGCGCTCAGAAGGCGATCGGCGAGACCTAAGACCTTTGTTCTACTAAGCGGTCTAATTCTTGTTGCATTTGGGTTAAGACTGTTTGATAACAAGTATTTACATAGTGGCGATCGCGCGCCGCCTCGGGCCCGTAGCGTTCAAAGACAATGGGAGCACAGACACGGGTGTGGATCTGGACTGGTAGAGGAAGATGCGGCAGGGGACCAAAACTTAACCCCCAAGGCAAGCCTAAATAAATGGGAAACACCACCGGATCGATGCCAAATAACCAAGGCATCCCCCACTCATGCAATTGCCGCACCTGTTGATAGTAGTCTCCAAACACCAGGAAGGTATCGTGGGCGCCCCAAGAAATAATGGGGATAATGGGCGCTTCTTCCTGCAACGCGACTTTAATAAAGCCTTTACGTCCCGCGAAGTAAATTTGGTTGCGGAGGTGATAGGGGCGAAAGGTATCTTCTGCGCCGCCCGGATAAACGAGGACGGGGGAATTGGTTCGCAAAGCTGCGATCGCCATTTTAGGATGAGCTTGCAAGGCACCGCACTCGACGGCTAGGCGAGCAATATCTGGGGAGACTTTCCAAACGGTGGGGTGCATCAAGCCATAGGCTAAGCGTTCTGTACCGTACCTGCGGAACCAGTCATACAGAAACATAAACATATCGGGTGCTGCGAGGCCCCCGTTGTGGGAACCGACAACCAGCATTTTGCCTGCCGAGGGGAGGTGATGCCAACCGTCGGTTTCCACGCGAAAGTAGTAATGGTAAAGCCATTCCCAGATTGGCATGAAATGTTTAATGGTATCGGGGTTGCGATCGGCAAGCGACCACCCGTTAAACCGTTGGCGAGAAGTTTCGCCTGTTTTTTGGCTGTCCACAGGATTAAAAGCTTCAAACACTGGTGATGATCTCACTCGGAAATTTTGCCTCT
This sequence comes from Actinomycetota bacterium, assembly GCA_050262755.1. Classification (GTDB taxonomy): domain Bacteria; phylum Cyanobacteriota; class Cyanobacteriia; order Cyanobacteriales; family Microcoleaceae; genus JBLNEP01. The sequence continues at coordinate 52,401 of JBLNEP010000110.1, read as the reverse complement.
GTCAGGATAATCTTTGCTGGAGGACAATGGCAATCATTAAGCAGAAATCAATGGCCCAGGTGCAGTACAGAGAACAGGAGGAAGTCCAGCCTTCAGGAGTGGAGAGTTAACTCCTCCCCTCATGAGCAGTTCAAGAGCTTGGTTAACCCTTTCTCAGTCTGATTTCCTGAGAATCCCAGTTTCTTAGTTTCTGTGAAAATTGGTCGAGCTGTTAAAAAAAATAATCAAAAGTTAAGGTTCTACAAACGCACAACCAAGCTCGGCTCTATCTCTTTAATATTAGCACAACCACTTAAGCTCATTGCCGTTTCTAATTCATCACGCAAGAGTTCTAAAATATGACAAACGCCTGCTTCTCCCCCTGCGGCTAAGCCCCAAAGAATTGGACGACCCACTAAAACAGCTTTAGCTCCTAATGCTAATGCTTTGAGAATATCAGTCCCGCGACGAATCCCGCCATCCACAAGCACTTCTGCCTGATTTTCAACGGCTGCAACCACTTCACTGAGGGCATCAATGCCAGCAATTGCTCCGTCCAATTGCCGACCCCCATGATTCGAGACAATGATAGCAGAAGCACCGTTTTCTACTGCCTTGAGAGCATCATCTCCCCGTAAAATTCCTTTAAGAATGATGGGTAAAGTTGTGAGCGACCGGAGCCATTCTACATCTTTCCAAGTCAGTCCTGGATCGATTTGGTCAGCAAAATAAGTGAAGAGTCCTGATTCTCTTGATTGTTTAGAAATTTCCAGTTCCGTGAGAGTTGCTAAATTTGCTAATTCTAAGTCTGGGGGTAAGGCAAATTCATTGCGGCGATCGCGTTCCCGCCGTCCCAAAATAGGCGCATCTACGGTTAAGCATAAACCCTGATAACCCGCAGCTTCAGCCCGCTCAACTAAAGCACGAGAAAGACCGCGATCGCGATGGATATAAAGCTGAAACCATTGCGGGGCATGCTGTCGCTGCTCGGCAACAACTTCTAAACGCTGGGTTGACAAGGTGCTTAATATCATTCCAAGCCCGAATTTTGTAGCTGCCCTTGCTGTTGCTAATTCTCCTTCAGGATCGGCTAAACATTGAAAAGCCATCGGGGCAATTAATAGGGGCATGGCAATAGTTTGCCCCAAAATCGTTGTCCTTAAATCACGCTGACTCACATCTCTTAACATCCGGGGACGGAGTTTGTAACGTTCAAAGGCAGCGCGGTTATCACGGAGGGTGATTTCGTCCCAAGCGCCACTTGCAAAATAATCGAAGGCCATCTGAGAAAGATGCTGGGACGCTATCGCTTCATACTCAAATAAGTTAATGGGTTTGTTCATGATTGTTGTAGGAGTTGAAATTCAGAAGTTAGGAAATTTAGCTCAGGCAGATTCTGGTTCAAAAATTATTGGTCTACTAAGTTCTAACCAGTTGCTGTTGTTGGAAAAAATACCCAATTAAATACAAAGAACCGCACAAAACAGTTAAATGTTCGTTACGAATCGCTGCTTCTAAACCCGTAAAAAGGTCAGGATAGGTTTGACAAACCGCTAATCCTGGGCAAATGGTTTGAGCGAGGGTTGCTAAGGCTTCGGGTTCAGCAGAATTGTTGTCAGGAACAGGGACTAAATACAAGCGATCGCCTGTCTTAAGCAAGGCTTTAAAAATATCAGCGTGGTCTTTGGTAGAGAGAATGCCCATAACCCAGGAAATACCAGCCTGACTTGCTTGAAGTTGGGGAGAAGCACTGCTGAGTGTATCGACATATTGGCGGAGATAAATAGCAGCAGCGGGGTTATGAGCGCCATCAATTAATAATGGATGATGCTTCCAAGTGCTCCACTGGAGGCGTCCCGGCCATTGAGTTTTTGCCATGCCATTTTGGATAGCAGGCTCGGGAATATCCCACCCTTGTTGTTGCAGGAGTTGGAGGATGGCGATCGCCACCGCTGAATTCATGAGCTGGAATGCTCCCAATAACGGTAATTGATATTGAAGGGGTTTTAAATTGAATTCCTCTGTCCCTTGATATTCGACCCAACCTTCTCCTAAATCTTGAGCTGGTTTTGGCCAGACAGCAGGACAATTTAATGCTTGAATGCGCTTTTCCACCACCGCTTTTGCTTCGGGTGGTAAGGCGCCGATCGCCACTGGACATCCCGACTTCAGAATTCCAGCTTTTTCGTTGGCAATGTCCGCGAGGGTTGGACCGAGGACTTGCCAGTGTTCTCGACTGATCGAAGTAATGGCGGTGGCGAGGGGGCGATCGCAGACATTGGTTGCATCTAAGCGTCCCCCTAACCCTACTTCAATTACAGCAATATCCACTTGTTGCTCAGCGAAATAAAGCCAAGCAGCGGCGGTAATGACCTCAAATTGAGTGGGGGATTCAGTTGTCTTGTCAATGGCCGCTATCACTTTTAATAACGTATTCTCTAACTGTTCCAACGGAATCGGTTGGTGGTTGATACAGATTCTTTCTGTCCAATCAATTAAATGAGGAGAAATATAGCGACCCACTCGATAGCCAGCTTCTTGGAGAACTGAGGAGAGATAGGCACAAACGGAGCCTTTTCCATTGCTGCCAGCAACATGGATAATCGGAAATTTTTGATGGGGGTTGCCTAAGTTGTTGAGGAGAAGTTGAATTCGCTCTAGACCCAGGGAAACGCCAAAGTGTTGAAAGGTTTTGAGGATTGAATCTATATTCATCAGCATCTATACTAGAGTTGAGGATTACTGCTCAGTGTTTCTAATTGGCTTGACCAATGACCAATATACTACAAGCGACTGCTCCCCTTATTGACGATCCAATTATTGCACTCTTTGCAGGTTGTGGTGGTTTAGATTTAGGGTTTAGTCAAGCGGGATTTAAGATTATTTGGGCGAATGAGTACGACAAAACCATTTGGGATACCTATCTATTTAATCATCAGGAAACCCAACTAGACCGGAGAGATATCAACCAGATCAGATCTGATGAAATTCCCGATTGTCTAGGGATCATCGGCGGACCCCCTTGTCAAAGTTGGAGTGAGGCGGGAGCTAAACGAGGTATTCACGATCGTCGAGGTCAGCTTTTTTATGAATATATTAGAATTGTACAGGACAAACAGCCTTTATTCTTTTTAGCTGAGAATGTCAGCGGTATTTTAGCTCCTAGGCACAAACCAGCTTTCGAGACCATTCTCGCTCAGTTTCAAGAAATTGGCTATCAGATTTCCTACCAACTATTGAATGCTAAAAACTTTGAAGTCCCCCAAGACCGTGAAAGAGTCATCATCGTTGGTTATCATCAAAAAATGGGAAAGGTTTTTGAGTTCCCTCAACCCAGTAGTCAGATTTTTACCCTCAGAGAAGCGATTGGAGATTTGGAATTAAAAGCACCGCTACAAGTCAGGGAAAAAGTAGAGAATCTTAATAGAATTGTCCCCAATCACGAATATTTAGAGAGTGGATTTTCTAGCATCTATATGTCAAGGAATCGAGTGAGAAGTTGGTCAGAACCTTCTTTCACCATTCAGGCGGGTGGCAGACACGCTCCGCTCCATCCCCAAGCTAATAAAATGATTCTAGTGGGAAAAGACCGGCGTATTTTCGACCCGAATTCGCCGAAGCCGTACCGTCGATTATCTGTCAGAGAATGTGCAAGGATTCAAACTTTTCCTGATGATTTTATCTTTAAATATCAGAAAATTTCTGATGGTTATAAAATGGTGGGAAATGCTGTCCCTGTTAAGTTAGCTCGGATATTAGCTAGCAAGATTCTCGCCGACCTTCAAGCAATTCAAGCCTCTATTCCCCAGGATAGGCGAGAGTGGAAGCCAATCCCAGAAATTAGTAATAATCATTCTAGAGTTGGCATCTTATCGACCGTTCCTACAAATTAAGACCGGGAATTGTGAGGGCAAGTTGGTAAATTTGGCGACGAGAAAGAGAAGTTTGTTGGGCAAGTTGGCGGCTAGCTTGCGACCTTGATATACCCTGATTTATTAACTGTTGCAATTCCGTTTTAATTGCCTCTTCTGACAAAAGAGGTGCTTCTAATTGAGCACCCGCAAGGACAATGGTAAATTCTCCTTGCGGTTCTCGATTGGCATAATAAGTCACTGCTTCCCCGATTGTACCTCGCCAAAACTCTTCATGCAATTTCGTTAATTCTCGTGCGAAAACAATCTGCCGCTCAGTTCCTAAAATTTGGGCAAAGTCTCCTAGAGTTTGTCGGACTCGATGAGGAGCTTCATATAAAATAATGGTACGAGATTCAGTTTTAAAAGCTTCTAAAAGATCTTGGCGTGCTTGACCTTTTGTCGGTAAAAATCCTTCAAAAATAAAGCGGTCAGTTGCCAGTCCTGAAGCACTTAAAGCAGTAATGCTGGCACTGGCACCAGGAATCGGGACTATGGCAATATTTTCTTCGGCACAAGCTTTAACAAGTTCGTATCCAGGGTCAGAAATTCCTGGCATTCCTGCATCAGTTACGAGGGCGATCGCTTTTCCCCGTTTCAACTGATTGAGTAATTCTGGGAGTCGCTGATGTTGGTTATGTTCGTAGTAGCTAATTTGGGGAGTTTTTACCTGAAAATGTTGCAGAAGTTTGCCGGTGTGTCGAGTATCCTCCGCTGCAATCAGATCTACTGTTTGTAAAATTCTTACGGCCCGAAAGGTCATATCTTCCAAGTTGCCAATCGGCGTCCCGACGATGTAAAGTGTTCCTGGTTTTGAATCAAGCTGCATTGTTTTTAGTGAAGTGTTTCTGAATGGTCATTCATCGAGCAAAAATGAATCATAAAGGATTATTCGTAGGCTTAACAACTTTAGATTTGCTGTACTTAGTGGCAGCTTACCCCAGTCCCAATCAAAAAATAGTTGCGTTGGACGGTACAGTGTCTGCTGGTGGTCCCGCTACTAATGCAGCAGTTACGTTTAGTTACTTGGGGAATCAATCCACGCTCTTGGGTGTTCTGGGTTCTCATCCGATGACTCAGCTAATCCGGACCGATCTAGAAGAGTACGGTGTAAATTTGACTGATTTAGACCCCAGTCGTTCCGAGTCACCCCCAGTTTCTTCGATTATTATTACCCAAGCCACTGGCGAACGAGCTGTTATTTCTATCAATGCTACCAAATTTAAAGCAACTTGCCAAGAGATTCCCGCTGAAATTATCGCGGACTTTAATATTGTCCTCATTGATGGTCATCAAATATCCGCCAGTAAAAAAATTGCCCAACTTGCCAAAGCAAACAACCTCCCAATTGTCATAGATGCTGGTAGCTGGAAACCAGGATTTGCTGAAATATTGCCTTGGGTTGACTATGCTGTCTGTTCTGCTAATTTTTATCCGCCTAACTGTCGCACGACTGAAGAAGTCTTTGCCTATTTATCGACTCAAGGTATTCCTTATATCGCCATAACTCACGGAGAAAACCCAATTCAATACCTCAATCAGGGTACTTTTGGAACAATAGAAGTGCCTGCTTGCCAAGCGATCGATACCTTAGGTGCGGGCGATATTTTTCATGGGGCTTTCTGCCATTATATTTTGCAAGAGAACTTTACCAATGCGTTAGCCTCAGCAGCAGAGGTTGCCACTTATTCCTGTCAGTTTTTTGGAACTCGTCGCTGGATGCAGAATAATAACTTTTTCAAATGAACCTAGTAGTTGACCCATAAAAATCTTCCATTCAATCTATCTTCTGGGTTGTTTCTCCCCTATGTTTCCAGAAAAATCTGACTCAACCATCCGGAGCAAAAAAAATAACCTAGAAAAATTTATAGGTAATACTTGCAGGACCGATTCACTAACAGTCCTATGCTATAACAGAAGTGAAATCGCTTCAAGTAAAGCCAAACTACCCCTAAAAAACCTACAACTATGCCCGATCCTAAACCCCTCAGTATTACTCTCCCTCCTTTGCGAGTGACTCTCACCGAACAACAGCAGGTTACCCTGGAATGGCTCACTCAAAACTTACCTGATCTTACTGCTCCACCGCAACCAGAACTATCCCATACTGTTAAGCAGTGGGTGGCGGTTCAAAAGTTACAGAATACGCCGGATGTAGACATTATTCAGATGCTAGTTAATAGCGGAATTGATAGCAATTTAGCAGCAGCAGAAGTAAGCGCGATCGCCTCCCACCCTTACTTCCAAATGGGCAGAAACTTTGTCCAGCTTTTACATAAATTAGAATCGCAGCTCCAGATTCAAAGGCAACTGGCAAGCTTATCTGCTAAATTCGGGACGATTGACCGCAAAAGTAGCATTTCTAGAGAATATTTTTTAGAAAATTACTACGCAACCAATACTCCGGTTATTATTACTAATATTATGCACAACTGGCAGGCGTTACGGTTGTGGACGCCGGAGTATCTCAAGCAAAACTATGGGCAGGTTATGGTAGAAATCCAAGCGGACCGTCAAGCCGATCCTGACTATGAAATCAACTTAAATTATCACAAAACATCTATTTTATTTGGTGACTATATCGAACAAGTGGTCAGGGGCGGAGTCAGTAATGACTACTACATGGTTGCGAATAATCCTAACCTGGAACGGGAAGAATTTCAAAGCTTATTCGAGCACATTGAAATTTTTCCCGCATACTTAAATCCGGCAGAAAAAAGCGGGAGATCCTTCTTTTGGTTTGGTCCCGCCGGTACCATCACACCCCTCCACCATGACCCGGTCAATGTGATGTTAGCTCAAGTATCGGGTCGCAAGCGGGTGAAAATGATTGCTCCCAATCAAACTCCTCTGCTTTACAACTATCTCGGAGTTTTCAGCAAGGTAGACGGTGAAAATCCCGACTATGAGAAATATCCCCTCTATCAACAAGCAAAGATTATAGAATTTATTTTAGAACCGGGAGAAGTGCTCTTTATTCCCGTGGGTTGGTGGCATCATGTCAAGGCATTAGAGATTAGTATCTCAGTTTCATTTACTAATTTTGTGTTTCCCAACTCTTACGAATGGAAATATCCGCACATCAACTGGTAAGGGGGTAGCGATAAACTGACACATCAACTTCATAGGATTGACACAAATTGTTCATGTCTCTCCCGCTCAGCTTGTAGAGTTCGAGATAAGCTTGTACTGGGATAGGTTCCAGCAAGCTACTGGCTAAACAAGAGTTGGGGAGTGCAAATGCTAGAAGAACTAGGAGCGATCGCTCGCTCAATTGGTTGGGGTGCCACCGAGATCTTACAGTCATATTATCGTGCAGGTGCAAACGCTCCTAGCCTGGACATCCAAGAAAAAAAAGACGGTCCCGTCACCGCCGCCGATGTTGCCGTCAATTCCTACATCCTCAACCAACTGCAAAGCGTTTTAGACGAGCAAAAATTCGGTTACCTCAGCGAAGAAACCTATAAATCCTATCTCGTCACTCACGGCAAAACGCCCCTCCCTCAATCTTGGGTGTGGATCATTGATCCCCTAGACGGAACCAGAGATTTTATCGATCGCACTGGCGAATATGCAGTCCACATTGCCCTTGTCTACGAAGGACGGCCGATGCTGGCAGTGGTAGCTTGGCCAGAGGCAGAAAAACTTTACTGGGCAATCCGGGGTAGCGGTACTTTTGTGGAAACCCGCGATGGTTCTAATCGACGGTTGTATGTATCGCAACGGAACGCGATCGCCGATCTGTCCCTCGTCATCAGTCGGACCCACCGAGACGATCGCTTCAATCAACTCTTGCAGCGTCTCCCCTGCCAAAACCAACTCGCCGTCGGTAGCATCGGATGCAAAATCGCCACGCTTGTGGAACAACAGGCTGATGTTTATATCGCCCTTTCTGGCAAATCTGCACCTAAAGACTGGGACTTAGCCGCGCCGGAATTGATCCTGACTGAAGCAGGCGGACAATTCACCCATTTTGACCTGACTCCGTTGCAATATAACCAGGGAGATGTCAGCCAGTGGGGGGGCTTGCTAGCCAGTAATGGTTGTTGCCATCTGGCCCTCTGTGGACAAGCACAAGATATCATGGCACAGATAGATCACAACCTTTCTTACTAAAGATATATGCTATTCTCTAAGCGGTTATTTACCATTGAAAGGAAGGATTTTATGTGATGTTAATCACAGAGAGTGCTAAAACTTATCACGGGGGGAGCTGAGAATAGTCACTGAGAGGGCATCGACTGAGAACGATGATATAAATAGTTAAGAATTTCCTGTGGATCGGAGTTTTTGGGAAATCGAGATATGAAAAACGTAGCTAATTCCTCTATCAACAACCCCGGCAATAGCCAAAGCCATGCGGGTGCAATTCCCGATCCAGCAGAATGGGTGTACGAACATCATTGCCTCGCTAGCTTCGTCCACACTCTCACCCATTTAAAACAGATCTTGCCGGACGGCTGTTTTTTCTCTGACGAGAGTGATGAAGCTGCGAGTGAGGACGAATTAGTCATTGACGCCAAAGCAAGAGATATTCTGCGGGCCAACTACAGCGAAGATCGCTGGCAATACGTTGAGAATTACCTGTTAGTTTGGGACACTTAAAACTTAGCTAACCCGTTGGGTTCTATAGATGAGTCGGTTTACCACCTGTTTGATGGATATCCCGCTGGGCTTTTCTACGGAAAAATGGGTACAAAGTCTCATCCTCTGATTCTATTTCCCCATTTCCCCCATTTTCCCCATTTCCCCCATTCCCTTTCCCCAGTCACCACTCCTGAGTTCGTCCCTTGTCTGTTTCCCAGTCATCTTCGAGAGCGCGTTCCCGTCTCACTTCTAATTCCGGTTCTGGTTCCTCTTCTATCTCTTCATCGTCGGGTTCCGGTTCCATCTGGTTGAGGTTCAGAGGTTCAACGACTCGTGCGATCGCATCTTTCACAAACGCTTTCACAAACTCATCCCGTCGGTTAAGCTGAAACTGTCGCTGTACCACCTCCGTAATCCCGCCATCTCCCCAATCTTGATCGTGGCGGAAATATTCAATAAAACTTTTACCAGCAATTCTCGTTAAATAAGCCGCACTCACGCCTTGAATTGCCTTACCGACCACAAACGTCGCAATATTTAACTCCAAAGCCGTAGTGACCAATTTAATCGCTCCCTCCACAATTCCCAAACTCGCGAGAGTTTTCGCAAGAGACAGCGCCAATTCTTTCCCTCGGTCTAAATTTAATTCACAGCCATAAATCTTGCCAATTTCTACGACCATTTGGGCATTAATCGCTGCGGTTGCTAATACATCCACCACTGGTAACGGCGTCACCGCAATCACACCCGCCCCAATCCACTGAAATCGCTCCACCACTTTATCAGCTTGCCGTCGTCGTTGACCATCAATCAACTTGCGAGCTTGTTCGCCCAAACGCTGAGACTGAAGCAGAATATTATCTGCAATTAAATCTTCGCCCTCCGCTCGTAAAATCGCAGCCATCCGCCGAATTAAAGGCATGATATCTGGTTCTGGCTGGAACGTGGCCCCTGTTTCCAGGCGGACTGATTGAGGATTGGCTGCGATCGCCACCACATCCAACGTCGAGATAAATCCCCGGACTCGTTCCCGCAGACGAGCCATAATTACCTCCAGGTCCTGTTCCGGATAGAGGTCAATTTTATTAAAAGTTACGAGCGATCGCTTGCCAATTTCCGCCAAGGTTCGCAGGGGCTCATACTCCGACTTCCGTAAGTCATTATCCACCACAAACAATAACAAATCTGCCTCCGTTGCCAGTTGTCGCGCTAACTCCTCTCGGTTCGTTCCAGCAACCCCCGCCTCTAAAATTCCTGGCGTATCTGTAATTAAAATTTCCCGTTCTAACCCTTTGAGTTTCAAACTATAAGTTTCTCCAACCTCCGTAGTCCCCATCGGCGCATCAACCCGGCCCACCACTCGCCCCATCAGCGCATTGACCACAGAGGTTTTGCCAGCGGAACCAGTCCCAAAGACTACAACTTGGACATCACCCCGAGACAAACTCGCTTCAATTTCCCGCGATCGCGACAGCAAAGCTTGGCGAGCGACTTCATCCTGAATCTGAGCCACCTGTTGTTTCACCGCTTTCAGGGTTTCCGAAGCCGCCTCGGTTTTAGCAACGGGAATTTTCGGCCGTCTCCGTTTCCCCTTCGTTTTCTGGGGACTTTGAAAGAGTCTGGCATAATGGATAAAGGCAAAGATCAACAAGCCCAACAGTACAATTAGCAGCAACAGCAGCAAATTAGCCAAGAGGGGAGGGGCTGACCAAGAAATCTGGCTATAAAGCCAAGATAAGGAAGTAATCAGCCAAATCATTAGCCCCAGGATGAGGCAGAAACCAACAATGAGAGTTAAAAGGCGGGAGTTGGGCATGAAACGAATCACAATAGAGCGATGATTTCGATCTTAATCACTTGATTAGCCGTTAATCTTAAAGTTGATGCTTTGTTGCAGAATCCCTCACAGGCCTAGCTCCTATGCAGCCTCAAAATCCTAACCAACCTTCAGAGAGAGTGACTAGCACTTCCGAGTTACCTGGACGCGACCCTTTAACCATATTGTCGCGTCCGTTAAATAGAATGGTGCAGTGGTTCAGTAAGCTGAGTATTAGCAACAAGATTCGGAGCGGGTATGCCCTAGCTTTGGGCGTGGCAATTGGTGGCACCAGTGTAGGACTGATTACAGGAAATTATTACTATCAAAAAGCGAGCAAGCAAGTCGATGTCGATGATGAAAACCGCAATTTACGCACCTTGGAAACGGTTTTGCTGCGGGCGCAAGCGGATCAACAACGCCTGATTTATTTACTGAACCAGCCTGAACAATTTCCCAGTAAATACGACCAGCTTCAAAAACGTGCTGATAGCTTGAATCAACTATTGTCTCAACTAAAAACTCAGGCTGAGAAAGCCCATGTTCAAGGATTTCAGGCATTTATAGAAAATTATGAACAGACCTTAACCGCTTATCTGCAAAAGCTACAGACAATGCTTGGGGAAATCGCAACCTTAAGCAAGAGTCAAGGAGGAGTTAAGGCGAGCGAACAGTTACTCTCAGAGTTAGCGAAAGATCCCATTGGATTCAAGTTAGATCTGTTGGTGGATGAATTAGCAACCGTGATTAGCAATGGGGATGAACAAGAAGATTTAGCCCGACAGGAGTTAACGAGAGCTGAACTCATACGAGCGCAGATTATTATTGTTAGTATGGCGTTTTCTTCAATCCTTGCGGCGTTGTTGGCAACTTACACCAGTCGCGCGATCGCTCATCCCCTCAAAACTGTCACTCAAATTTCCCAGCAAGTCACCGCAGACTCGAATTTTGACCTACAAGCACCTATTACAAACAGCGATGAAGTTGGAGCCTTAGCGACTTCACTGAATCAATTGATTTTGAAGGTAAAAAACCTATTAGCAGAGCTACATGCTGAAAAAGAATTGCAGTTAATTCAGAGCGAAAAAATGGCGAGTTTGGGGCGAATGCTGGCAGGAGTTGCCCACGAAATTAATAATCCCATTAATTTTATTTATGGCAATCTCAATCCCGCCCAAGATTATCTCGAAGATATTTTCTCTCTGCTAGCTATCTACGAAGCAGAAATCCCGAACCCACCGGCTGCGGTTCAAGAGAAAATAGAAGAAATTGACTTGGATTTTGTGAAAGAAGATTTGCTGAAGCTCTTGCAATCTATGAAAGTAGGTGCAGAACGAGCGAAAGCAATTATTTTAAGTTTAAAAGATTTTTCAAGATTAGATCAAGCGCAAGTTCATCCAGTGGATTTACACGCTTGTCTGGAAACGACGCTTTTAATTCTCAATAACCGAATTAAGAAAGGGATTACAGTCATTCGTAATTATGGTGAAATTCCCCCGGTAGAAGGGTATATGGGACTGCTCTATCAGGTGTTTATGAATATTTTGAGTAATGCCCTTGATGCGTTGGAAGAAGTTAAGGAAATGGAGATTGCAAAAGCATCTAAGTTTTCACCGACGATTACAATTACCACTGAATCTTTGGATCGTGAGTCCGTGGTAGTACGAATTATGGATAATGGAACGGGAATTGCGCCTACGACGAAAGAGAAGATGTTTCAGACTTTTTTCACGACGAAACCGAGAGGCATAGGAACTGGCCTAGGACTGGCGATCAGTCGCAATATTATCGTTGAGAAACATAGCGGAACGATTAACTATTGGTCTGAGATGGGACTGGGGACAGAGTTTATTATTGCTTTGCCCATTAAACAGCAATCTGAGTTAGAGAGTCGGGTGTGAGGGGAATTGACTCCAGACCACCATTACCAGTAAACTGTTAGCAAACCCTGATAGACACTCTCTCAAGGAGGATGATTTTTAGGGAACAATCTATAATTTAATAAGGAATTGGTAAAGTCCTAGCGTATCGGAGTTAGAAAAATGGGATTATTTGACCAAATTTTAGGCGCGATTGGTAATCCAAGTCAACAAGCAAGTCCGAATCAGTTGTCTGAGATTATCAGTACAGTCGAACAATTGAGCAATAACCAAGGCGTCGATCCAGGAACCACTCAAACCATGCTCTCCATTGTGGGGAATTATGTACAATCTGCCTTGCAGAATGTGCGGTCGGAGTCCGGTGAATCACAAGCACAAGCAATTGTCAATCAGTATAGTGGTACAAATCCCAATTATCAAGCCGTTGAGAGTTTGTTTGGACCGAGTCAAATCGGAGAAATTATTGACGTGATTGCCCAAAGGACCGGGTTAAATGCTGCAACGATCCAAACGATGCTCCCGATTTTGATTCCTCTCGTCTTGAATTTATTACAAACAGGAACGAATGTCCAGAATCCGCAATCGGGTCAGAATTCTGTGCTGCAAAACTTTTTAGATGCAGATGGCAATAATCAGGTAGATATCGGGGATATATTCCAATTGGCGGGAAGATTTTTAAATCGATAATGCGGCTCAGGGGTCATCGCAGCATTCAGTTGAGGGAACGGGAGGCAAACCCAAAACAGACAAATCAGGTGGGTTTTCTACCTCAACCCAACCTCTAAATTTTAGAGCAATCTTTGGGGTAGAGATAAGCTGACCCCTCTTCTGCCGAGAGTGACAAAAGAGGGAGATTCACAGTTTTTTGTGATGAGCAAGGAGTTGAGAAACTCTGCTAAACAGAATATTCTTTCAAACGTGGCAGAAGCCCAAAAAGTGTCAGCAACCCGATCGCACCCATTGCAGCCGGAGTCACAATTTCAAAGCCACTCAAATCATTGAAACCTTGCTCAACGGAACGATTAAAAGCTTTCAGGTTAATGTCCATCGTTTGGTCATGGACTTTTTTAAACTCCTCAAAAACTGAGTTGGACTGACCGGGATTATTACCAGTACATAAAACCACCGCTTCTAGGTGCTTGCCACTTCGCTGGAGTTGACGAATTTGCCGATCGATCGCCAAGTAACGACCAAAAGTGGAAAGGGTTGCCACCGTCGCTTCTCGTTCACCTGGAAACGTAATATTGTTCAGTTCATCCGCTAAAAAACCGCTGAAACCTGCTACCTTCTCACCCTTAGCAGTTGCAGCCACCACCGTCTCAAAGGTTTGACCGCTAGGCAGTTGGGCAATTTTAGCAACTTTTTTGAAGAACGCTTGTTCGTGAGTAGCAGCAAAGGCACTGTCCAGCAAATATCGACTTTCATCACCATTCGCGCTGTAAGCGAGTGCGCGAGACTGTCGCAGTGCGTGTAACGAAGCAAAGGCATCCTCCTTCGCAACTTTTAAATGATAGGAGGCCGAGAGGAAGGCCCACCCCGCATAACCGAGGAAAATCAACGCGACCGCAGTTGCCACCATCAGCATAGGGTTGAGGATGCGTCGCATCCGGCGATACAGGAAAATTTGCAGATTCACCAGCACAACAATTAACAGTAACCCAGAAGCTGTAACGACGAGTAAGGAAACGGCGGAGGTGGCTTGTTGTCGGTGGTAGGTAGACTCTAATTCGCTGGAGTTAATCACATCAAGCCGATCGGCGGTTGGTAGCAGCGTCTTATCCACGATCTCTGCTGCTGTGCGGTAAGTCGTCACAACTTCCACTGCATTACCGCGTTCATTGGAGTCCCGCGCCTGCTGGATCTTCTGCATATAATCACCGACAGAGACTAGCAGCGTCTCGATCGCTTGCTGTTCCCCTGGATAAGTAATATTTTGGGCTGCATTCACCAGCAGCATCGCCAATTTTTGCCGCCGTTCATCATAACTTTTGCTAGCATCGGGATTCTGGCCTGGCCTCACCAGGAGTTCATTGGCAGCATTGGCATCCATGTCTGCTAAGCTGTCCTTGATGCGTTGAGCCGTGAGGATACTGGGAACAGAGTCTTTACCAACGGTTTGAATGGCTTGTCGTTGACTTTGGACACCTACGATCGTAGTAATTAATAGCACTAAACTTGTTGCCCAAGTTAGGTATAAGCCACCTTTGAGAAGTTGTGGCGTTGTCAACTTTCTAATCGCAGGGGATGAGATCGCGATGGTTTTGCTCATAGTAGCTCCAAGATAGGATGCTGTGTGGGTGTAGAATCGGGAAATGGGGCAATGGGCAAGTGAGTCCGTACCTCCTACTCTTAAAAACTGCTATAACGTTTGTTTTTTGACTCTGTCAACAGATTTGACCAGACTGGCACTGAACTTCACGATTACTTCACCACTTTGACAGTGATTCGCGTCCAATAGCCCAGGGTCATTTCATCACCCTCTTGAATCGGTACATCAACCATTGGCTGCAATTCCACACCGTTGAGGGTGGTGCCGTTGGTAGAACCAATGTCACGTAGCAGAAAAGTGTTGTCAGGTTGACGGAGAATAAGGGCATGGCGGTGAGAAACTGCTTCATCAAAATCAAGGGCAATTTCTGGGTAAATGCCTCTGCGATCGCTGCGACGACCGATCAAGTGAGTTTCTTGGTTTAATTGAAAGGTAATGGGTGCTCGATCTGTGGGTGCAGGGGGACTTTCAGGAGTTTTCAGGGATGGATCGACGATAACGAGGAGTTCGAGGGCAATTGTGGCGGTTGAATTGATTTTAACCGGAGTTGGAGGTTGCTTGACCGTCGTTTCAGGGGTTGGGGTGGCGATCGCCAATTCCCCATGAGCTCCTGTCACGAAGTTATAGCCACAAATTTCACAAAAATCACCACTATCGAGCTCGTGGGGGGCCGTGCAGTCAGGACAAGCGATCGTTGATTGAGTCGTAGGAATTGTGGCAGTTGCCACTACGTTTGCTTCAGGAACCCCTTGAATTTTGCTTCCGCATTCTGAACAATAATCTGGTTCAGTTGAAGCGTGACCTTTTGGACAAACATAAATGGACATAGCTGGTTTAAACTGACCCTCTAGGGAGGGCTAACTAGGGTTTGCTGAAGAAGGGAAAAAAGGGAGAAAAAGGGGGGAAAGGGGGAAAAGGGGGAGGGACAAAAAGTGCAAATGTTTTGAGGTCTAGCACCCAATTTGGGAGCGCTTGACAGGACTTTTCAGGCCGTAAGGACCCTTGATGAATGCAGGTTTTAGCTTTGTTCAGCAAGCCCTAACTTGAGAGAATTTTAACCGAAGATTTCTGTCACCGATTAAAATGAGACAATGACGTTGAGCCTTCAGAAACTTTACTGAGATTTGGGAATCCGAGTTGTTTTTGTAGAGCGTGTTTCCAAAGCCATCGCGTCTGCTTTCGCGACCTCTCGTTTTAGCTTCACGGTTCCCGTCGCTGCATCTTCAATGTCAACCACTTTTTTAAGGAGTTTAGCCGTTGATTCATTGCCTGATTCGTAGGCAAGTTTGACAGCTTTTCCCAGTTTAGCCGTTGCAACTTCAAAGTTACCTTGGTCGCGGGCTTCTAATCCTTCTTGAATCGATTGAGCAAGTTCTGCTTGTCCGGTGTAGTGAGCCACTCGTTTATCAATTTTAGTAGATTTAGCATCGTCATCGGTCCAAATTGCTAAAATTCGAGCTTCTGCTACTTTATTTTCGATTCCATTCGTTGTGTAAATTAAGCTTGACCTTCCTGCCAGCATTTCATCCCCCACATTACCCGGAACAACTTCGATACAGAAGTGGTAATCGCGAGATTCATTTTGACCCCAAGCACCTGTAGGATAATCAAAAATCTGAGGTTTAACCAGTTTGCTACGGGTGGTAAGATCGACAATTTCTGGGCTAACTTGTTTACAAAATAGCACTTTTGCTCCCTGTGGCGTCCACAGACGCAAAGCGACATCACTCATCGTTTTTGTCATCGCTTTTTCAAGAATGGCACGGAAGTCAGCTTCGATCATCAAGGCATCGGGAATAATATCGCAAGTGCCTAAAAGTTTGCTGGAAATTTGCTGTAGCTGCTTGACTCGCCAGTCAGTCCCCACTCCTCGACAATCACACTGAAAAATACCTTCACACTGTTGTAAAACTTGATTTAATCGCGTTTCATCGGCATCGTCATTTTGCCCGTCAGTCAGCAACAAAGCTTGACGAACACCAGTCGGCATTTTCTGGAATTGTTGGAGTGCTTCTAACAACCAAGTGGAGATCGCAGTCCCCCCATTGGCACCGATAGATTTAATGGCTGCAAGCGCCTTTTCCTGATTCTCACGAGTCGCCTTTGCCATCGGAAAAACTAGACGCGTACTGCTGGACCCTGTAACAATAAAAAAAGAGGCATCAGGGGGAAGCAAGGTCACAATTTTTGCCATTGCTTCTTTAGCTGCGTAAATTTTTTGACCTCCCATGGAACCAGAGGTATCGCAGATGATGCCTAAGAGTTTACCGCCAGAATTTGGGGAGATAATGCCTTCGCCACCTGTGGCGGTGACTGTCATAATGGCATGAACTTGTTTCGCACCTTGGGGGAGAAATTGGTTTTGGAAGACTTCAGCTTTAAATTCGGTAGACATAGGTCCATTCTTGGAGTAAAGCAATTTTTCCAACCTGCGGTCATTGTCGGCCTGAAAAAGTCTCAAACAGAGGTCAGCAGATCCAGGCTGATCATTCATCCTAGCCGATCCAGATGGGGGTTTTTTTGGCGCGATCGCCAGGGAGAGAGAAAAATCTCACCAACCATCCTGAAGAAGGGGTGGTGGCAACGGAGAATCAATCAGTAGATGCACCCTGATAAATTCACCTCCAACCAATTTTGGCTGGGGGTTTTTTTTGGCGCGATCGCCAGGGTGGGGAAAAAAATTTCACCAACCATCCTGAAGAAGGGGTGGTGGCAACGGAGAATCAATCAGTAGATGCACCCTGATAAATTCACCTCCAACCAATTTTGGCTGGGGGTTTTTTTGGCGCGATCGCCAGGGTGGCAAAAAAATCTTGCTCACTGTCCTGATCGGAGTGTAGTTGCGCTGGAGAATTAATCAGTAGATGCACCCTGATAAATTCACCCCCAACCAATTTTGGCTGGGGGTTTTTTTTGCGCGATCGCTAGGGGTGGGGAAAAAATCTCACAAACCATCCTGAGGAAGGGATGGTGCGAACGGAGAATTAATCAGTAGATGCACCCTGATAAATTCACCCCCAACCAATTTTGGCTGGGGGTTTTTTTTCACCAATCAACCTGACGCACCCTCACCAGAGTCTAGAGAGGGGTTAAGGATTCGGTACAAACCTGAAACAACCACCCGTCAATCCTCCCTAACCCCTACATTTAAACACCCAGTGAAACGAACCAACCCGACAGCAGGTTAATCTCCCTCAATCACATCAAAGGATTGCACTTCCAAAACCGGGCCAATCATTGCCAAAGTCATCACATCCTTGCGGACTTCACCTTTGACACTGACTTTCAAGCCAGATTTTCGCAAGTCAGAGGGTGCTTCTTTAAGTTCGTAGGTGGTACCGTCCTCACTGACTAACGCCCAAGTGCCGGGACCAAAACCTTTGCGTTCGATCGCGCCTTTCACGGTGATACTCATAGTGGCTGCACCTCGGTTTTAATAGCTAAACGGGCGAGTCCTAAACAAAGTAAAGCATTCCCAATCAGGAAAGCTTGAGCCAGCCAACCGCTTCCCAACCCCCAGACAGCGGGTGAAACGAAAGCATTCACAGCTAAACAACTCGCAACGCCGATCGCCGATCCAATGGCGATCCATTTCCACTGCGCGTGTCCCAGGAACAACAACACCAATCCTGCTGGAATCAACACGCTGGCAAACAACGGATTTAGCATCGCGCTACCCTGAATCGAATTGCCAAGTTCAGGAATGGAACTCCCCATCAGTCTCAGCGGCCACTGGGGTAAGTCAAAGATATAAAAGCCACGCAGGAAAAATAGCCCAGAACTACCTGCAATCAAACCACCTGAAAAGGACCAAGTCCAGGGGAACGTCAAATAATTCCGCAGAAACCAAGCCAGCAGGTAAGAACCGAGTACCATCGCGATTTTCGGCAACAAAGCCACGGCCCCACCATCCACCCAGAAGTGGGGATTGAGATAGCCATTATCCCGCAACCACCGGAAGAAGTCGCGGAAGGTAATTTGACCCTTCAGGGCGAGTTGGACGGCACCAGCCGCATCGAGTTGACCGGCCCCGTAATGGTTCAGGGGATCTTCTCCAACCACTCGCGCGGACTGTTTGAGTACGCTGAGCACTGCGTCTGGTTCTTTAATGCCAGCCGCTTTGACTAAGGCTGCCACACCGGCCACGTGGGGGGCGGCCATGCTAGTGCCTTGATAGGCAGCAAACACGGGGGTGTTATTTTCTGGGTCGATGGTATTTTGCAGAATGCCACCTGCTTCGCCGCCACTGGTATCGCCACCGGGAGCAGAGATATCTACACCAGCGCCAAAGTTAGAGTAGGGGGCTTTTTGACCAACGGGATCTAAAGCAGCGACGCCGATCGCGTGGGGATAGCGGGCGGGATAAGCGGCAGAATTCTCGGCCGAGTTACCCGCAGCGGCGACGACCACCACATTTTTACTATGGGCGTAGTCGATCGCTTCTTGCAACAGTTGGCTTTCGCCACTTCCACCCAGGCTGAGGTTAATCACATCTGCACCGTTGTCAGCCGCAAATTTGATCGCTTCGGCAATGTCGGAAACGGTGCCACCCCCGCTGGCACTTAAGACTTTCAGGGGCATGAGGGTTGCTTCGTAGGCAATACCAGCAACGCCATAGCCGTTATTGGTGGATTGCGCGATCGTACCAGCGACGTGGGTACCGTGGCCGTTGTCGTCGTAGGCTTCGATGCGATCGTTCACAAAGTCGTACCCTTTGACAAATTTAGTGTCTTTTAAGTCTGGGACCGATGAAATGCCGGTGTCGATAACGGCGACTGTGACACCACTGCCTTTAGTTTCGTTCCAAGCCCCTTCAATGTTGATGCTGCGGAGGTTCCACTGCTTGGGATAGTCGGGGTCATTGGGACTTTCAAGGACGTTGTAGATGTAGTTGGGTTCAATGTATTCTGTATCTTTAACTAAGTCTGACTTTTTGAGGCTGCTCAGCAAATTGCGATCGCCCTGGACAATATATAAATTGTCGGCTGCTGAAAATTCGCTGTTAAGCTGAGGTGAGATGTGGTACTGTTGAGCGATCGCCTCGACTTGTTTGGCAATTTTTGCCTTGCCGATCTCTTCCCGAAAGTCGAGAACGATACTGTCATAAGTACCAGTTCCAGCCAGTCCTGGGAAGTTAGAAATCGCCCAGCCCAAGCCGATTAAAAATAAGCACAGAAGGAAAAACTTTTTCATGGGCTCCTCATTGGTGGAGGGGGGTTGCTGACCACCACAATAACCCAACTTTACTCTATGGGGCCGTAATATTGCACGATTAGAGAATGGGCAATGAGCACTGAGAGTCGGAGGACTTGATACCTGTGCAATGGGACCGGGATGAATGCTGCTAATCCGAACACAGCCTTGTTGGCTAGGGCAGGATGCTGATTTCTCTCGGTTTCAAAAGCAGAAGAAATGTACCGTTTTTCATCGCTCCTTGCGATCGAACATCCTTGGATCTAAACTTTAACATCATGGAAAGAGGTTTAATGTGGTTACCGCTACTAGCTGTTTTTATCTGGTTAGCTTGGGCGGGTTGGAATGAGTATCAAAAGCTGGAAGCTTATCGCCACTGGGCGAAGCCTTTTGCCAAGGCAAAGTATGATATTTATGCGGTACTGGCTCAGGATGGGGATCGTTTAATTTGGGGAACACCGACTCGCAGGGGACCGGTGAATTTGCAAACACTTTCCTTAAGGGAGGTGCGCTCAATTTTTTTATTAGTTAATGGAGTTGTTGTTGATTTAGATCGTCCTCCCAGTGCTGGGAGTTTAATTGTGTTAGAGTTACAGTCAGAAAATTCAGAAACGGTGCAAATTCCGTTTACAGAAATTGCTTTAGCAGTTGAATGGGCAAGGTATTTGCAGCAAGAACTACAACGGTTAAGCTTGGAATAAATCCGACTGCCTAACTCTACTGATAGTCTAATAAATTCATTTTATCTACGGGAAATCACCCTAAATTGCTTTCCCATTTTATTTTGGATTGATTCAATCAAAGTCTCTCTGAATAAAGGTTTCAATGTTGAAATTATCAAAATAATCACAACTAATTTGCCGTCAACTCTTATTGATTAAAATTAGTCAAACCTGAATTTTTAGCGTTTAAATTTATTCAAATTCAGGGACTCAGAATTCCGGCAATTTTAGATGATTTGCTTAAGAATATTCATTTGCTGTTCCACTTTCAGAGAGTGAAATGAATTTAACAACTCAGTCGTCGCAGCAGATAGTGAATAATTTACCGGGATTGAAATCACTCCTCTCCCCATTTCTTGAGCAAGTTGATACCAAAATAATAACCTAAACTCAACACTTAAGGAGCGATACTCATCAATCAAAGCCTGAATTTCTCCGGGTAATAATTCATCACCATCTTTGTTATAAGTTGAATCAACTTTCCTTGAATCCTGTCTCTGACTATACTCGGAAATTAAAGAACCCATGACTTGCATCTGTTCAGCTTCAGGCAATTGTTTGAGGTGTTCAATTAACTTCTTAGCGACTTCGGGTACTGGAATCCCCAAAGCCACCTTGGGAAGTCCTAGGGCAATTTCACTGTAAATAGAACTGAGGGAGATTAACTGTTCAGTGACCTCTAAATTTTTAAATGCTTCTACAGCTTTCGCTCCTGTACTCTGTTGGGTAAATGTCATCAAGACCTCCGGGAGGGTAGCGGTTACTTAAGATAAAGCTTAAACCTTAAAGAGAAAATTATGTGCCTATAAAAAGGTAGAGTCTCACTGAAATCCTCACAGTAAGCAAACCTTTCGCTAGACAGATGCTCTCCTGGCAGATTCAGCCTCAGAATACAGGGAAATAATTTTCTCGAAGTCTTTTTCTACAAGAGTGAATCAAATTAAGTTTTTGACTCAATCTCCCCATAATTTTGAGAGGCAATCAGCCGAGAAAATTCATCAACCTCTATCAGGAGATAAAAACATCAATCTCTCTTCCCTTGCCTCACCTCAATCAGTAAGGGGCCTCCAACTCACCGCTTTCAAGGGGATGCAACCGCACAGGATTTCAACTCCCCAATCCGAGGGTGGGCAACTGTTTCAGTCGATTTTCAAGCGAGAACCGACCCTAAGCCAGTGAGGAAATCCGCCCAATTTGTATGCTTTCTGGCTGCCATAATAATGGATAAAACTGCTTTTAATTCAAGGACGACAGCTACCAATGGCTATTAAAGACCAGCCCCAACCTCCTCGGTCTCGACAGATTGGCAATATCTTGTTGTTGCTGTCAGGGGTGTTTCTACTCGCAAACATATTTTTACCCAGCCTCCTCGGCCCGCAGATTCCCCAAGTACCTTACAGTCTATTTATCCATCAGGTAGAAGAACAGGAAGTTTCGCGGGTTTCCCTGGGTCAAAATCAAATTCGCTACCAATTAAAAGGGGAGCCGGAAAAAGCCGGTCAAGTGCTGGCAACCACGCCAATTTTTGATTTAGAATTGCCCAAACTTTTGGAAGCCAAAGGGGTTGAATTTGCGGCCACTCCACCCGCAAAAAATGGCTGGTTTACCAGTTTATTAGGCTGGATCGTACCCCCCCTGATCTTTGTTGCAATTTGGCAGTTTTTCATCAGCCGGGGCGGTGGTGGTCCCCAAGGTGCACTCTCCATTGGCAAGAGCAAAGCGAAGGTTTATGTCGAAGGAGAAACGGCTAAAATCACCTTTACCGACGTGGCAGGAGTGCAAGAAGCGAAGACGGAATTAGTGGAAATTGTCGATTTCCTGAAAAATCCTGGTCGCTTTACCCAAATTGGCGCTCGCATTCCGAAAGGTGTGTTGCTAGTCGGTCCTCCCGGCACCGGTAAAACCCTGCTAGCAAAAGCAGTGGCGGGAGAAGCAGGAGTATCATTTTTTAGCATCTCCGGTTCAGAATTTGTGGAACTGTTTGTCGGCGTTGGTTCGGCGAGAGTGCGAGACTTGTTTGAGCAGGCGAAAAAGCAGGCACCTTGTATCATTTTCATCGATGAGTTGGATGCGATCGGTAAATCTCGCAGCAGTGGCGGTTTCTACGGCGGCAATGATGAGCGGGAACAAACCCTGAACCAGTTACTCACGGAGATGGATGGGTTTGCAGCGGGTGATACGACTGTGATCGTGTTGGCGGCAACGAACCGCCCAGAAAGTTTAGACCCAGCGTTGTTGCGTCCTGGTCGCTTTGACCGACAAGTTTTAGTCGATCGCCCAGACTTATCGGGCCGGGAAGAGATCCTGAATATTCATGCTCGGAAAGTAAAATTAGGACCGGATGTGAATTTAAAGGCGATCGCCACTCGGACTCCTGGGTTTGCGGGTGCAGACTTAGCTAACTTGGTGAATGAAGCGGCCCTCTTGGCCGCCCGCAATGGTCGCCAGCAGGTTGCTCAAGAAGACTTTGCAGAAGCGATCGAGCGAGTCGTCGCGGGGTTGGAGAAGAAAAGTCGCGTCCTCAACGATAAAGAAAAGAAAATCGTTGCTTACCACGAAGTGGGTCATGCCTTAGTGGGTTATTTAATGCCGGGTAGCGGTCGCGTTGAGAAAATCTCGATTGTGCCTCGCGGGATGGCCGCTTTGGGCTATACCTTGCAATTACCTACGGAAGACCGCTTTTTAATGGATGAAGTGGAACTCCGGGGTCAAATTGCAACATTGCTGGGCGGGCGATCGGCCGAAGAACTGGTTTTTGGCAGCATCACCACTGGTGCAGCGAACGACTTGCAACGAGCAACAGACTTAGCAGAACGGATGGTAACGAGTTATGGCATGAGCAAGGTGTTGGGGCCTTTAGCCTATGAAAAAGGCCAACAGGCGATGTTTCTCAATGATGGCATGGGGGCTCCTCGTCGCACAGTTAGCGAACAGACGGCCCAGGCTATTGACATAGAAGTCAAGGACATTGTAGACACCGCTCACCAGCAAGCACTGGATATTTTGCAGGCGAACCGAGACTTGCTCGAAACCATTGCCAATAAGCTGCTAGAGGTTGAGGTGGTTGAGGGTGAGGATCTCCATCAACTCCTCAGTCAAGTGCAGGCGATCGCGAAGGTACCGACGACCGTTTAGCCAGAAGCCGCCAGGGGATTTCACCCCTGGCGGTATAGCTTTCAACCCTTCCCAACCCTTAGCGGGACTGACACCAGGAAACAGAACGCCAAGGGCGCTGAGACCCAGCAGCATTCGTTTCATAGGCGACCAGTTGCACGTCTCCAGTGGGAGTCACGATCCAACCCCTCGCTGGAATCACTTCCACCGACTTAGGGTTAGGAATTGGCTGTTCCGGGTGAATACTGGTTGCAGAGTTAGAGGTTTCTGAAGGTTCTACCCACTTAAATTCAGGGGAATTGCTGCTCAGGTCACTGTTCGGACTGGGTGGCAAACCGCCTCGCCCAGACACTGTAAATTTGCTGCCTTCGCCACCCCGACAGGGATTGGCAGCAATTAACTGAGCCGGATCGATCACCGTTTGAGGGAGTACCACTAAGCCTTGTGCTGGATTAACTCCCGCCGTGCTAAAGGTGACAGTGCCTTGGAGTTGAGGACCAACAGCTTGGGAAATCGCTGCAATATCGCTGGTATTGAGCAGAGAGGTGGGACTCACTGACAAGGCCTGAAATTGAGCATCTGTCATTCCCAAGCGATCGCGCACCTGTTCCCGTCCTACTGCTGCAAAGCCAAAGATATTGGGGACATTGACTGTCACGCGACCCCCTCTCGCCGATCGCGCGTTAGCGGTGATGTCGCTGTTTTCCTGCGGTAAGGCTAGCAGAATCTCGCTTTTCAGATTCAGGTTGCCACCGTCGGAACTTCCTGCATCCGTTGTAATCTGGCTATTGCGCCGTAACTGGATACTTTGCGCCTGAATGTTAATATTGGCCCCGGTACCGGATACCGTGGAGCCGTCAATGGTACCTTTGCGGTCTAGCGCGATCGCGTCTGCCACAATCTCGATATTGCCAGCACGACCTGAGCCTAAACTACCGACATTGATCGTAGCTCCATCCTGAACCGTTAATTTCGGGGTAGTAACGCTGATATTTCCCGCCGCACCGGTGGGAGTCAGTTTAAACAAAGCTTGAAACAAGGGTTCCCCGGATGCCGTTGCTAAACCACTGGGAAAGGAACCATCGCTACTGGTTCCAGTTAATAGAATGGACTCAGAAGCGTTGATGGTAACATTGCCACCATTGCCGGTACCGAGAGTATTAGCCCCAATTCCCGATCCACCATCCACCGTCAAGTGTCGCGTGTTAATGGTGACATTGCCACCCTGGCCACCGGCTGTGGTTCCTGCCACAATCAAGCTACGAGAGGTGCTATCGGTGGCTAAGGTACTGCTCACTGTCACCGAGTCTGAAGCTGTGATGGTAACATTTCCCCCTTGACCGGTCGCAGGAATCAAACCAGTCACGGAGGCATATCCACTTGTAGAAGTGATTTTTGCGCCTCTTTCTACCAGCAGAGATTTGGTATGAATGTCGATATTGCCAGCATTTCCTGTACTACCGACTGTATTAGTACCGATGCCATTTCCAAAGGGACTATCTGCTCGGCTCTGCGACAAGACAATGGAGTCAGAAGCTCTCACAATAATATCGCCTCCATTGCCTGCCCCGATGGTGGAGGTTGAGACTAAAGTCCCATTCTGCACCGTCAACGTTCCGGTTTCAATGGTTAAATTTCCTCCTTTGCCGCGATTATAGGTAGGGGCAACTATGACCGATTCACTGGCATTGAGCGAGTCGGAGGCTTTAATCACAATATTTCCCCCGGTTCCTATTCCGAAGGTGGGGTCATGAATCATTGCTCCTTCTCGGACGGTTAGCTGTTTGGTTTCGATGGTAATATTTCCACCCGTACCCGCACCGGCAGTCCCAATAATTAAGCCACTTTCCCGAAAGGAAGGATCGACGTTTCGATTGGCAACTGACTCTAAAAAATTCTGTCGTAAGTTATTAAATCCCAGTCCTTTAAGTTCGACTGATTCTGTGGCGCGAACCGTGAGGTTTCCTCCCGTACCTGTACCAATCGTGCTAGTGGAAATAAAGGCGCGATCGAGCACTTTTAATTGGCTGGCTTCCACGGTAATATCGCGACCATTCAGGGTTCCTAAGGTGTCAGAGACTAAGTTGGCGCGATCGCGCAAGGTGACAGTTCCTCCCCTGACAGCAATTGCTCCTCCTCCCAAACCGCTGGCGGTGGCGGATGCTGTCCCCGATAACTCAATGCTGCCAAAATTTTGGATTTTTGTATAATCTAATAGTAAGCCAGTTGGAGTTAAGCTAAAACCCACCAAGCCGGGACTGGCAATACTGCCCAGTAAAATATTACCTTGAAGGGCTGTAACATTGCCGGTCAGATTCAAGTTTCCTCCCACCAGTGCTAGGGTTTGACCGGGAGCAACTGCTAACCCAACGGGTGTTTCTTTGCCTTGTATGGGTTGAGTAATTTGGGATTGATTTACAATCGTACCGGGATTGTCTCGAAAGTTGAGACCGATGGGAATATTAACAGCTAATAACGTCGGTGACTGCGGGTTTCTGCTGCTAAATTCAAAGCCATTTTTAAATAGAATGCTATCAGCAGATGTCGCAAAAAACGAACCCCGTACATCTAAACGAGCATTGGGACCAAAGATAATGCCGGAGGGGTTGAGGAAAAATAAATTAGCCGTGCCTAACACTCCTAAAGTCCCCAAAATATTGGAAGCATTGCCACCGGTGACGCGGGTAAAAATATTGGCAATGCCATTAGGATTTGTAAAATAAGCACCCCTGCCTGAATTAATATTAAATTCTTGGAAACTATGAAAGAGGTTTGGGCCTCGAATCGCACCGCCTTCAATCCGTTCTGAGGGTAAACCGTTAATCGTTTCGCTGCTGATTCTTGAACTTTCTGAACCGAGGGTCCGATCGGGAATGATTTGAGCAAAGCTGGGGTGAGGAATCAGGAAACCAGCCATCAGTAATAGGGAAAAGCTGTTCAAATTTTTAAGAAATAAGTGAGAGTTTTTCATGATTTATGGGGGAATGGTAAGCGGGAGTTCTTACTATTAAGAATCTCCTCGGAAATTGCTCCAATTGCAACAATCTTTCTGCTCACATTCTGCACCCTTAACTATTACAGAACAGATTTCTTGGGAAGGATTGACTGTTGATTGAGGAAGGGGGAATTAGAAGAGGATGATGGGACTGACTCCGGGGTGTAAAGGATTACAGATTTTGCCCTGAATTCTAAAAAAACTGATGGTGACAGTCAAACCGGCAGAATTGAGGTTGAAGAGTCCTAGTTGATTTGACTCTAAACAGGGATGCGCGAACACGGCTCATTTGATAGTGAGTGAGTCATTCCCGCGATCGCCTGAGGGGTCGTTAGTCTTCAACTCGATGTCATCTGATCGGAGTTGGTATAGAATTCTACCTGAAATGGACCCTGAGTGAGAGAGCCTGCTAGAAGCAATCTAACCGATCTGTGCTCCCCTTAGCGTCGCAGTTTCTCGATCAAACTCATGGCTTTTTGGTAATCATTGGTTTTTCCTTGTTGTTTAAAGAGCTCCGCAGCTTTCTGTAAATCAGCGATCGCAGCTTCTTTGTCACCCTGAATCGAGCGGAGTACCCCTCGACTGCCATAAGCTTCTGCTAAGTTGGGATTGATGCGGATAGCTTCCGTCAAATCTGCGATCGCTGCGGGAAAATCTCCTTGAGTATAACGGGCGTGGCCCCGGCTGAAGTAAGCTTTAGCATAGTTGGGATTAATCCGAATCGCTTCGGTGTAATCCGCGATGGCTCCATTTTTATCTCCGTAGCGATAACGGGTATTGCCTCGGTGGAAAAAAGCTTCACTATAGTTAGGATTAAGCCGAATTGCTTCGGTGTAATCTGCGATCGCCCCAATTTTATCTCCCTGTGCCTGGCGGTAAATTCCTCTGGCATAATAATCTGTCGCGGTTTGAGGGTGATTTAGCCTTGCGGTGAGGCGATCGTTCGGGGAACTCTGTCCCTCTCTCCCACTGCCAGGAACCGGTCGAAATTGCGACTTGACGGCTAAATAAGTCTGAATCGGAATTCCAGAGCTAAATCCCGTTCTCAGTGCTTCTGCTCTTCCTGACTGAGTTTCCACAAAACCGGCGGTATCTCCCTGGCCATGAATCCCCACCACTCGACCCTCTGAATCAAACACAGGGCCCCCGCTCATTCCTGGCCGCGCAACGGCATTGTACCGCATGGTATATCCTTGAGCTGCACTGGTACGGAGGCTGGTCACAATTCCCGGTGAAAATTCATACTCACGGTTAGCTCCAGACAAGCCACCAGTCGCCGGATACCCAGACACATACACATTGGTCCCAATTTCTGTTGCTTGGGAATCTCCTAAGGTTGCAACTGGATATTCTTCAGAACTATTAAAGGTAACTAAAGCTAAATCGGGAGCATTCTGGCTGGCTGGCAACCGTTGCACACTGCTTACAGGATAATCCTTCTTGGCATGGGTGCGGATGGTGTAGGAGCGATCGGTTCGTTGCACCACATGAGCCGCAGTCAAAACTGTATAAGTAGTCCCCGTTTTGGTAAGGATCGCACCCGATCCACCCCCGCCTGCAGAACTATTAATTTGCACCGTAGTCACTATGGCAATCTTGGCAATTTCTTGAGCAGTTTTGCCACTCACTGCTGTGGCTTGGCTGATGACAATTGCTGCTACTGTGGCGGTACCAGCTAGGATGCTCCTGAGGGAATCAAA
Organism: Actinomycetota bacterium; assembly: GCA_050262755.1. Taxonomy (GTDB): domain Bacteria; phylum Cyanobacteriota; class Cyanobacteriia; order Cyanobacteriales; family Microcoleaceae; genus JBLNEP01. Next base: position 24,235 of record JBLNEP010000110.1, on the reverse strand, counting down.
CCGTGAATCCGCGAGACTCATGACGAATAAGGGGCGGGGGAGTTGCATTGCGATCGTAGTACATCTTAGCTGTTTAAGATTGAGAATGCCAAGGTCGCCACTGCCTCCGAAATCTCGATTTGAGCTATCAGTTCAGGCGAGTTGTTAGCGATCGATCGCCTTGAGAACCGCTCAACTTCCCTGAATTAGGAGGAGCGTTTTATTTTCTGAATCCTTGTTTGAGACTCAAGTCTCTGTTTCCTCTAGGCGCTCCACTACTAATTAGGAATTTGAGTACAGTTATTTTCCCTAAAAGCAGAGACTAAGGCTTGATGAAATTCTCCCTTTCTTGACCCTATTATCTAGGAGACCTCCCCTAATTTAGGGGAGGTTGGGAGGGGGAAAAATTGCCACATAACCCAGAAATGCAATCAGGAATAGCGAGGGATTGGTTTACTTCAGAACCGTTTTAGAAACAATCCGGGTTTTCTTGCGATCGGCCTCCGACAATTCCTCCCCAGACTGCAAGCGAGTCGCTGAGGTTTGCAACACAGTCGCTGCACTTCGATCGCCCATTTGTAGAGCGGTTTTTGCTGCGGTTTGTAACATCGTTGCAGCACCAACCCGGTCCCCCTGCTGTAATTTTGTTTCAGCAATTTGAGTTTGTCGGTATTTCGCCAACGCTAAAATATGCTGTTGTACCTGCGGATTGAGGTCTGGTTGATAAACACTCAGGACATTGGCTTCAATCGTAACTGGATCGGAGAGTAAACCTTGACCCGCGACCGGATCGTCATAGCGGATTTGTACCTGTGCAATTGGTTGTCTCCCTTCTGTCAATTGACCAATATAAAGATTTGCTAAAATCACCCGCTCTACATCTTTCATTAAATCTCCCAATCGCACCGCTAAGCGATTGCCCTCAGGTTGTACGGGTAATTCAATCGTATCCGGGGAAACTTGAGCAATGGGTTTAAGTTCAGCTAACCGCACCCTGGGCATCAGTGAAAATAGTAAATAAGCATTGGTCAATCCCACTGATTGCACCCGGTTAAATAATTTACTAAACTCATCAACTGCATTTTCAGGTCGCTGAATGTAAGCCAGCGTTCCGCCACCAGCATCTGCAATTTCTTCCAAAATATCTTGGTTCCAATGATCCCCAAATCCGAGAGAATTCAAGGTCATATTATAGTCTGCTGCCAATTTTGATAATTTCAGACAGCGGTTATTATCTCCATGTTCGTTTTCCCCATCGGTCAAGAGAAATGCCTGAGAGACTGTTTCCTTTTTCCCCTTCCCTAATTCTTCAATTCCCAACTTGATCCCCTCATCAATTGCCGTCCCGCCAGCCGAGCGTAATTTGTCAATCTGCTTTTTAAGACTAGAAGGGTTTTGGACAAGCTGATTGGGGACAATGACTTTAGCTTGGTGGTCAAAAGCAACGACCGAAAGACGATCCCCTGGACTCAACCGTTCCACTAACCGTCCTGCTGCTTGTTTTACCATTTCCAAAGGACGCCCCGCCATAGAACCGCTGTGGTCGAGAATCAAGCACAGGTTAAGGGGTACACTGCGGTCAAGCTGGGAGGCGATCGCAGAAATTGAGAGGGATAGCTGGCGCTGACTGGACTGTGCCGCTGCGTCAACGTTGGCATCATTGAGAGCTGGCTGCAAACTAACTTTCATGCGGTGTACCTTAAGATTGCGCTACTATTTCTATAAGGATAGCTCCACCCGTTGAAGCATCCACTCCGTATGAACTCACCCATCAAAGCTATGCAATCAACCTACTACGGGGATGCGTACTACCGCACGCCCCCCCCCGATTTAGAATCCCTGTTGCTGAAGGAACGCATTGTTTATCTGGGGATGCCGCTGTTTTCCTCAGATGAGGTCAAACGGAGTGTCGGTCTGGATGTCACAGAGCTAATCATTGCCCAACTTCTCTACCTGCAATTTGATGACTCTGAAAAACCAATTTTTTTCTATATAAACTCTACTGGTACTTCTTGGTACGGTGGAGAAGCAATTGGTTTTGAAACAGAAGCTTTTGCAATCTGCGACACACTCAATTATATTAAGCCTCCGGTTCATACCATCTGCATCGGTCAAGCAATGGGAACAGCGGCGATGATTTTGTCAGCAGGAACCAAAGGATTTCGGGCCAGCTTACCTCACGCGACGATTGTTTTAAATCAAGCGAAGAGTGGTGCGAGAGGTCAAGCAACCGATATTCAAATCCGAGCGAAAGAGGTCTTAGCAAACAAGAGAACCATGCTAGAAATCTTCTCGAAAAATACAGGTCAATCTATCGAGAAGATTGCGAAAGATACCGATCGGATGTTTTACATGACCCCTGAGCAGGCGAAAGAATACGGGTTGATCGATCGCGTATTAGAAAATAGCAAAGAGCTCCCGAAACCTTTGCCTGCTTTCACCTAAAATTTAGTTCAACCCCACGACAACAGGTAGAGTCCTATGCCTATTGGTGTTCCCAGCGTACCTTACCGCCTCCCCGGTAGTTCTTATGAGCGGTGGATCGACATTTACACCCGCCTCAGCCAGGAAAGAATTATCTTCCTAGGTCAAGAAGTAACAGACGGGCTAGCGAATCGCATTGTCGCCTATTTGCTATATCTGGACTCTGACGACGCTAGCAAACCGATTTATATTTACATCAACTCGCCTGGGGGTTCGATCACGGCTGGCATGGCGATTTACGATACCATGCAGTACATCAAATCAGAAGTGGTGACGATCTGCGTCGGCCAGGCGGCTTCAATGGGCGCATTTTTGCTAGCAGCCGGAACGAAAGGCAAGCGGCTGGCATTGCCCCACTCGCGGATCATGATCCATCAACCCCTGGGCGGCACTCGCGGTCAAGCAACGGATATTGACATTGAAGCAAGGGAAATTCTGCGGGTGCGACAGCTTCTCAATGAAACATTAGCCCAGCGGACCGGCCAAACTTTGGAAAAGATTCAGAAGGATACCGATCGCGACTACTTTATGTCTGCCCAAGAAGCGAAGGAGTATGGCCTCATCGATCAGGTCATTGAAGAACGCTCTTAAGGCTTTCATCCCAGCAGTAGGGGGGGCGTTGCCCCCCTTGCTTTTCAGTGGCAGAATCTTGTTATAAGGTTCTGCCATTTTCAATCAGATGGATATTGCAGATTACTATCGACAGTTAGGGTTAAGGGCAGGAGCGAGCCTGTCACAGGTTAAGGCTTCTTATCGGCGTTTGGCAAGGCAGTATCACCCTGATGTTAATCCTGGGGACGAACGAGCCAAGAATACTTTTATTGCTATTACTGAAGCGTATAAGTTTCTTCTGGGGGTAGCACCGGCAGAAGTTGAAGCGGTGAAACCACCCACACCGAAACCTACGACGGAAGCAGTTTCGCAGCCTCAACCAAAAACAGTGAAGGTGACTCGAAAAGAACCCCGCATTCAATATCAGGTGCCCCTGTCTACCCAGGAGCAACTGTTGAAGCGAGATTCTTATTTGCAGTTGCAGCAGTTATTGAAATATCATAGGTTTCCGCGAGCGATCGCTTTGGTGGAAGGGTTAGCGCAGCGTATGCCCCAAGATGCAGAGGTGCGGCAGTGGCAAGCGATCGCTTATCAGCGTTGGGCCCGTCAATTAATTAATGAGCGACAGGTGGAAAAAGCCAGAAGTTATCTGAAAAAAGCACTCCGTACCGATCCTCACAACCGCGCGCTGTGGGCAGAAGTTGAAAAGGAGTTCCGTCGCTTAGAGGAAATTTATTAAGGGGAAAAGGGGAATGGAGACAATCGATTGATTTCTCTTTTCCCCTTTTCTTTTGTTCTTGAACCAGTCGCAGAGATTGCGAAGAATAGTGGTGACAGGATGGCCGCTGAATGATGCCTAAACTTCAGAAGTTTTTTTGACTTTTTTAACCCAATTTCCCTGATTGTGGTCAGGTCATCGAACCAGATTTGACTGGAGTTTCTGGAATGAGATTCTCACATCTCCATTTTGTGGTACAAACAAATTAGAAGGTGCATGGTAACAAAAGATATCTGAGGGAAACTTTATATATGCCCAGCCAGGAGATCTTTTCTGACATTCAAAATCATTGGGCTAAGGTGTGCATTTTAGCACTCGCACAGCGCCAGCTATTAAATGGTTATCCTGACGGCACGTTTCGGCCGAATGCACCGGTGAGTCGTGTTGAATTTGCCGCCCTTTTAAGTAGAGTATTTCCAGAGACTGCGCTAGTGCGAAATGCGATCGCTTTTACAGATGTTCCTGCCACTTATTGGGGGAACCCAGCGATCCAATTTGCCACTCGCGCTGGTTTTCTGTCTGGTTATCCCGATCGCACCTTTAAACCCAATGAGGCAATTCCACGGGTGCAAGCGATTGCTGCTTTAGCCAGTGGTTTGCAATATAGCATTCCCGCTGCGCCTTTACCCGTGTTGCAGCAATATTTTGATGATGCAGCCACCATTCCCAATTATGCGGTAGCTGCGATCGCAGCGGCAACCGTCGCACAAATGGTGGTTAACTATCCCCAAGTCCGGCAACTGAAACCCAATCAAAATACAACCAGGGGAGAATTAGCTGCGTTGATTTGCCAAACCTTAATCAAACCGTGGCAAATCTCTCCCGTCTTACCTTACGTTGTCGGCAACCCCATTTCTCGCGGTTCGCGATCGGCGTTTGGGAGTGTCGTCGCTGAAGTGAGCAATTTCCGCCTCAGAATTGCGCGACAGGGACTTAATGTCCATGATGGGATTTTACCCCTGCAACCCTCCCTCACCTCTTACCAAGGAGCGGCCGGTGTGGTGGTGGTGGATTTAGACAAAGATGGGGAACCAGAGGTGATCGTGGATGTCTGCGACCACACTAATTACTTTACCTCTCTGATTTATTACTACCAACCTGATTTAAAAAAATATTTAGCGATCGCACACCCTTGGGGCGAGGTTGCCTACCAACTTCAAGATGTTAATCGCGATGGCACTTGGGAATTAGTCAGTGGTCAGCGTTCGTTTGATAGTTTCTCACAAAATCCCCTAGATTCTGCCCTACCGATCGCGATTTGGAAGTATCAGCAGGGGCAATTAATTGATGTTACACCCACGCAACCCGATCAAATTCGCGACCGCGCCAATCTTCTCCTGCAAGAATACCGCAACCGCCAGCGCCTCCAACAAGAGGTGAAAGCGATTTTAGCTGCTTACTTAGCGGAACAATATTTATTGAATAAAAAGCGTGAAGGTTGGTATGTGGTGCGCCAAGGGTATCAAGGCAGTGATGCGAAGGACTATTTTGCTGCTGTCATTGATGCTTTAGTGGTTCACAACTATTTAACGGTTGAATTTTTGATCGCACCACAATTTGATGCCTTGGAAGCTTTTTCTGAAGGAATTGCTGCTGTCCAGGTCAATGGCAGTTGGAGTTATAGCGATTATAGTGGTCGCTTACTAATTCCCCCTCAGTGTGTGGGGGTGGAATCCTTTAAGCAAGGACAGGGATTAGTGAGAATTGGAAATAAATATGGTTATCTTGATAAGCGAGGAAACTTTGCGATTCCGCCTCAGTTTGAAGGAGTAGGAGCTGGTCTTTCTGAAGGATTATTAGCGGTTAAACTTGGGAATCAATGGGGTTATCTCAATAATGAGAAACAAATGGCAATTCCCCCACAATTTGACAGCGCCGATCGATTTTCTGAAGGATTGGCATTGGTCTGCAAAGGCAGTAAATATGGCTATATCGATGCCAGTGGTAATCTCGCTGTTCCCCTCCAACTTGATGGAGGTGATGCGTTTTTAGAAGGACTAGCACGAGTTTGGGTTGCTGATAAAGTTGGCTACCTCGATAAAATGGGAAAGTGGGTCATTCAACCACAATTTGATTATGCTGAATCTTTTCAGGGTGGCATCGCGAGGGTCAGCATTGCCAACAAATGGGGTTACATCGATCGACAGGGAAAATTATTGATGTCTACTCCAGTTCCTGCTCTTCTCACCCCAGTCGCTCAGCCAGAATACGATCATGCCGATCCTGTGACAGGCAGACTGATGCGAGTTAGAAAAGGTGAGAAATGGGGGTATGTTGATCCAACAGGAAAATTGACCATTGCGCCTCAATTTGACCGCGCTGAGGTTTTTCAGGAAGATTTAGCTAAGGTAAAAATCGGGAATAAATATGGTTATATTGATGCCAGTGGTAAAGTCACAATCAAGCCAGATTTTGATGAAGCCTATAGTTTCTTAAATGGCATCGCTATTGTTAAGGTAAATCAAAAATATGGTTATATCGATCGGACTGGAAAATTAGTCATTAAACCCCAATTTGAGGCAGCTTCTGCTTTTCAAGAAGAGTTAGCTGTGGTAAGAATTGCCAAGAAGTACGGTTATATTGATCGAACGGGAAAAGTTGTCATTCAGCCTCAATTTGATGGGGCGGATAACTTTACAGGAGGCTTAGCCAGGGTTAAAATTGGGGAGAGGTGGGGCTATATTCATACAACAGGGAAGTTTGTGATTGCACCAAAATTTGACTGGGTGGAATCGTTTAATCAAGGATTAGCCAGAGTGAGAGCTAGTGGAAAATGGGGTTATCTTAAACACCCGTTTAATTTTTAATTTCAGTTCAAACCCTATTGATGCTAGCAGGGTGAGTAGAGGAATCAAGATTGCCGAGGAAGCCTTTAAGAATTTAAAATGATTCAACAATCCTAATCTAACAGCAAATTTGGTTAATTCACCCTTTACCATAAACAATTCATGGAGTAAGGCCCATTTTTTAGCACTTTCGCCAAAGCATCTCCATCATCTCGCAACCCTTCATAAAAGAAGAAAACTTCCCCTTGAATTCCGCGAGAACGGTTGTAAGCAATCGCCTGCAACAAATGATCGGAACTGATGCGATAAGAGGTGCCTCGATTGACTAATAAAATCGCTGGTGAAAGACGCTGTAACTGTTCAGCAGTGAACTGCTGCATTATGAGGCGATCGATGAGTTGTCTGTATTCATTAAAATCGCGACGGTAGAGTTGTGGGTGAATCATATCAACGACTTTTCGATCCATCCAAGTTTTAGTATCTTGGAGATATTCAATCAATCCCCACTCATAGGGACTCGGTGACATCGAGACCCATAAATCAGGATTAATTCCTTTCACTTCCTGATAAAGACGAGCCACAAAATTAGTGATAATATCAGCACGCCACTGTAACCACTGGCGGTCCTTAGGATTCTGGGGTGGATCGCAGTTGAAGGCCAAACGGTAGAGAGAAACAGTTTTTTGATCGTACCCCCCTTCAGAGGGAAGAGCGAGATGATCGTCTCCCTGAATGCCATCAACCGGGTAATTTCTGGCAACTTCTAGCATTAAACTCAACATGAAATCCTGCACATCCCGGTCTAAAGCATTCATCCACTCAAAATCATTCTTTCTCAGCAAATTTCCATTGCAGTCGCGAGCGGCCCATTCTGGTTTTCTGGTTAGTAAGTGACCCCCATTTTGATTGTAGGAACTTACAAATCCATATTCAAACCAAGGGATGACTTTCAAGCCAACTCGTTGAGCTTCACCGATTATTTCTGCTAAGGGGTCACGGCCTCGAAAGCGCTGGTCAATCTCCACACCGAATTGCTCTCGCATGATGCGAGAGGGATACAACGTAAAACCCCTACTCCAAACCACAGGAAATATGACATTAAACCCTGTATCAGCGAGGAAATCCATCGTTTCAGCGATGCGCTGTTTAGAGGTAAAAACTTTGCTATCAGTGGTTGTGATCCAGACGCCGCGTATTTCCATAATCAACGGTATGAGTCATCAAGCGGAGGTGCTACTTTTCTAGCATGGCTGAGGTTACGGAGTTCGATTGTGAAGCCAATCTTATAATTTTTGCCTGCCTCTGAATGCAAAAACCCCGCCTACTGGAAAAGTAGGACGGGGTTGTACCATTGGATGGGGGTTATCCCACGGAAGCAGAAAGCAAACTGTCTTTTAAAAGTTGAGCTTTATCTGTTTGTTCCCAAGGTAAGTCAATGTCACCACGGCCGAAGTGACCGTAAGCGGCGACATATTGGTAGAAGCGACCACCGCGATCGGCTGGCAGATGCTGTAAGTTAAAGGCCTGGATAATTCCGGCCGGTCGCAGTTCAAAGTGCTGTTTCACAGCTTCTAGCAGGCGATCGTCATCGACTTTGCCGGTGCCGAATGTATCAATCATCAAACTGACGGGACGGGCCACCCCGATCGCATAACTTAACTGCACTTCGCACTTATCTGCCAAACCCGCAGCCACAATATTCTTCGCAACATAGCGAGCCGCATAAGCTGCGCTGCGGTCTACCTTCGTGGGGTCTTTACCGGAAAACGCGCCGCCACCATGTCGCGAATAACCGCCGTAAGTGTCCACAATAATTTTGCGACCCGTCAACCCTGAATCCCCTTGGGGTCCGCCTACGACAAATTTACCCGTGGGGTTGATGAGTAAGCGAGTTTGTGCATCGGGTTTCACCGCAATGTCAGCAAACACTGGTTGCACCACCACTTGCCACAAGTCTTCCTTAATTTTGGCTTGGACAGCGACTGGATCTTCGATGTTGTCGATGGTCGGGGTGTGCTGGGTAGAAATTAAGATGGTATCAATGCCCACTGGCTTACCATCTTCATAAATGACGGTCACTTGGCTTTTGCCGTCCGGCCGTAGGTAAGGCAACTGACCTGTTTTCCGCACGGTAGCCAGTTGGCGGCAGATCCGGTGCGATAAACTAATCGGCAGTGGCATCAGTTCCGGTGTTTCGTTGCAGGCAAAGCCAAACATCAAGCCTTGGTCGCCGGCTCCGATCGCGTCTAATTCCTCTTCGCTGGCTTGTTCCCGACTTTCATGAGCTTTGTTAACACCTTGGGCAATATCGGGAGATTGGGCGTCTAAGGCGACTATTACCGAGCAACTATTGGCAGAAAAGCCGTTATCCGCGTGGATATAGCCAATTTCAGCAATTTTTTTCCGTGCTAATTCAATGTAGTTTACTTGAGCTTTAGTGGTAATTTCTCCGGTGATTAAGACTAAGCCAGTATTGACAACGACTTCACAAGCAACGCGACTTTTAGGATCTTCTGAGAGCAGGGCATCTAAGATAGTATCTGAAATTTGATCGCAGATTTTATCAGGATGACCTTCGGTAACGGATTCTGAGGTAAAGAGATAGCGGCGAGACAAGGATCATTCCTCCTTTAAGCGGGGGTAATTTGAGTAGCTGTTTGAGATGAGTTTGAAAGTCTCACTAATATAGCAAACTCGGTGGTGAGAATTACCTAAAAATTGGTCGGACTTGGCAGCTATTCCCTGCGGAGAGGCAATTACGGCTGCTGGTGTGCAGACGCCGGACCGGTCTGAAAAGTTCGAGTGAAGTTGAGGGGTGAGCGTAGATGCTTACAGCGCCATAATTTTTTACTTGAAGTATCTTGCTCGTGCGATCGCCTGGAAACAGGTAGAGTCATCACCGGTTCGCTAAGTTGCCGGCCGATCCGGAACTCCTTCTTTAGAGTTCTCAGCAAGGTGAACTGCACCCTCATTTCTTCAGCTTGCTTCCCATCAAGGGACAGGGAGTCAACCGGTCACAGCGACAAGTTAGCTCTGGGTTCGACTCTGCTTCCCGCAGGCAGCTCTGAGGCGTCAGGTTGACGCTCAAATCTGATGCCACTGAGGGTAGGCAGGCGATAGGCTTCGGCAAACGGGAAGCGGGGTGAGTTTGGTTGTTTCTCCTCAACTTGTGGCTGAGTGGGATTCCCAGCTTAGTTTACTGGTTATCTGCGATCGTGTCTAGTTTTCTATCTTTAGTTAGATGACAAATTAAAATAATAGTGATTTTTATTGCTAAATGAACTGAATTTTCAGGTAGGATACTCAGGTGGTTCTGCCCTAGGTGCGATCGCCCCCCAACCCAACCTAGCAAGTTCAGCACTTCTGTATCAAGTTAAATCAGCTAAAATGCGGATTAAATTTAGCACAATCACGGTTGTAGCGACCCTGTATTTATTGAAAAAATAGATCGAGCAAAAATAAGTTTGTTAACCAAGCCAGAATTGTGACAACTAAATCTTCAGGCGCAGATGAGCAACCATCAAGTCAACAGAATTTGTAGAAGCAAATTGAGTCGAGAACCTCACCGCTCATTGAGCCGACTGAAACACTTCCCCCTGCTTCGTTGTGTTTTTTGTCTCCGCTCTGTTTAATAGGATAAAATTTTAAGCATCTTAGAAGAATTCAAAATGATTACTTTTCCTGATTATACCACCACTCAACAAATCTATGCTGGCCTCAAATCCCAGGTCTATCGGGCGATTCGCCAAGCAGACTCTCTACCCGTTGTCATAAAAATTCTCAACGCTGACTATCCTCAATTTAAAGAGCTGGTTTCATTTAGAAATCAATACGCGATCGCCAAAAATCTTGACCTATCTGGAATCGTTAAGCCCTACAGTTTAGAAACTTGGGGGAATGGTTTAGCCTTAGTGATGGAAGACTTTGGTGGCATCTCTCTGTCTGAATATACAGCCGGGCGTCCTTTGGAGTTAAGTGAATTTTTCCCAATTGCGATTACCATTGTTCAAACCCTAGAAGGATTGTACAAAAATTGCATTATTCATAAAGATATTAAGCCTCATAATATTCTGATTAATCCTAAAACTAGGGAAGTTAAGCTGATAGATTTCAGTATCGCTTCCCTACTCCCTAGGGAAACCCAAGAACTACAAAATCCCAACATTTTAGAGGGGACACTGGCTTATATGTCTCCTGAACAAACTGGTAGAATGAACCGGGGGATTGACTACCGGAGCGATTTTTATTCCTTAGGAGTCACCTTCTACCAATTGCTAACAGCTCAGTTACCGTTCGTAGCAAGCGATCCCATAGAATTAGTTCACTGTCACATCGCTAAAAACCCAACTCCCCCTATCGTTATTAATCCCACCATTCCCCCAATGGTTAACGCCATTATCCTGAAATTAATGGCAAAAACCGCTGAAAATCGCTATCAAAGTGCCTATGGACTCAGATATGACTTAGAAATCTGTTGGCAACAATGGCAGCGAAAAAACAGCATCGCAGCATTTGAACTAGGAGCGAGGGACTTGTGCGACCGCTTCACCATTCCTGAAAAGCTCTACGGACGGGAAGTAGAAGTACAAACCTTACTAACTGCCTTTGAGCAAGTTGCTTCTGGAGACACTGCCATCATGTTAGTCACAGGGTTTTCCGGGATCGGTAAAACCGCAGTGGTAAATGAAGTTCACAAACCCATTGTTCGGCAACGCGGTTACTTTATTAAAGGCAAATTCGACCAATTTCAGCGTAATATTCCCTTCAGCGCTTTTGTGCTAGCATTCCGAGACTTAATGGGGCAATTACTCGCTGAAAGTAATTCCAAACTCCAAGAATGGAAAGCCAAAATTTTAGCAGCGTTGGGAGAAGGTGCTCAAATCATTATCGAGGTTATTCCCGAACTAGAATGGATCGTGGGTTCACAGCCTCCCGTTGCCGAACTCTCTGGAAGCGCCGCTCAAAATCGCTTTAACCTGCTCTTTAGCAAATTTATTCGGGTATTTGCAACTGCCGAGCATCCCCTTGTCATTTTTCTGGATGATTTGCAGTGGGCTGACTCGGCCTCTTTAAAATTGATGCAAGTTTTAGGCAGCGAAACAGAAACTGGCTACCTACTGCTGCTCGGAGCCTACCGAGATAACGAAGTTTATCCCGGTCATCCCTTACTATTAACCTTAGAAGAACTCAGAAAAACTCGGGCAAAATTGCAAAGTATTACCCTCACTCCCCTTTCTGAGTCTGCCCTTAATCATTTGATTGCGGATACCCTCAGTTGCTCAGCCGAATTAGCAACTCCCTTGACTCAATGGGTTTACCAAAAAACAAAAGGCAACCCATTTTTTGCCAACCAATTTTTAAATTTTCTCTATCAAGACGGTCTAATTACGTTTAACTTTGAGGGGAACTGCTGGCAGTGCGACCTCTCAAAAGTGCGAGCGTTATCTGTCACCGACGATGTGGTAGAGTTTATGGCAGGACAATTGCAAAAATTGCCAAAATCAACTCAAGCTGTCCTCAAACTAGCAGCTTGCATCGGCAACCAATTTGACCTCACTACCTTGGCAATTGTCCGAGAAAAGTCCCAGGCAGAAACGGCCACTGAATTATGGCGAGCTTTACAAGAGCGCCTGGTTTTACCACAAAGCGAAATTTATAAATTTTTTCAAGGTTCTCAAGCAGTCGAGGAGGTTGAATCTGAGAATGTACCTGTGACTTATCGATTTCTCCACGATCGGGTCCAGCAAGCTGCCTATTCTTTAATTCCCGAAAGCCAGAAACAAGCAACTCACTTGCAAATCGGGCAGTTACTTTTAAAGAATACTCCAGAAGCAGAACGGGAGGAAAAGATTTTTGAGATCGTTAACCAGTTGAATTATGGGGAAAGTCTCATCGCTTCCCAAGAACAACGGGACGAGTTAGCACAGTTAAATTTATTAGCTGGATATAAAGCTAAAGCGTCAACTGCTTATAGCGCTGCTAAAGGGTATTTTACAGTAGGATGTGGACTACTAGCTGCTAATAGTTGGCAAAGAGATTACCAATTGAGTTTGGCTTTGTATGAATCAGCAGCGGAAGCCGCTTATCTCAGCACTGATTTTGAACAGATGGAGCAATTCGCCACTCTGGTGCTGCAACAAGCTACAACGTTACTAGATCAAGTCAAAATTTACGAAGTTAAAATCCTCGCCTGTATTGCTCAGGCAAAGTTACTTGAAGCTGTCAAAATTGGGCTGCAAGTGTTAAAGCTTTTGGAAGTAAATTTACCGGAGTCTCCTGCACCCTTGGATATTCAGCAAGCACTGTCTGAAACAGCGGCTGCTTTAAGCGGCAAAAGTATGGAGCAATTAAAGCAGTGGCCACTCATGACTGATCCCCAAAAACAAGCAACACTGCGAATTTTATCGAGCATTTCTGCTCCGGCTTATCAAGCTGAACCCGGACTCTTTGTCCTGAATGTATTATCACAAGTTAATCTATCAATTCAATGGGGGAATGCGCCTCTATCTGCCTTCGCTTATGTTTGTTATGGTGTGATTCTATGCGGAGCCGTTCAAGATTTAGATGCTGGCTACCAATTTGGAAAATTAGCTTTAAATCTGGTGGAACAGTTTAATGCGAACTGGCTCAAAGCCAAGGCATTTACAGGGGTAGCGGCCCACATTATCCACTGGAAAGATCATGTTAAAGAAACTCTACCAATTTTGCGAGCAGGTTATGAAAGTGGCTTGGAGACGGGAGATTTAGAATTTGCTGCTTATTGTGCTTTATATCAAAGTTATCATTCCTATTTCATGGGTCAGGAATTAGCGGGACTGGCGCAGGAAATGGCTAGCTACAGCAACGCTCTTGTACAAATTAGGCAGGAAGCTGCTTTACATTGGCACGACATCGCTCGCCAAGCGGTCTTAAATTTGCTAGGTTGCTGTAAAAATCCCTGCTATTTACTGGGGGAAGTCTATAATGAAGAGCAAATGCTGTCGCTTCATCGGGAAGCAAATGAGCGACTAGCACTGCATAACTTGTATTTACATAAATTAATTCTTTGCTATCTGTTTGGTGAGTTTCAGGAAGCAGTTAAAAATGCGATATTAGCAGAAGAATTTTTAGATGGAGTGACGGCAACTTTACCAGTCGTTATCTTTCATTTTTATGATGCTTTGGCGCATCTAGCGGTGTATTCAGAGTGTTCTGATTCTGAGCAAGAGTCAATTCGCACTCGCGTAGCTGCTCATCAGGAAAAATTGAAAAAATGGGCGCAACACGCTCCCATGAATTTCTCTCATAAGTATTATTTAGTAGAGGCAGAATGGCATCGAATTCAGGGGCAAAATTTAAAGGCGATGGATAACTACGATCGTGCAATCAAAATCGCTAAAAAGTATCAATATCTGCAAGAAGAAGCACTGGCTAATGAACTGGCTGCTAAATTTTACCTGAACTGGGGAAAAGCAACCATTGCTCAAGCTTATTTAATTGATGCTTATTACGGTTATGCTCGCTGGGGAGCAAAAGCTAAAATTGAAGACTTAGAAAAACGTTATCCCCAACGCCTCAGCTCTATCCTCAACCGTCCAACCCCTACCTTGAGCGCAGGCGATACTATCCCCAGTTTCACAAACGGAACTTTAACCTCAACCACTTCTGAGACGACATCCGTTTTAGATTTAGCAACCGTTATGAAAGCAGCGCAAGCCATTTCTAGTGAAATTGTGCTGGATCAATTACTAGCCTCTCTGATGAAAACGCTGATTGAAAATGCTGGGGCGCAAACGGGTTTTTTGCTCTTAGTAAGAGAGAAAAGCCTCATGATAGAAGCTGTTTCCTTAGCAGGGGATCAAGAAGTTACTGTCCATCAATCGATTCCTGTTTTGGAATGCAAACAATTACCTTTAACAGTTATTAGTTATGTAGAACATACCCATGCTGACGTAGTTTTAAATGATGCTGTCCAAGATCACCTATTTGCCCTCGATCCCTACATCGTTGCTAAAAAAGTAAAATCACTTTTATGTATTCCTATTATTAATCGGGCAAAATTGATCGGGGTCTTATACTTAGAAAATCAGTTAATAGCTGGGGTATTTACTCCTCAAAGGCTCCAAATCTTGAAACTCCTCTCTTCTCAAGCAGCAATTTCCTTAGAAAATGCAATTCTTTACGCAAACTTAGAGAAGAAAGTAGAAGAGAGAACCCAAGCATTAAATGCAGCGAATGAAGAACTTCATGAAAAAAACCTGCGCTTGTCTACAACCCTTGATGAACTTCAGCGTACCCAAGCTCAACTGATTCACAGTGAAAAAATGTCGAGTTTAGGACAAATGGTTGGAGGAGTCGCTCACGAAATTAATAACCCGATTAATTTTATCTATGGCAATTTGCCCTATACAAGTCAATATGTTAAGGATTTGCTAAAACTTTTAACTTTGTATAAGCAGTCTTTCCCCGAAGTCCCCTCTGACATTCAGGGATTTGAACGTGAAATTGACTTTGATTTTATCGAACAAGATTTAGTCAAAACATTGAATTCGATGAAGATGGGAGCGGAACGGATTCGCAACATTGTCCTGAGTTTAAGAAAATTCTCGCACCTCGATGAAGCCGAACTCAAACCAGTAGATATCCATGAGGGTATTGAATCGACGCTGCTGATTTTACAAAACCGGATTAATGCTGGAGGAATTGAACTGATTCAAGACTATGGTAAATTACCGAAAATCAACTGTTATGCTGGCGAACTTAATCAAGTCTTATTCAGTATCATCAGTAATGCAATTGATGCCTTAGAAGTTAAAAAGAATCCAGCAGCAGAGCTAGTTGACCCCTCTTGTACCCTTCGTATTTGCACTCAAGTCATTAATGCTGACTGGGTGAGAATTTCCATTGCAGATAATGGTTGTGGGATCTCAGAGGAGATCATACTTAAAATTTTCGATCCCTTTTTTACGACAAAACCAGTGGGTTATGGCACCGGTTTAGGTTTATTTGTCAGCTATCAAATTATCGTTGAAAAACATGGAGGTAAACTCAATTGTGTTTCAGCTCTGGGACAGGGTACAGAATTCATCATCGATCTTCCGAGAACTCCGACGCAGCCAAGTTAAGCTCAGGAGTTTGCAGAATTATAGCCGTTCCCATCCCTGATTCTCATAGCCAAAGTTGAAAACTTCAGGATGAATAATTTCGGCTAAAATTTCTAAAGAATCTACCAGTCGTGGACCAGGACGATTGAAGTAAGAATTTCCATCAGTGATGTAAACTTTTCCATTCCTAACTGCTTGCAAATCTTGCCATTCTGTATATTTTTCCATTGACTTGACTTCTTGACGAGTGCGGTTTAAATCAAAGCCACAAGGCATGAAAATAATCAGATCTGGATTCGCTGCAACCAGGGATTGCCATTTCAGCCAAGGGGAATGTTGACCGGCTTTCCCAAAGTGTGACTTCCCGCCTGCCATTGTCACTAATTCAGGAATCCAATTACCCGCAGCCATTAACGGATCGATCCACTCAATGCAAGCAATGGTGGGAATTTTTTCCGCTTCCAGGGTCAGGGTAGACAGTTGAGACGTGACCGCCTCCATCCGAGAGGTTAATTGGGCAATGCTTGACTCGCTCTCCACTCCTAACGCCTCCGCGACTCGCTGAATATCAGCCCAAACTTCTGCTAATAAATTAGGCTGCAAAGAAATAATCTGAGGTTGACTATTGATGAGTTTGCTGGTGGCTTGTTGAACTTCTGCCAAAGAACAGGCACAGACTTCACACTGAGCTTGAGTCAGAATGTGAGTCGGCTGCAACTGCTCGATCGCTTCAATTTCTACTCGGTAAATGCTGAGAGTATTTTCCAACCATTCGGTCACACGCTCGTGAATTTCGCGACTTGTGCCTTCAGGATTAAATTTGGGTTGAGTACAAACAGGTAAATTTTTGATTTCTGGCGGATAGTCACATTCATGGGAGCGACCCACTATTGAATTTTGCAATCCCAAGACTGCCAGCATTTCAGTGGCACTGGGAATTAGAGAGACAATTTTTAGTTGATTTGGCATAGTAGCTTTTAGCACAAGGGTTGATTATAGTAATTACATATTTAATTGTTTTTGTAAAGATTCAGTAAAAAGATACTTGACCTACTTGCAGAGACTCAGAATCAAACGTTAAACTGAACTACAAAAGCGAGAATCGTATACTAAGCAAACTAATAATATACATTCTCTTTTGACCAATAGCCTTGACGCATTGTATTCCTGGTTACAAAGAAAAAGCCTACTGATAGTGGTTTGAAATTTTAGCACAGGCATCTAGCCTGTGAGGGGAAGGTTTTTTTCTGTTTATCGAAAATTTACCTGACCCACCTACACAGGTGACGATACTCCTAACCCTCATTAACTCTAGGAGACAAAAATGGCAGGAAGTTGTAGCAATCAATTTGTAAAGAGAGTAGCCAAACACTGGGGATTATCTATCGCAGTAACTACTTCACTTTGTACGCTTATTTCTGTGATGGAGGCTTCCAAGGTACAAGCGTTTGAGATGAATCTTGCTAACAAAGATTCTCTGAATTTAGTAGCCAAAGAACAGAATTACTCGTTCAAGGATGTAGAGAAATATTTAGCCCCAGCCGGGGCGAGAGTCGAATCAGTTCCAGAACCAACGACCCTTGCAGGTACTACCTTAATGGTGGCTGGGTTGCTGCGGAAAAAACTCCAGAAAAAGCTTGCCCATGAGCAAGACTGATCTGAGCGAGTGAGTTAGTTTTAGCACCATTCCTTAGCAAAGTAGGTTGGTCTCTAATTACTTCTATTTTGTCCGCTCGTGGCATTGGCTGCTCCTGATTAAAGGGGCAATTTTTTAATGGCTGGTAAATCGTGCCATGCTTGCACGAGATTACCCTGCATCAGTGCCGCGACACCATTGAGCACCTGAAGTTCTGGTAAATTTGGGTTGAGAGCCAAAGCAGGTTTTAAAGCAGCTTGAGCTGCTTGTGGATGCCGAGTGTAGAGGTAAACAAAAGCGAGGTAAGCATGAGCGTAGGGATTTTGAGCGTCTAATTGGACAACTCGCTCTAATGCCGCGATCGCAGCCTTAGTTTTTTGCTGCAAAACCCGAGAAAATGCCAAGGCATAAGCCCACTCTAAATTATTCGGTTCTTGCTGTAAGCGATAGTCTAAAGCTTGTTCAGCTTGAACTGTATAATCTTGAATTGGATCGTATTGATTAATCCGACCAATTTCATTAAAGACAGGTTCTAATCCTTTGATTCCTTGGGGTAAAGCATGAGCCATTTCCCGCAATTGAGTCACCAAATCTACCTCAGGTATAGCAGCGTGGGTTGATAACTGATTGGATTGATAGTTTTTTGAACTAACAGGCTCAATTTGGATGTTCACAGGTGGCACTTGAATTGGATAACTTTCCCCAGTTTTTCGATTCAGATAAGTTGCTTCTAATCGATAAGTTCCTGCCACAACATCCGCAGGAGGAAGCATCGCCATTCGTTCAGAAACTCGCAACCCAACTACAAATTGTTCCGCCTGCAAAGGACCCGGATGTAAAGCTCCCATACCAATGCCGTGATCGTGCAACCATCGGGATGTTTGATTCACCTTACTCTCTGGTAAAATAGGCGTTACCCCTGCGACTTCCTGTCGTCGCCATGTTAATAAAACCAAACCAAATTGTAATTGCTGCCAAGGACCAGACCATTCGTAAGTTACAGGTAACGGTACTCCTGCTGGGTATTTTTCTGGCAGAATCACACGATCGAGCTGTACTTTTGATCGCACCTCCATTAAGGGCTGAACCTCAACAAGTGGTAACTGCCGATGGTAAAGGTTTAAGCTCGATCCATCTGGCAAGAACCAGTTTTTTTGAAGCTGAAACTCCCCGCTATGCTCAATCGTTTTGACAATCGCTGTTTGTGCTTGTTCTCTGCGAATGGACCCTTGAAAACCTGTTTTTGTTAAAAACCAAGATAAAGCTTGCACATCTTGCGGAACTTCAGCTAAATCTGTCCCGACTTGACGCCCGTAAACTTGGAAATTTTTCAAAGCGCCATAATAGTTTAAATTATGCTGATTAATTTCTGCGGTTGACGGTAAAACGCCTAAAGTTGAGCGCAAATAAGGCTCTGTTGCGATCGTTTCTGCAATCACTGCTTGGTGAGGCCACTCTTTACCTAAATAAGGCTGGCTAGAGTTGCCCGGAGTGAGAATTTGTGCCAAACGATTTCCTAGAACTCCGCCCACCGGCCAGATATTTAAACAGGCTAACAAAATAGCGAGGCTGAGAGTTCCCCACCGAATTTGCTGTTCCCATCGCCGAGGCCAAAGCGTCAAGCAGTAAGTCAAAAAAATTACTAACACTGGTAAATAGGGCAAGACATAGCGGTCATCTTTATTAAGATTAAGGGAGTTAATGAGATAAGCTCCTACCCAAAAAATTGCTAACCAAGTGAGGGAATTCAGAGGAAACTGATGACCACTTTCTAGGCGCTTGTAGTCTTTAGCTTTGAAAAATTTGGCTAGATAAAAAATGAACCCAACTAAGGGAATCAATAGTAGAGGCCAGGAAACTTGTTCCGGTAATTCCTGCCAGTAATAAGTCCAAGCATCTAGGGTATTAAGGGACGGATCTCCTTCTGCGATCGCAGAATCTACGGTGGCCCGTTTAGCAGAGGTGAGAATTAGCAGCCAATTGGTACTGGCCCAAAAGCCAAACACCATTGCTGATACGCCTAAACTGCCAACTAACTGAGCGACTTTACCCCAGGCTTTTTGGCGGAGTGCCTCCACAGCTAGCCACAAACAGGGGGCAAACAGAAACATTACGGCCGTATGCTTCACCAGAATGGCTAATCCCAAGGACACTCCAAAAGCGATCGCCCACAGGAAAGATGAAGGCGAGCTCTGCTTTTGCCTTTTGCTTGCTACCGCCACCTTCCACATCGTTAGGCAATAGAAACTGCCCGTAACAGCCGCCGTGAGGGGATAGTCGAGTAAGAATTGCAGGCGGACTCGATACAGTCCCGGCAACAGCAAACAAAAAGCCGCCGCCCACAAACCAACTCGGTGGTTAAAGAGTTGCTTACCTAATCCATAGACGGAAGCGAGGAGAACCGCACTAAACAAGGTGTAAACGAGGGTTGTCTGTTTCAGACCCAGGCCAAATAGGTTGAGGAAAGGAACTGTTAAGATGTAGACCAAGGGTGGCATTTTGGCAGAAAGCATCCACAAGTTTGTCCACCATTCCCCAGAAAACCACTGGGGATGTTGCAGAGCTTGCCAATAATTCAGAGATTCGCTTAGGTACTGTGCCTGATCCCAAGCGGGAACTGAGCGGTCTAGGAGAAACCAGAGGCGATCGTTCAGGGTTCCCAACAGCCAAATGATTGTCAGAGGAAGCAGCTCCCTCAGTTGATTGTGCTTTTGTTGCTCAGCCATTCCATCCTTACTCCTTGGCTGGGGCGGATTGATTGGCAAAATAGCCTCGTCCACTCCCATGACTTGTGATATAATCCTTAACTGGCGATTAAGCGCCCGTCTGTTTTATACCACGACACCAAGCGCTTAAACGTTCAGAACCCAAGCAGCAAATTTTTTTTAAAAAATGCTTGCGAAAAATTGGGTGAGTTTGCTAGGATAGTTAAGCGCCAAAAAAAAGCCGGGATAGCTCAGTCGGTAGAGCAGAGGACTGAAAATCCTCGTGTCGGCGGTTCAAGTCCGCCTCCTGGCATCGCAAAGTCAAATCAATTCAGGTTTTAGCTTGTAGCTGCTCTGAGATCGAGTCTGGCTGACTAAAAACTAACGGAGGGTACAAGCCTTGAGAACCCTTCTGACAACACAATGAAATATAAATAAAAGCTCCTAGCATGGGAACCCATACTGGGAGTCTTGATTGAGTAAGGGGGTGAGCAATGCTGGTAGCTGTTGTTTCGATCAATGTCCTGCTCTCTGGATTGTGTTTCTACATCGCCTGGAAACTCTGGCGCATCAGGCGGGTGTTGTTGCAGGTTGAAAATACTCTCCTCTCGCTCGAACGCTGTAGCGATCGCGTCCTCAGTAGAGCGCCTCATTGTTTTTCGCACCAGCAGGGAAACGTCGATAAACTCCGAGAACGATACCAGCGACTGGAATTCCAACTACAACGAGTTCAACAGCTCTTGAGCCTATTTGCTCTCCTGGGGAGATTATGGCGTCAGCGCCCTTGGTGTTGACATGAACCGCACTAGATCAGCCCTGCCTGAGCCTAAGCAGGGCTGAGCGAGCGAGTGTAGAAAATAGAAAATGGAGAAGTTGCTCTCTCCATCTTTTCAAGCATGAACCTCATGGCACACCTTCAACAGATTCAAAACTTCCGCTCTAAACCCAACTATCCCCTTTGGGTCGTATTGCTCCTGGTGATTATGGGAACCATGAGCGGCTACACCGGCTATTACTCAAGCCATTCGCCGTGTTGCCCATGAGATCCCTGGTCTTTTTTCCTTTTTTCAGTAGATCGGCCCTGCCTGTGGCAGGGGGACTTGATTGGAAAATAGAGAAAGGGGAAAGGGGAAAATAGGGAACGTGAATCCAATGATTAAACGCTCGATCCAACGATCGCTCCCTTTCCATCCGCCTTCATCCGGGTTCATCTGCGCTTAACACACCTTCCCCAACCAAAATCGCTGCGACAGACAACCCTGTCAAAATCGTTGCAAAATGTTACAAATTAATCTGAAAGACAGTTCTGGAGAATCACCCTTGACACCTAACAGCGCTCAACTTGAGTCTACTCAGCAGCAAACCCTGACTCCCACCGATGCCTTTATCCACAGGCACATTGGCCCAACCCCTGATGAAGTCCAGCAAATGCTTGGAGTATTAGGCATTTCCAGCCTAGATTGCCTCATCGATCAAACGGTACCGCAGGCGATCCGTCTGACGCAACCCCTACAGTTACCGACCCCGCAAACCGAAGCCGCTGCGATCGCCCAACTCAAAGAAATTGCCTCAAAAAATCAGATATTTCGCTCCTTCATCGGCATGGGTTACTATGACTGCATCACCCCGCCAGTCATCCAGCGTAACATCTTAGAAAACCCCGGCTGGTACACTGCTTACACTCCCTATCAAGCAGAAATTGCTCAAGGTCGATTAGAAGCACTCCTCAATTTTCAGACCCTAATTATTGACCTCACCGGACTAGAAATTGCCAATGCTTCCCTCCTCGATGAAGGCACAGCCGCGGCGGAAGCAATGACCCTCAGTTACAGCCTTGCTAAAAATAAAGCTAAAGCTTTTTTTGTTGCTCAGGATTGTCATCCCCAAACCATTGCTGTGCTAAAAACACGGGCAAAACCCCTAGGAATTGAGATTCTGTTAGGAAACCATCAAACCTTTACGTTTGAACAGCCAATTTTTGGCGCTCTGCTGCAATATCCAGCAACAGATGGCGCTATTTATGACTACAGTAATTTTATTGAACAAGCTCATGCAACTGGTGCTTTAGTCACCGTAGCGGCCGATATTTTAAGCCTTTGTTTGCTTAAACCCCCTGGTGAATTTGGGGCAGATATTGCGGTTGGTAGCACTCAACGATTTGGAGTGCCCCTAGGATTTGGCGGGCCCCACGCTGCCTATTTCGCCACGAAAGAAGAGTTTAAACGACAAGTTCCAGGGCGAATTGTTGGTATTTCTAAAGATGCGAATGGTCAATCAGCTTTGCGCTTAGCGTTGCAAACTCGCGAACAACATATCCGTCGTGAAAAAGCCACCAGTAATATTTGTACGGCTCAAGTTTTGCTAGCTGTCATTGCTAGTATGTATGCAGTTTATCACGGACCCGAGGGAGTTAAACGCATTGCCGAGAAAGTTCACTCCTTAACCATCATGCTAGCAGCCGGATTGCAGCGATTGGGGTACAAAATTGGGGCAGCACCTTTCTTTGATACCGTCCGAGTTGAATTAGGTAAAAAATCCCTTGAGGAAATTTTGAAAGCTGCTGAAACTCATCAAATTAATCTGCGGACGATAGATAGCAAAACAGTCGGGATTAGCTTAGATGAAACTACGACAATGGAAGAGGTAAAACACCTCTGGCAAATTTTTTCAGGAACAACCGATTTCACTAATTTAACCAATGAGTTATTGACTGAAGCGAACGATTCTATCAGCACTCAAAACTTATCCGTTCCCTCCTTAACTCAATTTGCCCGGACTAGCTCTTATTTGACTCATCCCGTCTTTAACCGCTATCATTCAGAAACAGAATTACTGCGTTATTTGCATCGCTTAGAAACGAAGGATTTATCGCTAACAACTTCGATGATTCCTTTGGGTTCTTGTACGATGAAGCTGAATGCAACGGCGGAAATGATGCCAGTCACTTGGCCTGAGTTTGCTAAACTTCATCCCTTTGCCCCCCCGTCGCAAACTCGCGGTTATCAAGTGCTTTTTCAGCAACTAGAAACTTGGTTAGCTGAAATTACCGGATTTGCCGGGATTTCTCTGCAACCAAATGCGGGTTCTCAAGGGGAATATGCGGGATTATTAGTAATTCGTCAATACCACGAACATCGGGGAGAAAGCCATCGCAATGTTTGTTTAATTCCTCAGTCTGCCCACGGAACCAACCCCGCCAGCGCTGTCATGGCAGGAATGAAAGTGGTTGCCATTGCCTGTGACTCTCAAGGAAATATAGACTTAGAAGATTTGCAGCGCCAAGCGGAAAAATATCGTAAAGAACTGGCTGCTTTGATGGTCACTTATCCGTCCACTCATGGCGTTTTTGAGGAAAAAATTAAAGAAATCTGCGAGATTGTTCATGCAAATGGTGGCCAGGTTTATATGGATGGCGCGAATATGAATGCCCAAGTAGGGTTGTGCCGTCCGGGAGATTTTGGGGCTGATGTTTGCCACTTAAATTTGCACAAAACTTTTTGCATTCCTCATGGAGGGGGCGGACCGGGAATGGGGCCAATTGGTGTTAAAGCTCATTTAGTACCATTCCTACCTGCAACCAACCCTCCCTCTGAACTGAACAATGCTGATTCGATTGGTTATGTCTCCGCCGCCCCTTGGGGAAGTGCAAGCATCCTGGTGATTTCTTGGATGTATATTCGGATGATGGGAAGCGAGGGGTTAACGGAGGCGACAAAAGTAGCGATTCTCAATGCAAATTATATCGCCAAGCGCCTTAATTCCTACTATCCAGTTTTGTATCAAGGGCAAAGTGGTTTTGTTGCCCATGAGTGTATTTTAGATTTGCGACCCCTCAAAAAATCCGCTGGGATTGAAGTCGAAGACATTGCAAAGCGTCTCATGGACTATGGGTTCCATGCGCCGACTGTTTCTTGGCCGGTGGCAGGTACTCTGATGGTGGAACCAACCGAAAGCGAATCGAAGGAAGAACTCGACCGCTTTTGCGAGGCGATGATAGCAATTCGCCAGGAAATTGAGGCCATAGAAACAGGTAAAATGGATGCCCACAATAACCTGCTCAAAAATGCACCTCATCCCGCAGCTTCTCTGCTTGTTTCTGAGTGGAATCACCCTTATACTCGCGAACAAGCGGCTTATCCTGCCCCTTGGACCAAGGAACACAAATTTTGGCCGAGTGTCGCGCGGATTGACAACGCCTTTGGCGATCGCAACTTCGTTTGTTCTTGCTTGCC
>JBLNEP010000109.1:0-4534 GCA_050262755.1 Actinomycetota bacterium | reverse complement strand
AGAGACTGGACAATTCCCTCCCGTGCTGAATTACTGTTCACCCTCAACACGCTCAGTATTACCTCCCTTCACCCATCCTTCCCGGCGATCGCCATCTTGTGAGCGCACCCGTTGCCATTCTTTATCTGGGGTATCTTCTAAAACCACCACTTTTTCTTTATAAGCAAGACCCCCAATACGGTTGCTATCTCGGTTGGGACTGTCCCGTAGAATTAAACCAATTGGCTGAGTGACGATCGCTTGGTAGGTTCCCGGTGCTAATTTTTCAGGACTAGGACTAGGGCTCGGCGTTGAGCTTGCATCAGTGGTAGATGCAGACTTCACTTTCGTGCTCGCCGTTTGCGATGCTGAGCGATCGTTTGGGAAGGTAGGTTTTTCTGGGGGAGCCGTAAGTGTCGCAGCAAAGTAGAGAGCCGCAGCCACACTAGCACCAGCTAGCAACAGAATAGCCAAGAAAAAACCCACGATAAACTTGAATATCTCATAAAACATAGAACGGAAATTGGTAATTGAGAATTGGTCATGAGCAATGGTTAATTACTAATTGTGCCAAAGCTATGAGCCACGAGCAAACCTCAAACTCATCCTTGAATCCGGCGATTCAAACTGCCCTGTCTCGACGCTAAACGTGCTTTTCCAGCCGCTGCCCAATTTTGAAGGAACTGGATCTGCTCTTGTGCTGTCCGAGCCAACGGTACGATCTGGCTAGCCGCTTCTAGAATATCATCGGTTGTGAAATCTCGGTTTTGGCTAAAGCCAATGTGCATAGCTTCAATCAAAGTTTGCTCGATTTCCGCCCCAGAAAAATCAGGGGTTTCATAAGCCAAGCGGTCTATCTCGTAGTTTTTGAGGCTCTGGGGACGTAGCCGAGTTAAATGTACTTCAAAAATGGCTCGTCGCTCTTCCTGGTTCGGCAACCCGACAAAAAAGATGTCGTCAAATCGCCCTTTTCGCAACATTTCTGGCGGTAAAGACTGGATATTGTTCGCTGTAGAAACGACAAAGACAGGAGAAGTTTTTTCAGCTAACCAAGTAATAAAGGTACCGAAGACGCGACTCGTTGTTCCCGCATCTCCTTTCCCGTCAACCCCAGCAAAAGCTTTATCAATTTCGTCAATCCACAAAACACAGGGAGCGAGTGCTTCTGCCAGTTGAATCATTTGCCGAGTCCGGGATTCAGATTCTCCCACTAATCCAGCAAACAAACGACCTACATCGAGACGGAGAAGCGGTAAATGCCAGTGGTGAGCGATCGCTTTTGCAGTCAATGATTTACCGGTTCCTTGAATGCCCACTAACAGCAATCCGCGAGGATGGGGCAAACCATATTGTCTCGCTCGTTCTGAAAAAGCACCCCCCCGACGCAGCAGCCATTCTTTGAGATTATCTAAACCGCCGATATCAGAAATATTTTCGTGGGTGGGGTAAAAATCTAGAATTTGGGTTTGGCGAATGGTTTGGCGCTTTTCTTCTAAAATTAGCTCTACATCATCTTGTTGTACTTTGCCGTGAGTGGCGATCGCCCGAGCGAGCACTCGCCGAATTCTCTCGAGGGAAAGCCCTTGACAAGAGCGCACCATTTCATCTAGCAAACGCCCTTCTATGACTTGCCCAGTTGCTGATAATAGGCGTTCCACCTCTACCTTAATTTCCGTCGCCGTTGGCAAGGGAAACTCTAACACCGTCAGAACTTCGCTGAGATCTTCCGGGATGGCAATCTGAGGGGCAACGATCGCAATATTCTTAGGCTGAGATTTGAGCAGCTTCGCCAGATTCCGGAGCTTGCGCGAAATCGAAATATCTTCTAAAAAGCGGTGGAAGTCTCGCAAAATAAAGACTCCTGGAGCTGTGGCAGGTAACTTTTCCACAAATTCCAACGCTTGCAAGGGATTCCGTTTGCCAAAGCCAGCATCGTTGGGGTTGCCTTGGTAGCCATCCACGAAATCCCAGATATAAACAGCTCGATTGCCCTGATTTTTGGCAGAATGTGCGATCGTTGCTTCCACTCGCTCTTCTTCCCTGGTGGGAATATAGATTAAGGGATAGCGCGATCGCAGCAGCAGTTCAAATTCATCACTAAAACTGGGCATGGGATATTGCTAATGGGGAATTAAGAATTGATAAGACTCATGGCTTTTTAGGGAAGTTTGAAGGCAAAAGTTACTCATTTTCACTCTAATTTTCTACTTCTTCATTCTTCCCTTTTACCTCATGACCTCCTACCAACGCTCCTGAATAATGAACTATCCAGGCAATTGCTTTTTCAATGCTTCCAGAGAAGCCCATCGACGATCGGAGATCGGTTCTGACAACGCGGGCTCTTCAATCTGAATGCCTTGGCATTGAGGATCGCATAACTGCTTCGGTGGCATTTCCAAGCACATCTGCTCGTAGAGCCACTCTCCTGGTTGAAAATAACCTTGCGGAGGCAAACTTTCCACTAAGTCTTCTAAGTCAACTTCAATTTCTGCTGCTTTTGGCTCCCCTTGATTGGCACCTTGATCTAACCAAATCAATTCAGAAGTATTGAGGACCAAACGGTGGTTATATTGTTTGAGGCAGCGATGACAAGTAAGAGTTACAATCGTCTCTGCTTTTGCCTTCACTTCCAGGTAAGTACCTTGGTGTGTTACTTGTAATCTGCCTCGGACTGGTGTCAGAGTTTCTAAACCAGGCAGCGACTCTTCAAATTCAATCACCTCTGTCTGCTCTGCTGTTTTGAGCAGTTGAGGAATATGTATGGCCTCCATCATAATGCTTCGCCCTCCTCTGATTCTGAAGGCAAAAGGTCAAGGTCAAAAGCAACCAGTCAATTGGTACTTTTTCCTTTTCCTTTTTCCTTTGGCTTAGCGCAGCCGCACTACTAAGCGACGGTCTGGCTCTTGACCTCGACTGTAAGTTTCTATATCGTCACATTCGCTCAAAATGCTATGAACTTGACGGCGTTCTGCGGAAGATAAAGAGGTTAGTTCATACTCCTCCCCTGTCATTCGCACTTGTTCGGCTGCGTCTTCTGCCATTGAGCGCAGTTCCTCTAGGCGGCGGACTCGATACCCATTTAGTTCAACTGTATAAGCAGACTGTTCCTCATGGTCGTCAGTAATATGCAGAATCGTATTGCAGAGATACTGAATGGCATCGATGACCGTACCATCAGGGCCGATGAGAATTTCAATCTGCTCAGGTGTGAGGTTGCTCTCCTCAATCGTCAACCAGTTACACTCTGGGGTGGGGTTAGGAGTAACAACTGAGGGAATCTGCGCTAACCTCAGCAGTTCTTCTAACCATTGCTGTCCTCGTTGTATTTGATGCTCCTCCATAACGAGCCTTAAGCCTTTTTCTTAGAACGACCCGGTTCAAAGGGAATTGCATTTTCTCCCTTCTCTTTCTTGACTTTTGCCTCTGCCTCATCCACGATTTTTTGGAGGTTTTCTGGCAATGGCTCTCGCGACAGAATAAATGCCTGGACCGTTTGGAAGATGTTTGCAACCAGCATATACATCAATACACCAGCAGGCAGGGGAAAGAACAAAAACATCCCTGAAAAGATCACTGGGGTGAGTTTGTTCACAGTATCCTGTTGAGGATTGGCATTAGCACCTTGTTGTCCTTGACCGGAGAGCTGTTGGTTGATGTACAAGCTAATCCCAAAGGCAATGACCATGATCAGAATATCCCAGTGTAGCGTCCCATCTGGGTCGATCGCACCAACACGACCAAGGGCTTCAATGAAGAGGAATCCTTTTTGAGCAGCTAAACCAGGAATTGTGCCTTGAATCGTGGCTTCTCCTGGTTCTAAGGCTGTGATATTACCTTGTTCATCAATCTGCACCCGATCTTCCCCTTTGAGCACCTTCCATCGGGGGACAATCGTGTCTTGATTACTAGATTCTGACGCTAAGGTTGCGAGGGGTTTACCCTCAGCCGTCTGAAATTCAATGTGAGAGGTTTCACCGACTGTTAGTTTATTTCCCGCTGGCAGTAAGCCAATAATTGGAGCGTGAGCGCTATCGGCAAAGTAAATATTTTGAGGAGGCGTGGCAAAGGCTTGTGGTTGGATGCGCTCAACTTGATCTTGAGGGAAGATCTGCACGTTGACGCTGTAGTTTACATCAGAAAATGGCGAGCCCCGCAAGGTTGCAAATAAGGCAAACAATACCGGCATTTGCAACAGGAGGGGAAAGCACCCAGCTAGAGGGTTGCCAAATTCTTTGTAAACTTTGCTCATTTCCTCCTGCTGTTTGGCAGGATTATCTTTGTAGAGTTTCTGGATTTGTTCCATTCGCTCTTTCATCAATGGCTGCGCCACTTTCATGCGGCGCATATTCCGCAGAGAGCCAGCATTGAGAGGATAAAGAGCAAAGCGAATCACGAGCGTTAGAGCTACGATCGCTAAACCATAACTCGGCACGATCCCGTAGAAAAAATCCAGGATCGGCAGCATTACGTTATTGGAAAGAAACGAGATACCAAAATCCATTCGCTTTGAGTTAACTTAGGGGCTGGTGTTTTTGCTTTTGAAAACGATTTAAAT
>JBLNEP010000108.1:0-44404 GCA_050262755.1 Actinomycetota bacterium | reverse complement strand
TGGTGTTGGCGCTGGCGTAGGAACTGGTGTTGGCGCTGGCGTAGGAACTGGTGTTGGCGCTGGCGTAGGAATTGGCGTTGGCGCTGGCGTAGGAATTGGCGTTGGCGCTGGCGTAGGAATTGGCGTTGGCGCTGGCGTAGGAACTGGCGTTGGCGCTGGCGTAGGAACTGGTGTTGGCGCTGGCGTAGGAATTGGCGTTGGCGCAGGTGTGGGAATTGGTGTTGGCGCAGGTGTGGGAATTGGTGTTGGCGCTGGCGTGGGTGTAATACCCACTAAAAACGTTCCTAAACTCCCTGCTGGCGCTACATTCCCCGCTGTATCGCTTACCTGGTTGCCTTGCAAATACACCGTGTAACTACCGTTATCAGCGATCTCCCAACTCCCACCAGGAGGAACAAATTCATAGGTAGCAGTCAGAGGCGTACCATTACCAGCAGGCGAAACGCTTACCAGCGTTGCCGAAGTGCTGAAACCACCCGGCCCCGTAACCGTAATGTCATTGCTATCCAGCGTTCCTGAGGCGATCGCAGTATCGTCCGTGTAAGTGACGCTAAATGTATAAGTCGTTCCCCCTGGAACCGTTACCCCACTCAGGTTAATCTTTGCAACAATAGGGGCAGTAAAGTCGCTAGTCCAATTATCGGTGGCATCCACTGCTAAAGCATTCCCCACCGGATCGGTAATACCAGCAGTCGCAGCATTGAGAGTCAGAACATAGTTACCATCGCTATTGCTTAATGCTGCGGGTAGGTTTAAGACGTAGTTGCTACCACTGCCAGTGATGTTGGCACTGGTGAGGGGGACTGCTACCCCGCTACGGGTGAGGGTGAGGTCATTAATATCAAAACCGGTGACAGTCTCGCTAAAGCTGACTGGAATGGCGGTAACTGCACTGTTACGGGGGTTGGGTGCGATCGCGCCCAAGCTAACTGTTGGTGGGGTAAAGTCGCCAGTCCAATTATCGGTGGCATCCACTGCTAAAGCATTCCCCACCGGATCGGTAATACCAGCAGTCGCAGCATTGAGAGTCAGAACATAGTTACCATCGCTATTGGTTAATGCTGCGGGTAGGTTTAAGACGTAGTTGCTACCACTGCCAGTGATGTTGGCACTGGTGAGGGGGACTGTTACCCCGCTACGGGTGAGGGTGAGGTCATTAATATCAAAACCGGTGACAGTCTCGCTAAAGCTGACTGGGATGGCGGTAACTGCACTGTTGCGGGGGTTGGGTGCGATCGCCAAAAGATTAACGAGGGGAGGAGTTCTGTCAATGGTGTAGGTTTGTCCGGTGAAGTTTTGCACTCCTAACCCGCCGATCGGCACAGCATTCCCATTAATGACAGTATTGTTGTCAACAAAATTCAACCCCAAAGTACCATCACCACTGCCGGTATTAACAGTAACCGTGTAAACGCTACTGTTAACTGGCGTCACAGCAGTGAGAGTCGCACCAGTGACACCACTAGGAATGAGGGTAAAGTCTGCTGGCCTCAACCCAGTCACAGGGACATCAAAAGTCACCGTATAACTGACTGTATTGGCATTCGTCGGGTTAGGGTTGGCTGTGGCAATGGAAACTACAGTTGGAAGAGGTGAAGTCAGGGAATTGAGAGGACCGTAGAAATTCATGTTATCGGTCGGCGTCGAACCAGCATCAACCGCCGAATTACCGGTGAAAGTCGTAGCACCATTAACGGTGTTGACTGTGGGTACAGGTAAACTGCCGGACTCAGTAGCGCTTGAGGCGATAAATATTGCTCCGCCTTTACCTTGACCCCCCGCAACCGTAGCGCCACCACCGCTACCGCCAATAGCCGAATTACTGGAGAAAGTGTTATTGAAAAGATTGACAACACCCGATCGCACAAAGACCGCACCACCTAAACCGGCACCACCCCCACCACCGATACCACTATCACCACCAGCGCCACCAAATTGACCGCCGGCCCCTCCTAAACCGCCGTTGGCACCCCCCCCGCCACCGCCACCGCCGAAGCCTCCCGTACCACCAGTGCCACTGTAGCTGCTGCTACCACCGCCACCGCCGAAGCCACCCTTACCACCGCCAGCCACAATATTTTTGCTACCGCCGTAGCCACCCCCGCCGAAAGCGCCACCATCGCCCCCAAAACCGCTATAGCTACCGCCGCCGCCACCCCCGCCTGTGGCAGCGCCACCAGGTCCAGAGGCGACTCCTGCGCCACCGCTACCACCATAGCTACCTCCAGGACCACCGTTTCCACCACTGGTATTGAGAACGCCATTGGAGCCGTTGCCACCGAAACCCCCACCGCCACCGCCGTCGATGCCACCATTGCCACCGAAGCCACCGCCTCCACCCCCAAAGGAGGTACCACCACCGTTGCCACCGATCGCTTGGTTGTTGGTAAAGGCAACGTTGTTGAGGTTAACTGTGCCGCTATTGACGAATAGAGCTCCTCCCAAACCGGCCGCCCCACCGCCTCTACCGTTGCCACCATTACCGCCTTGTCCTCGTGCATTGGTAATAGTGAGGTTGGAGAAGCTAACGGTACCGCCGTCGATGAAGAATAAGCGGTTGTTATTCGCGTCTAAGGTGTTGCTATTCCCAATGAAGGAGATATCACTGTTAATAATGGGTAGTTGCAGGGGTGTGACTGCTGCGGGGCCAGCGGGAAAGGTGATATTGCTGGCAATTTCGATAATGTCAGGTCCTGGGTTCGTGTTGGCGCTATTAATGGCACTGGTCAGGGAAGCCAAATCACTGGCGCTGTAAATGTTTAATACAGCGTCATAGGCGTTGGTTGTCTCTGGGTTAAAGGCGATGGGAGTGGCGATCGCGCCGGTTGCTACTTCTAAATCCCAGTCTCCTCCTAAGGAAGCAGAACCTGTTAAGTTGTTTGAGGCGGCTACATCGGCACCTGTGAGGTGACTGAGTTGCTGGATAAAATTTGCTCCGTTTTCCCCGGCTGCAACATCGCAGCCGTACAGCAGCAGATCGGCATTTTCTGTTAAAGAATAACTCCACTGCTGGAGTTGATTTTTAAAGGTTTGTAGGGTATCTGTGGTGAGGAGATCGCTGCCAAGCTGGAGGATACCGGGACCACCGTGGGAGACGATGTGGATGGCTTCAACGCTGCGTTCAGAAGCAAGGATTTGGGTAATTTGTTCGATGCCGCTACGGTGGCGATCGAGAATGATGATTTTGGCGTTGGCATCTGC
Source organism: Actinomycetota bacterium (assembly GCA_050262755.1). Classification (GTDB taxonomy): domain Bacteria; phylum Cyanobacteriota; class Cyanobacteriia; order Cyanobacteriales; family Microcoleaceae; genus JBLNEP01. Next base: position 41,203 of record JBLNEP010000108.1, on the reverse strand, counting down.
ACCACTCACGAGTTCCTGATAGTTTTCTACACCAGGATCGATCAAAATAAGTTGTTGATTCATGGTCGATAACAAAAAATCGTTGGATGAGGTTTTTCCGACAGGTACTTTCCAAGTTTTTTAAAGAGCAATTCGAGCTTTTAGCCATAGCTCACTGCCAAAATTATGAGGGGACTTATGTCAAGATTGAGGGACTAGGTCGCGTTAAGTTGCTGCTTCCTAAAACAATTGACTTGCTTCAGAGTGAAGACTGGTTTTAACTTCCTTGAGTTTTGGCTTCGCTATAATGACATTTGCTTGGCTATTGCTTGGGTCCGTCCAAAAGTTTAAATGGTTAAATTGCTGGAATAAGTCAGGCGGTAAAATTGTTTGTCTTGGCTTGAATTCCACTTTTTCTCGGACTTTGTGCAAACCATCGGTTTTAAGCTTTTTATCAAATTCTGGCTCGTCGTATTGGACATGGTCAAAATCATGCTCAAAAGCATCTTCCCCAATAAATTGATAAATGAGGGTCATGGTTTTTTCTGGCCATTGAGTTAAGACTTCATAGTCAACTAATAGCAATCGGGAACTTTTTTCGCTGTAAAACGCTTCTTTTAAGGCATTATAAGCAAAGCCGACTAAACGCCCCCCTAGTCCTAGAGCTTCGGTCCGGCTGTAAACGGTAGCCCTTTCGGTGGGACTATTAAATAGGTGAGAAATATCAAAGGGATTCCGATGGATGAGACACTCGATACTGTCCATAATCCAAGCAATATTTCTGACACAGCAGATCACTTTTGCTTCGGGAAAGAGCTCGCTGATTAAAGACAGTTTGCTACACCAGAGCCGATTGGTATCAAAGATAACGTCTTGAGCGAGTTGTGACTGGTAATAAGCAGCAAAGATACTGAGGGTTAAAGCTCGTTTTTGTTCGGTTGAAATAAAGACAGAAAACTCGTTTTCTTCGCTCATTGCTGCTAGCATGCGCTCCACTAAACCACCGACTGGACTTGTCATGCTGGCATAAAACCGGGGGTTTTGTCGTAGTAAAGCTGCTAGGAGGGTAGAACCTGAGCGAGGTAAACCGGAGATGAAATGAATTTTATTCGGAAATGTGGGAAGCATTGGTTAATACCCTGACAGAATTCACAGATTTAATCTGTGAGTATGCGATCGGATACCGCCTGTGCGGTTTGAAGTTCTGACAACTGCACAGGCGGAAGAAAAAAAACAGGTACAAAAATTAGGAAACTCGCTCGCCATTAGGCAGGAGGCTACGGCGACTGTCTAAATTCAGCTTGACTGCGAGCATTTGAGTGGAGAGGCAATGATTTCATTGCGTAAGATCAGGCTAGCAAAATTACTGAGAGCTGTCAAGGAAAGCAAGCTCATGCTAACTACAACTTCAGTAAATTTAGCAGGAAGGATGATGCTTTTTAGCTGGAAACTCGCTAAGCATTTTAAATAGTTTTGCTGAGAAGGACAGAAGGAAAATCACAATTCAGTAGTAATACTATATTTTTTGGGGTTGCGCTAGAGCACGGTAGGCCAGCACAAAAACTGGCCCCGACAGACTGACTGCTGAGGGAAAATGAGATAGCGATCGACGATGAGCCTTTATCGCTCTCAGTAGCCGGGAGAGAGCGCGTGAATTGAACCCGCAACTACACTTAGAAACTGAAAATTACTCTCATGAAGCTATAAGTAAATCGTGCGACCGCAGCTTTTGATAGGGATAACTGATGCCCAAGAACCCAATGACTAAACATTCCCATAAGTTGTAGCTCGATCGCTCTTCCTAAGGGCTGATTCCTAACTACTAATGACTTCCGGTGGTGCGATATCAGAGCCGACAACAATGCCACTAATACTAGACTTTAACCCCGGTTTCGGTGTCGGTGCAGAATGCTTTTTAGAAGGTTTTACCGAGGGTGCTTTCGGCTGCTGAGGAGTTTCAGGTACAGCATTGGCGCCTGGTATCGACTGCTGCGAGAGCCAAGCCACACCGCCAACCGCACCCGCCATTAAAGCCGTATAACCAAGGTATAAATGAATCGGTCGCAGGTAAAATCCCCCAGATTCACTTTCAGGGAGGGACCAAGATGGCACCGTCGTTACAGTGGGTTCAGGAACTGGCAGAGAGTTCGCCATTGCTACACCATCTAACCCCAAGGCATTGCCTAGGCGACGGATAAAGCCACGGATGTAGATATCTTCTGGCAAGCGATCGAGGTAGCCATTTTCTAGCGCTTCTAAGTGGTGCAGGGGAACCAGAGTTTGACTGTGCAGTTGCTGGAGGGACAGGGAGCGGACTTGACGGGCCTTTCGCAGTTCTTGACCTAACTGTCGCAGCCGATCTTCCCGTTCTAGGACTGCCAAAGCTGCTTTCTGAGCTTTGGTCAGCTTTTTCGGCTTTTTGGCCGGTGGGGGAGGCGGGTTATTGGGTGTTGGAGTTGGAGGTGTGTCTCTGGAGTCGGAATGCTCGATCTCTGGCAGAGAGGCAACTGGTTCAGGTTTGGGAAGTGTTGAGATTGAGGTTTCCTGCTTGGTGAGACGCTGATAAAGCATCGAAACTGGTAATAAAGGGGGTGGCGGTGGTGTCGGTCGGTCTTGCTGGCGAGAGGGAGGAGATGGCTGAAGTTCTGCCGTTGGTTTTACCTCTGCAGACCCCCGATCGAGGGTAACTGTACCAGTAGTTTCACTGGGGAGGGGGGTTGTCTGTTGTCGAGCAATTCCTTTGTAGGCCATACGGATAGCTTCTCTGCCAACGGCTTTGATCAGGATCTCGGCCCCGGCAGCGGCTTCTCCTAACATGGTTTGTAGGCTGGCTAAAACCCGGCTATAAACTTCGCTGTTGAGAAGTTCTATTTCAATCTGACTGATGAAAGAACGCAAGCTTTCTTGAGAAATTTCAATCGTTGTGTTGCCACCCACACCTAAGTATGCCAATGGTTTCAGTTCCATAATGTTTGATTGTCACGTAGTCCGAGCTATCTGAGTAAGTTCTTCGATAACTTGGTACTGATTCCGGATGCTGATACCTTCATTAGGGACAGTAGGCAAGAGGCAGTGAGGCGGGAGGTAGAAAGAAGAAAGGGAAAAGCAGGAGGCTTTAGTTATGCTCCTGCTTTTACCCTTTCTGTGGTGAGGATCGATTGGTTGAATCTGTTACGGACGGTTTTCTAGTCCTTATAAATTTGATCGAGTAGCCAAAGGGCGACTCCGATCCCAATTAAGTGGGCAAGAATGGTATGAGTGTTGGCTAAGACGACAAAAATGTCAATCGGCTGAATGAAGTCTCTGAGATTGATGGTGGGGTCGAAGAGTCCCCGTGGCTGTGTCAGAGATTTGGCAAGCAGAGTGCCACCGATCGCTTCGGCTCCCATAACGGTGAGGAACATTCCGGCTAAATTACCCATGAGGGTCAGCCGTACGTTTTGAATCGTGTCTGCTTTTTTCGGTCGAGCGATCGCATTGGGGGTTTTGAGTTGTCTCGCCAACCGGGTATAGCCGAAAGAGCGATACACGCTATAACCCAGCACTAATAAGCCACACACTGCTAAGAATAAGCCACCGCCTGTGCCGGGGTTACTGGTGCGACCGGCGACGTTGCCACCTGGTACGGTAAAGGCAAGCGCAAATAGCAAAATCAGCCCCGAAACCACTGCCAGCACGATCTGTACCCAGAAACAAGCCCAGCCTGCTGTGCGAAGGGCAAAGGCAACTCGTTTGAGAGCTGGTGGAAGGGAATAGGAATCTGACGGATTGGACATATTTCCTATTAATGTGATGGGTTGGGTCGGCTGAAACTCATTTTCAGCCTGAGGGCGGTTGACGGCAGCTCAACCCTCTTTACAGAATAGAAGAAATGTTGAAGAATCTTAACTAAACTGTCAAGTTCTCACTAAACTGCCATTTGCCGCAAGGAGCCAGAAGCAATGACCCAACCACAACCAACCGTTACTCCGAAGCTGGAGGAGCCGAAATTTGGTTTTAACGACTACGCTGAGCGCCTAAATGGTCGTGCTGCCATGATTGGTTTTGCCCTGACTCTCATCATTGAGTATTTCACGGGGCAAGGATTGCTATCTTGGCTTGGCCTCAACTAATTTTACCTAACTGCGCGGGTTTATTTCAGCCTCGCGCCTTTCACCTGCAAAGCTTGACTGCTGTTGGGCAATGGTTGCAGTGGGGGAACTCAGGCAAGGGCATCAGGAAACAGACAACCTGTAGGATTTGTTAAAATGCAGGCAAGGGGGAAACCGGGATAGTAGGCTGCTCGATCAAAACAGTCAGGCGGTCGCACCCCGGTATTCCGTGATGAGGAACTCAGAGAATAGTTATCAATGGACTTGGCAATGCAGCCTTGCTCCCCTACAATTCCCCAAGAGTGGCGATCGAAAATTAAATGAAGCTAGCAATTTTGCTAGAAGCTCCCGACACTTGCGTAAACTCTAGGTTTTAGAGATTAGACCTCTAACAGAAAAGAATGATGAATGCTTCTTGGCCGCGCATTTTAAAATCAGTATATCGTAGGGAACCACTGACCAGCTTTATCGTTACGGTTGGGGCTGTCGATGCTGTGATTGGCGGGATCGGGGCGAGTGGTTCTCTCTTAGCATTTGGATTGGGTACGGCAAGTGTGGCGATCGCTCTCCGCTGGTGGCAGATCCAGCGAGCGTCTGTTGAGCAACCCGCCCCCGCCCCTGAATATTATCTCCCTCCCCACTCTTCTCGACCCCAGTTACCTATGCTGAGCGTGCAGAAGAAAAATCCTCCCTCCTATTAAAGTCCATGAAGGTACGGATCGGGGAAGGAAATTTCAGGTAGGGTGGGCATTGCCCACCAGTTCCTCAACTGCTGCCTTCCTAGAATTATGGTGATTTCAGTTGCGAGCAAACTACACAAAATTGGTGAAGTGGCGGCTACGAGCGGTTTGCCAGTGAAGACGATTCGCTACTATGAAGAGATTGGTTTATTGACGCCGACTGTGGAGCGGTCAGAGTCAGGTTATCGTTTATTTGCAGAGGCGGTGCTGAATCGGTTGGCGTTTATTAAACGGGCGCAGTCGCTGGGTTTGAGTTTGAGCGAGATTAAGGATATTTTAGAGATTCGCGACCGCGGTCAGTTGCCTTGTGGAGAAGTGAAGCAACATTTAGAGGCGAAGTTAGAAGCGATTACGAAGCAGATTGAAGCGTTAGAAACTTTGAGAACTGAGTTACAAGGCATCCTAGAACATTGGCAAGAGGAACCGTCGGCTGAGCGTGTTACCCTCACGATCTGTCCAAATATTCAGTGTGAGGGTTAAAAAATCAGGGAAGGAAACTGATGTTACCTTCCCTGGATGATTGGATTGAGTATTTTGTGCTTTAAGCTGCTTCCGCAGTGTTTGCCGTTGCTTTTTGAGTTGTCTGGCTCTGGCTGAGCCACCTTTCCCTTTGGAGTTTCTACCCTCGTGGCGGGGAGACTCCCAACTTTTTAATCTCATGGGTTTTCCTTTAGCACTACATCTAGCTTACATTGAGAAGTATGGCGGTGTCAAGTTGCTTTATTTTCATTGTTTGTCCTTCACGATCTGTCTCGAACTCTGCTAGAGAGCAATGAGAGCGTCCTCGAAAGTTATCGGTTTTCAGGTGAGTTTGTAGAGAGCGGTAATCCTAGGACTTTTGAACTTCTAATGAGAGCAAAGGATGCAATTGCTGATGGGGAGTTCGTGTTTTTGAATCATTGAATCACCCTGATTAGGCCGAACCAATCGCTAATCAACGTTCTCAACTGCTCGGAGTCACCGCTCAATTTTCAATTGAGTTATTTGACAGTCTTCCCCTCAAAAAAACAGAGGGTTCCAGGTAACTTACCTAGAACCTATCACACATTTAATGCTTAAGAGCAGTGGGCGGGGAGAGAATCGAACTCTCATATCTTTCGATGTCAGATTTTGAGTCTGATGCGTCTACCAGTTTCGCCACCCGCCCTTGGAGGCAACTTTTTCATTATAGTACATCGAGCGGTTTTGCACAAGAGATTGATAATCTTGACTGCTCGACCAGCGATCGATTTCTCGCGCCCGTAAAACTGGCACTGGATGAGTTAACTGAGCCGTCTGAGCTTGTTTGAGCAATTCTCCTAACTGAGAGCTACTGATGTCATCATAGGCACGAGCTTGAGCCAAAAACGCATCGACATTGAGCTTTGGAGCCAGACTCGGCGAACCACCGGCTAGTTTCATCAAAACAGATACTACCACTTTTGGGTCTTGCGTCGCGAGTAGGGCAGCGCGATCGCAAGTAAACTCTGCACAGCGCAACCACTCCAAAATCTGAGCCTGTAACCCCTGCACCAGCAAACTCCCCCAAGGTGAAAGCTGACCGGCCGCTAACACGATTAGGTTAGCCAAGGTCAAATACACTCCATGCTCGCACTTGAGGTGTCCCAATTCGTGAGCGATCACCGCCTGCACCTCTTCCTCCGTCAGCAAGTCAATCAGAGACGTGTGCAGTACAACAAAGGGCTGCCTCCCGCGCATGGCAAATGTATAAGCATTGGGGACCGGGTGCTGGCGGACATAAAGTTGCGGTGGCTCCAAATCAAGAGTCTGGCAAGCATCCAATAGTAACTGGTGCAAATGGGGTAACTGCTCCTCGCCAACCAGGACGCTAGCGGCCAGGTTCTCCAGTAAAAAAAACTGCTCTCCAATCGGCCCCAACAACTGTCGCACCATCACATCGATGCCGGGTAATTGCTTCAGCGCCTTAGTCGCCTCCAGATCCAGCGGGTGACGAAACTGGTCTGCTTTCAGACCGATCAGTGGTGTGTGTGAAAAACCCATATTGCTTTTACGTCCTTCGCGACCGCTCCAGGGTTCGTAGTAAGCACAGCGTAGCTATCTGGAATCAGAGGACTCAAGTGCTTACTACTAACTTACTTACAACCTACCTTCCATCTAGTAGTGTAATCCCGATCGCACAGGATCGGCGGGAGCCGCAGGTATGACTGCCTCTCCTCCTTCCTGAACTCGCTGCAAGCGAGCCCCCAGTCGCTGCAGTTTCTGCTCTAGCTGCTCGTAGCCGCGATCGAGGTGTTGCAACCCGTGAATCGTGGTCACGCCTTCTGCCGCTAACCCCGCGACCACCAAAGCCGCCGAGGCCCGTAAATCCGTCGCCACCACCGGCGCACCGGACAGCATTGGCACTCCCCGGACAATGGCAACATTGCCTTTAACCCGAATATCTGCACCCATACGATTTAACTCAGCAACATGGCGCATGCGGTTCTCAAAAACCTTCTCGGTAATCATACTGTCCCCCTCACTGAGAGTCAGCAGCGCCATAAAGGGAGCTTGTACATCCGTCGGGAACCCTGGATAAGGTAACGTCTCAATATCGGTAGCTGTATGAACTTCTCCTGGCACGATTCGCAAGCACTGAGGCGCTTCAGCAACGATCTTCGCTCCGATGCTCTCCAGCTTAGAAATCACGGCCGTTAGATGGTCAGGAATCACAGGAGAGACGAGAATTTCTGAATGGGTAATAGCTCCTGCTAGTAAAAATGTCCCTGCTTCAATTCGGTCTGGAATAATTGAATAGTCTACGGAGTGGAGTTTGGGAATGCCAGAAATCACAATTGTATTGCTGCCAGCGCCTTGAATTTTTGCTCCCATTGCACAGCAGAAATTCGCGAGATCCACCACTTCTGGCTCTCTAGCAGCATTTTCAATGATGGTTTCTCCCTCGGCGAGGGTAGCCGCCATCATCAAGGTTTCTGTGGCTCCCACACTGGGATAATCGAGATAAATTTTGGCTCCCTTTAAGCGACGACTCGCGTTATTGATATAAGCGTGGACCGTGCCGTGGTCGATGTGGACTTCTGCGCCGAGTGCTTGTAGGCCCCGGACATGTAAGTCTACGGGTCTGGCTCCGATCGCGCATCCTCCTGGTAAAGGTACTTTAGCGACTCCCAAACGTGCCAGCAGCGGTCCAATGATAAAGAAACTCGCCCGCATCTGGCTAACCAGTTCGTAAGGAGCTTGAGATTCACCGACATGGCGAGCATCAATTTCGAGGGTGTCGCCATGTCGCTCAATTTTTACGCCCAAAGCCGATAGGATTTGCCCCATCCGATTCACATCTACGAGGGAAGGAACGTTGTGGATGCGACAATCATCGGGACACAGGAGCGCACCAGCCATGACGACTAACGCAGCGTTCTTCGCTCCGCTAATTTTGACCTGTCCTTGTAGGCGAGAGCGGCCCCAAATTTTGAGGACTGCACCTTCGGTTTCCGATGAATTAGAGAGATTAGATGAGTTAACAGTTGGTGTAATGGGTCTACCCTCCACAATCAATTGGTACTTTTAGATTATTTTCAATTTTGGTTTCGATTCTACCTGAAAGATTTCAAATGTCTAGGGGGAATAGGCACAACGGGAGAAACTGAGAGGGAATAGTCGGTGAATTCGGAGAGCCCAAAGGCTCATCTGTTAAATTTGCTACAGAATTAGCTATCAGATCCGTAAAATCTTTGAGGTCTTTACCCGTGGCTCTAACCCTTGATTTTTGACAGGCATCACGATTTAGCACTGGCAGCCCTACGACCCTAGTGTATGGTATCATAACACTTAATACTGATGAAAATTTGACTAAGTTAAGCCACGTACCAGGGCAAGCTAATCCCTAATACGGATGGAAACGAGGTAGTAAATGGAAATAGGCGTTCCTAAGGAAATAAAGGATCGAGAGTTTCGGGTTGGTTTGAGTCCAACGAGTGTAAGGGTCTGCTCTGAGAATGGTCATACCGTGTTTGTAGAAACGGGGGCTGGTGCTGGAGCTGGCTTTACAGATGCAGATTACATTCAAGCGGGAGCTAAAATTGTCTCTGGACCAGAGGCGGCTTGGAACCGGGACTTAGTGGTGAAGGTCAAAGAACCCTTACCCGCAGAGTATGGGTTGATTCAAAAAGGGCAGTTGCTCTTTACTTACTTGCACTTAGCGGCTGATCGCACCCTGACAGAGCATTTGATCGACAGTGGGGTCCAAGCGATCGCCTATGAAACGGTAGAACTCCCTGATAAAAAGTTACCCCTTCTCACGCCGATGAGCATTATCGCGGGTCGGTTGGCGGTCCAGTTTGGTGCAAGGTTCCTAGAACGCCAGCAAGGGGGTCGGGGTGTACTCTTGGGCGGAGTCCCAGGGGTAAAACCGGGGAAAGTCGTGATTTTGGGCGGTGGCATTGTGGGTACGGAAGCCGCGAGAATTGCTGTGGGGATGGGGGCACAAGTACAGATTCTTGATGTCAATGTAGAACGGTTAGCGTATCTGGAAACACTATTTGGTTCGAGAGTAGAATATCTCTACAGCAATCCCTCACAAATTGAAGCAACGGTTCCTGATACTGATTTGTTGATCGGGGCAGTGTTAGTTTTAGCGAAAAAAGCTCCTATTTTAGTCAATCGAACCTTTGTGCGGAAGATGCGGCCAGGGTCGGTGATTATCGATGTCGCGGTTGACCAAGGTGGGTGTGTAGAGACCTTGCGACCTACTTCTCACACGAATCCCACTTATATTGAAGAGGGAGTCGTGCATTATGGTGTGCCAAATATGCCAGGAGCCGTGCCTTGGACGGCGACTCAGGCGTTAAATAATAGCACTTTACCTTATGTCTTACAGTTAGCCAATGATGGCATTAAAGCATTAGAAATAAACCCCGTTTTACGGAAGGGTTTAAATGTGCAAAATCACCAATTAGTTCATCCAGCAGTACGGGAAGTGTTTCCTGATTTAGTGGCTTGAGACCCGTCTCCTCCAGGCTAAAATACCCGCCTAAAAACCTAAGTTTTCAAGCGGGTACTTTAGCCTGAATCCAGCTTAGCCACCTGAAAAGGTAACTAGCTGAACAGTCAACTATTTCTGTTTTAAAACCACTAATGTAATATCATCAAAAACAGTCTGACTGCCAATATGTCGCCACACATCTTCTATTACAGCTTTTCTAATGTCAACCGCTGAATGCTGATGATTATTTTTCACAACGTCTATTAATCGTTTTAATCCATAGAACTCTTTATGAATGTTCTCTGCTTCCGTAATGCCATCCGTGTATAACACCACTACATCCCCTTGATTTAACCGAATTTCTTGAGAAGCAATAAAGTTAGCAACTTCTTTCTCTAAACCAATGGGAAATCCTAGGTTAATCGTATCAATAAGTTCGACAACGCCACCGAAACGCACCACAATCACTGTTTCATGTTGACCGCTCAGTTTTATTAGCTTATCTGCATAATCGAGTAAAGTCAGCGTCATCTCTTTCGAGGTTTCCATGCGTTCAATATTTGCATATAAAGTCCGATTTAAACTATCTAATAATTTCACAGGATCGGTTTCATTATTTTCTATCAAAGTTCTAATAGAAGTTTGTGCCATTAGCATTAACATTCCGCTTTCTAATCCATGTCCAGTCACATCACCAATGCCAATTTTTACACGATTATTATGTGGAATTACGTCATAGTAATCAGCACCTACTTCTGCTGCTGGCTCCATAAATCCAGAAATTTCTAAGCCTTCAATCGCCTCTAATTCTGACTGTTTAGGCAAGATCATGTTTTGCAATTTTCGCGTTACTTCTAACTCCGCACTCATCCGAAGATTTTCAGAAACAAGACGAGAGATATTAATTTGGGTCCGAATCCGAGCTAATAATTCATCTTTAGTAATCGGTTTACTTAGATAATCATTGGCCCCGTAATTTAAGCCAGTAACAATATCTTTAACTTGATTTTTAGCCGTTAAAAGTAGAATGGGAAGTTCGGTAGCAACAAAGCGTTCTCGTAGTTTTTGTGTCACTTCATAACCCGTCATTTTCGGCATCATTACGTCTAGTAAAATAATATTAGGCTTCAAACCTTGCTCAATTAAAGAGAGAGCTTCTTCCCCATTTCTAGCTTGGTAGAGGGCATAGTGTTGTAAAGACAAAATATTTGCGAGTACCTGAAGATTAACAGGATCGTCATCAACCATTAAAACTTTAATACCAATTGTTTCCTGAATCGTTGGTTGATTGGGAGTGGAAATAGGAAGCTCTGGGAGAGCTGAAATAATGGTGTTTTGACTCACACTCATTTGTGAATTTTGGTCAACTTCCCCCCTGGCAATCGGTAAGGTAAAGGTAAACTGTGACCCAACTCCCATTTGAGACTTCACACTAATTTTACCGCCGTGTAATTCTACCAGCTTTTTAGTGACAGCGAGTCCAATCCCCGTGCCTCCATAAACTCTAGCTGTGGAACCTTCAGCTTGCTCAAATGATTCAAAAATGCTCTCAAATTTATCTTCTGGGATACCAATTCCACTGTCTGAAATAGTAATTGAGATTTGACTATGATCCGTTGAATTCTGACTATTAAGAGTAACAACTTCGGCTGAGAGCGTGATGCTGCCATCCGGTGTAAATTTAATGGCGTTACCGAGGAGGTTATGAAGGATTTGTTGGAGGCGATTTTCGTCAGCTTCTGCGGCGGGCAAGTCCTCAGTAATAGTGTTGATAACTTGCAAATTTTTCGCTTTGGCGAGGGGCTGATTGAGGATAATGACTAGGTTAGTAATTGCCCTCAGTGCTACAGGTTTGAGTTGTAGTTCTAAGTTTTTATGTCTGAGTTTAGAGAAGTCAAGAATATCATTAACAAGGCTGGATAGACGGCGACCACTATAGACGATTAAATGAAGGTTTGTTTGTGCTGTTTGGGGGAGTGTTCCGGTAACACCATCAATCATCGATTCAGCAAGGCCAATAATACCATTGAGTGGGGTTCGGAGTTCGTGGGAAGTGTTCGCTAAGAATTCATCTTTAAGTTGGTCTAACTCCTGCAATTCAGTATTTTTAGCTGCGAGTTCTGTAAAAGATTCTTGCAATTTTTGAGCCATCAGGTTAAAAGAGAGAGCAAGCTTTTTGATTTCATCAACTCCTTTAACTACAACTGTTTGGTTAAATCGCCCTTGGGCAATGGCGCTACTCGCTTGACTCAAGCGTTGAATGGGTGTAGCAATCCAATTTGAAGTAATAATTCCTAATCCTGTGGCGATCGCTAAAGTTAATAAGCAAAGTAAAATTGTTGCCTGGGTATTAGCATGGATTTGTCCCATAAATTGAGACTCTGGGATCGCCATCACGACTAGCCAATCTAAACCGTATTGATCGCGGTAGGGGATTACTTGGACAAAAAGTTTTTGAGTGAGGTGGGGACGGAGTAATTGGGGGTGTGTGATTGCCTTCAAATCGCCAAACTGCCGGATTAACTCCTGAGTAAGTTCGTGGATCATCGGTTCGCGACTGTTCAAAGCTGCTAACCGTTGAGCTTTACCATTGACGATCGTAGCAGGGGGTTCATCTTCGGAACTAGCAACTATCAATCCTGAACGTTCTATAATAAAAATGTGACCGTTACTGTTGTTATTGACTGTTTTAAGAAATTTACCGATCTGAGAGAGTTCGAGATCGATTCCAAGCACTCCCAGTAATTTTTTTTGTGAGTCATAGATAGGAGTGCTAGCAGAGATACTGATGATATTGGTGGAAACTTCCCAAGTATAAATTGAACTCCAAATGGGTTTACCTGCTTTTACTGCATCTAGATACCATGCACTCTCATTTTCATAGGCAATGTTGGTACTAACTAAGTTCAATCGATTACCTTCGTTATCGACTGAGTAGGCTCGAAACTTGTTTGGTTCGGAGGGGAGGGCTTCTCCAATTTCTAAGAGATCGCCCGTCGGATCTCCATGTCCCGCACCAATAAAAGCCCCCTCCTTGCTGGCAAAGTTAACGTAAGCAAAATTGAACAATCGCATCTGACGATAAAAATATTTTTCTAGGGTCTTAAAATCCTTCAGATTTAATACCCCTGACTTAACGGCCTCTAAATTTAGCAGGTTAATCGTTTGGGCCTTGCCTAAGTAACTATTGAGATGTTGCTCGATGTGATTACTGGTTTCTGTCATCAATTCATCTGCCAGCTTATTCACAGACTGCTGCCCGCTGTGGTAGGACAGATAGCCGACTAACCCCACGGCTCCAGCAATTTGCAGTACAAAGGGGATAATTAACGCGAATCTCAGGGAGATTTGTATAGGTTTTTGGGATTTGGGAGAGCGATCGCTAATCATTAGGGATTAAAAATTTTGCTAAATCAACAATTTATTCGCATTAAAAATGCAAGAAAATCACGTTTTTTTAATCTCATTAACTTCTATTTTTAGAAGTTATCCTATTTGATAAAATGAATGTAAAATTCTCGGAAACTATTGCTACTAGGAGTCGCATCGTTCATTTCAAAGTCCTGGTGGTTGATTCTTGATTCTTACTTAAAATCTAAATCCGCAACACCTTTCCATCCTTCAGGCACTCCATAGTGTTGATAGTGCTGACAGCGTTTTATATAAAGGATAACGGCTTGATCTTGAGGATTTATTTGTAAAACTTCCTGAAAAAGTTGTTTTGATTCCTCAAATTTCTGCTGATAGTAAAGAAACACCGCTACTTCAAACCGTGCCTGAGTTTCCCTCTTTAATCGCTTTTGTTCTACATGATCTCCCTCATAAACTTCAAAGACAGCAACTGCTGATTTTTTCCCTTTGACTATTACCCTATCTAGAAATCTAATGCACATCTCTTCAGAATATTCTAGACAAGAAATAGTAGCATTACTGATTAAAATACCCGCACCATAAAATTTAGTCAATCCTTCTAAACGAGAGGCTAAATTAACGGCATCCGCAATCACTGTTGTTTCCATTCGTTCGGATTCTCCAATGGTTCCCAGCATTAAATATCCTGTGTGTAAGCCAATTCCTATCGCAATCGGAATCTCTCCTTGCTGTTGCCTTTGTTCGTTATAAATTGCTACTTGTTTTTGCATAGCGATCGCAGCTTGGAGGGCATCATTAGCAGACTCAGGAAATAAAGCCATCATTCCATCACCAATATATTTATCAATAAAACCATTGTGCTGACGAATCAAGGGACTAACTCGACTAAAATAGGAATTTATAAAATTAAAATTTTCTTGCGGAGACATGGTTTCTGATAAAGTCGTAAACGAACGAATATCAGAAAACATGATTGTCATTTCGCTCTGAATTTGATCTCCTAACTGAACATCAATAATGCTTTCTTTTTGTAAAAATCTCAGAAAATTATGGGGTACAAATCGCCCATAAGCACTCGTCATTTTGGCTAAATGGAGATGAGTTTTAATCCGAGCCAGCATCTCTTTTTTTTGAATGGGCTTCGAGAGATAATCATTAGCACCTGATTCAAATCCCTCTACAATATCTGCCACTTGATTTTTAGCAGTTAACATAACGATGGGAAGTTCATGGGTAGGAAAGCGCAAACGGATTTGTTGCGCGACTTCATAACCAGTCATGCGTGGCATCATCACATCTAGTAAGATTAAATCTGGCATAAAACCTTGCTCAATAACTGCCAAGGCTTCTTGTCCATTACTCGCTTCAGTCAAAGCGTAATTGTACATAGAAAGATGGTTGATCAGCACCTGACGGTTCACAGGTTCGTCCTCAACAATTAAAACTTTAAATTGGCTATCTTTATTGCTCGTAGTCAGTGAATAATGACTTGTTCCTGAAACCGCTAGTTCTTGCCCTATAGTATTTTTAGTATCTTTGAGAAGTGTAATCTGTTGTGTTGATTCAAGATTACCGAGCGCCATAGGTAAGGTAAAGGTAAATTGTGAACCGATTCCTATTTCAGACTTAACCCTAATTTCACCTCCATGTAATTCTACCAGTTGTTTCGTCACTGCTAAACCTAACCCTGTACCGCCATATTCTCTAGCTGTCGAGCCTTCTGCTTGTTCAAAGGATTCAAAAATGCTCTCAAACTTATCTTCTGGAATCCCAATTCCTGTGTCTGAGATAGTAATGGCTACTTGACGATTAGTTGTTAACTGTGAGTTGTCAATCGTTACTACTTCTGCGGAAATTTCTACAGTCCCATCATGGGTAAATTTAATGGCATTCCCTACCAAATTATAAAAAATTTGTTGTAAACGGTTTTCATCGGCTTCAACGGCCGGAAAATCAGTAGGAATGGAGTTAATGAGGGTTAAATTTTTTTGAGCAGCCAGGGGTTGAACCAGTCTGAGAACTACGTTAGTAATAGCTCCCAAATCTACTGATTTTAATTGCAGTTGTAGGTTGTTATGTCGAAGTTTAGAGAAGTCCAGAATATCGTTGACTAAACTTGCTAATCGGTGGCCGCTGAAAGCAATTAAATGGAGGTTAGCTTGTGTGGCGGGTGGAAGTTCTCCCGTTGCACCATCAATCAGAGATTCAGCAATACCGATAATGCCATTAAGAGGAGTTCGGAGCTCATGGGAAGTATTGGCAAGAAATTCATCTTTGAGTTGATCTAGTTTTTGCAATTCGGTATTTTTAGCTTCTAGTGCAGCAAAAGATCCTTGTAACTGTTGGGTCATCAGGTTAAAAGACAGAGCCAAATTTTTGATTTCATCGACTCCTTTTAACGCCACTGCTTGGTCAAATTTGCCTTGGGCAATCGCCCTGGAAGCTTGACTTAATTCTCCAATGGGTTTGGCAATCCAACTAGAGGTAAAGATACCCATTATGGTTGCTACTAATAAAGCTAAAAGACACAAGAGAATTGTTGTATGATTATTGGCATTAATCTGATCCATGAAGTCAGCTTCAGGCACAACAACTATAATTAACCAATCGATTCCTCTATGATCGTTGATGGGTAACACCTGAATGAAATGCCGTTTACCGTTGAGGTTAAAATCTAATTGTTGTGATTTTTTGATTTGGGAAAAACCGCCAAATTGTTCCTGCAAATATTGAGAAGTTCCCCGAATTAAAGGTTCGCTACTTTCTAAAGCAGTAATCAGCTTGGCATTATCACCTTTCCCGATCGTTAGTGGCTCTTTGGTTGAACTAGAAATTATGGAATTTGCGCGGTCAATCACAAATGCTTGCCCTGTTTTACCAAGAGACAAGCTTGCCAGAAATTTTCTTAAATCATTTAAAAGGATCACATCAGTCGCACAAACGCCTAGTAGTTTACCACTTGAGTTATAGATAGGTTTGCTAGCAGTAATTGTAGGGAGTTTAGTGGTAAAATCTATATAAACTTGGCTCCAGACATCTTTCCCTGCTTTCACTGCTGCTATATACCAGGGACGTTTGCGAGGATCGTAGAGTCCTTCCTTTTGCAGAAGTTCCTTCCGATTACCTTGATTGTCTATAGCATAGATAGAGGAATAATGATGGGTTGTTTGATTGCTCATGCCTATAGAAAAAATTGGCAATCCTTTAAAATTTGCTTCATAACGATTTACACCCAAAAAATTTCCTTGGATATCACCACAGTAGGAACCACCAATAAAGGGAGAAATTTTTACCTGCGTTAAAAAATCCTGAGCATTAGTGCCATTTACCATGTCAAATCTGCCTTCTAGAAAGGCTGTAGCATTCAGTTCGTTAATATTATGAGGACCATCAAAATATTGCTTAAGTTCTCCTTCAATCCTTGCCGTCAGTTCCTGACGAAGTTGAGTCGCTACATCGTTAACTGCTTTTTGTCCATTCCGTAAGGATAACCACCCCGTTAAACTCACAGCTCCAAAGATTTGTAGGACGAAAGGAATAATGAGAACGGCTCTTAAAGGAACCTTGCTAAAACCATAAAAAAATAGCTCGGCAAATGACTTTTTCAACATGGTACTTGCAATGTAAAGCGTCAGGTTTTGAGGGAAAGAGAGTTAAGGAAATAGAGAAACAATAATTTCAATTTCCCTAAACTGAACAATCCTTATAACCGGGAACGAATCCAGTGAATTCACGCTTAAGATAATGCCTCAACGATCGACAAGGTAAGCAAGCAATCGGTTTGAGCTAGTTTAGTTTATCGCTTGACTCGATCGCCCTGTCAGCGATGGGACAAGAATTTTAACCCCGTGCTGGAGCTGGAAACACAAACGGACTGGGGATTTGAGGAAAGAAAGCAGGCTGGTCTGGGACTAGGAGCTGGAGAAAGAAAAAACAATCAAAACCCCCTTGACAAATCAGGGAAGCTACGTAACAATTGTAAATTGTGACTAATAAGCGGAACTGGCGGAATTGGTAGACGCGCATGATTCAGGTTCATGTGGTGCAAGCCTTCCGGGTTCAAGTCCCGGGTTCCGCATCTCAAGTTTAGAGTTTGGGTTTTAGATTCAATCTAAAACCTTAAATTTTTATGTTGACCAGTATTCAAAACCCCCTGATTAAAGAAATTCGGAAACTGCACCAAGCAAAGGGGCGACGAGAGCAGGGGTTATTTCTGCTGGAAGGGACGCACCTGCTTGAGGAAGCTTGCAGCCTCAATTATGCCTTAGTGACGGTGTGTTGCACACCAGAATGGCAAGAACGACATCCGCAACTGTGGGCGAGGGCGAGCAGTTTGGCTGAGCGGATAGAATTAGTCAGTGACAAGGTATTAGAAGCGATCGCCACCACCGTGCAACCAGACGGCGTAGTGGCCACCGCCTCCCGTAGGGAATCCCAACTGAATCCTCAGATCAGTTTGGGCCTCGCCTTAGAAACAATCCAAGACCCCGGTAACTTAGGCACCATCATTCGGACCGCCGTTGCTACCCATGCTGATGGTTTATGGCTCAGTCGTGATAGCGTGGATTTAGACCATCCTAAAGTCCTCAGAGCCTCCGCAGGAGCTTGGTTTCGGTTGCCAATGGCTGTGAGTTCAACTTTAAACGCAGAAATCTCTCGGTGTCAGCGGCAAGGGGTACAAATTTTAGCAACTGTCCCCGATGCGAGTTTAAGCTATTGGGACATTGATTTGCGAGTCCCGACTCTGATTGTCTTGGGGAATGAAGGATCTGGTTTGTCCGCAGATTCGATCGCTCTGGCCACTCACCAAGTACGAATTCCCCTCGGCCGCGGTGTAGAATCTTTGAATGTGGCGATCGCAGCCGCGCTGATCTTGTACGAAGCGGAACGTCAGCGAGGGTATAAACAATCAACGAACTAGCAACACGAATCAAAAACCTGGTGTAGGACTCCTGTTTCCTTCGCAGAAACACCCCCCTCTACTCACTCGCTTCTGGCGGTTGGTGTTCTTGATTCTGCATAAACTGCTCAATATCCGCGATCGCCTCTTCCAAATCTGCAAAACTGAACTGAGGAGTCCTCGCTTTCTTCGGAGGTGGGGAAGGACTCGGAGCAGGTGACTGTGGCTTGGCTTTTGCGGTTTCGCTGGCAGGAGAATTCAACGAGTCACTGAGTTTGTCAAGAGACTCCATAAAAGCTTTAGCGGCTGCACGGCGCGCGTTTAACTGTTCCTTATCCATGTGGGGTGACTCCCGGTAGGGGTTGTCTTATGAACTTAGTCTAGTCGAGAATTAGGTTGGGAAATAGCGCTTTGAGGGTAAAATGAGCCAAAGATTTGATTACGATTTATTGATTGTGGGTGCTGGTGTTGGTGGGCACGGAGCCGCTCTCCACGCTGTTAGTTGCGGGTTGAAAACGGCAATTGTCGAAGCAGCAGAGATGGGCGGAACTTGTGTGAATCGCGGCTGCATTCCCTCAAAAGCTTTGCTAGCGGCTTCGGGACGAGTCCGAGAACTCCGGAATGCTCACCATCTGAAAGCCTTGGGGTTGCAAGTAGGAGCAGTGAGCTTTGAGCGGGGGGCGATCGCTTCTCACGCAAGCAATCTGGTTAGCAAGCTGCGGGGTGACTTGACGAATAGCCTGAAACGCCTCGGTGTGGATGTGATTCGAGGGTGGGGAAGGCTCGCGGGTCCGCAAAAAGTCACCATTGTTGGCGAGGGGAAAGAGCAAACAGTCACCGCTAAAGATATTATCCTCTCCACTGGCTCGGTTCCCTTCGTACCACCTGGGATTGAATTAGACGGTAAAACGGTCTTTACCAGTGATGACGCGGTTAAACTTGATTCGTTGCCACCTTGGATCGCCATTATTGGCAGTGGCTACATCGGTTTGGAATTTTCTGATATCTACACAGCGTTGGGTTCGGAAGTGACGATGATCGAGGCGTTACCCCAACTCATGCCGACTTTTGACCCAGATATTGCCAAGTTAGCAGAACGGGTGTTGATTTCGCCCCGTGATATTGAAACGAGAGTCGGACTGATGGCGAAGAAGGTGACGCCTGGATCGCCCGTGGTGGTGGAATTGGCGGACTTCAACACCAAGGAAGTGGTGGAAGTGTTGGAAGTTGACGCTTGTTTGGTGGCGACGGGACGAATTCCGTTTACGAAGGATATCGGTTTAGAGTCAGTCGGTGTGGAGACGGTGAGAGGGTTTATTCCCGTCAATGACCGGATGGAGGTGTTGTCAGGGGGTGAACCAATCCCCCATCTGTGGGCGATCGGAGATGCGACGGGCAAAATGATGTTAGCTCATGCAGCTTCTGCTCAAGGGGTGGTGGCGGTGGAGAATATCTGCGATCGCCACCGCTTAGTAGACTATCGCAGCATTCCAGCGGCAGCGTTTACTCACCCGGAAATTAGCTATGTGGGTTTAACGGAACCAGCGGCTCAAGAATTGGGCAAGGCTGAAGGGTTTGAGGTCGCAACTGTCAAGAGTTATTTTAAGGGAAATTCTAAGGCGATCGCGGAGGGTGAAACTGAAGGGGTTGCCAAGGTAATTTTCCGGAAAGATACGGGGGAATTATTGGGGGTTCATATTTTTGGACTCCACGCTTCGGATTTAATTCAGGAGGCGGCGAATGCGATCGCTCAGCGAGATTCGGTGCGGAATTTAGTGTTCCGGGTTCACACTCACCCAACGCTTTCAGAAGTCTTGGATGAGGCGTATAAACGGGCGGTAGGCACTCATTAATCAGGATTCCCAGGTTTAGCCACCTGGGAATTTTTATGGTAGTCTCATCTCAGAGTGCTTCGTCTCAAAATTAATGGGTTCGCCCTATCTATTGCCACAATTACTAATAAATTGATTCCTCCTTAACGATTACAAAATCTGACCAGAAGCCTCAAATCCGGAACAATTGCATCAAACCACTTAACCCTGATGGCTTCAGAATAGGGATAATAAACGATCGCCCCTTATCCTCTTAACCATGATTCAAATCCGTCGTCGCCCCCCCAACCCCGCCATCGCTGTCAGCAGCCTGAGCTACAAAATCGCTCACCCTGACGAACAACCCCGCCATATCCTTGAAGAAATCGTCTGGCAAAAAGAAATTGAAGTAGCCCAGCGGCGCGATCGCATCCCCTTAGTTGAACTCCAAAAACAAGCCGCCTCTGCCACCCCTCCTCGCGACTTCCTTGCAGCATTGCGACAAAGCCAAACCAAACCCGCCATCATCGCTGAAGTTAAAAAAGCCTCTCCCAGCAAAGGCATCATCCGCGCAGATTTTAACCCCACTGCGATCGCCCTCGCCTACCAACAAGGAGGCGCAAGCTGCATCTCCGTCCTCACCGATGAAAAATTCTTTCAAGGCAGCTTTGACAACCTCGCTCAAGTCCGCAGCGCCGTTGACTTGCCCCTCCTGTGCAAAGAATTTATCATCTACCCCTACCAACTCTATCAAGCCCGCGTCCACGGAGCCGACGCTGTACTTCTGATCGCAGCTATCCTCTCCGATAAAGACCTCCAGTATTTTCTCAAAATTATCAAAGCACTGGGCATGACAGCTCTGATCGAAGTTCACACCCTCGAAGAACTCGATCGCGTGTTGACTCTAGAAGGCGTTATCTTAGTGGGCATCAACAACCGCAACCTCGAAAACTTTTCCGTAGACTTGCAAACCACCCACCAACTTTTGAGCGAGCGGGGTCAACAATTAAACTCGCGAGACATCCTGGTTGTCAGCGAGTCCGGACTCTATACCCCTGAAGACTTGACGCAAGTTACCACTGCCGGCGCTCAAGCCGTACTGATCGGCGAATCTCTCGTCAAACAACCAGATCCAGCCGTCGCTTTAACGGAGCTGATCGCAGGCATTACTTCTGCCCCGAACCATTCCTGATGAGGGTTGACAAAGGGGATGAATTTTGGTATAAACCGATGAATGTTGCTGACCGACAGCCTTCCCCACCCAAATCGACTTTTCCCCTCAAATATGAGACAATCGCTCACAGAGCAATCAACTCGATCGACGAAGCCTGTAGCTGGCAAAAAATGGCGTCACAAGCGCACCCTGTGGTAGATCTTAGATTTGACAAAGCAGGGGCTTTTGCGGTGTTAAAAAGCCTAGAAAAACCAGGCTGCTATTTGTTCTCATGCCTCATTCCCTTGAGATGGGGTATAGGTTCACTTAAGTAGTTAGCTTTAATGGAGCCCATTCCCCTTCCTGCCTATATTCATTACGAACTGCTGCTGCAATTGCTAGAGCGCAAAACTAGATTTGCTGTCAGTCAAAAGTCGTCCCAGCAAGAACAAGTCGAGCAGCTCATCATTACCCTCCGCAAAGCCCTTGCTCTCCAGAAGCAATTGGAAGAAAGCTGCCAACGCTTGAATTTGCCAGTTGAGTATCGGTGGTCTCTCAATGAAATCAACCCGGAGCGAACGGAACATTCTGATTTCCGGCCCATGAAACCAGCACCGCCCTAGGGAATTCTTCCGTGAAAATTACTCAGAAGTAGACCCCCCTAGTGCATTTTGAAGTTTTCACCTGTACATAATACCTATCTAAGGACTGAGTTGTAGCACCGTCATGGATGACAAATTAATGCTCATGATTCCAGGTCCGACTCCCGTACCAGAGTCGGCCCTGCTGGCCCTCGCCAAACACCCGATCGGCCACCGTACCCCTGACTTCTCTGCCATTTTCGCCGAGTGTACCGAAAACCTGAAATGGCTGCACCAAACGACCAACGACGTGTTGAGCTTAACAACTTCCGGGACTGGTGCGATGGAAGCTGGGATCGTTAACTTCCTGAGTGCAGGCGATCGCGTCCTCGTCGGCAACAATGGCAAATTCGGCGAACGCTGGGCCGAAGTCGCCCAAGCTTACGGCTTAAACACCGAAGTCATCACCGCTGAATGGGGTCAACCCCTAGACCCCGAACAATTCCGAGCCAAACTCGAAGCAGATACAGACAAGCAGATCAAAGCCGTCATCCTCACCCACTCGGAAACATCCACCGGTGTGATCAATGACCTCGAAACCATCAACCGCCATGTCAAAGCCCACGGTCAAGCTTTAATGATCGTGGATGCTGTCACCAGTTTAGGGGCGGCCAATGTCCCGATGGATGCTTGGGGCATTGACGTGATCGCCTCGGGTTCCCAAAAAGGTTACATGATCCCGCCAGGTTTAGGTTTTGTTGCCGTTAGCCAAAAAGCTTGGGAAGCTTACAAAACAGCGAAGCTTCCCCGTTATTACCTGGACTTAGGCAAGTACCGCAAAGATGCTGCCAAAAACACGACCCCCTTCACCCCACCGGTGAATATGTTCTTTGCTCTGCAAGTGACCCTGCGGATGATGAAGGCAGAAGGCTTAGAGAATATCTTTGCGCGGCACACTCGCTTGCGGAATGCCACTCAGGCGGCAGTGAAAGCCTTAGGGATGAGTCTATTTGCAGTTGAGAGCGCTGGAAGTCCTGCCATTACTGCGGTTGCGCCGCCTGCCCAAGTTGATGCTCAAAAGCTACGTTCTCTGATGAAAAAGCGGTTTGACATTGCCCTTGCTGATGGTCAAGACCACCTCAAAGGGAAAATCTTCCGAGTGGGTCACTTGGGGTTTGTCAGCGATCGCGACCTCCTCGCCGCCCTTTCTGCCTTGGAAGCAGTTTTGCGGGAATTAGGGTACGAAGGGTTCACTCCTGGCGCTGGGCTTGCTGCTGCGGCTAGAGTCTTATCCGAATCTTAATTTGTGTTTCCGATCTAAGGTTTGAAGGGTGAAGTTAAAAAATTCATCCTTCATCCTTCACCGTTTAATAAGCCGTTCCTAACCAATCAAAGATTTTATCCAATTGTTCAAGGGTCACCAAACCATACTGCCACAACAACATAGGCAATGAAGTTGGATCTTGTTCTCGCTGGGTTGTTTGGTGACTGCCTGCACGTTCAGCAACAGCAATTGAAGCAGCAGAAATTGCTAAATCTTCTTGTAAAAACCGGATGAAACGAGAGTAGGTTCCTGGCGTCATTGTTAGTTTCACCTCCCCATATTAGACACCATTGTGCGATCTGAACTTTTTGTTTTTAAGTAGTAATCAGCCAGTGTTTTAACTGTCTGCCCTGAAATGGGCGACAGTAGCTCTCGGCTTGCAACTTAACCAGTTACTAACCGTACCACTCAACGCAACCCTGATCCTAGCTTTTAGCAATTTGCAGGGTTCAGGTTTCAGGTGATCGGCGATCGCACGCTATGACGCGATCAATACTGCTTGTCACCCTTGCAGCCATCATCAAGATTAGCCCTGCCCTTGATAACTACTAAAAAAGGTTCAGCGATTAACTTCATCTGTCAAAATACAGAATCCGCAAATTCTTGACCTATCTAGTCAATTAGCTATTTTTCAGACCTTTTCACCTACTAACACCAGTCAACTTCGCCCTCTCCCCTCTACTTAAGAGAGATTTCGCTCTCGCACCGGCACCTCTCAGGCTTTTACCTAAAATGCCTCGATCGGCTCCTGTTGGATCTTGACGAAGCCTGCCTGTTTCCATTAGCAGTGGGCCCTTGACTCGCCTCTCACACCTCAGAAACACAATGAATAGCCGAGGAAGACAAGCTCACGCTTAAAAACGTCAGGACTGACAGATTATCAAATTTTTGGGCATCTGTGTAGACTTAAGTATCAAAAATATAACAAACGCAATAAAACTTTGTAAAGAGGTTAG
The DNA here is from genome assembly GCA_050262755.1 of Actinomycetota bacterium. Lineage (GTDB taxonomy): Bacteria > Cyanobacteriota > Cyanobacteriia > Cyanobacteriales > Microcoleaceae > JBLNEP01. The sequence goes on along the minus strand of JBLNEP010000108.1, from coordinate 17,354 downwards.
GGAGCGGGCTGAGCAGGAGGAAATTCCAACCATCGAATGGCAATGCGATCGCCTGCCTTCACACCGAGCTCAGCAGCTCGCCCCCCTCGCAGCTCAATCACCTGATCCACTGTGACATTAGGGCCGTAAGTCGGACAAGGCTCAGCTTGGCAAGGAGGGGTATTGGCTGCGACCGCCTGTACCACCCCACCCCGTACAAAAATCATATCCAGCGACATCTGACAATTCTTCATCCAAAAGCGAACCGGTCGAGCGGGGGTGAACGCGAACAACATTCCCTGGTTATCTGGCAGAGACGTTCGATACATTAACCCCATCGCCTGCTGTTCTGGAGTTTTCGCGACTTCCAATTGAATTGCCTGACCTGCGATCGTCGCCTCAGCCGCGATCGGCAGCCTTTGACCCAGATGCTGCTGTGCTTGCACCACAGTTGCAGTCTCAGCCTTGAGGGGAAATGCTCCCAGCGAACAACCGCTCAGCAGCAAGCTCAGAGCAATTCCCAATCCCTGTACCCAATAACTCATCTCCCCCCTCTTCCCCTTCCTAAGCTTCCCGCAACACATAGCCCACACCCCGCACGGTTTGAATCAGTCGCTTCTCCCCCTCATCTTCAATCTTGAGCCGTAGATAGCGGATGTAAACCTCAATCACATTAGACTCACCCAAAAAACCATATCCCCAAACATTTTCGAGGATTTGTTCGCGGGTCAACACTTCACGAGGGTGTTCCATCAAATACTTAAGCAGCTCGAATTCCTTCATGGTCAGGTCGATCGCTCGTCCGTTACGCAAAGCTCGCCTAGTCGTCAAATCTAACACTAATTCGCTAAACCGTAACTGTTCCACCAAACTGGTATCAGATTGTAGGTAGAGGCGCACCAGTTGCAAAAATTCTTCCGAGCGGTAGGGTTTGAGGAAATAGTCATCTGCCCCCGCTTCCAAACAAGCGACGCGGTCATCCACAGTATCGCGAGCCATTAACAACACCACAGGTGCTCGATTTCCCGAACTTCTGAGGTGGCTGCATAGGGAAAGTCCTGATTCTCCTGCCAGCATCCGGTCAATCACAATCAAAGCAGGCTGAAGTTCATTAGCGCGATGGAAGCCACTGAGGGTATCGCCTGCCACCACTGGTTCATACCCCGATGATTTCAAATCAAGGCTGACTCGCTGGGCGAGAACTTCGTCTGTTTCCACCAACAAAACGCAGGGATTGCGGTTAAGAGCGAGTCCACTCATCTGAAATTCCATGATTTACAGACCAACCCCTGTTTTAGCACGTTTGAAGGCGGCAATTCTGTTCTCTGCTAACTCGTTGACCCCTTTTCAACTGCGATCGCACTTAAGCAATTAGCCTGCGATTAAACAGTTTTTTCACGACGGCGTCGATACCAACCAGCGAGGAGAGCAAATAATCCTGTACCAGCCATTGTAGTTGGCTCTGGAACGGGAGCAGAATTCTGACCGCCAGTAGGAGCGTCTGGCAGAGCGCCGTTGAACAAATAATTATGAGATTCACCACTGCCAGAAAGGGAACCTGCGATTAAGTTACCGTTGAGCTGACCGTTATTAAAGGTTACAGCAGCCAGAGGTGCGAGGATACTACCTTGAACACCAATACTACTGAGCGTTAGTTGGGTTGCTTGAGCAAAGTTATAGAGCACTTTTTGCTGATCGGTGCCGTTAATATTGAATCCAAAGTTCTGCATGGAAGCGATCGTACCGGTGACATTAACCACAACGGTGGAACCAGGAGGAGCAAAAATTTGGAAATTGTTGATGACTGCTAAAGTAGCTCCTGAAAGCGTAAAAATATTCAGTTTGGAGTCATTACCGGTGAGTTTGAGCTGACCGTATTGATTGGTTACAGTACCATTGTCTGCTAGGTTGCCTAAAGACGAGGATAGCGTTTTTAGATATTGACCCGCTGCATTAAAATCAATGGGATTGCCTTTGACTAAGTTGCCGTCCTTAATATTTGCACCATTGAAAAGATTGGCCTGACCCCCGTAGACAGCGTTGCCGTGTTGAAGTTCACCACCGTTATAGGTAAAGTTGCCACCAGCCACTGCCACGTTACCACTATTAGCAGAAAGCTTATGTCCAATACCGCCACTAAAACTGATATTACCACCAGCGGCAACTTTGCCTTCAATATCAGTCCACTGCTGCGTAACATTTCCTACTGTGAAAACGTTGTAATCGGCTGCTGCTCCCAGAGTTGCTGCATGCGCCTGACTTGCGAAGCTAACTGCTGCGGTTGCGATTAAAGGAGCCGCGAGTTGTCCCCATTGGTAAAGTGCTTGTGTCTTGTTCATGAGCCGATCCTTAGATAATTAGTTGGAGCCTAAATTTGGTTTCCAATTCATAGTCCCACATTTTCTCCGGAAAAAGATAGTAACAATAAGCACTTTCATTAAATCTTTAGTTAGGGGTCTGATTTTATAAATTTTCTGTGAAGTGAGTTAGGGGATTATACGTAAAGCAAAATGCTAGGAATAAAAGCTTACTTTTTAAACAATTGACCCAATAACGGTCTCAGTAAATTTGCTGAATGATTGGTACTTATTGATTCCTTCATGAAGAATTTGAGCGTTGATTGCTACTCCTAAATTCCTTTGAGAGTGTGAAATCAGAGTGTTAAACCAGGACTGAGGGAGCGAACCGCTTTGTCAGCGGTTGTTTACCTGAATTGCCACCTCAATCGCCTCTGAGCAACGTTTCGCGGTATCTTTAGACAACGAGTTCTAAGTAAGCATACCTAAGGCTGTTCGTGAAATACTTTTTTCTATCTGACGGGTGGACTGTCGGGCGCGTCTGGGGAGTGGGTGGTTTATGGAACGAAACTGCTTGGAGACGCCAGCCTGACATTACAAAGCTTAATCTCTGTCTCTGGGATCACAATGAAAAAATGTGGCTCTACCGAGTTGAAGATGCGGTACTCATGGTTGAAGTCAAACCCTTAACTCCCACCAGCGACACCGACCCCACTAAAAATATTGGCAATGTGGTACTAACTCGACTCATTACTGCCGATCAAGTTGTCGAGCGCCTATGCACAGCTGCAGCCAGATGTCAAATTGGAAATCTCGATCTAATGTAGTGCTGAAATATTGCAATCGGTTCTAACAATCGATACACTTCTTTAATTAACTTTCATCTTTACTTTCGATTCTTAAAAAGTAGACGTGACTTGATCTAGGAGGAGCGTAGTCAATGGGGCTACCCTGGTACCGCGTACACACAGTCGTCTTGAACGACCCAGGTCGGCTAATTGCTGTACACCTGATGCACACTGCCCTTGTGGCCGGCTGGGCCGGCTCAATGGCCCTGTATGAACTCGCGATTTTCGATCCGAGCGATCCAGTCCTGAACCCAATGTGGCGTCAGGGGATGTTCGTGCTGCCATTCATGGCTCGCTTGGGCGTCACTGACTCTTGGGGCGGTTGGAATATCTACGGCGGAAATGCCACTAATCCTGGCATTTGGTCGTTTGAAGGCGTTGCTGCTGCTCACATCGTTTTGTCGGGCTTGCTGTTCCTTGCTGCCGTATGGCACTGGGTCTATTGGGATTTAGAACTTTTCAGAGACCCCCGCACCGGTGAACCAGCCCTCGATTTGCCAAAAATGTTTGGCATTCACCTGTTCTTATCCGGTCTTCTCTGCTTTGGCTTCGGCGCTTTCCACCTATCTGGGCTTTTTGGCCCTGGGATGTGGGTGTCTGACCCCTATGGACTCACTGGCCATGTGCAACCAGTACCACCCGCTTGGGGTCCTGAAGGATTTGACCCCTTCAACCCGGGTGGCATTGTCGCGCACCACATTGCGGCTGGCATTGTCGGCGTCATTGCTGGCTTGTTCCACTTGACGGTGCGGCCGCCTGAGCGACTCTACAGAGCACTGCGGATGGGTAACATCGAAACCGTACTCTCTAGCAGCATTGCAGCAGTTTTCTTCTCTGCATTTGTGGTCGCTGGGACTATGTGGTACGGTTCTGCTGCGACTCCCATCGAGTTGTTTGGCCCTACTCGCTACCAGTGGGATAGTGGTTACTTCCAGCAAGAAATTGACCGCCGAGCACAAGCTAGCCTGAATGCAGGCGACAGCGTTTCAGAAGCTTACTCTAAGATTCCTGAGAAGTTGGCGTTCTATGACTACGTAGGCAATAGCCCTGCTAAAGGTGGTTTGTTCCGGGCTGGTCCAATGAATAAAGGCGACGGCATTGCCAAAGCTTGGTTAGGTCATGCCGTGTTTAAAGACAGCGAAGGTCGGGAATTAGCGGTTCGCCGCCTGCCCAACTTCTTTGAAACTTTCCCAGTAGTCTTGACGGATAAAGACGGTGTGATTCGCGCTGATATTCCCTTCCGTCGTGCTGAGTCGAAATATAGCTTTGAACAAGCTGGCGTTACTGTCAGCTTCCATGGTGGCGAACTCAATGGTCAAACCATTAGTGACCCTGTGCAAGTGAAGAAATTTGCTCGCGCTGCTCAAAGGGGTGAAGTGTTTGAATTTGACCGCGAAACTTTGAAGTCTGATGGTGTGTTCCGCACTTCGACTCGCGGTTGGTTCACCTTTGGTCATGCTTGCTTTGCTCTGCTGTTCTTCTTTGGTCACCTCTGGCATGGTTCCCGCACCATCTTCCGAGATGTGTTTGCTGGAATTGACCCTGACTTGGAAGAGCAAGTTGAGTTTGGCTTGTTCCAGAAAGTGGGCGATATCACCACCCGTAAGGAAGTGGCCTAATTTTTCAGGGCAACAAGGTGTTTGGGAATTTACCGATCGCCTTGTGGCTGATGCTAATGGCAAAGACTGCTAAAAAACCCGGTTCTCAAAAGGAACCGGGTTTTCGATCGGATGACTCATTTTTGTTCCCGCAAATTTGTTTACAATTTGATACAGTGTGATGCTTTGTATTAATTAGATCGACAATTAAGATAAACTGATATTGAACCGGAAGCTCAGGAAAAACTTAGGATATGGAAAGCGTTGCTTACATCTTGATTTTGACTTTAACCATCGGTGTACTCTTTTTTGCGATCGCCTTCCGCGAGCCTCCTCGGATTGGTAAGTAACTAGCTCTGACGAGTTCAAAAAGCTCGTACAAGCTTGACTGACCAATGCTGAGCCATTTACATAAGTCCTGTAATTAATCTCGCCCAGGTACGGGCGAGATTAATTACCGTTTGCTTTAGGTATCTGTTAAAATCAGCAACCATGCAGTGTCCATTCTGTTTGTGTACGAACAGCCGCGTTCTTGAGTCGCGCTCGGCGGAAGCAGGTCAAAGCATTCGGAGGCGGCGGGAATGTTTGAATTGTCAGCACCGCTTCACAACTTACGAACGCATTGAATTTGTGCCCGTTACAGTGATCAAGCGAGATGGCAAGCGTGAGTCTTTTGATAAGTCTAAGTTGCTACGGGGAATTGTTCGAGCTTGTGAAAAGACTGGGGTGGCAGCCAGCCACATCGAAGCTCTCGTCGATGAAATTGAATCAGAACTTCAAGGGCGATCGCTCCGGGAAGTTACGAGCAGTGACATTGGGGAAATGGTTCTTAAGCAACTACCCGCACTGAGTGAAGTCGCTTATGTGCGCTTCGCCTCAGTCTATCGCCAGTTTCGAGGCATTCGGGATTTTGTGGAAACCTTACGCGATCTCGAGAACACACCCACAGAAGTCGTAAACTCGCTAACGACCTCGACCCATTCACAGCCACCGACTGTGGAAGCAAGCGGTCGCGAAACCCAGGCTTCTTGCCCAACTTAACTCAGGGTGCGTACAAAAAATCAAGCCTTTACCCCAAACCGATGGCGGAACGCTTATGCTGCTGACATAGCAGAGTACAATAGACTATATTACCGCCAAATGTTAAAATTAGCTCTCCTAACAGAAAGTTTGGAGTAATAATAAGGGTAGAGCGGGTGTGGGGTTGCACCCGGTGGAAATTAGTGCCAACTAATTTTTACAAAGGATTCGACCGAGAAGTTAACTGCTTCTCAAGCACAATCTACAATATCCGCCCAGTGAACAAAAACACTAAGGAGAGAGATCCTAGGAAACTATTCGCATGGTCAATCAGAAATTAGCAGTCAGAGAAGTTGGCTTCACTCACGATGATTTTGCAGCCCTACTAGACAAATATGACTATCATTTTAGTCCTGGTGATATAGTAGCGGGTACAGTCTTCAGTATAGAACCGAGGGGAGCTCTGATTGACATCGGTGCTAAAACCGCAGCTTACATTCCTATCCAGGAAATGTCAATCAACCGGGTGGAAAGCCCAGAAGAGGTATTGCAGTCGAACGAAACCAGAGAATTTTACATCCTCAGCGATGAAAATGAAGAGGGACAACTAACCTTATCCATTCGTCGCATTGAATATATGCGCGCATGGGAGAGGGTGCGACAACTGCAAGCCGAAGATGCAACCGTGCGATCGCAGGTTTTTGCGACCAATCGCGGCGGAGCATTAGTGCGGATTGAAGGGTTGCGCGGTTTTATCCCCGGTTCTCACATCAGCACCCGGAAACCCAAAGAAGAATTGGTATCCGAAGAACTCCCCCTAAAATTCTTAGAGGTGGACGAGGATCGCAACCGCCTGGTTCTGAGCCATCGCCGTGCCCTAGTCGAGCGGAAGATGAACCGCCTCGAAGTTGGGGAAGTGGTGATGGGTACGGTTCGAGGAATCAAACCCTACGGTGCCTTTATCGACATCGGTGGTGTCAGCGGTCTGTTGCACATCTCAGAAATCTCCCACGATCACATCGATACACCTCACAGCGTGTTCAACGTCAATGACGAAGTGAAAGTGATGATCATTGATCTGGACGCTGAACGGGGTCGCATTTCCCTGTCAACCAAACAGTTAGAGCCAGAACCGGGCGCAATGGTAAAAAATCGCGAACTGGTTTATGAAAAGGCTGAGGAAATGGCTGCTAAGTTCCGCGAGAAGATGCAAGCTCAAAAGCAAGCTAAAGCTGCGATCGAGCTACCAGTGGATGTTCCGGCTGTTGAAGAAGCGCTCATTGAGGAGATTCCCGAAGAGGAACTCCCTCCAGCCACTGAAGATTAGCCTTCAGATGATTCTTAAAGAAAGAGGGACTATCCCTCTTTTTTTGTACATCTCTCACTGAGAGAAGAGCGAGCGGTGAGTCAGTGAAAGGAAGCGATCACAGCTCGCGAACTACTCACCGATTTGCAAGTTTGATTCATAGAATTAGAGGAGCTTGATTCCTTGGTCACGATTAGATGTAAGGGTGTTGAATTTCCCAACATCCAGGCGATTATTTTTGATAAAGATGGTACCTTAGAAGATTCTCAAGAATTGCTGAGGAACTTGGGACAAAAGCGAGCGCGCCTCATCGATGCTCAAATTCCTGGCATTGGCGAACCCCTGTTAATGGCTTTTGGCATTGATGGCAATACCATTAACCCCACCGGCTTGATGGCAGTTGGCAGCCGACAGGAAAATGAGATTGTTGCTGCTGGTTATATTGCGGAAACAGGTCGAGGATGGTTAGACTCTTTACTCATTGCCCGGCGTTGCTTTGAGGAAGCTGACCAATATTTAAAAAATGCTACCCCTTCTCCTTTATTTGTTGGCTGCCTAGAAGTCCTTCAATCTTTATCAGAAGCAGGTTTAAAACTAGGAATTTTATCCTCTGCTAGGACTCAAAATGTACAAGCGTTTGTAGAGCGCCACCAACTCACCCCTTACATTCAATTGCAAATGGGAGTGGATGGTACAGGGTTCTTTAAACCCGATCCAGCACTATTTTTGCTAGCCTGTCAACGACTGGGAGTTGAACCCGGAGTAACCCTCATGGTAGGAGATGCCGCCGGTGATATTGAGATGGCAAAAAATGCAGGGGCGGCGGGTGCCATTGGCATTTGTTGGGGGAAAGCAGAAACCAATCATTTAGAAACAGCAGACATTGCGATCGCTCAACTCGATGAAATTACCATTCTCAGTTCTTGATCGAGAGTCAGCGTGCGATCGCCTACCAAGGACTGCCAATCATTCTAAAAGCAGCCCAATAGTAAGGGTGAGTGAGACTTAGATCGTTGGTTCTGGCTAGAGCCGGTGGCAATTGCACATCCTCAAAATCCGTGTGCAGTTTCCCATCCTCAATTCGCACCTCCCCATGTAGCATCGCCAATTGTGCTTGTCGCATGGCTTCTGCTTTAATGGGTGCAACCTTCAACTGGTGATAAAACTCCGCCATAAATCCCAACGTCCCCTCATCGCTAACAGACCAGAGAGTTGCCAAAGCTGACTTCACCCCCGCCTGTACTGCTAACCCTCCAAAACCCAACTCAGCCTCGCGATCGCCCACAGCAGTCTTACAGGCACTCAACACCAAAAGCTCAACCTGAGGGTGGTTCCAACCCAGTTGTCGCAACTGATCCAGTCGCAACTTACTATCCCATAACTGAATATAAGAATTGCTTGGAGCCCCCGATTTAAAGTCTGCGTGCGTTGCCAAGTGAATGATCCCAAAAGGCACTTGCTGTCGTTCGGCCTTTAAATTCGTCAAAGTAAACGCTTCATTTAACAACAACTTACCCTGCCAAAGCTGAGGCGTGATCGTCGCGAGTTCCACTGGTACTGCTGGTAAAGGACTTTGATCCGTAAACTGTGAGGCACCCATCGCCAACACTTGAACATTCCGAATATTCGCAAAGCTAGTATCCGTCAAACTTAAACTCGGCATCATCCCCACACTATATCGCTCAATCAGAAAACCCTTGCCATCATGCAGCGCCGCCATTGGCAGCGATCGTAACCCTAGATCTGAAATAAAGACCAAATTCTGAATCCCCCGCGCTTGTAAATCTGCCTCTAACGGTGCCACGATCCACTGATAGAGTTTTTGAGCTGTAGGCAAATAGCTTCGAGAATCACGCTTTCTAGGATTCGTCACTTCATCGTTAAACTCCTGCGCCACAGCAACAACCTGATCGCGAGTGGTATGCGAAATAGACTTATAAATGGGTGAACCCTCCGCTGTCACCACCATCATTTCTAGTTCATCACTGCCTTGAATTTCTGGCTGAACTTGGAGGATCGATGAGCGTTGACTTTTCTGGGAGTTATGGCTACCTTTAGGCATAAAGCCGACATAGATCAGTGCAGGTTTAATCCCTGTTTCCTTTTCAATTTGACTCAGTATATTTTGAGCTTCCTGTAAAGTTGGGAGCCGAGTCGGAAAAGGCAGATTCAGATACTCTACAAAATCGCTAGTAAATCTTTCTTCTAGGGGAGAAACGATAGTTGCGAGGTTCACGATCGGTGAAGCAGTCAGATTAATCGGTGGCAGGTCTACTGATGAATTCCTTGGTTGTAAGGAACTAGAGATCTGATTCTGCTGTTGCACACTTAAGGGGGAAGGTGATAGCTCAGAGGTGCGATTGATTGCAGTATTGGGAACAATGCTTACAGTTGGATTCACAATCGAGGGGGAATTGATGGTGAGGATAGGATTAATGGCTGGAATAGAAGAAGGAATCACGGAAGTTTGATTAATTGGGGGACTCTGATTCATCAGAGAGGGTGAATTCATCACCGGAGTTGGACTAATCACCGGAGTTGGATTAATAATGCTTGGCGTTTGGTTGATAGGCAGTATGGGATTGGTCGTTACCGGAACTGAATTAATGATAGGTGTGGGATTCGTTGCTGAAATTGGATTATTGACTGAAGTCGGATTATTAGTTGGAGCTGGCTCATTCGCCGGAATTTGACTGATGGGCAATATTGGATTATTGACTGAAGTCGGATTATTAGTTGGGGCTGGCTCATTCGCCGGAATTTGACTGATGGGCAATATTGGATTATTGACTGGGGTTGGATTATTGCTCGAAATAGGATTATTAGTTGGGGTTTGATTGATGGGTGTGGGTGCGGGTGCTGTTGTTGGCGCTGGTGCTGGTGATGGTGCTGGGGGTTGTGTAGCTGTTGGTGTCACTGAAGATACAGGTACTGGTGCGGGCGCTGGTGCGGGCGCTGGTGCGGGCGCTGGTGCGGGCGCTGGCGCTGGTGCGGGCGCTGGCGCTGGTGCTGGTGCTGGTGCTGGTGCTGGTGCTGGTGCTGGTGCTGGTGCTGGCGCAGGTGCTGGCGCAGGTGCTGGTGCTGGCGCAGGTGCTGGCGCAGGTGCTGGTGCAGGTGCTGGTGCTGGCGCAGGTGCTGGCGCAGGTGCGGGTGCTAGCGCAGGTGCTGGTGCAGGTGCTGGCGCAGGTGCTGGCGTTGGGGGTTGTGTAGCTGTTGGTGTCACTGAAGATACAGGTGTGGACACTGGCGCTGGTGCAGGTGCAGGTGCAGGTGCAGGTGCGGGTGTTGGCGCTGGCGCGGGTGCTGGCGCGGGTGCAGGTGCGGGTGCTGGCGCTGGTGATGGTGCAGGTGCGGGTGCTGGTGTGGGTGCTGGCGCGGGTGCTGGTGCAGGTGCAGGTGCAGGTGCTGGTGCGGGTGTTGGCGCTGGCGCGGGTGCTGGTGCGGGTGCAGGTGCTGGTGCGGGTGTTGGCGCTGGTGCTGGCGTGGGTGCGGGTGCGGGTGCGGGTGATGGTGCAGGTGCTGGCGTGGGTGCTGGCGCTGGACTTGGTGAGGGAGTTGGTTGCGGACTTGGTGAGGATGTCGATGTCACTATCCCAATTGTGGTCGGTCCACGTCGCTGATTTTGCGAACTAGAAAAACTTCCTGATGTAATCCTATTTGGCTGAGATGTGCCTCCAGTCGCGATAATGCCACGAGTACCGTTTTGCTCGTTGTAGTCTGGCCCTACTGTGAAAGGAACGCCTTGGGCCTCTCCTTCTTGCCGGATCGTAATGTCTCCAGCATTGGCACTACCAGTCGTGGAGGCGGAAAGGCTACAACCTGCTGTGCAATTTGGTTCTGAGGTAAATGTACCAGTTGCCCTGAAAAAACGCCCTGCTGTGATGTCGATATTGCCACCAGCAGTCCGACCTTCTGTGTTGATATAGGTGACTTCGATGTCATTGCGCGGATCGAGGGTGACCGATCCACCTTTCTTTTGTCCTGAATGGGCATCTATCTGTCCGGCCTTGATGCTTTCGGAGGCAGAAACTGTGATATCTCCGGCATTATTCTCCTGTGACCAGGAAGTTAGATTGCCGGTTTCGACAAGGCCTGTATGGCTTGTAATGGTGATGTTGCCACCCGAAGCGCTGGTGGCGTGAGAGTCGATCTGGTTGGTGTGGATGTCTCCTTGGGCTTCGATCGCGATCGCACCGCCTTGAGAACTAATGTTATTTTTAGCGGTGTCGATGCTACCACTCCTACTTTGCAGGCTAATTTCTCCGAGTGCAGTATTGATATCACCTCTCACGGTGAGGTTGTTTGTGGCTTTTAAACTGATCGGGCCACTGCTTTTGGAAGCGGCTGTGCTGAGATTGCCGTTTACTGTGAGATTTCTGGTTGCTTGGACTGCGATCGCTTGACCACTTAACGCTTGGGTCACTACATCCCCAGCCGCTACTACCTGGTTGGTTGCTGTTAGCACAACTTGACCGCTTTCATTCACCCTTAACCCGGTGGCACTACTCGCACCTTTGCCGGTTAGTAATTCTGGTAAGGATGCGATCGGTAATGTCCATGCTGCGGGTTGTTTACTACTACCTTCTGGAGTGGTAGTGGGTGTGGGGGTATCCGCAGAAGTCGGAGTGGGGGTACTAGTAGGAGTTGGGGTCGGGGTACTCGCAGGGGTCGGGGTGGGGGTACTTGCAGGAGTTGGGGTCGGGGTACTAGTAGGAGTTGGGGTCGGGGTACTAGTAGGAGTCGGGGTCGGGGTCGCTTGGGCTTGTTTTTGGCTAGTGCTACTTGCTGGTAGCGCACTAATTTCCAAACTTAAAAGATGTCCTTCTTGGCTGATCTTGACCATATTTCCGCCTGGGACAGAAGCGATCGCAATTTGACCCTCTGGCGCACTCAGAGTACCAGTGCTAATCACAGTACCGCCCAGTAAGCTTAAATTTTGCCCAGACTTGACTGCTAAGTTTCCAGCATTAATAATGGCTCCTGGCTGACTAGCAGCAAAAGCAAAGGAACTGGGTGTTCCAACTAGGGCAGCATAATCATTCACACCAGCAGCATTAAACCAGTAAGACCCTATACCAATGCTAGTGGCGGTGGTAGCGGTGAAAGATGCGGGTACGTTTAAACTTGCATTTGTCCCAAAGATAATGCCGGCTGGGTTCATCAAAAACAAATTAGAGTTACCGCCAGTAACTTGGATCGTGCCATTAATGAGGGAGGGGTCGCCCCCAACAATGCGAGTTAAGATATTGCGAATATTGGGGTTAGATAAAAAGTTGGCAATTTGACCTTGAGTTAAGCCGAATTGCTCAAAGCTGTGGAAGAGATTGGCTTTGTCTGAAGACAATTTACCACCCTCGATGTCGAAGCGCTGACCGTTTGGTGTGACCGTTGTACCAGTGCCATCCTGAGCTGGTACTATGGTTTGAGCTTGGGCTTCGGCTACTAAAAAGTAAGATTTCAAAAGTAAAGCCTGAAGCAGCAGTAAAAACAGCTTTTTTCTGCTGGAGTTAAAATTTTTTCTGAGCTGGCGTAATTCGCTCAGCAGCGCGCTGAGAATTGCAACGGTTTTCATGGCTTTCTTAAAAAAAGCTGATAAATCTTCTGAAATGTGTTGGGGGGAGATGCAATTCCTTGAAAAAATTATTCAACAGGTAACACTACTAGCAGCCTTGAGTCTTTTCCCTGAGAGCTGCTGACTTCGCTTCTATAATAGCTTTATTTCGATAGGTAATATCAAGTTGAGTGGGCTAGATTTACTGAAAGCCCCTCAATGAGTTGTTAAAAGCTCACCCCCTGACTTAGTAATAGCTGATTTTATCCAATCTTATGCTCGTCCTAATGACAGACTTAAGAAATTCTTAAGCTTGATTTCCTAAGCCAAAAGTCGTAATTCTAAAGATTTTTAGAGAAATAGGAAAGGGGGAAAGAGAAAAAGAGGAAATGAAAAGGGAGAAACAATAATTGTCTCAATTATGGACAGGAGCAAAGATCCACTCTTCCCTTTTCTTGACAAGACTGATGCTACCTGATTAAATATTAGTATTTAAATCGTCTTTAAAGATTTTCACGATTAGCCTAAAAATTCATTTCTGGCTCGGTTCCAGAAAAATGAAACAGCCCTAGGGGAAAGGGGAGAAAGGGGGAAAGGGGGAAAGGGGAAAAAGTGCAAACGTTTTGAGGTCTAGCACCAGATTTAGAAGCACTTGACAGAACTTTTAATAACTTACGGACCCTTGATGAATGCAGCTTTTAGCTTTTTTCAGCAGGCCCTAAGTAGGGCGACATTAATCTTGAACATTGAGGGAATAGAGAGAACCCTGAGGCGAAGGTAGCAGGGTAGAAAGTTTGATGTTCTGAACATCTGTTTACCTCCTTAAGCACTGGCTATGCCTACAACCCAAGCGATAGGCTGAAAGAGCATTGCTGAACCAACCTTGATGAACAGCAGCCAAGTTCCCCACTGCTATCAACTGGTAGGGTGTGTCAGACTTTCGTGGTAGAAGATTGAGGATTTAGCTCTCTGGCACACCCGACTCTAGATGTTACAGACTGGATGAGAATTGCTAAACTAAGTTTGATCGGACTCCTAAGTTTTAACAAAAATCTCCCTTTTGTGCCTGATTATTCACAATTCTCAATTTTACCTAATTGGGAGAATTATTAATGGTTGGAGAGGGACTGGGTGAAGTTGGAGAAGGACTGGGCGAACCCGCCGGAAGTTTGGGTGAAGCTGCAGGAGGATTGGGTGAAGGAGTAGAGCGAAGACCTGTTTTCAACTTCACAAAAGCATCGTATCTGGTGGTGCGGTCGTTAATGACAGCGGCCGTTACGCCGATGGATTGAATGGCGTCTACCCAAACTTTTTGATTGGCAGGAAGTTCAGGCATAGAAAGGTTTTTGGGATTGAAGGTATTATCGACATCGATAAAGAAATTACCATTGTTTGGCTTCAGTTCCGATCGCACACTTCTCTGAAACAGTTCATTAGCGACTAAAGCACTTTTGGGTGTGGGGAGAAAGCTCTCTAATATAGGAGCGCCTAAGGTCAAAAAGGCGATGTTACCATTGAGCCAGCCACGAGTCACCGTTAACCCCCCAAATCGCGAACTCCATTTCACCACTGGTTGACCGTTGGCTTGCGTTTCCTCGACTCGGAATTGTTTTGTTTTCATGATGTCATCCAGTTGCTTGAGGCTTTTGTCGGCGGCCCGGCGATCGCTGGCTTGTACCATCACTAAAAATCCTGCGCCAAACCTGGCTTGGGCATTATTCGTCGTTGCAGTCGTTGTTACAGCCGGGATTAGGGAGAGTGAAAATTCCCCACCCATCCAATTAATAAAATCTTTCTCCCAATCCATGCCAGTATTACTTTTAATATACGCTTGCACGTCTTGGGGGTTAATCGGGGCAACGGGATTAGAATTCGCTCCTTTGACGTAATCCTGCCATAACCTTTGGAAGTTGCCACCGGACATCATCATTAGCGTGGGATTCGGTAACAAAGTCACCATTTTCTGAGCGTTATTTTCCACGGCTAGCCTGTTTTGGCTATTAGGCTTTAACCAAGAAATGGCTTTAAACCCGACTCCTTCTGGTTCCACCGTTACCGTTGTTGCAAACCCCTGGTGTTGGAGTTGATCGAGGTTTTCCTGGGGGACAGGACGGGCTGAGTTAATGGAGGCGTAGGCGGCAGCGGCAGGTATGTTGGCGTAGATTTGGGCGAAGGGGGCTGGGCTTTTAATTTTTTGCAAGGCTGAGATATAGCCGGGGGTTTTGGCGATCGCAGCATCGCCTTTATAAGTATCAATGGCGCGATCGGTGGCTTTGGCATTGCTGGTAACGATGAGATATTCTGTACCAAGCACGGCGACGGAGAGATTTTGGTTGGGAACGCCCTGAGTTTCTGTAATTTGAACGCCTTTGTAGGTACGCTCTACCATTTTGCCTTGATTCAGGGGTTTAGGCTTCCCCAATATTTCTTTGGCTTTGAGGGGGTTGGCAATGGGTAGCACTGCGATCACCGACTGTTGTGGCGGGGGTGAAGCAGGACTATTGGGGGAGGGAGGGGTAGCGGGGGTTAGGGTTTGGTTGGGCAAAAAGGCGATCGTGACTTCTTTTCCAACCCAAGGTTGGATGTCTTGCTGGTATCCGTAACCGTTAACGGTGAGGAAGTTATCGCGTAATTGCCCTAATAGGCGATCGAAGGCGGCTTTTGACTCCGGGGTCCCAAACTGTCGCAGCTTGTCCCACTGTCCCGCATCGGTGGTGAGGGAAATTGCCATCATCGCATCCTGGGGGATGACATTTGCACCGACTGGTAGATCGGTTGAGGAGGTGCGTAAGAGAATGGCGAAGTAGGCGGCGACGCCTCCAGCAATCAGGAGAGTCGCGGCTCCTGCGGTGATGAGCAGGGAGGATTTATCTTTCTTAAGCATTATTGGCTCAGGTGGGGTCGGTCAGATACCATGATAGTGCCGTCTGCCACTGTAGCAGTTTTAGCTGGAAGGTGATTTGCACTCAGGAGTCGGGGCCAATTCCGGTGGATGGTTGAGGTCGGGAATTGGCAACCGTAACGGATTCAGCACTTGGGTGATTCTGAAAGTCAATCAAAGTTCGCTGGATGGGTGAGAAGCTGGTCTTAATGCTGGGTCGCGATCGCGCTTTGACAGTAGGGTTTTACGCTGTTGCTAAGGCTTGGCGAATGATTGCCCGACTGGCGCTGGCTGTTGACGCGATCGCACTTCTAAATAAATCAACAAAGCATTAACATCGGCTGGATTTACTCCGCCAATTCTCGAAGCTTGACCAATGGTTAAGGGTTTTACTTTTGCTAATTTTTCCCTTGCTTCTTTGGAGAGGGTGGCAATTCCCATGTAATCCAAATCTGGCGGTAATTGGCGGTGTTCGTGTTTGGCAATTTGGTCAATTTGTGTTTGCTGACGATGCAGGTAGCCAGAATATTTAATATCGATCTCGGCTCCTTCTTTTTCTGCTTCAGATAGAGTGGGGTTTCCTAGAGTGTACCGTTCTAAATCTACATAATGGAAACCGGGGCGACGCAGCAATTCTGCTAAGGTAAGCGAGCCTTTAATCGCTTGTTGGGTATCGGCAACAATCGCTTTCCCAACTGCATCGTTTTCCTTCACCCGCGTTGCATATAACCGTTCTTTTTCGGCGGTAATATTTGCTTGCTTCCGTTGGAATAATTCCCAGCGACGGTCATCAATTAAGCCAATTTCTCGCCCTAACGGTGTGAGTCGTTGATCGGCATTATCCGAACGCAATAATAACCGATATTCAGAACGAGAAGTTAGCATTCGATAAGGTTCTCGTAAATCTTTGGTACACAAGTCATCGACCAATGTCCCAATGTAACTTTGCTCGCGAGCAAAGACAATCATCTCTTGATTTCTGACAAATCTAGCAGCATTCACTCCTGCGACAAACCCTTGGGCTGCTGCTTCTTCATAGCCAGTGGTCCCGTTAATTTGTCCGGCACAAAAGAGCCCTTCTACCTTCTTTGTCATCAAGGTTGGATAACACTGAGTTGCGGGTAAATAATCATATTCAACGGCATAAGCCGGCCGCAGCATGACGCAGTTTTCCAAACCCGGAAGACTCCGCAGCATTTGCAATTGTAAATTTTCGGGCAACCCGGTCGAGAATCCTTGGATATAGAGTTCTGGGATTTCTCTGCCTTCGGGTTCAATAAAAATTTGGTGGCTTTCCTTATCTGCAAAGCGAACAATTTTGTCTTCAATGCTGGGACAATAACGCGGACCTTTGGCATCAACCCAGCCACCATAAACGGGCGATAAATGCAGATTTTCCTGAATTAAGCGGTGAGTTTCGGCGGTGGTACGAGTGAGGTAACAGTTCATTTGTTCCCGTTCGATCCAAGCTTCGGGATCGAAGCTGAACCAGCGAACTTCTGCATCCGGTGGCTGCACTTCCATTTTGCTGTAGTCAACGGAACGCTTGTCAACTCTTGCCGGGGTTCCTGTCTTTAAGCGACCGGTTTCAAAGCCTAAGCGGTTGAGAGTGTCTGTTAAACCAACGGCCGCAAATTCTCCGGCACGTCCGGCGGGCATCGATTTATTTCCAACCCAAATAATCCCCCCTAAAAAGGTACCAGTGGTGAGAATAACGGCTTGACATTGAAAGGCAACGCCGAAGTAAGTTTCGACTCCGATAATTTCATCATTCGGTCCTAAAACCAAGTCTGTTACCATGCCTTCACGGATGGTTAAATTTTCTTGGTTTTCGACAATTGATTTCATGACGGCGGCATATTCGCGCTTATCTG
>JBLNEP010000107.1:0-2788 GCA_050262755.1 Actinomycetota bacterium | reverse complement strand
TTACGAACGAACCTGGCGGTACGAATGGCTTCATCAAGCTTTTCGTACTGCTGTTTCGCTCCTTCAAGTTTTGCCTCAAATACCAACATACTTACGCTGACTGGCTGAGCATAAACGTATTCTAGCTGATGAAAGCCGTCCTCAAGGACGGGGCCTTGGACCCAGTTTTTCGGTAATCGTTAGAGGAGTGTCTGGCTGCTCTTTACTTGTGACTGATTTCTTGGCTCCAGAAACCCTCCGGTAAGAGCATACCACCGAGGGTTTGCACGCGGTCGGGAAGCATAAAGTAAGCCCAAGCCCAGCCTAAAGATTGCCAGTCGGAGTGAAAAATTTCTACCTGCTGTCGCTGATATTCGTTTTGTGCGGGGGGACGTTGTGGCTGGTAGTCTTCGAGTCGGTCGAGGTCATTCAGAACCGCGGAGTCAGCGAAGGTGAGAAGGATGCCCTGGACTTGACCTTCACCGACCATCATGGCGGGGTAGCCTCGGTATCGTAGGTGAAACAGTTTTCCTCTGGCGATCGCAGGGCAACTATCCACCACCTTTCCCTCACAATAGCGGGGATAGTTACACTCTCCTGGCTTCAGAGTGCCGTAGACAAAGACTTTGAGTAGAGCCATGATTAGACCTTTTGGGGAACAATACCTAAATTACAGGAGCAGGTATGTTATCATCATTAATGGCAAGGAGTGACTGATAAACCCCTATTAGGGATGGAAATGTACTTGAGTTCTTTTTTGCCATCTCTGCCGCTGGACAGCTTGTTTTCTACTCAGGGCATCATGGTGATGCTGCTGGCAGCTTATGCGGTAGCGATGTGGATGTTTCTTACCAGTGCGCCGAAAGTTCATACCGTGATGGTATCTGACCTGGCGCTGGCTCGACAGTTCTATGAAGGAATGCTGGAGTTACCAGTCGCAGAAGTGCCACTGCACTATTACTACAACTACGAGCAAACAATGGGTACGGCTGGGATCGATCCCCTCTACCTGTCACCGACAACGGTAGGAAGAACGACCAGTGCTAGAGACTTGGGAAATTCGGACGGTCTTTGGTATCAGTTAATGAAGAATACCCAATTGCACGTCATTAGCGGGGCAAGTTTAGGACAAAAAAACCGTCAGCGTCATGTTTGCTTCGATCGTGACTGTTTAGATCAGCTCTTGATGCGCGTACAAGTGCGGGGGATTAAGTATAAAATTCGCAGGGAGAAACCGCTCAATTTTTTAGTCAGAGATTGGGATGGTCGTGTGATTGAAATGGCTGAGGTCAATAATTAACTCCCGTCATTTGTTGTTTCAGCGTTAACCTCGCACCAAGGGTGAAGTTGAGGTTGTGATTCTGGCAGTCTCGGTTTTAGGCGGAACTGCCAGAACCGATCTGTGAAGTAACGAATCAACGACTGTCGGTTCCCTTTTCCCCCAATTCTAAGTTGTGGGAAAAAATTGTGAATTTTTCCCGACCATCCCAGAGTTTTCATACGTCCGACAAGCAAAAATTGTCTAGAGCTAAGAGGATGTCTGAGAAGGGGTTAAGTTAACCGAGGCAGCATGATGCGGATATTAGCAACGTCAATCAACGCTTCTGACAACTTTTCAGCACAGGGTAATCAGAACAAACCTCTTATAGTCATCCTCCCGTAACACAGGTTGAATCACCCAACGATAGGTATCAATCACAGATTGCATAAAGTTTTGCCCCCGATCGCCCCCATCCACCCAAATTCTGACCAAGCAATGCACCCAAGTGCCATCTATTCGCCAAGCAAAGGAAGTAGTAGTAAACCGTTTTCCAGCATGGAAAATCCGATGGCAAGATTCGCCAAGCACAACCCGCACAAAGGATGTGGAGAATGGCATTGACCCTAGCGTTTGGCAGCAGGAATTAAACCCTCTAGAAATTGCCATTGGCCATTGGTGAGATTACTCGGATAGGATAAATACAGGGCTCTCAAAACGCTGTCGGATTTTTGCTATTGACAGGGTCTCGTTTCGAGAGCTTTCCTGCTTATCAGACATCCTCTAAGCTGAGGGCAATTTCCATCGGTGCCAGTAAGAGTTCGATTAAACCAGGTTTCATCCTGGTTCTTAACACAACTAGCCCAACAGCCTCCTTACAGTCCCACAGACACCACACTGAACCCTTAAACCCCAAGCAAGGGTATTCAAGGAAACTCAATTCATCTTGAGCAATTTGAGCCATAACGCAAACCGTCAGAAAATGTTCGCTCAGCCACTCTCTTTTCGAGAGTCGCACTCCCTGAATTTTTTTGCTAATTTTATTAGCAGGGAACCCAAAGCCTCTACAATTTACAGGAGCAATTTTTTGAATAAAGCGCAATCCTGTTACTTCCCTTAAAAGCAGACTCCCTGAGGTCAGCTCAGTCTTAGGACTTTTCCAATATTAACAAAAAAGCTGTTAACGATTGTTTGACTCTAATGATACCATAAAGGGAGAGGATGGAATCAAGCAAGAGAGCCTAACAATTAGGGAGTTAATCTCCTTCAGCTTAAAACCCCTCCTTAGGAACAAGCAGGGAAAACCACCTCGGTCACGAATTTTATCTAATTGACTTTGGGATTAATCTGGTTTTCTGCACAGCTTGAACCCAAATGAATTGGCTTTAACAGAGGCTCCCGTTCTGTTAAAATTTATTCAGCTTAGAATTATCACAAATGCTGCTTGACTCGAACCTCTAAACTGAAACCCGGAGAACTAAGGATGACTCAAACTGCACCCTATGGATCTTGGAAATCACCCATTACTTCTGATTTAATTGTCTCTGGCAC
>JBLNEP010000106.1:0-9683 GCA_050262755.1 Actinomycetota bacterium | reverse complement strand
GGGTGGGGATCATCAGAGTCCCGAACCAACCTACATAAATGCGGTTGTCGGTGCTGGTGACCCACTCACAAAACCGTTCCCAAACGTTGGCGCTTTCGCGACGCTGTAAGGTTGTGGTCATTTTGGTATGATTGCTATTGATTTATCAAGGTTCAGCGGTAGTGTTTTTCCTACCTTAAGATCCAGATTACCGAATTTATTGAGTTTTGTAAAGTCTTTCTTAGAACAGTTTTTCTCATAATAGCTATAAGTAAAACTAATATAAAACTCAATAGCAGGCAGATTGAGCTTTAGAAAAGAGCATTTCATTTTTGTCAAGGCAGCTACTTAAGTTGTTTCAGCTCAAAAAAGGATACGGCATCCCTAAGCATTAAAAAATAGCGAACAACATTACTGTTGTGGAATTTCGATGATGAACTCGCTACCTTGACCCCGCTCAGAGAGGCATCGCAACACCCCTTGATGCTTGTCAACGATAATTTGGTAACTAATCGACAACCCCAAGCCAGTTCCTTTACCAATTGGCTTGGTCGTATAAAAGGGGTCAAAAATCTTAGTAACTACCTCTCGATCCATACCAGAACCATTATCACAAATGCTAATTTGTACCCGGTTGGAAGGAAGCAGAGCAGTTTTAATGCGAATCTCACCGGAGATTACTTTACGCTCTTCAACGGTTAGTTTACTATTTCGTTCCTCGATCGCATCAATGGCATTGGCAAGCAAATTCATAAACACCTGATTAAGCTGACCTGCATAGCATTTAATCGCCGGTAAATTACCATACTCTTTCACCAGATGAATTGCAGGTTGTTCTGGCTTCGCTTTCAGGCGATGGTGTAAAATCATCAAAGTGCTATCGATACTTTCATGGAGATTAACTTCCTTCATTTCCGATTCATCAAGGCGGGAAAACACTCGTAGTGAATTCACAATTTCCCGAATACGTTCGGCTCCTAGTTGCATGGAATTTAGCAGTTTTTGCAAGTCCTGCACCAGAAAATCCAATTCTATTTCATCTATTTTTTTCACGATTTTTGGATGAAGCTCAGGATAAGTTTCTCGATATAACTTCACCAGTTCTAACAGGTCAGAAATATAGGTTTGAGCAGGAGTGACATTGCCATAAATAAAACTTACTGGATTATTGATTTCGTGAGCAACGCCAGCAATCATCTGTCCTAGAGAAGACATTTTTTCTGCTTGAATGAGGCTAGCTTGAGTCTGTTGTAAATTCCGTATTGCTTGTTCTAATTCAGCACTTTTAGCTTGTGCTTGTTGAGCGAGTTCTCGCAATTGTGCTTCCGATAGTTGTAATGCCAACTCTGCTTGTTTTCGCTCTGTAATATCTAGAGTTGTTACAAACAGTCGCAAGACGTGACCGTACTCACTCAGGAGCACTTCTCCTCTACCATTAACATACCGAAGTTCTCCATCATGACGATTAATTCGGTAGTCAATTTCATAGGATTTTCCCTCAGCCAGTGCCCTCTCTATCGTATTAAGCCACAGTTCTAAATCATCAGGATAAATATATTGCAAATGGTCAGCAAAACTCAGTAAAGGCTTAGCCACCGGATCGATGCCGAGAATGCGTAACATTTCATCTGACCAAGTGACTGTTTGAGTGAGGACATCAAATTCCCAACTGCCAATGTGAGCAATTCTCTGTGCTTGTTGCAATTGCCGCACAGTGTTATTCAGGTTTTCTTCAGCAGTCCGCAGCGCAATTTCTGTCATTTTCCGCGAGGCAGAACTTTCACGGGCAGAATCACTAATATCCAAAATTAAACCCTGCCAAATCCCCTCTCCATTGCTTTGTTTTTGCAGTTGTGCAACTCCAGACAACCATTTAACAGCGCCAGAAGCAGTAATAATTCGCCATTCCCACTTCCAGGGTCCAAAGGTTTGTGCAGCGACTGCGAGAGACTGACGTAAACCTTGGCGATCGTCAGGATGAACTAAATTCCAGAAAAGTGTTGCATCCTGCTGAATTGCCTCTGGTTCTAATTCATAAATTGAACAGCAGCCAGGACTGATATAAGTAAATTGCTCAGAACCATCGGAGCGAACAATATATTGATAAATGATCCCTGGTAGGTTAGCTGCAAGTTTTTGAAAATGTGGTTCCTGTTTGCCGACCAATGACATTAAAGCCATTTTTCTTTGCTGCCTATAGGTAGGCACAGTAATCTCAGTAATGACCCCGTCAATTCGCAGAGGGTTACCATTTTTGTCTCTCAATAGTTTTTTATGATCGCGCAGATAGCGAATTTCGCCATCAGGACGAATCACATGGTATTGGATTTTACAGTGATGGCGTTTAGGCAATAGGGTCGTCACGACCTGCCGAACGCGATCGCGTTCTTCTGGATGAATAACTTCTAACCATAAATCAGGGTTTCGATAAAATTCACGGACCGAGCGGCCGTAAACCTTTTCTGCCACTTTGTTAATGTAGAGAAATTCGGAATTACTCGCGTCAATTGAATAAGCTACTTTTGGCATCTTGTTAGGTAGGCTACCCAACCTCCTCTCACCTCTTAAGATCCATGGTTCTTTCCTGGAGAGCCTTTCTGGATAAACTGACACATTACCCCCTTGCCTTTAATGACTCTACCTATTCATTCTGAGGAGAACTCAGAGATGCCAAGCTCTGATTGCAATTCCTCTCTATAAGTTGCCCGTGATGATTTTAAGTAATCCTACTTACCTTGGTCATTTGATAGTAATAAATTTTTTGACCAATTCTTGTGCTTCAGATCACATTGTATGATGAAAATTAGTAATCCCAGGATGAAATTAAATTAAATTTTGAAAGAATAACAATGTAATCGAACTGGGGAGACCTGAGAGTCTTCATCCAGGCTGGAACAGAAGGAATGGTTAAAAAAAAATGTAATTTGTATCGTATGCAACAAATAACTGCTACAGACCTGCTATCCTGAATCGCTGTTCTAATACCCTTGCAGGAAATGTGAGCAAATGAATCGCAAGATCCTTGCTTTACGAACCACTTCTATCTGCTAGGTCAGTTGCTGCTTAGGAATTTCAATCACAAATTCTGTACCCTGTCCGGGTTCACTACTGACAGAAAATCGACCTTTGTGCTTTTCTACAACAATCTGATAACTAATTGATAATCCCAAACCCGTTCCTTTGCCGACAGATTTGGTCGTATAGAAAGGATCAAAAACCCTCGATATCACCTCTTTTTTCATGCCAATTCCATTATCAAAAAACCGAATTTGGACCCAATCACCTTTAGCAACTATCGCAATAGAAATTGTGCTAGGTATCGCTTTGATTTCTTCAGGATTCAGGTTTTTATTGCGCTCATCAATCGCATCAATTGCATTGCTCAGTAAATTCATAAATACTTGATTGAGCTGACCTGCATAGCACTCGACTAAAGGTAATTGACCATAATTTCTCACCACTTCAATGGCAGGATGATCGGACTTACCTTTCAAGCGATTTTGCAAAATCATCAGGGTACTATCAATATTTTCTCGCAAATCAACTTTCTTCATATCTGCTTCATCTAGGCGGGAAAACGTCCGCAGCGACTTGACAATTTCCCGAATGCGATCGGCCCCAACTTTCATCGAATCAATCAGTTTCGGCAAGTCTTTTACTAAATAATCAAGCTCAATTGCTTCAAGTTCTTCTTGAACTTCAGTCCTAGGGTTAGGATAGCAAGTCTGATAGATGTTAATTAATCTTAGCAGGTCAGCAATATAATCAGTAGCGTGGACGAGATTGCCATAAATAAAATTAACAGGATTGTTAATTTCATGAGCCACACCTGCTACTAATTGCCCCAGAGAAGACATTTTTTCTGATTGAATTAACTGAGTTTGAGTTTGTTGCAGTTGTCGAATGGTTTTTTCTAATTCAAAACTTTTAGCAGTGGCAATTCTCGCTGATTCACAAGAAGCAGTATAGAGTTCTGCTTGATTTAAAGCGATTGCCAGTTGCTCCCGGACGGCGCAGAGTAATTCTACTTCACTATCGCTCCAAACTCTAGATTTGCTAAAGTGAATGCAGATTAAACTCCCCAATTCATTAGAATTGGTCTGGAGTGGCAAGCCTAAAATAGATTGATAGCCCAGCCTCATTAAAGACTGGCATAACCTGGGGTCGGATACCTTGCTCACATCGCTAGCCCGGAGAATTTCTTGATTTAAAATCTTCTCCATGAGCGGTTGTACTTCGGCTGTTGCATAGCGACCTAACTGTGAGGGAATTTCAGGAGCCTTTGCTTCCTTAAACACTTCCCAGACCGGCGGATTTTCTTGAGAACGATACCAAGTAAAAATACATAAATCTATTCCTAATAACTGTCGCAATTCCCAAACCGTTGTTTCCAAAATAGTGTCAATGTCGAGGGAGTTGCGAATTAGGGTTGCTAAGCGGTTGAGCAGTTCTTCCCGTTGAGCGAGTGCTCGGAATTGTGCTTCACTGCGCTGCAAAGCTAACTCAGCTTGCTTGCGATCGCTAATGTCGCTAGCGGTGATGACGAGACGATAAATTTGATTGTTGAGATCTCGTAAAGGAGTAATACTCGTGAGCCACCACATTTCCCGTTCTGTATCGATGTACCTTTCTTCAAAGGAAATGGTGACGCCAGCTTCAACGCAGGAATGGTAACGCTGTCGCCACAAATGGACCATGTCCGCAGGCATAACTTCTGGGAGGGATTTCCCTAAAATTTGTTCCGAATTCCGGTTAATATTGCGTAAGGCAGCCCGATTTAAATCTGCAAAGCAAAACTCACCGTCTGGCAATACATCCACCACACAAATGCTGTAGTCCACTCCTTCATAGATACTTCGTAAAAACTGTTCGCGCTCGGCGAGTGCCAGTTCAATTTTTTTGCGCTGGGTAATCTGGATCGGCGTACCCACAATGCGATAAATTCTACCTGTTTCGTTTCGCAAGGGGTTTAACACCGTCACCCACCAACAGTCTTCTCCAGCATAGTAATAATGCTCCTCAAAGCTGATCGGAGTTCCTACCTCAACACAATGGGCAAATTTAGCAACCAATTTGGCTGCGATCTCCGGACCAAATACTTCCTCTGGGGTTTTGCCATAGCTAGCGGCAGAAGTTATATTGAGTGCCTGCTCGATCGCTGGGTTCCAACCTAGGTAGCGGAACTCGCCATTTTCTGCGACATCTAGCACAAAAATCCCTTGTTCTACGCCGTCATAGATGGTGCGTAAAAACTGCTCTTGCTGCAAGAGTGCTTGCTCTGTTCGTTTTCGGTCTGTAATGTTATAGGCTGTAACCAGTAGCCGATCGCCCTTCTCGGTAGCATTCCACAAGGGGTTAAGGGTCATGAGCCACCAGTCTTCTACTCCCTCCCAGCTCCAGTTTTGTTCGTAGGTGATGCTGGCGCCGGTGGCTAAGCATTCCTGGTATTTTTGTTGCAAAGTCACTCCAACTTCGACCCCGAAAACTTCCTGGGGGGTCTTGCCCAGGCCGGAGTCAGAACTCAGACCCGTCAACCGTTCTGTCGCTGGGTTCCAGCCAGCGTAGCGCAACTCGTTACCCTCAACGACATCCAAGACAAAAATGAGGTGTTCTGTGCCGTCGTAGATGGTGCGAAGAAATTGCTCTTTTTCTTGCAGAGCTTGTTCTGCGGATTTGCGATCGGTGATGTCAATGACGGTGCCAAGCAGCCGCACCACTTGCCCCTGTTCGTTTTGAATGGCTTCTCCTCTGGCATTGACGTATTTGATGCGGCCGTCTGAGTGAATCACGCGAAAGTCTAATTCATCGTATTGCCCAGTAGTGAGCGCTTTTTGGACGATTCTTAGCCACAGTGCTCGGTCATCCGGATGAAGCAGTAGCTGGAGTTCTTCAAAGGTGGGTTCTGACTGGCATGGATCTAAGCCGAAGATGCGGAAGAGTTCTTCGGACCAAGCGATCGCTTGAGTAGTGGCATCAAATTCCCAGGTACCGATGTGACCGATACTTTGAGCATCTTGCAGTTGGCAAAGGAGTTGCTGGGTTGCGAATTCGGCTTGCTTGCGATCGCTAATGTCGATAACGGTGCCGAACAATTGCACCACTTGCCCTTGCTCGTTTTTCGCGACTTCTCCCCGACTGTTAATATACCTTAACGTACCGTCAAGACGCAAAATGCCAAAGTCAACGCAGTAACCTTTACCTAAAGAGATGGCTTCAGCCACCGTCACCTGAAAGTTTTCTCGGTAATCTGGATGAAACTGTTGTAAGAGTTGTTCAAAGGAAGGAGCGGCGGGCCCTGGTTCCCAGCCAAAAATTCGGAACATTTCCTCAGACCAGGTAATGATTTGAGTAGCAAGGTCAAATTCCCAAGTGCCAATGTGGGCAAGCCTTTGAGATTCTTGGAGTTGATTGGCAAGTTGGCGGGTTGCGAATTCGGCTTGCTTGCGATCGCTAATTTCTAAAATTAAGCCGTCCCAAATAATATCGCCGTTAGGTTGCTTTTGGGGTTGAGAACTACTAGAAAGCCACTTGAGTTTTCCCGACGGGGTAATAATTCTCCACTCGTGTTTCCAGGTTGTCAGTGTTGAGAGAGAAGCCACGAAAGACTGTTGAAAAGCTGCTAAATCGTCTGGATGAATCAGAGTCTCCATCAAGTGGCTATTACGTTTAAATTCTTCTGGCTTTAACTCAAAGATCGACTGGCAACCGGAACTCATGTAAGAAAATTCATCCAAGCCATCAGGATGAAGGATATATTGATAAATAACGCCTGGAATATTGGCGACTAGCTTTTGAAAGCGCGATTTTTCGGATTTGGGATTCAGACTTTTAGAGTCAGAATTGGATAAAGTTGCTGCGGTTCCTTCCCGTTCCAGAATCTGAAGATTATCTGAAGTTTGTCTCTGTTCCGTGAGGTTGGTTAAAATGCTATCAATGCGGAGAGGAGTCCCTTTTTCACTACGGATTAGCCAAAATTTTTCGCGCACCCAGCACATTTCGCCCGACGGCTGCATCAAGTGATACTCTACCTGTCCAGAGCCAGTTTCGATTGCTTGGTTGAGAGAGTTTTGGAAACTGGCTAAATCGTCTGGGTGAATCACTTCTAACCACAGTCGCGAGTTGCGAGCAAACTCCTCCAGTGTTCTCCCATACAGTCTTTGGGCTGCTTGGTTGAGATATAGCAGATTCAAGGTACTGGCATCTAGCGATCGCACCCCTTCTCGAATCTCATTGAGAATAGGACTGAACTCTGGCTCACCTTGAGGAAAATTTTTGATACTGCTTAAGTAGGAAGACATTTAACTTCAAACTAAAAGAAGAAGGGCGACAGCAAGCTGCCAGCAATCTCTTGGTTCTTCAGCGCGTCAAGGCTAATGGATGAACTGATTTCTGAAAATTTTCAGGCTCTACTTTCGACCACTGCCTGTCCTAAGTTAACATATAATAGCTACAATGTTGTCAACTCAGTAGGTGAACTCTTAAGCACCTCAACTCATGTCGCGCACTATCACCTACAGTCCTGCTTATACTCTGGTTCCTACTTACGAATGTTTCAATCGTTGCACCTACTGTAATTTTCGAGCCGAACCCTTGCAAAGTCCCTGGTTAACTTTGGCGGAGGCTGAAAAACAACTACAATTTCTCAAGACTCAAGGTGTGATTGAAATTCTCATTCTTAGTGGTGAAGTCCATCCTCGCTCGTCCAGACGAAAAGCATGGTTGCGGCGAATTTATGACCTGTGTGAACTTGCTTTAGCGGCTGGATTTTTACCTCATACGAATGCAGGACCCCTAAGTTTTGAGGAAATGGCAAAATTAAAAGAAGTGAATGTCTCAATGGGATTGATGTTAGAGCAACTGACACCAAGTTTATTAGAAACTGTCCATCGAAATGCTCCTAGTAAAGAACCATTGCTGCGACGACAACAGTTAGAATGGGCTGGGAAATTAAAAATTCCTTTTACCACAGGTTTACTTTTAGGAATTGGGGAAATCGAAGCAGACTGGCGAGAGACCTTAGAAAGTATCGCTGCTATTCATTCTGTTTACGGTCATATTCAAGAAGTGATCCTTCAACCTCACAGTCCAGGCAGCCAGCAGAGTTGGGAGGGAGAGGCTTTTCCTGCGGAAACAATGCCGAGGGTCATCGCACTGGCTCGCGAGGTCTTACCAGCGGAAATTACCTTGCAAATTCCGCCAAATTTAATAGTAAATTCAGAAGTATTACTAGAGTGTTTAGAAGCAGGAGCTAGGGATTTAGGCGGGATTGTTCCTCGCGATGAAGTCAATCCTGATTATCCACACTCTCACGAACAAACCTTAGCAGAACTGTTAAGGAATTCAGGATGGCAGCTCAAGCGGCGGTTGCCGATTTATCCTCAATATGATAGCTGGCTTTCAGAAAAATCGCAAACAGCCGTTCAGCACTGGCGTCTGACTTGTGAGCAATTTGTAGAGAAGCTTCCTGCTCCTTAAGCAACTTTTGAATCAATGAATTTTAGGAAATTTAATCACAAAAATTTTGACTAAACCCTTTCAACCTTTGTTTCCCAAGTCCCATCCGCAGCCAGAGTTAACAACCGAAACCCAGGTGAAATCGGGTCAATTACCAAATTAGGAAGCTGAGGTTTAAATTGCACACAGGTACTCGGAGTTCCTAGATAAGAAACCTCACATCGCTGCTGGTTGAATGCTTGGTGAATATGACCGGATAAGACAATTTTTACAGACGAATAACGGTCAATAATGGTCAAAAATTCTTCGGGGTTGTGGAGGAGCATTCGATCCATCCATTCGGAATGAATTGGTAAAGGCGGATGGTGCAAAGCAACGATCGCAGGGCGATCGCCGATCTGTTGCAGTTGAGAGTCTAACCATTGTAAACTTTCTGGCGACAGCACCCCATGCACAAACCCTGGTGCCGCTGTAGAAAGTAGCAGGAAGTGCCAGTTACCCACCTGAAAAGACTTAGCTGGGGAAAAAGGCGGCTGATTCAATACTTGCGCCATCACCGGTAAACAGTCGTGGTTACCTGGTAGCCAATAAATAGGAATTTCCAAGGCAGTGAGGAGAGAAGCTAAGCGGTGGTAAGATTCAGGAGTTTCATCCTGGGACAAGTCACCCGTCAGCAGTAAAGCATCAAGCGGAAACTCTTGCAACCGTTTGATTACGGTTTGTAAGGACTGGGTGGTACTCACTCCCATGAATTCTTGGCTAGCATCCGCGAATAAGTGAGTATCCGTGATTTGGGCAATGAGGAGGGGGGCAACCTGAATCATAGTCATCGAAACTAATGGGTCTGAAACCCCGTCCTTAAGGACGGCTTTACACCTCACATCCTAGCCATTAGAATGTGAACATGGAAAAATCGTTTAGCTATCGATTCTATCCCACATCCGAGCAGGAGTCGCTCTTGAGGCGAACTCTGGGATGTGTGCGTCTTGTCTACAACCGCGCCCTCGCCGCCAGAACACAGGGGTGGTACGAAAGGCAGGAAAGAATCGGCTACAGCGAAACCTCTTCCATGCTCACTGAGTGGAAGAAGGACGAAAAACTTCAATTTCTTAACGAAGTTAGCTGTGTTCCTCTTCAACAGTCACTGAGGCATTTGCAAGCTGCTTTCACCAATTTCTTTGACAAGCGGGCTCAATACCCAAACTTCAAGAAGAAGCGCAATGGTGGCAGTGCCGAATTTACCAAGTCTG
>JBLNEP010000105.1:0-42615 GCA_050262755.1 Actinomycetota bacterium | reverse complement strand
GCTGACTTGGAGCCACTACAAATTTGCTTGTCATTTAGAGCAAATGGCAAAACGACAGGGAGTGATTGTGGTTCGGTGTAACGAGTCTTATACTTCTAAGACTTGTACGAATTGCGGTCATATTCACAATAAGTTGGGTGGCTCTAAGGTTTTCAACTGTTCTAACTGTGGCGTCCGACTCAAGCGGGATGTCAACGGCGCTCGCAACATTTTATTGCGGGCTTTGCAGGCAACTGCCTTCTCGGTCAGAGATGCTGTACTTACTCTGAATCCTCAGTTATGAGTGATTTAGTGAGGTTGAATGTTGCACATCAATCGATCTGATAGCTGGCGACTTTCGCTCGCTCTTTGGGAGCGGGAATCTCGTTTGTGCAAAAACTTGCAGACCTTCTTCACTCAACAAGTCTTCCGACAGGCACTCATCTTTAGCACAGTCTTGCAACAACCATTGAATGTAATCTCGCTGATAGCCTTTGATTCCTTCTAGGGTAAATACAAAAGTTCTCGCACCAATTTATTCTAAATTAGGCTGACGCAAATCGTTGGTTAGCTTAGGATGTCCGGCTAAAATAACAGATAAGCTTCCGCCATTGTCACGGACTAACTCAATCAGTCGTGTGAGCTTCACTAAGGTTTTATTATCTAACTCGTGCGCTTCATCGACAAAAAGGGCAATCGGTTTCCGATATTTTTGAATCAATGATAGCAGTTTCCGCTCCCGTTGCTCTGCCATAGTTGGCAGTTTGGGATTCTTCTCAGGGGAGAGGTCGCAAAACAAAGCTACAATCAGCGTTCCTAAACTGACACGCTCTTTTTCGACGGCTAACGAACGAGAGACAATAATATCTTTATCCGTCGATAATTCTTTCATCAATCGCTGTAAAGCTGTGGTTTTTCCACAGCCGACCATCCCTGATCAAGCAACTAAACCTCCTTGACGAATCACCGTTTTGAGTTCTTTAAAGAATGCCTCTTGTTCGGCAATTTCAAAATACCCAGCCTGCTCGAAACTCCGATCTAACCCAAAATACTGCATCACTTCTCTTAGCATCGAAATTTCCCTTGAGATAAATTGAAGTAAGCTTGGACTTGGCTCAAGATTTCTGCTTTGTTCAAAGAACCACTACAAATTTCATTAACCTTAGTCATTTGTTCATCCGAGAGTTTGGCTTTCTTGACATCCCAAATAATCAGCGATCGCTCGTTTAGCAGCAAGGATTGTCGGAAACGCAAATTCTTGAAACGGATCGGCAGCGGTAGTGGTTTCTTCTGCACTGAATGTGGTTTTGAGGCTCCTGCTTTTCGTAGTTAATGTGGGTTCAAAAATCCCCTTTTTGCAGGTTTGACCTCTGCTTTTTGCAGGTCGCTACACCTAGCATTCTTGTTTGTAGTTTGTCTACTAACTGCGATCGCTTGCTTTTTACTTCTGTTTACGGGTGCTTGGGAGAATTATAATAAAAATTATGATTATGATTACGTGGACGAGATAAAAAAACTTTTACCTGTCAAAACTAAACTAAATAAATTAGTAGAACCAGATGCACTTCTGGATGATAAATTAGCTAACATTCCCTGCGAAGCATTTTGGATCGGTCAGTGGTATCAAGCCCAAATCATCAGGGAATTAAAATTGCGTACTGGCATCGGTAAACAGTTTTGTCGAATTGACCTCGTTGAAATCGGCATGCCACCCGTCCGCCAATGGCTTAGCGCTGACCTCATCCGCCAACCATCCGGGGAAAAGTGGGAACCAGAAGAATATTACTAGGAAGGTGCGCTCACCCCAACCAAAAGCGCGAAGCGTCGCGCTTTTCACTGCCATTAGGTGAAGACGGCGAGCCTGATTTCGCTTGCTGCTGCAAGATATCTTGCAAAAAGTATAGCTCACAACTGTACACTTGCTAGTATCCCAGAAATACTCTACTCATAGCATTAGTTTGAATTCTTAAGCATGGACAACAGACTCACGGGGCACGAAAACAACCGAGTACATGGCACAAACTCTACGATATTGGGACGTAATCTATGAAACTTGAGTACCAACTGACCCTAAATGATTATGTGGAAGCTAGTCAAGCTCATTTGAAATCTCGCAGCATCTTGTTGTGGATAGGCAGTATTTTATTTTTTTTAATAGGAATCCTATCTATAATCTTCAATCCTGCTGAAGGGATGGGTTACTGCTTTGTTGTGCTAGGCATTTTCTACATTCCTTTAATAAAGCTAATTAACCGTTATCAACTCACCCGTTTATGGAAAAGTCAGCCTAGCATACGCGAACCCATCAGCCTTGAGGTCAATGAAGAGAGAATAAATTTTAAAAGTCCCGCCTTTGAATCGAACGTTAAGTGGCAAGTTTATACAAAATTTAGAGAGACCAAAAAGCTTTTCATGCTTTATCAATCTCACCACCTTTTTAATATACTGCCAAAACGTGCCTTCGTGAGTAATGAGCAATTAGACCAGTTCCGAGAACTACTTCGCACCAAGGGAATTAGCTCTAGATGAAAGAGACTGTATCAAATTTAAGTCAAGGTTTGCATCAATGCTATGGGTTATTGGCAGTGGATAATTATTAACTTTATCATCATTAATTACCCATAGTTCCGCTTGTGCCAAATTAACAGACTGTGACAAGGTGATTATCAATGGAATAAACATAGGATTTTAGAAGTATATGCGATGCTTTTCATTTTCCAAACGGTTGCCCCCACCACTGCCAGCATTCCTTATTAAACGGCGATCGCCACACCTCTAGGCGCTCAACCACCCCTACTCAGCCTTAATCTTTTCCTTGTGCAGAAATCCGCGCTGTTCATCTCACTCCCAGCCTATTTAGCGATCTGTAACCAAAACCCATTCGCATCTGCCTATCGACAACTCAGCATCAGCCATTTTTCGATTTCGAATGCAGGATGAGATTACATTCTTTCAGCACTTGCTACTGTAGCATAATTTTGGGAAAGTGGTATAACACCTAGAAGGCTTACTCAACTGGCACAGCGATCGTGAGCCTCTGAACACAGGAGTAAAAACTGAGAACCTAGATGGAAAAAGGGTTATGAAGGGCAAAAAACAAAATCGTCCCATCGCCACAATTAACCCCTATTCCTATTAGGGATTGAAAGGAAAAATTTCAGGGGATGATTGACCGATCGCGAGAGGTCAAGCTTCTTTTCGGAAGCCTTCTAGCCCAATGCGTGCAAGCGGAATGGGTTTAAACCCAAGCTGAAAAGCCGGCGAGTCTGGAGCCATCCGAAAGTCGCCCTTTTCCGGGTTGGCAAACTTCGGATCGGCTATAAGAGAGTGGCGATCGAAACCGGCTTCTTGCCATTGGGTAAAACTGCCTTCTGGTGTGAGTGAACTTACCATTTTGACTAAATCTAAACCTCCTCTATGCCAATATAAATTGAAGTCAACTTCTGCCAAAGTTTGGCGGTTCCAATTCCTTGAATGACTCTTCCAAAACGCTCCATTGGCATTGTCCAAAACAATAATATTGCGCTTAAAAATATTCCCCTGCATCAATTCGTCAAGCTGTAACAAGTTAATAGAATATTTTGCTTTGTCAACGAAGAATATGTTATTCTCAATCTTATTGTCCTTGCCGTTGCTACACATGATCGCACCCGTACTGCTCCCCGCAATGACATTTCCGTAGATCGTTACACCGCTGCTGTGGTCGTCTAAAAAAATTCCTGATGCCATAAAAGGTGAGAGCATTTTCCCGTATGAATCCGTCCCCATACCAATGCTATTGCGGAGGAAATTATAGCGAATAATATTGCCACTATTTTGGCGATCGCGCCCTAGCAATTCAATCGTTCCCGTATCATTGGTTTCTTGATTGGTGTCGGTAATATCGTTAAACTCGATGATATTATCGTGAGAATAATCATTCTTGTTATAGGTTTTGAGTGAAACCCCGTAGCGTGGCAGGCGACGCATCCGATTATGAGCAATGCGGTTGCTACTTCCCGTTGTTAGGTAAACACCAGCAACGTGCTTGTAAATCAACCCGCAATCTTCTATATTATTCGCTGCAATTAAATTATTAACTGGCTGAGTTTCTGCACTGCCTAAAAGGACCACACCGCCTTGCCCTAACTGTAACATATTATTCCCAATAATCTCATTTTGCGAGCTGTGCTGCTCTAATCGCACTGCATAGCCACCCAGGTTAACAAAGGTACAATTTTCTATCAGGCATTGCTGTGCTGCGAC
Source organism: Actinomycetota bacterium (assembly GCA_050262755.1). Classification (GTDB taxonomy): domain Bacteria; phylum Cyanobacteriota; class Cyanobacteriia; order Cyanobacteriales; family Microcoleaceae; genus JBLNEP01. The sequence continues at coordinate 38,391 of JBLNEP010000105.1, read as the reverse complement.
GAGCAAAAAAGCTGCATCGGCTGGCGTGTAGTAACCGTTACTGAAAATATTGGGATGAGAGGATTGAGCAGAATCGTCCGGAAGGTTTTTGCTGTCTGAACTACTTTCAAATACTGTATAGTCGGTATCTGTAAAAGTTAATCCACGAAAGTGAATGTGCTTGACAAAACGACCTGTTTGCGAGTTGCCTTGCAAGACAATCAGTTGTTTGAGTGCAGGGGCAACAACTTCCTGATTGGGGAAGTTCGGTTGTACAGCCCAGTAGATTAATTCACCCGTTTTTCCATCCAGATACCACTCATTGGGGCTATCTAGCGCCTCCCGAACATTGGTAATAAAGAAACGGTTTCCTGACCGGATATCTTGCTCGGAATTAACAAACAGCGTTTGCTTATCTGGATCGACACTTTTTACCTTGAGAATTGTATTAAGCCAGCCCCAAGCAGGGAAAATATGCACTTCCGCACCATCCCAATTTTTCCACTGCGGAAACACAGCCGGAGCGACGAGGATGCGGTCAAATAATCCGGGTAAATCTCCATCGGGTAGGGTAATTTGGGAGCCATGTGCGCTCGCGCACGCTTCTGCCTGAACAATGAGTAACTGTGCGCCTGGTTGGGGCGGTTCTAGCTCGTAAATTCCCCAAGGCTTAACCATACGAATAGCTGTTTCGGGATGCCAATCAGAATCGTCAGTTAAGCAAAAGGCATCAAGGTCAAATTTGCCATTGTAGAAATTTTCCCACACTAAAGTTTGTTCGCCAGCAGCGAGGCGAATGGTTGCCGCCTGTACCCATCGATATTTATCGCCTGTAGTGGGCAAACTTTTCAGCAAGGTCGGTTCCCCATTGCCAACTCGCATGGCAGCTAATTCGCTGCTATGAGCCTCGATATTGTGAATGTAACTCACCCAAACTTTATACTCGCCTGCTGCTGGAACAACAATCCGCCATTCGAGTTTGTCACCAGCACTCTTGAGGCTAACACTGCGATTAAAAGTACCTTTTTCCCAAGGTTTGCCCCACCACTGAGCATGAAGCCAACCTCCAGTGTGGGGCTGCTGTGGGTCAAATTTGGGATAGCGAGCGCGAATTGCCCACTCATTGCCAGTACGAAGTAAGCGAAAATACCAATTTCCTGCTTTTACGTCAGGCAATTGTGTTGCCCAGAGGTTTTTGTCAATTTGTCGCCAGCCTGTGATGAGTCGCCCACCGCTAAGAGTTACCTTTTCTCCTGCAAAAGCTGCAAAGGTAACGGGACATTCAGCAGTGCCTGAATCTTCTGCTTCAAAAACGACTGGTTCGGTCAAGTAATAGGTTCCGCTACGCAGAAAGACTGCCACAGGAGATGTTAGTTTACCTCCTTGCTGTTGCTTGAGTCGGCGGATGACATCCCGCGCCTTTTTCAAAGTAGCAAAGGGACCGTCTGTCTTAGTGGGATTGGGGCTGTCTAATTGCCCTGACCAGCGATCGCTGCCATCTGGGGCGATATAAAACGTGATAGTATTGCCCTCAGATTGGGAGGGTGCAGGATTGAGTTGGGCAAGGCCTGCACGAACCATCACCGGTGAAGTGGTTCCCAACTACCCTAAAATTATCCAACTTAAAAAAGTACGGCGATCCATTTGCGTTAGTGGTATATTTTTTACCTGGATTCTATCCTATTCGCCATCATGAAATTTTTGCAAAAGGAACATAAAGGCGAGCGCTCACCACGCGACCCGCTGGCAGAGTACCAGGTCTTTACCCGCGCTGGAAGATTAGCACTCAAGCAGGTTGGCAGGTTAAGAAAGTCGAACGGGTGAAAAGCGTGAAGCTTCGCGTTTTTTACAATCCGAAATAATTCTCAGTGGGATTAGGAGGGCGGTCGCTGCTACAAGATTCGCCATCTTCGGGGTCTCGTTTAAAAAATGGGTGTAATCCTTCTACTATTGAGTTGAAGCGTTACAAGTTGTTGCAAGTCCGCCAGGAGCTAAATCCCTTCCCAGTAAGCGGAGCGTGAGTATTTGCAGATAATGTGGTTTCAAGAGTCTGTTTGCACGTAATGTGGTTTGTTCTGCACTGAATGTGGTTTTGAGGCTCCTGCTTTTCGTAGTTAATGTGGGTTCAAAAATTCCCTTTTTGCAGTTCGCTACACTTAGCAAAAGTAGCTGGAGATAGCACTCAAGTTCTGGTGGCTGGAAGAATGAATGTGAAGAGTGGTAAAATTACTATAGTAGATAATGCGTCTGGACACTTTCTGCCTACAGAAGAAGAAGTCCTTGGCAACTATCCACAACTTCTTCTCTTCGTAATCTTGGACTAGATTTAAAAGGAACCAAACTTCAAATTTGGGTAGCAGATGAGTCTCACAGAGACGGAGCTAGGATGGCTCAGGAAAATTTTTGGAATAACTCACTACCCAGTAATAACAATAGAATTTACTAGTCTTTTAACTGAAATTTACGACCGCGCTTGGGCAGAGTCTCCGGTATTACCTCTGAGTCGTAGATTTGTTCTCCCATACTTGCCTCAATTGATGAAAGCTGATAAGCTTGAATTACTTGTATACAGCTTCAAAAACTTTGATCGAGGAGAAAATGAATCATTTTTACTCTGCATACCAGAATTATGGGAATTCATGAAGATTGAAGACTGGACCAATTTGATAAACTTGCTGTCTCCAAGACCAATAATCACTGTTTTTGACTCTACTGGGTGTTATTCCGATATCATCTTTTTTATCAAATGGCTTAATTTGGATGGTCTGCAATTTGCGTTATCACTGGATTCTCTTAACGCAGAAGACAAACAACAAATTTGTCACTACTGCCGTGCCAACGTATCTTTCCTACAACGCGACCATGAAGATTTTGAAGATTTTGATGGTAAGATATTGTGTTTGGCAGATTCTCTACTGAATTACCGCTCTAAATTATTAGCCCAAGAACAAAACCTTCTCCCTACTTATTCCGATTTAGTATCTTTTCAAAACTATGTCGATGGGATTTGCCATCAATATTTTGCTAAGGATGTTTAATTTTAAAAATTTAAACCAAGAGAACCCTCTTTTGTCACTCTGGGAAAATAAAAATCAGCATTTTTAACTGTAGATCGAGCAAGGATTTGAGCATTTATTTTCTAACAGAATGGCTGAAATCAAGATTTTTGGTAAAAGTCTTATGCTATAACCATCCCAGATTATTTTCTACCGAAAGTGACAAAAGAGGGATAAATTAGTGAGGATGTTAACTGCGATAGCCAGCGAAGAATTAGAGCATTTTGAGCAGGTTAATCAATGGTTAGAGCGTCTAAAAATTCCTTTGGACCCGCTACCAGCACCTCCCTATGCTGCTGGTTTAACTGCTCAAATTCGCAAGAACGAACCAGATCGTTTATTGGATTCTTTGCTCGTTTCTGGTTTAATTGAAGCGCGGAGTCATGAACGGTTAGGTTTGTTGGGGACTCACATCCCCGATGCAGAATTAGCTAAATTTTATCGCGGTTTGATGGCATCTGAAGCTCGCCATTATGGGGTTTATTGGATTTTGGCAACGACTTATTTTGAGCGGGATGCGATCGAGGCACGCCTAGAGGAGTTATCATTAGTTGAGAGCGAGCTGTTGGCGGTGCTTCACCCTGAACCCAGAATACATAGCTAAATAAGGTTTCACGATCATCTAAAATCCAACCAGAGGGTAAGCGACTCGTAGCACAGGTGTCGAGCCTGTACCTACCCCGGCTTTTTGTAGAGAACATAGGATTGATTGCGGTAAGCAACGGGCAAGTCTAGCCGATGTTCAGTGCGAGTCACGAAATAGTCAGCTTGGTATTTGTTAATTATTGCCACAGCCTGAGCAGTTGTCAAGCGGTTGTAACCCAGGATAAGATGCCTGATAAAGTGCGTCCCACTGACCCGTCTAAAGTCACCATTCAAGTCGCGCAGACGCTGATACCAGGCAACTATCTCAGCTTTAGTCTGGGGGAGCAGCACCCGGTTGGCAATGCTTGGGCGCTCCGCAATCCTGGTGAACTGGTGCCATCCATTGGCTGGAGACACGAATGTGGCATTTTTCGGGGTATTGTTTCGCACCCAGTCACAGAAGTCTTTCCACTCAGGGTCCACTCCCTGCTGTTGGCTGGGAAGCAGGCGCAGAGCCTGAACCTCACTCTGGAATATTTGGAATTGGGGGATTTCTATGACATTAAGCAGCAAGATACAGACGAGTAACAGTGCCGGTCGGGATCTTCTACCTGTGAGAGTTTGCTGCAAGGCACAGCCAAAAAGCAGACAGGTGTTAAGGGGCAGCATTATGTCTCCCAGTCGGAAGGGATAATACTGCAGGAAGCGCCCTTGAGAGTCAAATGGAGCGACCGCCAGTCCTAGCATAAACGGTACTAGACTGAGGAGGGTAAACTCAAACAGTCCGGTGCGAGCGGCGTACTTTTCGGATAGCTCCCCTTTGGGCCGGTTGAGCCAGATTGCGCTAACAGCAATCGCAAGTATCAGAAGGTACGCTACTGGATTTACCCACCAATCTGAAGCCCAGGAAAGGGGATTCAGGTGGTAGGGCAACACCAAGAAGACATATATAAACGAAGGCAGTAAAGCACCAGCAGGGGTGGGGCTAGACAACTGCTCCAGCACCGGCTTAATCGCCAACGCACTTCCCACCAGGTAGAGCAGAGTAATCCACGCCAATTCCCGAAGATTTGGAAAACGGGTTTTCCATCTCAAGACTAGCCATCCCAGTACAGTCAAAAACGTGTAACCGCCTACCAATACGTGGAATGAAGTTGCTAGCCCCAGGAGCAAAGCCATCAGGCGATAGCGTCTCTGAAGCAGCAGCCCGATCGCCAACAAAACTAGACCATAGGCAAGTGCCTTAGCTTCGAGTCCTCCTACCAGCCATTCCCCAGCAGCAAGACCCTGGGTTAGGGAAAGTCCATTGTCGCCTCTCAGAAACAAGCTAACAGCTAGCAACAGCAAAGGAAATGGCAATTTCATCCCCAACTTTTTGCCTGCGAGCATTAGGCCAATAGCCAAAAACATCAGGGCGTCGGCAAACCACTTTAGACTGTCTCCAGACAGCCAACCTATTTGGGCAGCAAGGCTCCGGTAGTCGTTTGGGGAAAGAAACAGGCTAACAGCCAGAAGCAGCACAAGCAGGTTCAATCCCAGCTGCCGGCCTATCAGTACCAGTCCCGAAGCAACCAGGGTGTAGCAGATGAGCCGCCCTGCTATAGAAGTTGCCAGAAAGCCCCCACTCACTATCAGCCGGCCAAACAAAGTTTGAAATAGCACTCGGTAGCCAGGTGGTAAATTAAGATACCAATCTCCCGGAATCCAGTTAGGGTCAGCGTACTGTCTTGCTAACGGCAGGACATCTGCTTCGTTACTGGCCATATTGTCTTTCAACAAGAGCCTCAGACTGATTAACGCCAGCACTGCCAGAATTTCCAGCCCTATCCAAACCAGGTTTATCCGATTCGAGTGATTCTGGCAACTTTGTTGCTGCATATCTGCTAATCTCTCTCTTAAGACTCTTGCACCGACACAGCTATTATGGCTCATCCCATACAAGGACTACCTCCGAAACGGCCACTGCTGTGGCGTGTCCTCGCATTCGCCCTTGCAGCCGTTACTTATGTGCTTGTACTGCTCCCGCAACTGACAACTGGGCAACCCTACGGGGCGCAATTGCCCACGCAGTCTGTCGCCAAACAGGATACCAGATCCAACCTCTTCGTCATCGCGCCCCAATTTGATGAGCTTTGGGGCTTTGCAGAGGGGCTGTCTGTGGTAAAGATTGACTCTAAGTACGGCTATATCGACACAAGTGGCACTCTCGCGATCGCTCCCCGATTTGACGAGGCTGATTCCTTTTCCGAGGGGCTGGCGCGGGTAAAGATTGGCTCCAAGTACGGTTATATAGACAAAACTGGCAAAATCCTGATCCCGCCCCAATTTGAGACAGTTGGTTCCTTTGCTGACGGGCGGGCTCTGGTAAAAATTAGCTCCAAGTGGGGCTTTATCGATAAAACCGGGAAAATTGCCATCGTGCCCCAATTTGACGACGCTTATTACTTTGCTGACGGGCTGGCGCGGGTAAAGATTGGCTCCAAGTGGGGCTATATCGATAAAACTGGCAAAATTGTGATCCCGCCCCAATTTGACTGGGTTGAGCCTTTTGCCGGCGAGTTAGCGCGGATCGGGATTTACGACAAATTGGGCTATATCGATAAAAGTGGCAAAATTGTCATCCCGCCGCAATTTGATGAAGCTGAGAACTTTGCGGAGGGGCTGGAGCAGGTAGCGATTGGCTCCAAATGGGGCTATATCGATAAAAGTGGCAACCGCGTTATTCCACCCCAATTTGAGTGGGCAGATTCCTTTACCGGCGGGCTGGCGCGGATCGAGATTGGCTCCAACATGGGCTTGATCGACAAAACTGGCAACTGGGTTATTCCGCCCCAATTTAAAGGAATTGGGAATTTTAGCGAGGGGCTGGCACAGGTGTGGAATGGATACCAAGACGCCTATATCGACAAAACCGGCAAAATTGTGATCCCATTCCAATTTAGAGGGGCTGGGAACTTTACCGAGGGGCTGGCGCCGGTAAAAATTGGCTCCAAGTGGGGCTATATTGATCAAACCGGCAACCGCATTATACCACCCCAATTCGAGCAGGCTACTGACTTTACCGATGGGCTGGCCCGGATCAGAATTGGCTCCAAATGGGGCTATATTGATCAAACTGGCAACCGCATCATACCACCCCAATTTGATCGCGCTGCCAATTTTGACGGCGGACTGGCACGAGTCGTCACTGACGGAAAAATAGGCTATATTCGCAATCCTTTAAAGTGATTGGTTACTCGCCTCAGTTATTATAGCACCGTGTCTCGCCTGTACCTCTTCTACTCATCTCGTTTCTGGCGTTGCACCAGGATGATTGAAACTTTTTCATCTAGAGCGAAAATCCCCTCTTGGATAGGTAATCCCTCTTTTGTCATTCTGGGAAATTAAAAATCAGCATTTTTAACTGTAGATCGAGCAAGGATTTGAGCATTTATTTTCTAACAGAATGGCTGAAATCAAGATTTTTAATAAAAGTCTTATGCTATAACCATCCCCGATTAATTTCTGCCGAAAGTCACAAAAGAGGGATAAGCTTTGGCTATTGGATAATCCTACAGCTTTCGCTATTTGCGGTAATGATTTACGTGGCAAGTCCGATAGCAGTCCAATATGTAACAACTTAAAGGCTTCATAATTTCTGACATCAGAAAACAGATGTTGATAATTTTGGCAATAATCATCAATGAACTTGACAGTAGGGGATGCAGTCCGAGGGGGTGTAACCATTGATTTCAAAGCGTTTGGGAATCCGGTTTTATTTTACTACCCCCGTAGTGACAAAAGAGGAATAACTCATAGCAGAAGATGGTGGAGGCGAGCCCCCACCTTACAATTTATTGCAGGTTTATGGAGTACAGTGGCAGCAGTTTGTAAACCAGTTTCCCAACTACTTGGGATTAAAGCGTACTCTATTCACCTACAATCTGCTTTATTATTCAGATTCAGCCGGAACTGATATCAGAATCCAACATCTAAGTTTTCGATCCCAAACTTAAAGAGTCCAAAGAACCAGCAGCCGCTGCTAGCGAGTAAGAGCGGTCCTGTCCGTAAAACGGATTTGTATCCCTACTAGGCGGTAAACCTTGCACAATCGTCGGCTGAGAGAAATTATCCACAGTCGCGATCGTTGGCATCGCTAACAAGTCAGTGCCCCTACCGCTAATTAAAGTATCTTCGCCGAAGTTGTCCACTACCGTACCACTACCGATCGCCCAATCATTTTCAAGACCACCCGTGAGAGGATCGCTGATCTCCATACCAGACAAAGGCTGAGTGTCAGTAGAGGTAGTTTTCAACGAGCGGTTAGTGGTTCCCAAATCTACAGCAAAAGCTAATATTTGAGTAAACGATCGCGGTTGGGGTGGTGTTGCATCTGGGTTGCCAGGGCTAAAATTATCATCGCTCACCAAAACCAAAGATTTGCGACCATCTGGCAATGTTGGGCCTAAAGTTAAACCCTCTACATTGTCCAACCCAGTTGGTAAATTCAGTTGGTCAAAGTTGAGCAGCAGCCGTTTTTGCGCTGGCTTAATATTATTGAAATCGTTGGCAGAAAGCGCATTCAGACTGTCGATCCCTTTAATATTAGTCGCCCCATCCAAATTCACTTCATACAGCTTGATGGTATTTCCCGTTCCCGGTACTCCCGAAGAAAAAGACCGTTCCAAAGCTAAAAGATGGTTCCCCGTATTATCCAACGCCAACAGATCCACTAAACCCGCTGTCGCGAAACCTGTCGCGGGATTAGGAGAAACTGCTACAGGGTCAGTTGGGTAGAGGAATTCCTTACCAGCTTGTCCCGTTGCTAAATTAAACTTGAGGATGCGCGATCGACTACCATTAGTAGCAGAACCTCTGAGCCCATCTTGCACCAAAGCATTCTCAGTCGCTGTCACCAGAGTTTTTTGGTTGGGAGTCAGAGCACTACTTTCAAAAGCTAAATTGTCGTAAGTCCCTTTGGTTTGAGAAGCTGCTACGCTTGAATCTGGGAGAAACTTCGCTGGGATGGGCAGCGATCGCACCTGTTGACCAGTTGTTAATGAGAATTCATTAATAAACGGCTTAACTCTAATCGTATTAGCGCCGTTAACTTCTCCCTCAGAACTAATAAACGCAGTGCCACTACCAGTTACAGCAATTCCTTCGGTATCTGTACTCAAAGGCGCAAAAGTTGACCCGTCAGGTTTACGGAGGGCAGTAACACCAGTGAAACTCACCTTATTGTTATCTAAAACCCCGGAACTCAAGTCAATTTTCAGGTTATAAAAACGGGGTGGCTGTCCCGGTTCGTTAGGAGAAGTCCCCCGGTCATCAGAAATCGCATAGTAACTGCCGCTGGTAGCATCGTAACTAATACCAGAGAGACCACCCACAAGGGTATTATTGACAGTAACCGATCGCGCGGGAAAAGTGGCTTGCCCCAAAAAACTCAAACTTTGGACAGATCCCGATGGACTAGGTGTAGGGAACGCCGGCGCAGCAGTTGGAGGATTAGTTAGTCCTACAGTTCGGCCTGCATACCCCGCAGCATCAAAATAGCGAGTATTACCCACCTGTTGATAATTTAAAATGGTTTTCGACCCATTGGCGGCCGGATCTGACTGTAAAGTGCCAGCCGTAGATGCAACTGTCGCAGGCCCGCCGCTCAAGGCTTCATCCAAACTCCGACCCTTCAAATCCCCTGTACTGGGAATTTGGAACCCCAAAATTTTCGCCAGAGTGGGGGTAACGTCAGCATTACTAACGGGGGCTGTATCCTGATATCCTTTCTTAAAATCGGGTCCGACTGCCACCATATTATTGAAGGTGTCGCCGCGCCCAAAACTGCCGTGCATCCCCTGTCCCTGTTGCAAGCCAGTATCTGCAATTTCCACTTCACTGAGATTCGGCTTGCTGACATCAGTCGCAAAAGTCTTAAAATTGAGAACGAGGGATGGAGTAGGGGTTTTAGCTGAACCCTGAAGTCCGATCGTTGATAGGGGTAATGCACCCGCGATCGGTCCTAGCGCTTCAGTATCGGCAAAGATACCGCTGGTATAATCCTGGGAACTCAGAAAATTGACTACCTGTTGGGCAATGACTGGGTCATTATTAGGGATGTAAATCAAATCCGATCCGCCATTGGCAGCTACTACTACCTTTGCGTCTGTCTGCGAGTTAGTAACTTTCCCCGTACCACCGATCAGACCGTTGCCAGCTTTTGGTTTTTGACCCTGTGTCGGATCGACGGCTGCATACTGCACGTTACCATTGGCTAAAGGTGCTGTGGCATTGTCTGGATCGAACAAGGGTAAATTTAAGGCGTGGGCGATGTCAATTGCCACAAAGCCAGCGGGCAAAAAGCCGGGATTAACGCCAGAATAGTTTAAGGATGCTGCGTAGCTGGTGGTTTTATTCCCTTGGGTATCGATCGCAGATTTACTAATGGTCGAAAAGCCATGATCGGCGGTGACAAAAACATCGGTATTATCTGCTAAACCATTAGCTTGCAGATAATCTAGCAGTTGCTTGAGGTTATTGTCCGCATTTTTAATCCCCGCCTTGGAGGTAGGGCCGTTAATTCCCGGCGTTAGACTATTGAGGCTGTCTCCTTGGTTATGTTGAGAACCATCGGGGTCACGAGACCAGTAAACCATCGCGAAAGGCTGCCCTTTTTGTTGGAATAGGGGCAAAATTGCTTTGGTGGTTGCGTCGGCAAAGTATTGTTGTTGTCCGCTATTGGGACTGAGAGTGCCGGGAGTCGTATTTGTACCGCTAGAACCGTTGGCACCGCGATCGGGCGTGACTAAGGGTAAACCCGCATTAGTGAGAGCTTTGGTAATGTCTGCATTCAGGGGGACCCCGCCTGTTTTCCCAGTGTTGTCATCAATGACAATGGTGGAGGGAGGAGGAACCGCACCGTTAACACGATTGCCTTGAGTTACGTCTTGGATGAGTACAGGGCCGAGTTTGCCAACGGCGGCGGTGTTGTAACCCGCGCTGCGGGCAAAGGCGAGGAGGGATTCTTCATCGAGAAAGTTATTGCCGGGAAATTTTTCGTCGATGTCAGCGAGAACGGCGTTATTTTCAATGAATGGGGTGACGCTACCACCAGCAGAAGAAACTGGAAAACCGGTATAGATGGTGTTGCTGAAATCCCCTGTATCGCCCAGGTAGTGTCCAGTGGCGATCGCGGAAGCATTAGGAGTTGTAAAGGTGGGAAATAGCGCATGGCTATTGACAAAATTCACCCCCTGCTGTTGCAAGCTAAAAAGTGTAGGGGCATCGGTAGGATTAACAGCGTCGGCACGCAAACCGTCCGCAACAAAAATAATCACATTTCTCACTGTAGCTGCTTCCTTTTGTTAAGTAGAACCCGGTCGAATTTAGCTGTGAAATTGCAGAGCACTAGTAAATTGCGAGCGTCGGTAGACATCAATAAACATTATTCTAACTAGGTTAAATTTGGGTTATTAATTCACTGTTGCTGGTTTAAATTTTAATAGGAACTATAAAATAACATCAACATCCAATAATGTTTTCTTAATTTAAGATTAACAGTCTTTTAAAGATTTTGTGATATGCTCTCTAAAACCAAAAAAAAACACTTACAAATGTTTAAGAAACGTTTTCCCACTTCAGGTATCGCGCTTTTAATGTTTATTCTAGCTTTGGCTAGCAGCATATTGATTGGAGCCTTTAGCCAGAAAGCTGCCCACGCCACCGATGAAGCGATCTTCTCTTCTGAAGATGTCCAATTTTCTTTCGCAGTTGTTGGTTGCAATCGAGCCGATAAATCTGACCTAGAAACTACAGCGCCTAGCACTGCCAACGTCGAACAATTGAATCGCACCTTTAAAGAAATAGCTGAACTTTCTCCCCCTCCCAAATTTTTGTTTTTTGCAGGGGACTTAGTTTACGGCTATACTTCGGATACAAATATCCTTGAAAATCAGCTCAAAAGCTGGCGACAACTTTATGAAAATTCTCCTTTAGCTTCAAAGCCGACCCAACTAATTCCTGTCCCCGGCAACCATGAAGTTCAAGATGAGAAAAAAGTAGCCTATGAAGCTGCCGAAAAGATATGGCTAAAAGTCATGGCTCCCTACTTAAAATATGGGGGCAATGGACCTGGCAGTGGTGGAGAAGACCAACTCAAAACAGACCAAAGTTCTCTCACCTATTCCTTTGACTATCAGGATACTCACTTCGTTTTGCTGAACACAGATCCAGTTGGAAAGGACTGGACTGTACCTGTTAATTGGGTGACAAAAGATTTAGCGGCAGCTCGGCAGCATCAAGTCAAGCACATTTTCGCAATCGGACACAAACCCGCTCACGCTTATCCTGTCAATCTTTACGATCCAGCAGAAAACGTAGAGGATGGTCTTGGTAAATTGTATCCCGAAATGCGAGACAAATTTTGGGCAGCGCTTGTCTCCAATCACAGTGAAGCAATGTTAGCCGCGCACAATCATGTTTACTACCGTGCCAAAGGTCCTAACGGTAATACTTGGCAAATTATTGCGGGTAATGGTGGTAGCAAACTTGAAAAAGTTGTCGATCAAAAGAGTATGAACTTCTTTGGTTTTACTGTCGTAAATGTTCTCAAAAATGGTCGCGTCAACGTCACTAGCTATGGGCGTGACTTACCTGCTAATGGCTATCTAGCGCCGAGTTCCGAGTCTCCAACTACTGTTCGCGACCGCGGAGACATCACCTGGGAGTAGTGAGTAATATCAATACTTGGAGCGGCTGTCGTTTCAGCATTTTTAATCGATTAATAGGTCCTTCAAGCGGAGCATTACTTACAGATAAAATCACACCCGCTTTAACAGAGTCATAATCCTCACGTCAGCGAACTGCAAAACGTTGAATGGGAGAAATATGGCTATTTCATTATTACATGAGTGACTGGGTGGTATTGACGATCTCTTGCAGTTGGCTCACGCTACTCTGACATATCTAGGGCTTGCTGAAAAAAGCTAAAGCCTGCATTCATCAAGGGTCCGTCAGGTCTGAAACATCCTGTCAAGCGCTCCAAAATTGGATGCGAGACCTCAAAACGTTTGCACTTTCTCCCCTTTTCCCCCTTTCTCCCCTTCTTCAGCAAACCCTACATAGAGCGGCTGCACTCTCAAACTGGGGAAACCTATCGTTCGTAGGCGCTGTTTCCTACAAAACTACCCCGCAGGGAGTAAGTTCTGTTTAAATTCAATTTAAAGGCTCATAAAAACCCCGGATTAAAGGGAATAAAAATGTTTTTTTTGGCTTAATTTTTGCAGCCTTCAACAAATTGCTGGCGTGTTAAAATCGAAGTGTTAATTTTCAAATAACCGTCAACTTATACATCTTAAGGGAGATGATGAACTGAAAAGAGAGAGAGATGATGAACCTAGAGCATGACGGCGCTTCATAGGTTGAGTCGTTCATTTGTCTTTTTTAGAGTTATCTACAAAATTTGTCGGCAAACGGAATCAACCGAAAGCTGACTGTTTTGTATTGAATTTAATCACCTCTTTAAAAGGCATAAAAAAGCAGTTAATTTGCAAACACTATGAAACACTTTCTTCCTTGGTCTAAAACCTTATGTGTCATCGGTGCTGGACTGTCTTTATTGCCTTTTTCTGCAACTTATGCGGCTACAACCACTGACGGCACGATGACCTTGGCTCAATCGCGTCTGGTTGATACCCAGGCAACTTACATCGCAACCAGTGTCCGGGAGGTAACCTACTATTTCACGCTAGAAGTGCCAGCGACTGCCTCTCAACCCCTGCAACAGGTAACTTTTACTCAGAGACAGGGTGTGGAAACCATCCGCTTTGATGAGAAAGATAGCCGTGCCTTTGAGGGAACACCGAATCGCAAAGGACAAAATCTACCAGTGAGACTGGCAACCAGCGATCGCCAAAAAGATAGTCTCACAGTAACATTCGACCAACCCGTCCAACCAGGTAAAACAGTCACGATTGCTTTGCGAGCGATACGCAATCCTGCGTATGATGGCGTTTATTTATTCGATCTGACGGGGTTCCCCTCCCCAGGACAAGTAAATGGTCAATTGATCGGTATTGGTCGCCTGCAATTTTATCGGGATTGAGGTCAGATTCGCCGATCAACTAACCAGTGAAAAGTAGCGATCGCTTTGTTTGAGTCTGGAAGCGCAAACGGCTGCGACACGCTACAGAAACGTGTATTAAGCAATCTAAGTACACCTTGTCAGAAAAGGTGTACTTAATTTTTGATAGTTACAGGACAGCATTACATAAAAATTCCACAAAAGCAAGTGTTGATGCGTTCAATTTATGGCAGCTACGCATTTATCAAAACTTGCTTGCTTATCAGCAGCATCTGTGTCATACTAGGTGGCTAATTCTACTAACTCCGATTTATCTACCGATTTACAGTATTTAAGCGGGCTAAAGGATTTCATCATTGGTTCAAGCTGCTCCTCAGACTGTTATTTTTTTGGGGAGTGTTGGCTAACTTTGACTCTTGTTTAGGAAGAAGAAGTTGTTTGGGAATCTGTCAATCCTCGATCTACGAACAACGCTTGTATAAAACAAGAAACTCTTCATTTCACTCCCGCTTGGATTTTGAGTGAATCGGATTGGATGTAAAATCGCTTAGAACAAGGAGATTGAACATGACTGACCTAAAAATATACAGTGCAATTGTTTGTCCTTATGCCCATCGCTCGCGTCTAGTGTTATTAGAAAAGGGCGTGGAATTTCAGTTGATTGAAATTGATTTGCAAAACAAGCCAGAAGGATTTACGGAGATTTCACCCTACGGCAAAGTTCCGGTCATTAAACATGGGGATAAGCGGGTTTGGGAATCGGCAATTATTAACGAATATTTAGATGAAGTCTTTCCAGAACCACCTTTACTACCCGCTAATCCAGTTGATAAAGCACAGGCACGAATTTGGATTGATTTTGCCAATACTCGGTTTGTGAATGCCTACTCTAATCTTTTGCGATCGCCCGATGAGCAACAGCAAAAACAAGCGGCGGAAGAACTATATAATCATCTGCACTTGCTCGAAAATGAAGGGTTAAGAAATTTGTCTAAAGATGGCCCCTATTGGTTTGGTAAAAATATCAGTTTAGTCGATTTCACTTTCTTTCCCTGGTTTGAGCGTTGGCCTGCCATTGAACATTATCGAGGCTTTTATCGGTTAGCTGAATTTCCTCGCTTGCAGCAATGGCGAGAGGCAGTGAGTCAGCGAAAGTCTGTCGCTGCGATCGCAAATCCCAAGGAATTTTACATCGAGCGATACGCCAGATTCGCACCTGTCGTCGCCAACGCCAAGTAAACGGTTGTACAGTGCAATTGCATCTTTTTCAACCTTTGGTTATCTCCTATTAATCCTGACAAACCCCAAAAAACTGAGCGATGCACTGAGCATTGCCGGACCAGTTACCCCCGCTCAGTTGCAACCGATAGCGCCAGAGGGGTTTAAGTCAGTGTTGAATTTGCGAGCGCCCTTATGAAGCAGGTTTCCTGAGTGACGATCGGCAGCAGGTGGAAGCAACGGGGTGTACTTTCAGAAGCAAATCAAGAGTTAACCAAGACTGATGAGAAAATTACCGAAAAAGCTGGCGAAGTTGGGATTAATTGAGAACCACCCCACCTGAAGAAATTGCAGCCGAGAAAAGTTAGCTAAACTCATGAATAACTCAGCATCTGAACGTCTGGGAGAACTCGCTAAACTGTTTTTAAAATTAGGGGTAATTGGCTTTGGTGGTCCGGTGGCTCATATTGCCATGATAGAATCTGAAGTTGTTAAGCGGCGTCAGTGGTTGACACGACAGCATTTTCTCGATTTACTGGGCGCAACGAACTTAATCCCCGGCCCTAATTCTACCGAAATGGCGATTCATGTGGGATACATTTATGGCGGATGGTTGGGGCTAATTGTATCGGGTGTCTGTTTTATTTTACCTGCGGTTTTAATTACAAGTGGGTTGGCTTGGATCTATGTCACTTATGGGAATTTACCACAAGTCGCGCCTCTTCTTTATGGGATTAAACCCGCTGTTTTAGCAGCGATTATTAATGCCCTTTGGGGGTTAGGAAAAAAGGCAGTAAAAACTCAAAAGCTACTGATTATTGCCTTTGGGGTTGTGATGTTATTAATGCTGACAAAGCTCAATGAAGTCGTTGCTCTCTTAATTGGCGGAGTGCTGGGAATGATTTGGTTGCAGACTGGCGATCGAGGTAAGCAACCAGGAGATCGAGCCAACTTTCTGATTGCTAGCTTAGCCACAGGTACCACTCTCAAAGCAACAGCCGCAGTTGGAGTATCGGCGGCCAATATTTCTCTGTGGAAGTTAGGTGTATTTTTTCTTAAAGTTGGTAGCGTTTTATTTGGTGGTGGCTTTGTGCTGGTTGCGTTCCTGCAAGGAGAATTAGTTCAAGAGTATGGTTGGCTGACGCAACAGCAATTATTGGATGCGATCGCCATCGGTCAATTTACGCCCGGTCCTATCCTTTCTACTGCTACGTTTATCGGCTATATTTTAGCAGGAATTCCCGGTGCAGTTGTCGCAACTGTGGGAATTTTTCTCCCGTCTTTTGTCTTCACGGCTGCGTTAAATCCCCTTGTCCCTCGCTTACGTAGCTCGAAATGGACGGCAGCTTTTTTAGATGCGGTAAATGTAAGTGCTGTGGCGCTGATGGCTGTTGTGACTGTGCAACTGGCAGTGGCAACTTTAACTGTACCCAAAGCACCCTTTGTCGATGTTTTTGCGCTAGGAATCGCCTTGATTTCTGCTGTTTTGGTAATTCGCTACAAAATTAATACTGCGTGGTTGGTTTTAGGGGCTGCTTTGATAGGATGGTTGGCTTTTATCTTAGGCTACATCCGCTGAAATAAGTGAATTTAAATCAATTTAAATTGAGCAAACTAGACACTTATGACCCAGATTCATAAAAAGAAAACTTCAGAAAAAGCTGAGCAATTCACCGAATCGGTCATTCGCGAAATGACGAGAGTCGCCCTTCGATATCAGGCCGTCAATTTAGCTCAGGGGTTTCCAGATTTCGCCTGTCCCCCAGAACTGAAAACAGCGGCGTGCGAGGCAATTCAAGAAGATATTAATCAATATGCTATCACTTGGGGCGATCGCCTATTTCGCCAAGCGATCGCTGAAAAAGTCCGGTGGTATTTAGGCTTAGAAATCGATCCAGAAACCCAAATTACAGTCACCTGCGGATCGACGGAAGCAATGGCTGCAACAATGTTAGCAACTGTCGATCCGGGTGAAGAAGTAATTGTGTTTGAGCCTTATTATGAAAATTACGGCCCCGATGCTGTTTTAGCGGGTGCTTCTCCCCGTTATGTGAGGCTTCATCCCCCTGATTGGACGTTTGATGCAGCCGAATTGCGCCAAGCTTTTAATTCAAAAACCAAGGCAATTATTATCAATACTCCCCACAATCCAACCGGGAAAGTCTTTACTCGTGATGAACTGAATGTGATTGCAGAATTATGCCAAAAATGGGATGTATTGGCATTCACTGATGAGATTTATGAGCATATTCTTTATGATGGAGCTAAACATCTTGCAATGGCAACGCTTCCGGGAATGGAAGACCGAACTGTTACCATTAACGGACTTTCTAAAACTTATAGCGTGACGGGATGGCGAGTTGGCTATATCTTAGCGAATCCTGAATTAACAGTCGCGATTCGCAAAGTTCATGATTTCCTCACAGTTGGTTCTCCCGCACCGCTACAAAGAGCAGGAGTTGCTGCGATGAAGCTCCCCATTTCTTACTATGAAGAACTAGCCAGGATTTACCAAGAAAAACGAGATTTTATGCTTCAGATTTTAGCTGAAGCAAATCTTGAGTATTTTGTTCCCAAAGGCGCTTACTATATATTGGCGACCCTTAAAGGCTTTGGTCACAAAACAGACCTCGATTTTACCAATTATTTAATTAAAGAGATTGGCGTTGCTGTGGTTCCTGGTTCCAGCTTTTTCAGCCAACCAGAAAAGGGGAATCAATTAATTCGTTTTTGCTTTAGTAAAACACCAGAAACTTTGAATAGTGCCAGAGAGCGGTTACTGAAGTTACAGACAAAATCTTGAAAAAACTTAAAAAATTAGGGTGCGTTAGGACTAGCATCAAGCACCTCCCTGGTTTGCTAGCGCGCACCCTATTAATAAGAGCCAAGATTTTATCAGAAAAATTTAAGCCGAATGAAGTTTCTGTTGGAACAATTCTAACACTTTGTTCCAAGCATCAGCAGCAGCTTCTGCATTGTAGCTACTGCGGCGATCGCAGAAAAAGCCGTGACCTGCGTTGTAACGAAAAATGCGATGAGGAATGTGGTGTTTGTTTAATTCCGCTTCAACTTGGTCAACTTGCGTCAACGGAATTCCCGCATCTTGTTCGCCAAAGAATGCGTACAGAGTTCCCTTGATTTCAGAGGTGTGAGTAATGGTAGGAGCGCCACCGCCGGGAGTCGAATTTGGAATCCCGCCCCCATAAAAAGATGCTGTGGCTTTAATTTCTGGTAGGGTGGCAGCTAGGTAAACGACATGGCCGCCAAAACAGAAACCTATCGTGCCGATCGCATCTTCTTTTAGAGTGGGTAAGGTTTTTAGATAAGCGATCGCAGCCTGAATATCGCTTAATAATTCATTGGCTTTGGTTTGGTCCTTATATTTTCTGCCAATCTCGATATCTTCAGGGGTGTATCCAGCTTCAAAACCAGGAGCAATCCGCTGATAAATCGCAGGTGCGATCGCAACATACCCCTCCTTTGCCAACCGTTCGGTTACGTCCCGAATGTGAGGGTTGACCCCAAAGATTTCCTGAATCACGATGATGGCTGGAAAAGTCCCTTCTTTGGTCGGTTCAGCGAGGTAAGCATCAATTTGCAGATCGCCGTTAGGGATTTTAACGGAGCTCGTGCGAATGGTTGTATCAATTGCTGTATTGGTCATCCCATTTTCCCTTACAAATGACCTGTTAGCGAGTTACCCATTTCTGATATCAGAGTGGGCTTTTAACGCTATTATTTATATAAATACAGTAATTCTATCGATTTATTGTATTTACTAGAGTTAGTATTTCACAAACTCTCTCAAAATGCAAGTCTTTTCTCAAAAATCTACTTACAAATTAATGTGCTTTTGCCCAATAATCACCCAGTATATTCCATCTGGGGCAACTAGCCCGAAAGAGGGTTCGCCAAATTCGTTAGGCATAATGGGCGTAATATTGGTAGCAGCACTGTGGATGATGCGATCGCGAAAAGCAGCGATATCCTCAACCTGATAGGTAAACAAACACAATCCTAAAGAACCTGGTTGACTATATTCGCGTTTGTCTGGGGTGGAGTAGAGAGGAGTGTAGACTTGTAAAACACCTGCACTTGCTTTGGGTGAAGAGAAAGCTGAAAGATAAAATTCTTGCCCTTCTTGTAATATCAAAGTTTGGCGCGTAGATAGTTTAGCAGCACCGGAAATTTTGCCGTTCGACTCCTGCGGAATCAGTCCAAAAACCTCTGAATAAAATGAACTAAAAGCAGGGTCAGAAATAACAATACTAGCGTGAGTTCCTTCACTCACTCCTAGAGGAGAATTGGGTTCAATTGTGCCGTAACCGGGGCGATGGTAGTTGTATCGTTGGAAAAATGCTTGCCGTGTTTCGGAGCCAATTACCAACATTTCTCGCACCCCAACAAAGCGATTATAAAATCCCGTTGCTGGATTGCCTATCCCTTCAATAGAGCGGACTGGTTCGGTATAAATCCAGTTTCCCCCATTTTGTCGATCGTCCGCAAAAGCATCGGCGATCGCATAAATATCTTTCACCAACGAAGCAAACCAGCGGCTACCCTCCACCATTGGTAAAGAATAACCTAAACCCTCATTGCGAGGTTCCGACCAAGCCATAATTCGCACTAAACCATGGGCGGAAGATTTGCCATTTTGCAATCTAATTGAGGTTAGATCTGACCCATGACCGTAAAGCTTTCTCGCTGATTCTGAGAAGAGTTTTCCGATCTTCACCACTCGATAGCCCATCTCAAGCCAATATTTTAGGGTAGCTCCAACGTTCTTTGAGCCAACACAATTTTCAAAAATCCCACTAATCATAAAACCCCTGGTTAACTGAAACAGTTTCTCGCATGTTTTCAAAACTTTTGTTCCTCCCTAGCCTTAAAAAGGGGAGAAATGAATGTCTCAAATTCCCTCTTTTTAAAAGGAGGATTCAATTTCTCTAATTCCCCCTTGGCAAAGGATTAGGGGGAGCTTTAACCCTCTTGCAGCGAACCTAACTTACGAATTTCAGGCCAAATCCAAGCAACAGCTAGCACCACAGCAATCGTGCCAATTCCGCCACCCACCACTGAGATAACAGGGCCAAAGATTGCCGCGATCAAGCCAGATTCAAATCCACCCAACTCGTTAGAGGTGCTAATAAAAACGCTGTTAACGGCAGAGACTCGACCCCGCAAATAATCGGGGGTACGCACCTGCACGAGAGTGTGGCGAATCACGACGCTGATATTGTCCAACGCACCACTGAGGGCCAGCATCACCAAAGACAGCCAAAACCATCGCGACAAACCAAAAATAATCGTCACGACACCGAACCCCGCCACCGACCACAGCAGCGCTTTTCCAGCTTGTTTCATGGGTGGTAAATGAGCCAATGCGACCGCCATCAGCAATGCGCCAATCGAAGGTGCGGCACGCAACCATCCCAATCCTTCTGGCCCCACTTGCAAGATATCTTTGGCGAAAATCGGTAGCAGGGTCACTGCACCCCCCAGGAGTACGGCAAATAAATCTAGCGCGATCGCAGCTAAAATGATCTGATTTTCCCAAACAAAATGAAGACCTGCTGCTAAAGTTTTGAGCGAAGTTTCCTCGGTTACACGTACTGCTTGCTGACCCGAAATGAGCGCGGTCGCACTGAAACAGGCAAAGGCTAAAATTGCGTCAAAAATATACACCCCAAGGGCGTTTTTTTGCAGTGCAATTACCAAACCCCCAATGGCTGGCCCCACCACCGAAGCTAACTGATAAGCGCTGCTATTCCAAGTTGCCGCATTGCTGAAAATCCGCAGAGGAACCAACTGCGGTAGCAGCGCATCGCTAGCAGGTTTATTAAACGCTCTCGCAACACCACTCAATAGCAAGCAAGTATAGATTAAGAAAATTGAACCCTGAGTATAAGAGAGAACGGCTAAACCCAAGGAACAAACAGCCAGCATCACTTGAGTGAACAAAACCGTGCGCTGGCGATCGCGCCGATCCGCAATGTGACCCGCGGGCAATGTCAATAAAATGACGGGGAGTACCTGTACCAACCCAATCCCCCCCAACACCAGCGCTGAGCCAGTACGTTCGTAAAGTTCCCACCCAACCGCCACACTCTGCATCTGAGAACCTGTGCTCGAAAGCACATTACCCGTAAAAAACAGGCGGTAATTGCGGAACCGCAGCGCCGCGAAAGGGTCGTGCAATTGAGACTTCGACATATTTCTCTAATACCCTGCCGTCCGATCCACCACATTCCGCAGGGGTTCCCCATTACGGTAGCGCCTGAAATTATCCAAAAACAATTCGAGGGAACGCTGAACCGAACGCGGCGAGAAACCCGTGCAGTGGGGTGTGACAAAGACATTCGGCAATGACCAAAAAGGACTGTCTGATGGGAGCGGTTCCGTGACAAAGGTGTCTAATGCTGCCCCGGCAATCCAGCCTTCACTGAGGGCCGTTAGCAACGCAGGTTCATCAACGACCGCCCCGCGAGCGATATTAATCAAGTAAGCAGAAGGACGCATGGCACGCAAGGCTGACTCGTCAATGAGCCCCTTAGTTTCCGGAGTCAGCGGTGCAGCAACAACTACATAGTCAGCCTCAGGAAGCAGCGATCGCCACTCATCTGCCCCCACGACTCGATCGAAATTCGGCAGCGGTGCCGGATGCCGGCGACTCCCCCAAATTTTCATCCCAAAAGCTTTAGCACGGGCGGCAATTTCTTGACCAATTCCACCCGCACCAATAATTAACAAAGTCGCATCGAGCAACT
The DNA here is from genome assembly GCA_050262755.1 of Actinomycetota bacterium. Classification (GTDB taxonomy): domain Bacteria; phylum Cyanobacteriota; class Cyanobacteriia; order Cyanobacteriales; family Microcoleaceae; genus JBLNEP01. Next base: position 16,726 of record JBLNEP010000105.1, on the reverse strand, counting down.
CTTGCATGGGCAAGCCTTTCAACCAGTAATGCTGCTCTTGTAAAGCATACAACTTTTGCAAATTCTTGGCATAAGCCAATATAAAAGTAATGACAAATTCCGCAATCGGAATGCTATGAACGCCTGCCCCATTGGTCAGGATCAGATCCCGTTCTAAATAAGTAGGCGTGAGCATGTGATTCACCCCCGCATTAGGTGCATGATGCCAACGCAGTTTCGGGGCGGCTGCTAACACTTTATGCAGAGTTGTGCTTTTCAGATAAAACCAACTTAAATAAACTTCAGCATCCTCGGCATTGCCGTCAAGATTGCCTTCACCATCGACGCGCACAACCGCTGCATCCGATGGTAAATGTGGCTCAAGTTCCGCTGCTACTTCGATGGGTAAAATGAGTTTCACCACTTTCTACTCCCGCAATCAATGATTTGCGAAAAAATTGAAGATCCTAGCTGGGCTGCTAGGGTTGAGCAACTATCCAATCGGTTCCGTTGAACTCCGACTTGGCTAATTCCTGCGAGACTCAAAACTGCTTGGTTTCGTGGTTTTATTTCAGTTGCTTGAGAATTTGGAAAGTTGCATCTTGTTTAGCTCCATTCGGATTTCCATTTCCCCAACCGATGTTTTTACGATAGCTGCCGAGGAGTCCAGCTTCAGCCAGCGTCTTTTCATCTACGGATGCTAAGGGTTCTACATCGGGTGCAACATAAAGAGCATCGACCGGACAATACAACTCGCACATAAAACAGGTTTGACAATCGCTTTGTCTAGCAATTTTTGGCGACGCATTTGGCACGCTGTCAAATACATTTGTGGGACAAACGCTGACGCAGAGATTGCACTGAATGCACCGCGATTCGCTGACTAATTCAATCACACTCACGCTCCGATTTGAGAGTTTAGAGTTGAGAGGTTGGTAGTCCCCCTGGTTAAGGGGGATTCGGGATCGGATTTGAGAGTTTAGAGGCTAGGAACGAGAAGAGACAAGACTTGCTCCTAACCCAGGGGAATCTGTTTTAATGTTAAGAGGTTGAGCCTTGACCCAGACCCGGTCTAAGCCGCCACTAATGAGATAATGTTGCTGGTTGGGGTCTAACTCTGGATAATCTTCATGTTTGTGCATACCGCGAGTTTCTTGGCGTTCGAGGGCGCTGCTGTACATCCATCTTGCGGTAGCGAGCATTGCTGCTGCTTCCCTCGCCCGGACGATATTTTGAGCCTCGGCAATTTGGCTATTCCGAATCTCTTCCCACAGGGAATTTAATCGCTGAACAGAGGTTGCCAAACCATTCTCGGTGCGGAAATAGTTGCGGTCGTAAGGGAAGACTTCTGCTTGGGTTGCTTGGATCGTTTCCTCAATGTTTAAAGTGCGACCGCTGCCCGGATTAAATCCTGCTTCGCCTACGCCTTTCACAGGACGCTGAGTTGCCTGATGTGGCGATCGCGCAGCGTATTCAGCAGCAGATTGTCCGGACCAAAAACCGGATGAGATTGCCCAAGCCGCATTATGACTGCCGCCACCCGTGAAACCGCCGCAAATCAATTCTCGCGTCGCGGCATCTCCGGCGGCATAGAGTCCCCGCACCGATGTAGCGCAGGTTTCATCGACAATCCGAATTCCACCCGTACCGCGTACCGTTCCTTCTAGGCGCAGCGTGACGGGGAAGCGTTGGGTAAAGGGGTCGATTCCCGCCCGGTCAAAGGGTAAGAAAAAGTTAGGCTGTGCCGATCGCATGAAAACGCGCATTTCTTCAGTTGCTTGGTCTAAAATCGCGTAAACTGGCTGATTCAGCAATGTTTTGGCAATCACCGACCGCCCCCGTTGGGAACCCGCACCTGGAATAGGTGTGCCGTCTTCGTAGGTAAAGGTCGCCCAGTTATAAAATAAGGTTTTGGTGACGGAAGAAAAGGCAGGAGAAATGCCGTAGGCGTTGGAAAACTCCATGCCTGACATCTCAGCACCCGCTTCGGCTGCCATTAAGTAGCCATCTCCTGTCAAAACATTGCACCCCAAGGCTTTGCTCAAGAACGCACAACCGCCAGTGGCAATGATCACGGCGGGCGATCGCACCTGCCATTTTTTCTCAGACTGGCGATTCATTCCGGTTGCACCTGCAACGGCCCCGTCTTCGTCTACCAGCAGTTGCAAAGCAGGACTGTTGTCGAGAATCGTGACCCCTGCTCGTTTGATTTGCTTCCGCATCAGACGCATATATTCGGGGCCTTGAAGCGATCGCCGATCGGGTTTTCCGGTTTCATCGCTGGGAAAGGGATATCCCCATTCTGCTAACAGGTTGACGTTGGTATAGGTTTGATCCAGCACCCGTCTCATCCACTGGCGGTTAGCTAGAAATCCTCCCAAGCCTTCGCGACTCGCCATTGCGACTTCTCGCTTCTCTGGATCGGGGGATACGTACCAAACCCCATTGCCAGACGCCGCCGCACATCCACTCGTCCCGCAGTATCCTTTATCAACGAGGACAACCTTAGCACCAGAAGATGCCGCACTCCAAGCCGCCCAAGTGCCAGCAGGACCGCCTCCAATTACCAGCACATCTGCCTGCAAGTTAGGCTCAAAATCAGTTGTAGAGAATGCAACCGATCCAAACTGATTTTTACTCATAAAATTTTTCTCCTCCCTGTCAAGATCGGGATTTGCTGACAACATCAAGTCAGTTTTTTAGCAGCCTAAATCGACGACTGTTTGATTCAAGTCGTTACTCAGCTAGAGTCTTCACTTCGTAATCTACCTAAAATTGATAGATTTACTGTAGTATTGTAATATTAAGTAGAGTGTTGCATAGTTTTTTGAAAAAATCAAGTAGATGATTTGACAAAAACTAAGACTCACCAAACAGAGAGTCTAGGGAGCGTTCATATTCCCTCTTCCTTCCCTGAAGCTCAGCTTGATTTTTAGAAAAATTTGTGTAACGATTAACCCTGAAGGCTTGTAACTGCAATAAAGCTATCGAGTTAGAGTAGTTTACTCATTGGTACCATTCATCGGTCACAGGGAAATGAAACTATTTCCCTGTGACCCTTCACTTCGGCTAAATATCCATCGGAAAAAAACAGGCTTTTTAAGACAGTTTCTGGTTCACAGTTCAGCATCCACTCTGAACTTAAAACCGGAAGGCGCTGGATTAGCATCACGGCTCATAACTTAACATTTTTTAAAATTTTAGTAATATCGACCGATTTACCGCAGTTAACACCTGCAAACCAGTCTCTTAACAGACTGCGCTGAGATAAGCAGCCTGATTTTGCTCAGTCAACCTGAGATAAATTGTAGCCATAACTACTTGCATTTGTAGAGTGTTTATGTAATGCTCCTATCTAGTTCAGTAAATCTACTAATACTTGATCGATTTAGTGGAGTTAACGAGAAGCACATTTGGGCGTTCCAAATTGCTAGCTTTCTCATGTCTTTGCTTAAAAAGCAGTAACTTTTGCTTGCAACTGTTTTAAAACTTACTTTGAGGCAGTTCAGTAGCGAGGGTGGCAAAGAGAAAGCGGTGCTTGTTTTGACCCAACCCTAAAAAGTTTTTTTGATTGTCACAAAAAAACTCTCAACAGAACGGGAGAGAGAGCAAGCTCCTTTTTTTAGGGTGGTAGGAAAGGATTTCATGTCAGATCTAACTGTGTGTGAGAGTGAGAGTTGCAATCAAAATGAAGAGAGTTTTTTTGAATTTACTAGGAGTTTCACCTGTTATTTTAGGAGCAGTATTATCAGCAGTTGATGTCAAAGCTGCGATAGCAGAAGTGCCGGTCTCATTTCCGCTTGTATCTAACTCGTTAGGATTGCAGGGAAGTAGCGAGCAACAGGAACAAGGAAAAATTAGCGCTGGTGAATTGGCGGCTAACGTTCCTGCTCAACAAGTAGAAAGCAGTCAGTCGCTAACCGTCCCTGAGCGTGCGACCGCCACTGATGGTGGCTCTCTCTCCCAGGTGACATCGATGTCCCAACTTGGTAAATTATGGGGAAGCGCTCTTGCTCAACAAGTAGAAAGCAGTCAGCCGCTAACCGTCCCTGAGAGTGCGATCGCCACTGATGACGACTCTCTCTCCCAGGTAACATCGGTTTCCCAACTTTCCGACGTACAGCCGACAGATTGGGCGTTTCAAGCACTTCAATCCTTAGTGGAACGCTACGGGTGTATTGCAGGTTATCCAGACCAAACTTTTCGCGGTAACCGCGCCATGACTCGCTATGAATTTGCTGCGGGTTTGAATGCTTGCTTGGACAAAGTTCAAGAATTGATCGGCACAGCCGTAGGTAATTTAGCGAATAAAGACGATCTCATCAAACTGCAACGGTTGCAGGAAGAATTTGCTGCCGAACTCGCGACTTTACGAGGGCGAGTTGATATTTTAGAAGCGCGTACTACTAGACTGGAATCAACTCAGTTTTCTACCACCACCAAGCTAACAGGTGACATCATCTTTCTAGTGGCCGATGCCTTTGGCAATCGTGCGAATAATACGTCCGCCCATGATACCTCCGATGAATCCCAAGCCTTTTTTGCCCAGCGTACCCGTCTCGACTTTCAAACCAGCTTTAAAGGCACTGATTTGCTTTCAGCCCGTTTAATCTCGGACACAATTCCTAACTTAAGCAATACAACGGGAACTAACATGACCCGTTTTGGTCCTGATTCAGCTAGCAGTGAAAGCACTATTGCCCTGGATCGCTTGCTCTATCGTTTCTCAACAGGCAACGCCGTGATTTCGATTGCCCCAAAGGGACTGGCAGTCGAAGAAATTGCGCCAACGCTCAATCCCTTAACCGATACTGCGATTTCGGGTGCGATCTCTCGGTTTGGATTGCGGAACCCCACCACGCACCGCGCTTTTGATGGTGCAGGAGTGGCTCTTACTTATAAGTTTAGCAATCAGTTCAAAGCACACATCCTTTATGCAGCAGATGCAACAAAAGCTGCTAATCCTCTCAGAGGGAATGGACTTTTTGATGGTTCTTATGCAGCACTCGCTCAGCTCACTTTTTCACCCAGTCGCCAGTTGGATTTTAGCTTAACTTATAGTCACAAACTATATACGACGAATAATGTCAATATTACTGCGGGTACAGGCAGTAGTTTGGCGAACAGACCGTTTGGTCAAAATGCAACCTCAACCGATAACTTTGGCGCAGGTTTTAGCTGGCGACTAAGCCCTCGATTTACGCTAGGTGGTTGGTTTGCCTATACCCTTGCTCATCAAGAAAAGGGAGGAGATCGCAATGCAACTGTGATCAATGGTGCACTTACCTTGGCTTTTCCAGACTTACTTGCCCAAGGCAATTTAGGTGGAATTATTATCGGGGTCCCACCTAAAGCTACTAGCAATGATTTAGTGGTCGGCGGACGACGACAAAAAGATAGAGACACCTCTTTACACATCGAAGCTTTCTATCGTTACAAGGTGAATAACAATGTTAGCGTTACCCCAAGCTTTTATGTGATTACCGCCCCCGAACATAATAGCAAAAATGACCCGATTTGGGTTGGGGTTCTCCGCACAAGCTTTACTTTCTAACAGGAGTTTGCCATCGCCTAAAACACAAGTTTGTTACTCCACCCAAAGATATCTGAGGCAGCACAGCACTACTGCCTCAGTTTCCTCCCTCTGTTAACCCTCAAATGTTTCAACTTTGTTTACAATTCTACCTACTCTCAAATCAAAAAAATTCCGTTGATTGTGGAAGATCATAAAAGAGGTAGAGTCATGAGTTTATTGACAATGGTTTTTATAGAAACCGTTCCCTTTGGAAATTTGTCATCATGCTTTTCAGCAAGTCAAATTAGTATTGTCAATACAATATTTGCGGGAGTTGTTGTCTGACCGGTTCCTTGTTTTTCTCTAAACAGCTTCCCAGTTTAAGAAAGATTGTCCGCCCAATGTACGCTGAAATGGGTTTGATTTCTCAGTCAATTCTAGAAGGATGAGGTGCTTTAAGACCGAGGGCATTGATTCGAGCTTTTGAACTGTTTTTCTCACCTCCTAGGTAGAAACTCTAATCCAAGGAATCACCCAATTAAACCCTACTGATTGAGTAGGGTTTATAGAGAAATTATTATCAGCTATAAAATAAAAAGAATTAGAAAACTCACTTGCTTTTTGAATAGGGCTGTGCAAAAATAGCATTATTCTCAAAACTACTAAATACCAGTCAAGTTTTAGGAGTTAATAAAATATGTTCTAATCTAAGGCTTGTATCGTCACAGACTTAGAGGGCTTAACTAAGATTCTGTAACTGCACTTGTCTGCCCTCTGTTTTCTCTACAGCTTCGTAAGGTAGGTAACTCCCACCGCCTAAAATTTCGATAGTCTCTCGATGCTAATTCTCCCGCTCGTTAAGGAATGAATCAATCGATGATGCCAAGTTTTAAAAAAGAATTTGAGTCTTGGAAGCGCCTGATCGTAACTCGCCGTAGCCTGTTTTTCCTCTGTGGTTACTCCCTGGTATTATCCACGACCTTGCTGAGTTGCAATCAATCGTCAAATACCCCTCAGCAGCAAGCAAATTTATCCAGTAATACTACCTCTACTACCGCGCAAAAAGTGGTGCGGGTTGTGCGTTCAAAACAACTCACCGCTTTAGCAGTTCTTGAAAAACAAGGTACTTTAGAAAAAGCTTTGCAACCTCTCGGCTTTAAAGTAGAATGGCCTGAATTTGCCGCTGGTCCTCAACAGTTAGAAGCCCTTAAAGTAGGCGGACTCGATATCGCATCTACCGCAGAATCACCGCCGATCTTTGCCCAAGCTGCCGGAACACCCTTGGTATATCTAGCAACAACGTCCGCCGATGGGAAAGCTATTTCTCTAGTAGTTCCTACCAACTCTCCTGTTAAAAAAATTGCCGATTTAAAGGGCAAAAAAATTGCTTTCCAAAAAGCCTCGATCGGTCACTATCTTTTGGTGAAAGCGTTAGAAAAAGACGGTCTTAAACTCAGCGATGTTCAGTCAGTCTTCCTGCCACCTCCCGATGCAAATGTTGCATTCAGTCAAGGCAAAGTAGATGGTTGGTTTATTTGGGAACCCTTTGTAATGAGAGCTGAACAAAGCAAAGTCGGTCGCATCTTACTTGATGGGGGAGAAATCAGAGATACGGGCAACTTTTACTCAACTTCACGCCAGTTTTATCAGGAGCATCCTGATGTCATCAAAATATTTTTTGAAGAGTTGCAAAAGGCACAAATCTGGTCTAAAAATCACCCGAAAGAGTTAGCGCAACTGCTAGCTCCTGTGACTCAATTGGATGCACCGACCCTGGAAAAAATGCACGATAAATACGATTTTGAACTCCTACCGATTACCGAGCAAACAATCGCCAAGCAACAAGAGGTAGCAGATAAATGGTACAGCTTGGGACTAATTCCCAATAAGGTTGATGTGAAAGGAGGCTTTTTGACACCCGAAGAGTATGCCAAAATCACGCCCAAAGAGGTGTTAGCTAATAAACATTAGCCCTTAGATTTTGAATACCAGGAAGACCGATCCCTAAAGGGAGGAGATTATGCCCACATTAACCTTAACCGACTTTCAAATTACCCCGCTCGATGAACCTTTGGGAGCGGTAGTTACCGGATTAGATGCTAGCCAACCTGTTGCACCAAATATCATCTTATCCCTCAAACAAGCGCTGCGGAAGTATGATATTTTGGTTTTCAAAAATCAAACGCTTTCCGACGAGCAGCTATTGCAGTTTGCCTTTTACTTTGGCTCCCTCTTTGTACCACCTGATGATATTCCCGTGCTGGCTTCTGCACCAGGTGTAGTTCCGGTCGTGGTTCCCATTTCTAATGTTGGTAATGGCTATACTGGAACTGGAGAACTTGCCTTTCATTCCGATCATAAATGGACTCCTTACCCATCGAGTGGTTCGTTACTTTATGCGCTGGAAGTACCTAGTCAGGGTGGAGATACTACTTGGTTAAATCTCAATTTAGCCTATGAAGCTTTAGATGAGTTTACCCAGCAACGAATTGCTAATTTGCAGTTAATTACTTACAATCCCTTTTTAGGGGATAGCAACGCACCCAGACCTCAATATCGACGCGATCGCACGATTCCTCTCATCAGTCCTGTCTTCCCTCATCCCTTAGTACGAACCCATCCTGAAAGTGGCAAAAAGATTCTTAATTTAGACTATGCCACAGAAGTGGAAATCGTAGGTTTAGATCCAGAAGCAGGAGCAGAATTAATCGAGCAATTAAGGGCCCATCTCTATCAACCTCAGTTCTACTACAAACATAAATGGTCTGTAGGCGATATTGTCTACTGGGATAATCAATCCACCCTGCACTACCGCGAAGCATTCGATCCAAACGAGCGACGGGTTATGAAGCGAGTTAGCCTTGCAGGAAGTCGTCCCTTTTAAGCCTGTCAAATTTTGCATCCTAAATTCAGGAAAACACAAAACCTATGGACCAAGACTTCCAACCTGAACGCCGTAAATTTCTCAAGCAATTTGTACAATATTCAGCCTTGGGATTATCGGTTGTTTCCACTCCCATTTTTGGAAACTTTTGGCAAAAATCCGAAGCCCAAGACAGACCCGGTGTGAAAACCAATGTAGTCCGCCTCGGATACCAAAGCGCCGGAGATATTGTCAAGATCAGAGGAGTTTTAGAAGCGCGTCTAAGAAGTTTAGGTGTTTCCGTACAATGGGCACGATTTCCAGCAGGGCCGCAACTTTTGGAAGCGATGAATGTAGGGCGGGTTGACATTGGTTCTGTGGGAGAAACACCGCCAATTTTTGCCCAAGCAGCAGGCGCACCCCTGGTTTATATTGCAGGACGCAAACCCAGCCAAGGAGAAGGTAGTGCCATTGTGGTCAGGAAAAATTCTCCCTTGCAAAAACTTGCAGACCTCAAAGGTCAAAAAGTTATCTTTCAACGGGGATCGGCTTCTCAATATTTACTATTAAGTGCCTTGCAAGAAGCGGGGTTGAGCGTTCGTGATATTCAACCGATTAGTTTAACTCCGGCTGAAGCTCGCGACGCATTTATCCACGAAAAAATTGATGCTTGGGTAGCCTGGGACCCCCACTATGCTTTTGTCCAAAGCACTGTCGGTGCGCGGACTCTAAAAAATGCAGCAGGTATTGCAACTCAAGGGGGATTTTATCTATCCAGACGTGATTTTGCCTTGCAAAATCCTGAATTGGTGCGAGTCATCTTAGAAGAGATAGATCGACTCGGAGAATGGGCTGAAGCTCATCCCACAGAAGTTGCTAGACTTTTGCAACCGGAACTTAAACTTGACCTGGCAATTTTAGAGGAAGTAACGCACCGACGGACTTTTAAATTGAGACCGCTAACCCCGGATCTGATTAACGAACAACAGCGCATTGCTGATGTCTTCGCCAGCGAAGGAATTATCCCTCGACAAATTGCTATCCGGGATGCTTTGCTTACTCCGCAACAATATGCAGCAATTACACCTCAAAGAATTGCCAGTCAAATATAAGCGGGGAGATACCCCTATAATCCCCCTTAAAAACGGGGACTTTGAAGTGCATTGGCTTCCCCTCGCGACCCGATGAAGCCATCGGTAAATAATCAGCTCAATTCTACAAGTTCTTAGCAACTCCAACCTACTACTTCTTCGAGGTATCTTATGAGCAAGCACAAATTTAAGTCCAAGTTTTTCAATAATCGCCACATTCAACCCTTAATCCCTTGGGCTGTCCCTATCCTGATTATTGTTGTCTGGCAATTGTTATCTTCTATCGGCTTGATTCCTGCTAGGATTTTACCCGCTCCGTTAGGGGTTGTGGATGCAGCAATCCGACTGGCTTCGACGGGAGAACTTTTTGTAAATATCGGCATCAGTGCAGCACGGGCAATCACAGGCTTTTTGATCGGGGGAACGATTGGATTTAGTTTGGGATTGCTCAATGGTCTTTCTCCCATTTCTGAGAAGTTGCTGGATACTTCAATCCAGATGCTGCGGAACATTCCCAATTTGGCTTTGATTCCTTTGGTGATTTTGTGGTTTGGCATTGGGGATGAAGCTCGGTTATTTCTGGTGTCATTAGGCGTGATGTTTCCGATTTATTTGAATACATTTCACGGCATTCGCAGTGTCGATCCGGGCTTAATTGAAATGGGCAAGGTTTATGGTTTAAATCCCTGGGGTTTATTCTGGCGAATTATTCTTCCTGGGGCATTGTCTTCCATCCTGGTTGGCGTGCGTTTTTCCTTGGGGATTATGTGGTTAACTCTGATCGTTGCTGAAACCATTGCGGCGGATTCTGGCATTGGTTACATGGCGATGAATGCCAGAGAATTTATGCAAACTGATGTGGTGGTGTTGAGTATTTTGATGTACGCTTTGTTTGGTAAGCTGGCGGATGCGATCGCCCGCTCCCTAGAAAATTACTGGTTGCAATGGCATCCTAACTATCAAACAGCCTAAATAACGCCGAACAAACTGCAAAAAAGTATTGCGGTCGCACGATCGTGCTGTGCTTACTGCGATCGCATTCCCTCAAGCGTCCTGAACCATTACAGAACTTACACGCAATTATCCTAGAAACCTGGTTTTTGCGTCATCTCTCGTTGCGAAACCCAGTTTCTGTCCGTCAGTCCTAAATTATTTAAAAATTTCTTAATAAATCAACTCGCTTGCATTTTATTCCCATCCATGCGATCTTTGAGAATGAGATAGCTCCTTTAACTCTATCGATATATAGGGGTATAAATTTTATCTAACCATCAAACCAGCATATTTATGTTGACTAAATTCGCTCAAATCCTCCGATTGAGTCGCTTCTCAGGTATTTTTCAGCGATTTAAACAGCCAAGAATTCGCACTTTTTTCCTACTGTTTACCCTAGGACTTGGGTTAAGTTTCGCTATCTCGGCTTGTTCTTCTCCCACCACAGAGGGAAATTCTGCTGCAACACAAACAGCCACAAAAAGTTCGACCACCAGCGCCATCGAAGTTCACATTGGCTACCAAAAATCAGCAACCGTTCTGAATGCACTCAAGGCAAAAAAGGAATTAGAAAAAGCCTTTTCAGCTTCCGGCGCGACCGTGAAATGGACTGAATTCCCTGCTGGTCCGCCGATGTTAGAAGCGATGAATGCCGGAAGCATTGACTTCGGCTACACCGGAGAAGCACCGCCTGTCTTTGCCCAAGCCGCAGGCACTCCCTTGGTTTATGTTGCCTACGACCCTTTGGGACCCAAAGCTGAAGCCATCATCGTTCCCAAGGATTCGCCCATTCAAAGCGTGGCTGACCTCAAAGGTAAAAGAGTTGCTTTTGCCAAGGGCTCCAACACAAACTATCTCATTGTCAAAGCACTGGAAAAAGCCGGACTCCAATATAGCGACATCAAACCAGCATTTCTCCCCCCTGCCGATGCTCGCGTTGCCTTTGAGGGCAAGAACGTCGATGCTTGGGCAATTTGGGACCCCTTCTTAGCCGTCGCAGAGAAAGCAACCGGCGCACGCACCTTAACCGACGCCACGGGACTCGCTCCCAATCGGGGTTATTATCTAGCTGCTAAATCCTTTGTAGAGAAGCAACCCGCTGCTTTGAAAACAGTGTTAGAGCAAGTGAACAAAGTGAGCGACTGGGCGAAAAATAATCCCACTGAAATTGTCAAATTTCTTGCCCCTGAATTAGGCATTAATGTTGATGTGTTAGAGGTAGCAGAAAAGCGACGCGAGTACGGCGTACTTCCCATCACCGATGAAGTCATTGCCACACAGCAACAAGTTGCCGATACGTTCCAAAAAATCAATCTGCTGCCGAAAAAAATTGCAGTTAAAGAAATTGTTTGGAAGGGAAATCAATGAAAACCCAGTGGATCAAAACAGACCTGCTAGTTATCGGCGGCGGTACGGCGGGGACTATGGCGGCAATTAAGGCGAAACAGGCAAATCCAGCAGGCGAAGTGTTGATTTTAGAAAAAGCCAATATTCGTCGGAGTGGAGCGATCGCAATGGGAATGGATGGAGTCAATACCGCCGTCATTCCCGGATATTCGACCCCAGAACAATACGTCCGCGAAGTCACCATTGCCAACGATGGCATTCTCCACCAAAAAGCCGTCTACCAAACGGCTCTCCTCGGCTACGAAACCATTCAAGAATTAGAAAGTTGGGGCGTTAAATTTCAAAAAGACCCCCAAGGAAATTACGACGTTAAACAAGTCCATCGGGTGGGAAAATATGTACTCCCGATGCCAGAAGGCAAAGACCTAAAAACCATTCTCACCCGACAGGTTAAACGCCACAAAGTACAGGTTACAAACCGTGTCATGGCAACGCGAGTTTTGGTCAGAGAAGGACGGGCAATTGGCGCAGTTGGCTTTGATGTGCGGGAGGGGGATTTTGTCATCATTCAGGCGAAGGCAGTCATTCTCTGTACGGGTGCGAGCGGACGCTTGGGACTTCCTGCATCGGGCTATCTTTACGGCACCTATGAAAACCCTACAAACGCCGGAGATGGCTACTCAATGGCGTACCATGCAGGCGCAGAACTCACTAACATTGAATGCTTCCAAATTAACCCCCTGATTAAAGACTACAACGGTCCCGCTTGTGCTTATGTAGCTGGACCTTTTGGGGCATACACCGCTAACGCCGAAGGATACCGCTTCATCAATTGCGATTACTGGAGCGGTCAAATGATGCTGGAATTTTGGAAAGAATTGAACTCTGGCAAGGGACCCATTCAACTAAAAATGACCCATTTAGATGAAGATACCATTTCAGAAATTGAGTCAATTTTGTGGGCAAATGAGCGGCCGAGTCGGGGACGGTTTCATGAAGGGAGAGGTGAAGATTATCGCACCCACGGGATTGAAATGAATATTTCAGAAATTGGACTCTGTAGCGGACATAGTGCTTCGGGTGTGTGGGTGAATGAGAAAGCAGAAACGACAGTCCCAGGATTGTATGCGGCGGGAGATCTAGCAAGCGTTCCTCATAATTATATGATTGGGGCCTTTGTGTTTGGTCGATTAGCAGGAACTCATGCAGTAGAATATATTAAAAATTTAGAGCATTTGGAACCAGATGCAGAATTTTTAGAAGGCGAAAAAGCTCGCATCTATGCCCCTTTAAATCAACCGAATGGTATTCCCCATACTCAGGTCGAGTATAAGTTGCGGCGGCTGGTTAATGACTATCTGCAACCACCGAAATCAGGGAATAAAATGCAAATAGGGTTGAATAATTTTAGCCGCTATCACGAGACTTTAGCGGAAATGGGAGCGCGTGACGCGCATGAATTGATGCGCTGTATGGAAGTGCATTTTATCCGCGACTGTGCGGAAATGGCCGCCCGCGCCTCGCTGTATCGTCGGGAAAGTCGCTGGGGTTTATACCACTATCGCTTGGATTTTCCAGAAAAGAATAATGAGGAGTGGTTTTGTCATGTAAATTTGAAACAGAACGACCGCGGAGAAATGGTTTTATTTAAGCGTCCAGTAGAGCCTTATGTTGTGGAGGTGGATTTAGTGAGAGAAGTTTATGATGTAGCATCCCGATAAATTTTTGATGGCTGATTATGACTAGTCAACTCGCGCTTGACAAGCAAGTTAAAATTAGACAAGCTGAGATTAAAGATGCAGAGAGAATCGCTAATCTTTGCGAACAGCTTGGATATTCTGTGAAGCACTCACAAATAGAGCAATGCCTGAGCAAAATTAAAGAGGACGATTCTCATATTTTATATGTTGCTTCTGCCAATGAATCTGTGATTGGTTGGGTACAAGGACATATTTGTGACCTCATCATTGCTCCAACTCATCTACTGATTCTGGGTTTAGTGGTCGATCGAGATTATCGACAGCAGGGAGTTGGCAAGCTTTTAGTGCAACAAATTGAAGATTGGGCTTCTTTCGTTGGGTGTGAGGGGGTTCTTGTGCGTTCAAATATTAAACGTCAGGAGGCACATTTATTTTATGAAAAAATTGGCTATACTTATACTAAACAGCAGAAAATATTTTATAAAGCATTATCCAATCCAGAATGCGACCAGATTGATGGCAATTCCATCTAACGAATGACGGGTGATGAAAAATGCCTCTTTACGATGCAATTGGTAAAAACTATTCAACTTCTCGCATTCCCGATCCTCGGATTGCAAATTCGGTCATTAAGCTGCTCGATTTACCAAAAGGCAGCATCATCGCTGATATTGGGGCTGGGACTGGGGGTTATAGTTTAGCATTAGCAAAGCAGGGATTTTTGGTCTATGCGATAGAACCTTCCTCCGTGATGCGGTCGCAAGCAGTAGAACATCCCCAGATTAAATGGTTGGCGGGAGATGCAGAAACTCTCCCTTTACCCGATCGATCGGTGGATGCAGTGGTGAGTCTTCTTACCATTCATCACTTTCCCAACCTCGAAAAAGCCTTTCGAGAGAGCCATCGAATTGTGAGAGATGGGGCGATCGTGTTGCTAACTTTTGATATTCGGTTCGCTCAAAAAATCTGGCTTTACGATTATTTTCCGTGGCTTTGGGAAGATGCACAGCGGTTTCTCCCGCTCGCCGAAATTACCCATCTCATTCAGGCAAATACCCACAGATCGGTTGAAACTTTCCCTTTGATGTTGCCCTCGGATTTATCCGATCTGTTTGCAGCAGCAGCTTGGAATCGTCCTGAGCTGTATCTAAACCCTGAGGTTCGTGCCGGGATATCATCTTTTGCTTTGGCTGATGCCAGTTTAGTTGAACAAGGAGTCAAATCATTAGCAGCAGATTTGAGTAGTCATCAATGGGATGCCAAGTATGGAGAAATCCGTAAACTAACAGAGATTGACGTAGGTTATCGTTTCCTACGTGCAACGATTGACAACTAGAATTTCTAGATGTTAAAAATTGGAAAGTAAAAACCTCGCTAGCAAAGGAGAGTCAATCTATGGCTTTAACAACACAACGAGTAGACGTTCCCGTCATTGTTGATGAATCTAAATGTCTGGAAAAATGCAGGGTTTGCATTGAGGTTTGCCCGCTTGATGTGCTGGCGAAGAATCCAGAGACGGGCAAAGCTTATATGAAATACGATGAGTGTTGGTTCTGCTTGCCCTGTGAAAAAGAATGTCCGACTAAGGCGATTACGGTGAAAATTCCTTTCTTGTTACGGTGAGGAACACAAATGTCTGCCGATACAGATTCTGAGTTAAGTCAGTGGTTGGAAATGTTGCGATCGCCGACGTTAAGCGATCGCTTGGTTGCGGTCAAAGCTCTGCAATATTTAGGAGACGAAGCGGCGATTGATGCTCTGATTCTTGCCTTACAAGACGAAAGCACCGACGTGCAAAAAATCGCGGTCACTGCCTTGTGGGAACTTACCAATCCCGCTGTTATTCCCGCTTTATTACCCTGTCTCGCTGCCAAAGATGCAGAAATTCGCCAGGAAGCATTATCTGCTTTAGGTGAATTGATCTCATCGGAACATTTACTGCTGTTGTTGGATGCGCTGCACCAAGAAGATCTTAATTTACAGCTCAACGTGTTAATTCTCTTGCGGAAAATTCACGATGCTCAGTCTCTGCCAGCGGTGCTCAATTTCTTGAAATCAGAACACTCCCAACTGCGAGAAGCTGCTATCACCACTCTCCGCTATCTGAATCAAGTTCAAATCTGCCCACCTGCTCTATCTTTAATCGCTGATATTGATGATAGTGTCCGCCGTGCGGCAGCTTTGACTTTAGGTCATTTAGCAGATGAGGAAGTGATAGACTTACTCAGTCAATCCCTCACCTTCGATCCGGATTGGCAAGTGCGTCGGAATGCTGCCAAGTCTCTGGCAATTCAGGCAAATCCTCAAGCGATTCCTGCGGTTAAAGTTGCACTGAAAGATGAACACTGGCAGGTGCGAAAATTTGCCTTACAAGTCTTACAAAAAATACCGGATTTTTCATGTTTAGCCGCCGTGATAGAAGCGGTAGCAGATGAGTATTCAGATGTGAGGAAAGAAGCGGTAATCGCTCTCGGCAATTTGGGTAACCCTGATGCTCTCACCACTCTCCAACAAGCGCTAGACGACCCCGATCGGGATGTTAGTATCTACGCGCAACGGGCTATTCAAAAAATTCAGGGAAGTTGTGCCCAAAAATCTACTTAATTCCCGATTTTTTTAAGATAAAATTAATAACAATTTTAATATTATTAAGGACTTGGCAGTCGCTCAGACAAAAATCGAGAGCGAGTGACAACCCGTAACTTTTCTCCTGAAATCTTCTCTCTCAGCTATGGTAAATTTAGAATTGGTGATTTTTGATTGTGATGGTGTATTAGTCGATAGCGAAACGATCGTCAATCGGATTTTTGCCGAAACACTCACGGAAGCGGGTTTTCCGATTGCCTATCCAGACATGACTCAACAATTTACAGGAAAGTCCCTCGAAACCTGTCTAGAGATCGTCGAGCAATCCTACGGAAAACCACTGCCTCCTCACTTCGTTGAACAAACATCGTGACGCACTCCCCCATCCTCTTCAAGGTGGGGGTTAGTCACGAACAGGGGGTGAATCATCTTCACCCGATCAAATGTAAGTTTAATTGCGAGCAAAACTTCTCAAATTCTTTGCTATTTCCTTGTATCATACGCTATGCTATAGGGATTATGACACAGAATGCAGCACCCAAAATTATCCGAACAGACAAGTGGCGTATCGCCCCCACGGTTGAGCAGAAAGAACTGCTACTCAAAACTGTGAGAGAGTATCGTCGTCTGTGTCGTTATTTGGTGACTGTAA
>JBLNEP010000104.1:0-11360 GCA_050262755.1 Actinomycetota bacterium | reverse complement strand
GGTATTGCTAGGTGTACCATTGTCATCTTTGACCGCAACATTCGTTAGATCGACGTTGCCAGTATTTGTAACTTTGTAAGTCCAAGTGAGCGGAGAGCCTGACAAAATTGTCTTGCCATCGTAGCCATTAGTCAGTTTTTCAAGGGTCAAATTAGGAGTCGCACCAAAGTAACTACTGGGGTCGGTGGCATTAACCGTTTGACCGTTATAGGTCCCCGTAACGTTGCCAATGTTGCTGTAGTCGTCAGCTCCGGCGATGCCTGTTTTCGTATATGTCCAAAGTTCGTTAAGATCGAGTTGACCATTACTATTTGTATCGCCACTGATCCGGTTGGTAATACTTCCCTCTTTGTTATCTGTGAGAGTGATATTTGAGAGGGGAACGTTGCCAAGGTTACTGACGTTATAAGTCCAAGTAATTGGTTGACCTTCAAGAATGGTGAGACCATCAGAACCATTGGTGACTTTGTTAATAGAGATGGCTGGATTGGGTGTTGGCCCATCAGGGATCGTGCCGATAGATCCACCGGTTTTGGCACTGCTACTACCGCCATCAGTAGACTGCAAGCGCACCAACCAATCGGTGTTTTCGATCAGCGATTTATCAAGATTTGTAGTGGGTTTAGTGATGATAAAGCTTGCTGTCTGGACGATTCCCTCTGATAATCCCTGGTCGCTAAATTTAATCCCAACATCGTAGGGTTCAGCCGTATTACCACTCGTATTAAAACCAGGATCAGTTAATCCATTACCAGTGCCAACCTTATCGGCTTGAATCAAAACTGTGGGAGTGAAAGTGCTGAGGCTTTGAGTCGAACTTTGCTCAGACCGAACAATAAGAGAAGTAGGAATCTGCAAACCACTGACAGCATTGTTCGCGATATCGAAAGCGACGCCGAGCATATCCTCAGTACCCGAATTAGCAGCGGGGTCTAAAGTGAGCGTCACTTTGATGTCGTTATAACCATCATTATTGAAGTCTTGACCGAAGTCAAAATTTGCCTTAATTGGTTCATTAGATGAACCAAGTTGCTGATTGAACACTGTTGAATAGGTTGTGCCTGCCATAATGAGATTTACCTCGGTGATATCTACTAAGGTCTGTGATTACCTATCTGAGTAGGTGGTCATCATTAAAGTGGTCCTGCTAAATACGAAAAGTATTTTGTGGTAAGCGTTTTAGCTTTTGGAGCGTTGACTTTATTTATGCTCACCTACTTAATAGTTCTAGTTTCATCAATTTGCAATCGCTATTGATAACTAGGGAGATAAGGGAGCGCAAAAAACGTTGGGAATGCCAAATTTTATTAAATGAGCAAACTTTGGCATTTTTTGCATTTCAGTTCTTTTTCAGAGCAAATTTCTTTTAGGCTGAGAAACCTCATCCTAAAAAAGGGTTATCCAAGCGGATTTGACTCTGAAAAAAAAATCAACCAGATTTCCAGAGCAAAGCTATCAAAAGAGAACAAGAAAAATTCTCAACTGACAGAAACTAGTCTGCTAAGAACAGAAAGTCAAGTTTAGACTGCCTTTTCTTTCAGTTCAGTTTTGTTCAATTAATTCAATTGAAGTTTACTCAAAGCTTAGTAAGCAAAGGCATATTTCTGAAGCAGCTATGCCAGCTTTTTAGAGTTCGTTCCGAATTTTTCGATTAACTCGCAAGCGTTCTTGCCATCTCTTTCAGAAGAATCCTGTCTGCTACCTTGGTGTCCAGGCTCTGTGCCTTTTCTCTCGGAAACCAAAGGCTTCCTCAGCTTGAACAGCCAAGGAATTAGTTGTTGATCTCAAAAAAACAGACAATGCTTTCATCCAAACAACCCCCACCTAAAATTGTCTCGAGATATTTGAGCGGAACGAGCAACTCTCAACAAGTAACCCCAATACAAGAAACTTGTAGATTAGACTACATTGATGAGCGCCTATCTTAGCTGGATTAATTGTTTAATCCAGCTTGAGAGCGGGAACTCTATATAATGTAGTTTTAAATAGCAAACTCTACATTCCGCAATTACCGAAGTATTGTATTCGACATTTAATTTCCATGTCAAGGATTTCTATATTTTTTTCAGTAAAGTTACGGAAAAGTTACGGATCTGTTGGGTCACTCGCTGTAGCAAACTGCAAAAACCACTGGTAAAAACGACAAAAAGGCGATTTTTGAAACCACATCCAGGTTCTTGGCAGCTTTTGCGATCTAAACTCAGAAATAGCGGTGTTATCCAGGGCTCACTCGCCAGTCGTTACCAAGTGTAGGAATTCTTGCACCAGTCCCGCCATCCCCTCAACGAGCAACCCCTGCGGGGAGTGGGAATTTCATAGTCAAGCCCACACGGTCGCGGGCTTTCTTTTATCTCTATGCGGGTGATTCAGGAGATATCCGGTCACCGGGACTTAGGAGAATTGCAGAAGTATTTAGAGGTTTCGGACTCCCAGAAGCGCGGAACTGTGTCAGTGTTGAGTATGCTCAAATTCTCACAGAGTAACCCTCACAAAGTAGCCTGTACCAGAATTTATCTACCTTTGTTCGCGCACCCCTCAGGATTCTGCCTTGTCTTCAGGGCAGAATCCTGACAGGAAATAAAGCCTGAAATGTGCACCCTGTCTTGGTTTCAATAATTGAAGCTGTTCTTCCTATCAGAGTCATAAAAGAGCGTTAGGATGCTCTGACAGGGTTCAAGTTTAATCATTTACTACTAGATCAGGATTTTCGCAGAAATTAAAAAGAACTGACTCACTTTCTGATTCATCCTCGAAAACCGTAGAAATGTACCACTCGCAAGCATAATCATCCGTCCAGTCAGCCCAATAAATAGTAGCTGTTTCACCTGGGGCAATGCCTTCTTCAGGAATTTCAAATTGAAACCACTCGTCATCATCAGGAGAAGCCCATATTTCAGAAATTGCTAGTTCAGTATTGTTGGTAACTGTAAAGGAAAAGGTATCGTTTGCCATAGAAATCGCGTTTTAAAGGAAATACAAGACCCAGTATAGCAAACGCGACTTTACCTTACATTGGTTATCGAGTTTTAATTACTAAAACTTCTTAACTCGGTAAATATAGAGAAGAACTATCATTGGGTCAGGTATGAAGATACCGGGTCGTCGCCACGGAAGCAGGACCAACGTTTGCTACACTCAACGAATGGGTGTCCCTCGCTCTAATGAATGGGAGGTATGAGCGTGTCTGAACCAGTGCGGAGAGACCTACCCTAGAATGCCCGCTTTCTTTCCCAGGGCTGCTACAATTCTATGCACCTGGGACCAGTCAAGGTGTCCCCCCGTTGTTTCAGGTGGCGCCACTTTAGCGTGCACAGTTCTGAAACCCTCCTTCGCCCTGAGTGCAACAACCGCAATAGAACTGAAGGCTCTCCTTTACAGGGTGTAGCGATTAATTTTGAATTGAGGTGCTTTGGAAGTTCCTCAAGATTACTTAAAACTCGAGAGATTGATTACAAAGAGTGTGAATGGTGTGAGCTTTCAAATCTACATAAGTTTGATTGCCGATCTGATTCTACAACTCATCGAAATTCCGACCTTTGATGGAGATAAATGACTCGATAAGTTTCGGTATTTGCAACGGAAACTGAGTCGTCGCTGTTCGATTATCCATTGGAGCTACGATAGACCCTTGTATGATGCTTGTCCGATTAAATGTAAAGTTTTATTTCTCCACTCAACACTTCTGCTTCTGAACGAATTAAATCGCATGAGCTGATGCAACTGAAAGTAGAACCTTACTAATTTTGATGTGAGTTCGAGGGGGTGAAAAAAGCTCAAAAAAATGCTGAGACTAGATTTAAATCATGAGAAAGACCAGTCTCAGCCCTGATTGACGGGGTGACAACTCCGTCAAAACCTAATATAAACATGGCATTCTCATGCTGACTCTGCCCAAAGTGACTGAAGCTCACAATAAAGTCGTGAAGATTAACTTAGGCGAAGTTGCTGGCTCACCAACAAATCCTGCTCTAGAAGCAACGAATCCATAAGGGTTGCCACCAGCACAAGCGCAGAATTAAAACATTGATACCGGGAAAAAACCCTCGGTATTTTTATTGGCGACAGTTGCTTTCGCTAGAAAATTATATGGAATTCTCATTGAACCCAATTCGAGTCAAGCTATCTCAACATAAGTTCGACGCGATCGCCTTCGGCTAAATAGGCGCTATTGTTCCTATCACACATATACCCATCAGTACCCCTCTCTATCTGCTACACCACCAATGCAGGCGCGAATTTTTCCCACTCATGCAGAGAACCAAGCATTATGTGATAGAATTCACATAATCCGGAAACCGCGCGGAAGAGAGAACCCACGCCAGCCTCACCCCTCCTATCCTGCTGCTAGCCAGCACAAACCCTTGATGAAACGAGGCTTAAGCTTCTCTCCAGCAGACAGCCTGCTGTAGCCACTTGGATACTTACTACCTTCCTTCAACAAGGAAGAAGCTCCCCTAGCTGGCAGCAAACCGCAATATAATCATAACTTCTACTTGAATGAACGAGAGGCTCAAGCTGTGATTCCCCTGGATTTCCTGCAAAACATCGCAACCGAACACGGTATCAAACCAGCCGAACTAGAGGTGGTGTCTCTGCTGGTGTCAGGGGCATCTACTAGCGCGATCGCCGCCAAGCTAGACATCAGTGAAGATTTAGTCCGCAAAAGGCTCAGTTACGCTTACAAAAAACTGCAAATAGAAGGGCGCGGTCCCGTCAAACAAGCTCAATTACAGCATTTGCTCCACTCCCTCTACCAAAACTCCCTCACCTCAGAGAACCAGCTCGTTGGCGAACCACAAGGAAAGGAAGCAACTCAGGAGATAGAAGCAAACCCTCTTCTCCCCAGCTACCAATCCCCAGTTTTGAACCGCATCGATTTGAGTGAGGCGATCGATACCTCCACCTTCTACGGCAGGGTGGCAGAATTAGTGCAGTTAGAGCAATGGATCGTTCGAGATGGTAGCCGCTTGATTGCAGTGCTGGGGTTGGGGGGAATTGGCAAAACTGCACTGCTGGCAAAATTCGCTCAGCGCATTCAAAACTACTTTGATGCCGTCATCTGGCGCAGTCTCCGCCAGGCCCCGCCCCTGTTTGACTTATTAGCCGATTTACTCCACTCCCTATCTCACCCTCAAGAACCAGAGTTGCCCTCAAAATCGGATGAGAGAATGGCACTATTACTCTCCTATTTACGCGATCGCCGCTGCTTGCTCATCCTTGATGACGTACAAGCCATCCTGCGCGGGAACGACTTGTATGGGCGCTACCTCCCAGGCTACGAAGACTATGGCATATTGTTCAGGCGAGTGGGAGAAGAAGCCCATCAAAGTTGTCTGGCGATCGGCAGCCAAGAAAAGCTCAGAGAAATTGCCTTATTAGAAACACCAGCGCGGTCGATTCATTCTTTAAAGCTTGAAGGGCTGCCCAGTCAAGATGCCTGGCAAATCTTGCAGGAAAAAGCCTTAAAAGGAGAAGCTTACTGGGAAGAGTTCATTCAGCAATACCGAGGTAATCCCTTACAGTTAAAACTGGTAGCGACAACGATTCAAGATGTCTTTAATAAAGATGTCGCTGAATTTATGAAATTGAAAACCACTGTCGTGAGCGATCGAGACATCCTCGACCAGCAATTTCAGCGGTTATCGCCGAGCGAAAAAGAGGTTATGTACTCTCTGGCTAAGGGCGACAAGCCAGCCTCATTTCAACAGTTGCGAGACGGATTAAAGAAAATAGGAGCCTCCGACTTAATCGCCGCCTTAGAATCTCTAGGTGGGCGATCGCTAATTGAGAAAACCGCCAGCAAAAATACCAGTGAGATTCTCTTTACTCTCCAGCCCGTTGTCAGGAAATATATCAACAAATATCACCTGACACTGGTTTCTTAGCCCTGAGCCCTAATAATGAGTATTACCACGGTGCATCTGTCCAATTAAGCTAATTTCATTAACCCCCTTTTTCTATGTGAACTACTGTATCAACCCAGACTGCAAACAACGTCAAAACCCTGATGGTTTAGAGTGCTGCCAAACCTGCGGCACTCCCTTGCTCATCAATGGACGGTATCGCCTCCTCCAACCCTTACGACCCATCAATCCGCGCAACTCAACTGATGTTTTTGAAGTCGAGGATGGGGAGAGCCGAAAAGTGATGAAGATTTTAAAAGATAGTAACCCCCAATTAATCGAGTTTTTTGAGCGAGAAGCCTTAACCTTACAGAGCTTAAACCATCCTGGCATTCCTAAAGTAGAGATTGACAGTTATTTTACTGTTTTACTCCCTGATAGCGACCAGGAACTCTACTGCCTAGTTATGGAAAAAATTGAGGGAAAAAATTTAGAGCAGTGGGTGGCTGAGCGCGGAACACTTACTCAAAGTGTAGCTCTTGTTTGGCTAAAGCAGTTGCTAGAAATTCTTAACGTTATTCATCAAAATAGATTTTTCCATCGGGATATTAAACCCTCTAATATTATGGTAAAGCCTGATGGTCAATTAGCCTTAATTGATTTTGGGACAGCGAGGGGAATTACAGGCACTTACTTTTTAAAGTTTAGAGGAGGTAATGCAACGACAGTAGTTTCAGGAGGTTACACGCCCCCCGAACAAATTGATGGTCGAGCAACGCCACAATCCGATTTTTATGCCCTCGGTCGCACTTTTGTGTATTTGCTCACAGGGAGACATCCTAGTGAACTACCTAAAGATCCCAAAACAGGTAAGTTAATGTGGTGCAATAAATCCCTGAAACTCTCCAATATTTTTGCAGTTCTTATCGATGAATTAATGGCTGAACGACCTGAAGATAGACCTCTAAACGCAGCAGGATTTTTGCAATATTTAACCCCTCAAGGAATGCTTTTAAAAAGTCTCTTAGACGTTATATTTTCTCAGCTAACTAAGCGATTGTTGGTAGTGGGAGTTACTGGTAGTGTAATTTATCGGCTATCATTCCCTATCATTGCTCAACAACTTTATGAAGCAGGGGTAAAAGAACTAAAAGCCAACCAGCTAGAGACCGCTAAGCTTTATTATGAAAAAGCACTTGAATTTAATTCAAAAGATGCACGAATTTATAATGATTTAGGATACATCTGTCAAAAGCTACAAAGTTTCGACTGTGCAGAACGATATTATAATTTCTCTCTGTATCTTAACCCTGCCAATTCTGTAGCTCGCTATAATTTGGGCGGTCTTTATGATGATTTGGGCAATCAAAAGCGTGCTGAAATCGAATACCAATCAGTTTTCCAGTCGGATAGTGTAGTAGCAGTGGATGCTGCTAGTGCTTTGGCGCGGATGAAAATTTTACAGAGAGACAGTGCTGGCGCTATTCGAGTGGCTTTGCTAGGATTGCCAAAAACAAATCATCCTAAAGTACAATCAGCTTTGTACAAAAATCTTGGCTGGGCGCGTTTTATGCAAACTGAATATATCGAAGCGGAAATTAACTTACGACAGGCGATAAAATTAAATCCAGAGCGGACTGACGCTTACTGCCTGCTGGCACAGGTGCTAGAAGCGAAACGCGAAGCTTCGGCTGCCCTGGCATCTTGGAAAGACTGTCTGAGAGGCGACGCTAAAAATCAGGTAGAAATCAAAACTTGGCAAACGATCGCAATTCAACGCTTAAAGGATGCGGGTGAAACTTAATGAACTACCAAACATTAGCTATCATTATTCCTAGTTTAGTGTTGATTTATACTGATGGGAGAGCGATTGCCCCCTGGACTTTATCTATAAAACAGCTATCAGTGGCAACCCCTGTATCGCTTGATTCTCGGCAGATATTAGTTGCTCCAAAAGGCACTTATGATTCTATCAATAGCGACAAAAAAAGTTTTTTTCAGGAGGGCAAACAGCGTGGTTTTTCCCTAGTTGCAGACAAAACGACTACAGAATGCGAGCCCAACAAGGGCTGTTACCCTATAGATCCTCGCGGTCCGATGGTTGACCCTAATACGCCCTACATCATCAGTCCATCTGACACCTTTTTACTGAACGATCGACCTCCTTTATCGTGGCACGCTGTCCCTGATGCCATCAGTTACACCGTGCGCGTGAGAGACATTGCGGGTGACTGGTCTGGGTGGGAAAGGACAGTTAGTAAACTACCTAAATCTGAATTGGGTGAAATCACAATGAATTACCCGACAGAGGTGCAAGCTTTGCAGCCTGGAAATAAATATAAATTAATCGTTGAAGCAAAATTTGCATCCGGAGAAAGGCGCGTGGAGCCAGGGGAAGCAACCTTTACCATGCTATCCCCAGCAGAAATTCAGCAAGTTAAAGAAAGGGTCAGCGAGCTGGAAAAACTTAATTTATCTCCGACCGACAAAGCCTTGCGAGTTTATCAGATTTACAAGGAAAAAGAGTTAATTGCTGAAGCAAGGGAGGTACTGGAGCAACAGATAAAGGCAGGCAGTAAGGTTGCCCAAGTTTATCGGCAGTTGGGAGATATTTACCGGGAGCAAGGATTAATTGATTTAGCAAAACCTCGCTATGAGATGGCTGTTAAATTAGCTAATGCTGTACGAGACAGCCAAGAATTAGAAAAAGCTCAAGAGGGGTTGCAAAGAACCAATGCTGCTTTGAAGAAACGCAGTGGTGAGGCTCCCTAATATTGTTTTCCCCTTTAGAGCCAGTTACCTGCCAAGATAAAAGCTGCCCAATAGTAGGGATGGGTATAAGACTTGTATTCTTCTTTATTATCGGGGTTTTTTAAGAAAGCAAGTTGTACTTTTTGCAGCGCTTCGGCTTTAGTTGCTCCTGCCTTTAATGCCCGGTAAAATTCACCCATAAATAGGGCCGTCGAGCGATCGCTCACATTCCACAGGCTAGCCAGGGTACTCCGTGCCCCCGCCTGCACGGCGATGCCTGCAATTCCTAAACTGGCTCGCTTGTCGCCTTTTGCCGTCTGGCAAGCGCTGAGAACGAGCAATTCTATGGTATCCCGGCTGCTTTGGTTCCGACTGCGAAGCAAGCGGTCTAACTGCCAGACTTTAATTGGCTTATCGGAAGCCAGAATCATGGTTTTCTCTGGCTCGGAACTGAATATACCGTGAGTGGCAATGTGAATTACCGGAAAAGGAGAGGTTTCGACTTGATTTTGAAACCTCGCTAAAGTAAAATCTCCATTCAAGAGTTTGTGACTAGCGACAGTATTTTCCTGAACTAAATTTAACTCCTCTGGAATGTTGGCTAGCTTCTGAAACGGTGGATAAAAGTTTCTGAAGCTTTCGCTATAACTAACGCCAGTAACTAAAGCTCTTAACTGCTTCCAAGGTGAGAATTTGGGTTCTCTAGTGAGAACTCCTAAACTGACAGCAATGCTGTATTTCTCTATTAAGTAGTGCTGTTCTTGGTTTTGTAAAACAGCCATTGGGATGTTTTGCAGTTCCCGATCTTGCACAAAGACTAACGTACCTTTTTCTGGCAAGTAGCTTTCTGCGGGCGCAATTAATAGCTCATAGAGTTTGCGAGAGGGTGGTAAAATTTCTCTCTCCAGGTTCGCTGGTTTGTAAGTTTGGCTTTGGAGAGCATCGCGCAGTGAAGTTACCTGCCTACTCACTTCATGCCAAGGAATGCTGTAATGGCGATATTGAGGCGATTCTGATGATTGAGGCAAGCTAACAATTACCTCTACTCGATTGTGTCGCGGCAAAACGATGGTATAAATAAAAGCTGCTGGTAAATTTTTGACTTCGTTGAGCGATAGGAACTTCAGGGAACCGCACTGGAGGAAATTTTGTAATTCTGCTAACTGAAGCTTCCCAAACACATCTGTTACTTGTTCGAGTTGTGCTTGAGTAGGATTCTCTTGCATTAGCAAGTTAATAAAATCTTCATAGATGGGTTTTACATCATCCCGAAAGGAGAATTGTAAATCGGGATTGACGGATAGTAAATCTTGGCGGACTTGTTCGAGGGTATCAACCGCACCTTTATAAGCAGCGAGCGCTTCCTTGATTTTCTCCCGTTTTTCATAAATTTTCCCTAGTTGATATTGCCACTGATAGGCAATATCCCAAGCTTGGATAGATTGAGCTAAACGCAGGGCTTCTTCTGTATAATGTTCGGCGCTCGCTATTTCAGAATTCTGTTCGTACAAGCTGCCGAGGATGCCGTAAGCATAAGCCTCCGCTCGCTGATTTTTCAAGCTTTTAGCCTGCTGAAGCGCAGTTGTAGCATACTGGATAGCAATCGTTATTTTTTCAGTCTGATTTAATTTAGCTAAGCTAATTGATAAGTTGAGATGAGCATCAATTGTCTCGATGGGCGATAAGTTGGAAAACAACTGGGGGTTCTGAATTAATTCTCCAAGTATCTCATTAATTTGTAACTGAATTTGAAGAGTTTTTGCTTGAATATCTAAGCTCTTTTTATAAGAATCTTTTTGAAAATTATGATGCAGTTCTATTAGCAAGCTTAAGTGGTTTAATTGCGCTTGAGTTTGAACCGTTTTTAGGGTTACGCTTTGATTATTTTGAGTGATTTTCTCATAGCACCCTAAAGATTCTTCAGCGATTTTAATAGCTTCATCTCTGTCGGTCGTTAACTCGGTTCTCTGATAAATTTCTTGCTTGCTGGCATAAAGGGCACGTTTGGTATTGCATAAACTCAGTAATTCGTTACTAATATCTGCACTAGGGTACAACCGTTGAGACATCTGTGAGCTTTCACTCAATATTATTTCTGAACTATCGAGATTGCCGAGCGATCGCAAGACATCGCCAAGCACTCGCAGCCCAAGCGCTCTGACTTGAGAATCTCTTTGTTGCTTCAGTGCTGCTTGTAGCAATTCGAGTTGCTTTTGAGGAGACTCTTCTATTTCAATTGATTGTTTGCAGATTAAATAATCTTGATAGTCAAGTTGCAAGGGAGCTAGCAAGTTTTGACAAGCGCGACGGTACAAACCTAATCTTTGCAGAGCGAGGCTTTGATTGATTTTGCTGCCAGTAACTCCTTCTGTATCGCCCAATTGAGTATAAAGTTCTGCTGCTTTTTCCCAAATTTTTAAAGCTTCCTCGGCTCTTCCTAAACCTAATTGCTCGTGTCCTTGAGCTGTTAAAGACTGAGCAGATGTGAGCAGTTGATTAGCAGGTGTGGAGGCAAAAGCGTGCAATTGACTGGCACTGATTAACGGAAAAGATACTAATAAAGCTGCACTAGCTCCTAAAAGCAGGTATTTTAACCAAAATTGTAGCTTGCGCTTAAAGATAAATTCTTTTCTAATCATGCTTTACTAAGTACCTAAGCAAAATTAATTGCATATGCAGATCCGAGATTATCTAGTACAGTTTTGACATAT
The DNA here is from genome assembly GCA_050262755.1 of Actinomycetota bacterium. Classification (GTDB taxonomy): domain Bacteria; phylum Cyanobacteriota; class Cyanobacteriia; order Cyanobacteriales; family Microcoleaceae; genus JBLNEP01. The sequence continues at coordinate 55 of JBLNEP010000104.1, read as the reverse complement.
TTTACTAGGCTTTTCCAGTCTTGATAAGCTTCAACTTCAATCCATTCATACTTCA
>JBLNEP010000103.1:0-55956 GCA_050262755.1 Actinomycetota bacterium | reverse complement strand
CTCGCTCACGGCCCACGAACTGACTCATGTCATGCAGCAAACCGGCATTGGAGCCGCTCAGTCCCCAGCTCAGTCAGCCAAAGCTGCGCCAGCTAGCGCTCCAGCTCCCAGAGTCCAGCGCGCTGATTATAGCAATGTGGGTGGCCCACTGGCCGCCTAGCGGAGAAGGGAGAAAGGGAGGGAGAGGCGAAGGCAAAAGGTAAAAGGTAAAATTTACTGCTCGTCCTCTTTCCCCCTGTTCTCCCCTTGTCCCCCCTTTCCCCTGACCAATGAACGCTCCACCAGGCAATTGGTATGAGGCGAACCGCCGTTACTTGATGGCTGCGATCGCCCAAGTAGAAGCAGCGTTAAAACGATACGCGGCACCCAACCTTCAGTTCCAGGGAACAGCAACGGAAAATAGCCAGCTAGAGCTCCCTGCGATGTCGCCGCCTTCTGCTTTAGAGACGCTCTGCCACACCTTCAACTTTTCTGAGTTCGATCGCCAACTGCTGCTACTGTGTGCGGGGATGGAATTTGACGATCGCTGGGGAAGTCTGTGCGCGGCCGCTTCCGGAAACCCGCAGCAAACTTACCCGACTTTCAGTTTGGCGCTCAAGGTGCTACCAGCGCCGGACTGGGGAGCGCTGACTCACGACGCGCCACTGCGCTGGTGGCGGGCGATCGAATTGGGGCCGGGAAACTCCCTAACGCAATGCCCCTTGCGAATTGACGAGCGCATCTTGCATTACTTGCTAGGCGTGGGGCGGCTGGACGAGCGCTTGGTTAATTATGTCGAACCGATGGCGATCGCTGACATTGCCGAATTACGCTTGCCACCTTCTCACTTAGAACTCGCTCAGCAGGTGGTAGCAGCTTTGGGCGGCAGCGATGCAGGTGCTTACCCGCTCGTGCAGTTGTGCGGGCCAGATCTGGCAGGGAAGCGAGCGATCGCAGCGGCGGCCTGCTCCGCCTACGGGTGGGGCCTGCACGCGATCGCAGCGGATGCGATCCCCAGCGAGACCGAGAGCTTGACGAATTTAGCCCGCCTGTGGGAGCGAGATGCCTTATTGAGTCGCAGTGCCCTCTTCCTCGAATGCGATCTGGCAGATGACAATGACCACTCTCGATACAGCGCCATCGCCCGCCTCATTGACAACAGTCGCATTCCCTTAATTATTAGCAGTCGCGATCGGCGCACTCCCCGCAAGCGGTCTTTCATCACCTTTGAAGTGGGCCCTGCTACTCCCAGCGAACAGCGAGCGATCTGGCAAGCAGCACTCGGCGACTCAGGAGACAACTTGAATGGTCATCTAGAAAGGCTAGCAGCTAACTTTAGCTTCAGCGCCGCCACGATTTATGCTGCTTGTGCAGAAGCTAAGAGTCGGGAAATCCAGGCTGACGGAGCACTCAGCAATGCCTTGTGGGAGGCCTGTCGAGAGAAAGCGCGATCGCGCATGGACAACTTAGCTCAACGCATCGAATCCGCCGCAACTTGGGATGACCTCGTATTGCCAGAGACGCAGCACCAAACCCTACGCGAAATAGTTGCCCGCGTCCGCCAGCGCACCCAAGTCTATGAAAGCTGGGGATTTGCAAACAAAAGCGCCCGTGGCTTAGGCATCAGCGCCCTGTTTGCAGGTGCGAGCGGTACTGGTAAAACAATGGCGGCCGATGTCATGGCAAAAGAATTGAGGCTCGATCTCTACCGCATTGACCTCAGTTCTGTGATTAGCAAGTATATCGGTGAGACTGAAAAGAATTTGCGACGGGTCTTTGATGCGGCCGAAGCAGGTGGATGTATTCTCCTGTTTGATGAAGCAGACGCTCTGTTTGGCAAGCGTTCTGAGGTGAAAGACAGCCACGATCGCTATGCCAATATCGAAGTCAGTTATCTGTTACAGCGCATGGAAGCTTACCGAGGGTTAGCCATCCTCACGACCAATTTAAAAGATTCCTTGGATCGAGCTTTTTTGCGCCGGCTTTCCTTCGCCATTCAGTTTCCGTTTCCCGATGCCGCCGATCGCGCAGAAATTTGGCGCCGCACCTTTCCGCAGCAAACTCCCACCGCAAACCTGGATTTTCGCAAGCTATCACAGCTCAATATTGCAGGAGGAAATATCCGCAATATTGCTTTAAATGCGGCATTTATGGCCGCGGATGCTGGGGAACCGGTAGGGATGAAGCATCTGTTAGCCGCCACTCACAGTGAATATGTCAAATTGGAGCGACCTCTGACCGATGCAGAGGTAGCAGGATGGATATCTGGTTGAGGGTTTAATCTTCTTCCAGTAATAAAGTGGGAGCAGGCGGCGGTACGACGCGACGGTAAACCGTCACTTTGTGGCTCTCTCGCTGAGTTTGCATTTCCACTGCGATCGCCTCAAACTCAACTTCCATACAACCCGGAGAAATCTCTAATTCAGCCGTTGCCTCCATCTGACCCAACCCGTCCGGCGCAAACTCGGTTAACCAGCGTGGCCCATCGAGAATCACATAAGTTTGTCGGTCATACACCCACAGCTTGACATAGATACGAGGTAACAACTCTGGCAGCCGCACCCGCACTTTTGCCCGTCGTCCTGCGACCGCATCCTGCCCAGCAATCTCTAGAACTGGCATCGGCACTAACTCCTTCTCTGGCAATACATAGGGAATCGGCTGATGAGTTGATAGAGTCGCCTCCACTGGTTGCCGAGTTGAGCTGGCGATCGCTTCATCATCTTCTACCACCACCTCCTGAGCTTCCCAATCTAGCGGTTGAGAACCGGTAGGGGTCGATGGGGAAGGACTATCTGCTTGCTCCTGGGATGACTCTAACTCAGCCAAGTTGCTTTCTCCAGGTGTTTCCTCGGCTGAAGGGAGAGTCATCTTTAGCCATTCCGAGAGTTCATCATCATTGGCTAAAGAATTCAGGCGCGACCAAAACCGCTCTTGTAGCTTTAAAGCTTGGAATCCGATGCTCGAAGTAGACTCAGTCGCAGGTATCTCTGGTTCCGGTGGTTTACTGCTCGCCTCCACCTCTGAGGCCGTCGGTCCTTCCGTAGGATTACCAATCGCCGATGGAGTAGATGTAGCTGAAGTTGATTGCTCCAGCAAGTCCGTAAATCCAGTAACACCCTGGGAGGATACAATCTCTGAGGGCTCTTGCTGGGATGCTGAGTTTAAAGAAGGCGGATCTGGCACCGCAGCCAAACCTCGCCGGGAGCGAGTCGTTCCTCTTTCCGACTTGCTGGCGTCAAAGGTCGGTAGTTCCAGAGAGTGAGGCGTAGTCCCACTAGAGCGAGTCGTCAGTTGAGGGGGAAGCGGCTGCTGTTGCAAGTCAGAAGCAGGTTTGTTTTTAAGCGTTTCTACCAAACTGAGAAAAGAGCGCTTGGATGCGTCTGCCTGCGAAAATGTCGGGGCTACGGGCTGGAGTTGGTAAGTGACTTCGCTAAAATCTTCTTCGATCGCCTCGAGAATTTGTTTTACCTCCGCCATAATCGTAAACGTTCGAGAGGCGATCGCAGTTGTGCCATTGCAGAAAGCAACTTCTCCGAGAACCAGTCGGGTGTTCCACTCGGCTGGAATATAAAGGGTGCAGGCAAAAATCCAAGGCGGAACTTGCTCTGGCATCGGTTGCCGACTATCGAGCAATAACCGAGAAGTTTGCGGATCGCGCAAGCGAACTTGCAGGTTTGCAGAACGAATAAACTGAGTGAGGTTCTCGGTGGGGTCGCTGGTTGTTGGCTGAGGCGACTGAGGAGTCAGGGGAACCTCCACGCGACCATACAGGGTCAAGGCTTGTCCCACCTGAGCCACAAAGGTTTCCTGCTCTAGGGTCATTTGCAGGGGAAAGGGCACCGGGGGACTGGCTGGTGAGAGCGGTTCCTCCTGTTCCGGCCCAGAAGCGACTAACTCCTCAAGGGGAGCCGTGATAATTGGGGGAAAAACAGGGACTTCCACAACTTGGCTGGCTGGTTCCGCTTCCTCAATGGTGGAGTGAGCGGGTTCTAAGTCAAGGTTCGTTTGACTGCTAACCTCAGACTCCGCTGTTGGTTGGCCATCCGGTTCTAGCTGCTCGGAGAAGTCTTCTTCTATTTCTGTGGGTAATACCTGTAACAGCACTGTACCTTGACTAGGGGAGGCAACTGCACCTGACTCTGCCTCTGCGGTACAGGACAGTTCCCACCTTCCTGCTTGCAGACTGGTATAGGGAATGACTACCATCAACCCTTCTGAATTTGTGCGAGTCACTCGCTTCTGGGTTCGGCGTTGTAACGGGGTTTCGCCGCTTGGCTGATGAGTAATGCGAACTTCGACATTGGTGTTAAGGCAGCTAGAGCGAACCACCACTCGATAGCGACCTTCTAGAATTTCCACATCGGGCGATTCCAGAGGTAACCAGGCGCGATCGCCTTCTTTCTGTAGCAGAAATTCCCAAGATTCCATAGCTCAGCTACAGGTCACGAAACAGCTAGTCTTTTACAGCGTATAATTAAACTCCCTCAACAATCAACCCATTGATGTTTAATTAGGCAGGGGAGACCGAACCGAGCGGGCCAGCACCGAGCCAAAAGTCTTTGAGAGCTGGCTCTGCTCAGCTTTTACTGAGGGAAATTTTGTAGTGGGTGAGTGAGAGTTGACCTGATTCAGTTCAACCTTGCTGCTGCCAGAGTCCTGCCCCGAAACTCGATTACCAAGGGCTACCAATCATCATAAAGGCGGCCCAATAGTAAGGGTGAGAGAATTTTTCAGTTTCGCTTGTTGCCAGTTCAGGTGGCAATGATAAATTTCCTTTTGAGGTCCGCAATTGTCGTTTTTCTACTTGGACTTTGCCACTAATCATCGCCATTTGTGCTGACCGCAAAGCTTCAGCTTTCATGGAAGCCACTTGTAATTGGTTATAAAATTCACTCATCAGCGCTAAAGTTCCCAAATCGCTCACATACCAAAGACTGGCTAAAGCTGATTTGACCCCAGCTTCTACGGCTAATCCCCCAAATCCTAATTCTACATCTTTATCTCCTAATGCTGTTCTACAAGCACTCAGCACCAAGAGTTCGACCGGCGGGTTATTCCAGCGCAGTTCCCGCATCTGATCTAATCGCAAGGGTCCGTCCCAAAACTGAATATAGGAGTTGCGGGGAGCTCCGGGTTTAAACTCAGCATGGGTCGCTAAGTGAATAATTCTAAATCGTTCGAGGAGTCGTTGTGACTGGAGGTTAACCAAGGTAAAGTCTTGATTAAGGAAAGATTCACTTTGTCCCACCTTAGCGATCGCTGACAATTCCACTGGCACTGCTGGCAAGGGACTTTGGCTCGTAAATTCCGATGCTCCCATTGCTAAAATTTTGGCATTTCGCAGATCCGTGTAGCGAGTATCTGTTAATGAAAAAGCTGGAATGCGTGCCAGACTATATTTTTCAGTGAGAAACTGCTGCCCATCGTGCAAAGCTGCTAGGGGTAAAGTCCGCAAACCAGTGCCGACACAAAATAGGAGGGTTTCTATTTTTTGAGCTTGCAGCGTTGGTTCTAAAGGCTCAACTAGCCATTGATATAATTGTTGAGCGGACGGTAAGTAGGAGGTTGTATCAATTTTTCTAGGGTTAGTAATTTGGCTACTAAAGTCTTGAGCCACTTTTAGAAAAGCTTCGCGTTTTGCTTCTGGTACGCTCTTGTAAAGTAACTGATTCTCAGGAGTTAGTAGCAGTAATTCTAATTTATCTTTTCGCAAATATGCCCAAATTACCGCAGGTTTTTTGCCAGTTTGGCGAGCCATCACTGTCAGCGTTTTTTGAATTTCGCTAATATCCTTTAATCGAGGGGAAAAATCTTCACCAAAATAATTCTGATACTCATTTTCCCAGTGTTGTTCAATGGCGGTGATGGCATTACTAAAATTCCCTTGATTCAGCAGGGTTTCGATGGTTGATTCATCGAGAGATTCTCTAGGGGGATTTTGTGCAAACGTGAGGGAAGCGGTAGCGATTAAGAAGGAAACCGTCAAGATTAAGCAGTAGAAAAAAACGGCTTTTGTCCTCTTCCTCCAAGCTTTGCCAGAGCGAAGTAAAGTAAAGGCGACCATTTTCCCTTGAGCCTGCTTCAGGATGGTTCGTAATCGGATCGTGCCACTGACTGCTAATTTCATCATCGTTCCCCACTGGAGACCCGCGCGAGACCCGAAGGGTTAGCGGCAGGAGGAAGCGAGGGATATTTTCTGGGGTTTGATGCTCCTAAAATATCCAAATTAGTAGGCATAAGCATATCCGTCCTTTTTGTGAATCGGGGTACAGTATTTGTAGCTAATTCCTTCAATTAGCCCATTAGGTGTCGAAATATTGAAACTTCCACTAGCGCGGGTTATAACTCGTCCCACATAGATTCCAATGTTCTTGCCAGAGTTAACTTCAGCTTTAACAATGTCACCAGTCTGAAATCCTTGATGAAATTTCGTCCTTGAACAATAACGAATTGGGAAGCCGTGTTTGTTCGTGCGACATTGTTGGCGAGTGCCATGACCTTTGGCAACAATCCGTAGCAGTCTAATTCCTGCTATGATTAATTGTTCAGGAGTCGAAGTTCCAACACAGGCTGCATCCCAATAATGGGTTTTCTCTAAACCCCGGATAGTACGATTATATTTAGTCCGTCCCCCCGTGCCAACTTCTACAGGTAGACCTGTATTCTTCAGATTCTCATACAGATGCCAACGGGTTGCATTAACCGCTGTCGTGTCAACTAACGGTTTTTTTACTTGAGACAAAATATGTCTGAGCAAATCAGGTTTTCCCTTGAGGAAATCCTGGAACTCTTGGTTCCCTTTTTTCTGATTACAGGGAATGCAAGCTAAGCACAAATTGCTGACTCGGTTGGAGCCTCCTTTCGAGCGAGGTTGAATGTGTTCAATCTCAAGTTTGGTGTTTTTTGCGCCACAATAAGCGCAAGTCCGGCTCCATTTTTCCAACAAAAATTCCCGGATTTCATAACCCGCTAATGTTCCTTGCTGATAGCCAACTCCACTCATTTCAGAATCTTGCATCTGCTGAGGATCAAATCTGACCAACTCTTGAGAAATTGCAGTAATCTGACAGAGCTTGCGGAGTCTTTTTACCCAAGTCAAAATGTTAGCCACTCGACTGGTTAATGAGGGTGGCAACCATCCTTCGGGTTTGGTGCGATTTAGAAATTGCGGTTGACGATACCGGGTTTTCCGATTCCGTCGTGAGCGTCGCAATTGGCGACGCGAGGTCAGTGCATCTCGAATTTGAAATCCACGATGCTCTAATTGAGCCACCCAAGCAACTTCACCGGTGGTGTCGTTAACCAGGGCAATTCCAGTGGTTTTTGCCCCTGGATCAATCTTCAAACGGAGTGGTTGAACACTAGGATTTTTTACCTCTTGTTTCAAAATTAACGTGAAGGGATAGCGACGAAAAACCGCTGCTTTTCCTTGGGATAACAGCATCCTTGCCCTACCTGGATGGATAGGATTCAGAGGTTGCTTTTTAGGATCAAAAACGAACACTTTACTCACGAATGAGTCTCCTTGCGGGTGATGTTAGCTTTGACAATGTTTAAGGTCGGTACTATTCCAAAAGCACTGCCTCCCAAATGGCTGTTTAACTTTTGGATTCTAGAGCTTGAGACTAGCTACGCATCTCAAGGTAGGAACTTTAACGCTTACCTTAAACGGAGGTATTGCTACCAGAGTCTGGTCAACTAGGGCTTTTAGCAAGCCCACGCCGTACCCTTAGGGTCGGCGCTGGGTTGTTGACAGGGTTGCTGTTAACAGGAGGCTTCAGCCCTATTTTTAACAAAAATGGAGAGCGCTCAGCCAGAAACGTTTGCTAGAGGCTGCCTTCGCAGGCGATCGCTACTCTGTCGTTAGAACTTAGCACAGGAATCGAGCACATACCCCTATTGGCAAAGATACAATTGTGGTGCTGGCTCGGCGAGTCCACAGGGGAGATACCTGTACCATCAGACATCCAGTTTCCTGGGGTGGATGGGGATACTCATCGCGAATCGCTCACTGGGAGTTCCGCCCTGCTACGGGCCTCGATACAATAGTTCACAGAGTCGGTCTGTAAGGAAACTCCCTGTGTGACCCCTCTTACCCCCATTCTCAACTCTCAAATTGCTATGACCGCTCCCTCTAACCTGGAGACACCAGAACAGGGTTCTAACCCTAACCTTGAACCTACAACTTCACAAACCCTGAGTGTTGCACCGAATACAAAAGCTCAGATCGGTTCATCTACGCTGGAAGATCCAGACCTCGACGAACTCCCGAATGAGGTGGAGATGTCGCTGTTTGAGCATTTGGAGGAGTTGCGACAGCGGATTTTTTATTCACTCATTGCGGTAGCGGTTGGCGCGATCGCTTGTTTTATCGCGGTTAACCCCATTGTCAAGCTATTGGAAGTGCCAGCGAGGGGGGTTAAGTTCCTGCAACTGGCACCGGGAGAATATTTCTTTGTCTCTTTAAAAGTCGCAGGTTACAGTGGCTTGCTGGTCGCTAGCCCGTTTGTTTTATACCAGATTGCGATGTTTGTTTTGCCAGGGTTGACTCGTCGCGAGCAACGGCTATTAGGGCCAATTTTCTTAGGGTCGAGTGTTTTATTTGTAGGCGGGTTAGCCTTTGCTTATTTAGCGCTGATTCCTGCTGCTCTCAATTTCTTTATCACCTATGGGTCAGAGGTGGTAGAGCAATTATGGTCAATTGAGCGTTATTTTGAGTTTGTGTTGCTGTTGATGTTCAGTACGGGTTTGGCGTTTCAAATTCCCGTTATTCAAATGCTATTGGGGTTGTTGGGGATTGTTTCTTCGCAACAAATGTTGTCTGGTTGGCGATATGTGGTGGTAGGAGCGGTCATTTTAGGGGCAATTTTAACTCCTTCAACCGATCCACTCACTCAAAGTTTATTAGCGGGGGCTGTTCTGGGACTTTACTTTGGTGGCATTGGTTTGGTGAGATTGTTAGGAGCCTGAGGTTGGTCTAAGGGTGTGACGGTAGATTTTCCGGAGGGGTAGCGGTTCTAGGTTCTTGCTATCTCCTGCCTCCCGTTTCCCCTTCCCCCTTCTCAACAGATCTAAAGAGGCGCGATTAATCGCGCCTCTATCGGGGTAGTGAACCCTTTTGATGACAACCTTACTGATTTCTAAACTGTTCGACCGCTGGCGTAAATCCTATTGGTAAAACGCAATCGAGATTGTCGTGGGGGCGAGCAATAATGTGGTAGGACAATAATTCCCCACCTTTAACTTTCTTGACGCCTTCAATTCCTGCCGCTACGGCAGCTTGTACCTCAGAGACATCGCCTCGAACGATGACTGTCCAGTAACCGCGGGTAATTTTTTCATAACGAACCAGGGTGACGCGGGCAGCTTTGACCATTGAGTCGGCGGCTTCTAAGGCAGAGGGAAGTCCAAGGACTTCTATCATACCGACTGCCATTCCCATTGCGCTAATCTCCTAAATTAATGGGATATCAGAAGCTCATTGTACGTGAAAGTGATGACAGAAATTTTGGGGAGCGGGGATTGGAGATTGGAAACGGTCAATACTCTCTGTTGCCTTTTCTCCTTTAGCTGTAGCTGAACGGGTCATCTGAGGTCTGAAGGCGGAGACTGTATCAGTCGAAATTTCTAGACAACTCTGATTTTCAACTCAATGGGGTACAAATTTCCCTAAAACTCTTCTAGCATCCACTCGGAGGCTCTTTCGCCGAGGTCAAGGGGAATGCTGACGACAAAGCCGACGCGGGGGCGATCGCGGGTGGTAGTGATATAGTTTCTTACTTGTTCTGTACTTCCCCACCCGTTTAGATAAGTTGCGATCGCGTCTAAATGCGCTAGATAATCCGCTTCTACCATCGGAAAGGAAGCTTGCTCCAGGTATTTCCACATAATTTGGACAAATATCTTGCCGCGCGTGCGTCGCAATCTGATATCGTAAGATCTTCCCCATTTCTCTAGCAATAGCTGTCGTAACTCCTGGCCCGTCATGGTTGCTCCTTAGAATTTAAACGTTTTTGTTTACAATTCTTAACAGTAAAATCCGCCGATCAAAAAATGTGATAATGCTTTCAGACAGGCTGTAAGGCGCACCCTGAAAAGGAATTATTGCCAATAAGCCTTTTTTTTGCAGATTAACCGCAATTATCCCTGTTGTCTGCATCGACATATTAGACTGATAGTTTGTAAAGAAACGTAACTTAACACCGCGAACGCAGGTCATGGCTCAAACTTCTGCTGGAACTCATGATGTCCCCGATATGGGGCGTCGCCAATTTATGAATTTGCTGACGTTCGGTACTGTCACAGGCGTAGCACTGGGCGCACTCTATCCCGTTGTCAAATATTTTATTCCTCCGTCGGCGGGAGGCGTCGGTGGTGGTGTGACGGCCAAGGACAAACTGGGCAACGATATCAAGGTCAGTCAATTTCTGTCTGAACATACCCCAGGCGATCGAGTCTTAGCCCAAGGACTCAAAGGCGATCCAACTTACATCGTGGTCACAAACGATCAATCTCTAGCCAATTATGGCATCAACGCAGTTTGTACTCATTTAGGCTGTGTAGTGCCTTGGAATGCGAGCGAAAACAAGTTTATGTGTCCTTGCCACGGTTCGCAATATAACAACGAGGGTAAAGTGGTGCGGGGTCCTGCACCTCTATCTCTGGCACTGGTTCACGCCACTGTCGAAGATGATAAGCTTACGTTTACCCCTTGGAAGGAAACAGACTTCCGCACTGGCGAAGCCCCTTGGTGGAGTTAAGCCGACTGTTAGCTGTTAGTCGTTAGTTGTACTGTTTGACCGTTTTCAAAGAAAGCTTTGCTGCTACTAACCACTAACTGCTAACCCCTAACCAAAATTGTTAGATCTTTGAGAGCGAATACTTCTAATGCCAAAAACTGACCTATCAGCGATATTGCGTCGCCATGTGGGGACGATCGCTAAAACGATGCTGGTCGCGGTCGCAACGGTGGCACTTTTCATCGCCAGCGACATTGCCCTACCAAAAGCCGCGTCTGCTTATCCCTTCTGGGCCCAGCAAACTGCCCCTGCGACACCTCGCGAAGCAACTGGGCGGATCGTTTGTGCTAACTGCCACCTGGGTTCTAAACCAACCGAAGTAGAAGTCCCCCAATCTGTCCTCCCCGATACAGTTTTTGAAGCGGTTGTCAAAATTCCCTACGACACCAACACTCAGCAAGTGTTAGGAGATGGCAGCAAAGGTGGTCTGAATGTGGGCGCTGTGCTGATGTTGCCCGAAGGTTTCAAAATTGCTCCTCCCGATCGTATTCCTGAAGAACTCCAGGAAAAAGTTGAAGGACTTTACTTCCAACCCTACAGCGAAAATCAGGAAAATATCGTCATTGTGGGGCCATTGCCTGGGGAACAAAATCAAGAAATTGTCTTCCCAGTGTTGTCTCCCGATCCCAGGACTGACAAGTCTGTTCACTTTGGTAAATACCAAATCCATGTTGGCGGCAACCGTGGTCGGGGTCAGGTTTATCCAACTGGTGAAAAGAGCAATAATGCTATTTATAACGCCTCTGTTGCTGGCAGCATTACCAAGATTGCCGCTGTTGAAGGTGGCGGTTATGAAGTAACCATTCAACCCGCAGAAGGCAGCGCTGTAGTCAATACCATTCCCGCGGGTCCCGAACTGGTTGTCTCTGAAGGACAAGCAGTAAACGCAGGTGAAGCTTTGACCAGTAACCCGAATGTGGGCGGATTTGGTCAAAGAGATATTGAGATCGTGTTGCAAAGTGCCGATCGCGTTAAATGGCTGATGGCATTCTTCGCCCTCGTCATGTTGGCTCAGGTGATGCTGGTTCTCAAGAAGAAACAGGTCGAGAAAGTGCAGGCTGCGGAAATGAATTTCTAAGCATCACGGCTCGATTCCCAAAGCAGTTGGGTGGGCAGTTCCCACCCAGCTGATCAAAAAACTAATTATTAAAAATCATAGAAGTTAGATTCGCCAAAACTTGATAAGTTTTAATGGATAACGGTTAATCATCAAGGGATAAAGAATGCCCCTAAAAGAAAATAAAATTACAGTAGAGTCTCTGGAATGGTTTTATCGGGAAGCTCACCCGATGAACGCAACGGATAAGCCACCGGTGGTGCTACTGCATGGGTTGCCCTCTCAAAGCTATACCTGGACCGCTGTCATGCCAGATTTGGCAGAAAATCAATTTCGAGCGATCGCACCAGACTGGATTGGTTTTGGCTTTTCTGCACAACCAGAAAAGCGTGACTTTGCTTATACACCCGAAGCCTTTATCAAGGCCTTCACCGACTTTGTTAATGCCTTAGAACTTGAGAAATTTTCACTCGTTGTGCAAGGGTTTCTAGGCTCAGTTGGTATTCAATACGCCTTACGTCACCGCGGTCGCATTGAACGCTTAGCCATCCTCAATGCACCCATTTCCACAGAAGCCAAATTACCTTGGAAACTTCAACAGTTAGGTTTGCCTTTGATTGGCGAAATGCTCACCCAAGACCCTCTTTTAGTGGACCGGACTCTAGAAGGAGGGAGTCGCTACCCCATTTCCGAGCGGGATTTGGATGTCTACCGTCGTCCTTTCCTCCAAAGTTCTAACGCAGGGCGATCGCTGATGAATACCGTGCGGAATCTGCAATTGTCAGAGTCAATGGCAGAGATTGAATCCGGTTGGAAAGGATGGCTACAACCCACTTTGCTGGTTTGGGGGTTATCCGATCCGTGGCTAAATATCAATCAAGCACAAAGTTTAGCAAATTCCCTCCCCAATGGAGAATTAGTCAAACTAGAAGCAGCCGGTCACTACCCACAGGAACATTGGTCTGAAAAAGTTAGTAATGCGCTATTACCCTTTCTGAGACGGAAAGCGCTAAACTAACCTGTTGTACCAAACTCTCGGTTCTAGGCCAGCACAGCATTAGAGATTTATCGCCTCTAGGCTTGTCCAGCCAACGAGAAATCTAAACTCTCAAACTCTAAAATCGATATGATTCGTCAGCGTTCGATTTTTGCCTTAATGGCAGCACTTTTAATGACATTTTTCGTGAGTTATAGCAGTTTGGCAGCCAAAGCTCCCACCAGCTATACTCCCGCCCAGGTTGAGCAAATTCAACGGGCTGTTCCGACCCTGACAGAGTTGCGATCGCGCCTCGATCAACTGGAAACACTCATTCAACAGAGACGGTGGGTAGACGTGAGGACTTATATTCACGGCCCTCTCGGTGAACTGCGGGCGCAACTGAGAACAGTGGCAGTCACGCTGTTACCTCAAGATCAAAAGAAGGCGCTAGAGTTGAGCAAGAGTGTGTTTAATGATTTAGTCAAGATCGACTTGGCAGCGAAAACGATCGATGCAGTGAGAGTTAGCAGTGGCTATCAACAAGCGTTGCAAGATTTCGATGCTTTCTTGAAGCTAATTCCTCAAGCCTAGTTAAGGAGATTGTTGGTAATGGGCAGCGTGAGCGTTTAGAAATTAGGAGTCATTTTTGAAGTTAATCGGCTCGTTTTAACTCCGATGAATGACTCAGTATTTGCTAATCACCCATTACCAACAACTCACAATCCCAACCCTAACAAATGAGTCGTGTTATTATTGTTGGATGTGGAATCATCGGGGCGACCCTCGCTTATGAGCTCAGCCACATCCCGGAACTAAAAATCACAGTTTTAGAACAAAAACAGCCGGCCGAAGCTTCCACAGGCGCAGCCCTTGGGGTGCTGATGGGGGTGATTAGCCAGAAACTAAAAGGCAAGAATTGGCAACTCAGGGAAACTAGCATCCGGCGTTATGAAACCTTAATCCCAGAATTAGAAGCACAGATTGGTCAAAAGATTCCTTTTAATCGGCAAGGAATTCTGATGCTTTGCCAGGAAGGGGAAGAGTTAGCAAATTGGGAAAAATTGAGAGCGACTCGCCAGTCTCAAGGTTGGCAGTTGGAAATTTGGCATCCCGAGCAAATCCGCGATCGCTGCCCTCAGCTTAACCTCCAGCATGTGATTGCTGCGATTTATTCCCCTCAAGATCGGCAACTCGATCCCACAGCTCTGACCTTAGCCTTAGTGAAGGCTGCAAGGCAAAACGGTGTAATTTTTGAATGGAATGCCACGGTTAACAGCATCCAAAGCGATCGCACCCATTCCCAATTACAAACAACCATCGGTACTTTAGAGTGTGATTGGCTGATTATTGCTGCGGGTTTAGGTTCCTCTGCTCTGACAGCATCCTTACAACAATTTATTGATATTCGCCCCGTATTAGGGCAAGCTTTGCATTTACGTTTAGAACAGCCACTCGGAAATCCTGATTTTCAGCCCTCGATCGCGGGAGATGATATTCATATTGTCCCCTGCACACACACCTCACCCGTCACAGAATACTGGGTGGGTGCAACGGTAGAATTTCCGACTGATGCGGAGGAACTGGTGGCAGATAGCCATCAGTTAAAGCAAGTGATGGAGAAAGCGATCGCCTTTTGCCCGGCCTTAGCCACCGCCACCCTCCTCAGACAATGGTCAGGTTTGCGACCTCGTCCTGAAGGGCAACCAGCACCCATTATCAAACAACTTCCCGACTACGACCGCATTTTCATTGCTTCCGGTCACTATCGCAACGGGATTTTACTCGCACCTGCAACGGCTCAACTCATTCGGGATGCGATCGCGAGCCAGGTTCAGTAGGGAAGCAAACACCCCCAAAGATCGGTGAAAAGAGAGAAAGAAATCAAACCCTCTTCCCCTCTGTTTTCTATTTTCACGATCCATCAGACTATGGCTCGACTGACTCCCAAAACCTCAATCCACTCAACCAGCTAGCTTCTAAGGTTTTACAGACAAGCTGTACTTGTATTTCACACCCGCTTCCAAGGAACCCACCCAAACACGATAAGTGCCAGCTTTCCAGCCAGTATCCGTAACACTTGCATCTTTACTTCGACCCGTATCATCTCCACAGCGGACTGTGCTATCGTTTGGTCCTTGGATTAACAGTGTGGTGTCCTTCCCGCCACTATCAATCTGAACGGTCAGTTGGGAAAAGTCTTGTTGCAAAACCAGGATATGATCGGGAGTGGGAGAACCAAATCCAAAACATTTATTGTTGTGGGTATCCTTATTCGCAATGGCAGATAGCGAGAAAGATCCACCTGTAGAACCTGTCAAAACCGCCGTTGAGGTTGGGGAAGTTCGCGAGAGGGTCAAAGAGCCAAAATTAGCAGTTTCGGCAAGGGCAGGTAGACCGATCAATGCTGCGATCAAAGCCAGGATTCTACTGCCATTTAACCGTACCCTGGGGCAAGCCAACATGGTAAAAGCCCTCCTAGGATTGTAAATTGGAAAGAGGAGAGTAGAGGCAGAGGATTATTACTCTGACGTTCGATCTGCTCCTTTGTCCTTTCTAACGCAATCATCGGTAGTTTTGAGGGAGCCAAGTGACACTCAGACTTCTGCCACATCGCAGCAGAGTCACAGTTGGCGCAAGCAGTAGGAGATATTGTGCCTTTATTTCTGTTAGTGGTTGTTTTAGTAACTGGTTCAGCCTTAGCCGAAATTTTGATGCTGATCCTCGGAGCCTGGCAATGGCCCCAGTTCCCTTTGTGGCTAAGCTTGGTCGGCATTTCTTTAGTTCTAGCATGGTGCTTAGAAGAGTAAGAATGAGCCGATCGCCAGTTACCAAAAATGTTATTTGCTGTCAAAGATAACTATGGTAACATTGTCAATGGATAGTAATCAATCATTAACAAACAACAATTATCAATCTAAAATCTAAGGTTTAAAAGCTAAAATCCAAGATTGTATCGAATGGAACGCGAATTTTCTTTTGCTTCAGGATTCCGCTTGGCTGACAAAACCATGCAGGAGGAGAGCGGACGCCAACCGCGACCCGCTTACCGGGCAGTCATATTGATGCTGATCGCGACTACCCTGATGAGCCTGCACGTCGGTCGTCTCGTACAACTGCAACTGGTTGAAGGGAAGCAACACCGGGAACGAGCAGAGAATAATCGCATTCGCTTAGTACCAGTGCAGTCGAACCGAGGCCACATCCTTGACCGTAAAGGCCGCTCCCTGGCTGCTAACCGCTTAGCTCGTTCGGTGTATTTGTGGCCTAAGGAACAAACCCGAGAACAGTGGAAAACAACTGCCAATAAACTCAGTGCTCTCCTCAACATCCCCGCCAACGACATTATTTACAAACTCGAACAGATTGGCTACCAATCCTATAGACCAGTACGAATTAGCCAATCTCTGACAGCCGCAGCCTTTGTATCCCTGGGGGAACGCGCAACAGAATTTCCAGGGGTAGAAGTACAAGCTGAATCCAGTCGCTACTATCCCAACGGCGAACTCGGGGCTCACGTCCTCGGATATATTGGTGAAGCGACAGCCGAAGACCTCAAGGCTCACCCCCAGTATCCGATGGGCATGATCATCGGTCAGATGGGAATTGAAGCGAGTGCTAATTCTCAAATTGCTGGAGTGTGGGGTAACCGCTTGATCGAGGTGAATGCCAGAGGGGAGGAATTGCAGGAGTTGGGAGTCAATGCTCCGACAGGTGGTGCGAATGTGGAGCTCACCCTCGACCTCGACCTTCAGAAAGCGGCTGAACAAGCTCTTGGTAATCGCCGAGGAGCTGTAGCAGCCGTGAATGTTAAAACTGGTGCAGTGTTAGTGCTGGCCAGTCATCCCACCTTTGATCCCAATCTCTTCACGCGCAAGGTCTCAAAAACAGATTGGGACCGCCTTTTAGGAGAAGAACAACCTTTCCTGAACCGCAGCCTCCAAGGGTATCCACCCGGCAGTACCTTCAAAATTGTCACCACTGCTGCTGGCTTGGAGTCAGGTAAGTTTTCCCCAGACTCAATCCTCGGTACTTCTGCCTTCATTACAGTCGGTGGTTTTCAATTTAATGAACACAGCGGCGGTTACGGTTATATTGGGTTTCGAGATGCTCTAGCGGTTAGTAGCAATACTTTTTACTATCAAGTGGGGATGGCAGTCGGTCCCGAGCAAATTGCGAAATGGGGTCACTTGCTGGGAATTGGTCAAACAGATTTTAAACTGTTGGGGCTGACTGGTGGCTCTCACGGCCAAGTGCCAACACCTGAGGAGAAAGAGAAACGTTACGGAGAACCGTGGTACTTGGGCGATACCGTGACAATGGCAATTGGTCAGGGGTTGGTACTGACGACGCCTTTGGAAGCGTCGGTGGTGGTGGCGTCGGTGGTTAATGGTGGCTACCGCATCAAGCCTCACCTCTTGGCGGCTCTTACTAATACCCCAGCCACGAAACCTGAACCAACTGGGATTAAGCCGGATACACTGAAAGTCATTCGGGATGGCCTGGTGGCGGTGGTGGAAAATGGCACGGCTTCCCAGGTACTCAATGATGGCTCTATTCCCCTCACGGGTGGCAAAACAGGCACGTCAGAAGTGATTGGGCAACCGTCTCATTCTTGGTATGTGGCGTTTGGACCCGCTGATAAGCCAGAAATTGCGATCGCCGTCGTGGTTGAGAATGGTGGTTTCGGTGCCGTTTCAGCAGCCCCCGTCGCTAAAGAAGTGTTCAAAGCCTACTTTAACCAGTCTCAAAAGTCTAAGTAAGAGCGACTAAACAGCCCTGAACTGCTATGATGAAAACAATTACTCAGTTGGGGCTGTGGCTCAGATGGATAGAGCAAGCGCCTCCTGAAGCATCGGGCACCCTGTGGGGAAACTCCGGGAGTGAATGTGGTCAAATTCAAGGAAGCCTAAGTCTGGCAACAGATAGGGTAATCTTGAGCCAAGCTCTACCTTGTAAGGGGTAGAGAAGGTGCAGAGACTGGTTTGACGGAGGAAATTTTAGCCTCTTCAAACATAACGGCCACCACCTAAGGGCAGCTTGCCTAGGGTGAAGGGATAGTCCAGAGAGTGGGGAAACTCACACAAATCTGAAGCGCTAGGTCGCCGGTTCAAATCCGGCCAGTCCCGTTAATCAATGGGAAAATTTCCAGTGTAATGGGCGATGGATGATGGGGGATTCGGGCAGTAAGCCTTGTTCTAATTGCCGTTGAGAAAAATCTTCCCTTCTCCATCTGCCTAATTAGGGCTTGCTGAAAAAAGCTAAAAGCTGCATCCATCAAGGGTCCGTCAGGTATTAAAAGTCCTCTCAAGCGCTCCCGAATCTGGTGCTAGACCTTAAAACGTTTGCACTTTTTCCCCTTTCCCCCTTTTTTCCCCTTTCCCCCCTTTCCCCCTTTCTCCATCTGCCTAATTAATTAATTGATTGCCTCCAACCTGGTATGATATCTCCGGACTCTAGATGACGCCTGCGGAATGTTGTGTTAACGATATCCGCTGCGTAATCCCATGCACGGTTTTTTTGTAATGCTTTCGAGAATGAGTTCAAGCAGGCGACGTTACAGACGTTTGAGAGCTTCACGAAATTTTTGGTTTTTTTTAATCGTTTTAGCTGTGTGTTGGTTCAGTTCTCATGAAATCAAAAAGCATTTACAACAACCCCAAGCGTTATTAGTATTAGGTGGCGCGAAGGAGAGAGAAGTCTTTGCCGCTCAATTTGCTCGCGAACATCCTCAACTGCCGATTTGGGTTTCTTCAGGTACCAATCGAGAATATGCAGAATGGGTATTTTCAGAGGCAGGTATTGGCTCTGAGCGCTTGCACTTAGACTATCGAGCTGTTGATACGGTTACGAATTTCACAACATTAGTGGATGAATTGCAAGCTCAAGGAATTGAGAGCATTTATCTGATTACTTCTGACGATCATATGCGTCGAGCTCAGATTATTGGTGAAATAGTTCTTGGTAGCAGAGGCATTAGTTTTCTACCCATTGCTGTTCCTTCGGGACGGGAACCTGAACCGGTTGAAAAAGTAATTCGAGATGGTGCGAGAGCAATTCTTTGGCTGACTACGGGTTATACAGGCGCTAACTTAGAGCAATTAAAAGTTAGAAATTAAGACCCAAACCTCTCACTCATGATAATAATTGAGCATCAATCCCCTCTGACTTGCTCATAATTTTAGTGATTATTACTTGCGGTAGATGGCATCATAGCCCCTAATATTTCTTAATATAAAGAGAGCATTGAGGAGGAAGACAGGAAATGATCAATCGTACAAAACTTGCTCTCAGAGATGAAGTTCACCAACTGGCTGAGGAAGCCTTTCACCTCAAACTGATTTCTGGTTATGGCGATGGCCCAGACCTTAATGAATACCAAATTGTCTGGAATGGCAAACCCAGACACTTATCCTTGGAACACGCACGCTCTTTATTAACGCTTTTAGTGAAGCACAACTAAGTCAAAGACAAACGAAAAAAAGCGATTGCTAAAAGCTTGTTTGAAGAGCGCTCGCTTGCACTAACTGGGATAGACTGACTGTATCGGACTCGATCGGACTGGAGTCTGGGAAACAGTACCCAGAATCGTTCAAATTTCTGTATAAATCTCTACCTTTTGGTGGTTTAAGGCGATGAAGTTTTTCGGCTTAATTGAAATAAATCACCTAAACACCTAAAAACTGGAGATTATATGGCCGTGAGTGAAGAGCGTGGGCAATTAGTCATTATTGGTGGTGCAGAAGACAGAGAAGGTGAATGCAAAATTCTACGGGAGTTTGTGCGGTGTGCCGGTGGAATTAAAGCTCGGATTGTGATTATGACCGCTGCGACTAGCCTGCCAGGGGAAGTGGGAGATACTTATATTAGAATTTTTGAGCGCTTGGGTGCTGAGGACGTGCGAGTGGTGGACACGCAGCGACGGGAAGACGCAGATCGGCCAGATTGGATCGAAGCGATCGCTCAAGCCACCGGCATATTTTTTACAGGGGGAGATCAGGCGCGGATTACCAGTGCCCTGAAAGACACCGAACTGGATGCTGCGATTCACAAACGCTTCTCGGAAGGAGCGGTGGTGGGTGGAACAAGTGCGGGGGCGGCCATGATGCCAGACATCATGATTATTGAAGGAGAATCAGAAACCAATCCTCGCGTGGATGTGGTGGCGATGGGGCCCGGAATGGGCTTCCTTCCCGGAGTGGTGATCGATCAGCATTTCGCACAGCGGGGTCGCTTGGGGCGTCTGGTGTCAGCCCTCGCACAGCAGCCAGCCGTCTTGGGATTTGGGATTGATGAAAATACAGCCATTGTGGTGAGTGGCGACGAATTTGAAGTCATTGGGGAAGGAGCGGTGACGGTGATCGACGAGTCCGAGAAAACCCATGACAATTTGGATGGGTTGTTAAAGGATGAGCCTTTGGCAGTGTGTGGGGCAAAGCTTCACATCCTACCTCAGGGATATCGCTTTAACTTGAAAACTCGCAAACCGCTGGTGGAGGAGAACAACCAAGAGACAAAGTCACCCGAAGTGGTTGCCTCAGTCCGCTAATCATCAAGGCTGACAGCTTGGTGAAGGGGTCAGATTAAAACTAAATGAGACACCTCACCCCTTCACGCCATCGGCTCAAGCTGTTGGGGAGAAGTTTAGGCAATTTTTTCTTCCTCCGTTTCCATCCCAGACTGCATTCCTTCAGCGGAGGAGATTAAAGTCCAACCAATTTTTCGGAGTTTCTGAAATGTCGCCCATCCCTTAGAACCTCCTGGCTCCCGATAGTCTGGGGCAGCGTATTGAGGGCATGCTGTATAGGGTCGCCAAGGTTGATGGGGGGCTGTCCGTAAATGCAGGATCTTTTCAGCATTTTCATTGCCCATTCGGGGCAACCAGCACATTTGTTTTTCCATTAGGAAACTCCTGAGTTGGAATTAAGGTTAATTCAGTTTGTTCCCACTATTACTTTTAGACCTCCTGAATCTCTCTAGTAAGGGATCGGAAAAGTCGGTCAATCACCAATTTTTCCTCGATCAATTACCAAGCGATCGAGAACGCTCAAAGCTAATTTAGAAAGGAACAATTTCCGAGTCTTTGACTAAAAACCTACTACAGCCAAGGAATAAGCAAGAGAAATGAATGCTATCCCTAGACTGAAACTAGATAAGAGGGGAATCCATTGCAGGAGCAACTTATTCATTTTTCTGCTGCTCCCCTTGTTTTATAAGTACATCCTCATCTTCTCCTTTTCCGGATTCAGTAACATCTTTCTACGGTATAACCTATCTTCGCTAAAAAATTGTCTCTTAAGTTACAACTCTCTGTCTAATTTTAAGCGTGATTCTGCCTCAAGATAGATACTAGATAGCAAATTTTTAGGGCAGATTTTCGCTAGAAAGGCGAGTGAGAAGGCTTTTAGCTAAGTTCTGTTGAAAATTCATCTCCGAGTGGAACTTAGTCATAGATTTATCAGACCTGTAAAGAGACTTTTAAAATTTTTATACAATCTGGAGTGAGCTGATTGCTCCTCCCAGACACTTCACTTTCTTTCTAGAGGAAGAGATCAATCCAGACAAAAAAGTGTAAAGTTTTTGACAATTCCCCTCGACAGATGGCTGTAAAGTATATGGTTGCTTCAATAGAATTCAAGCTATTGGCTCCAAACAACCGAGCAGCAGCCTTGATTGGCTCTTTTTCCAACTGGCAAAACCTGCCAATGGTTAAAGGTGAGGATGGTTATTTTCGCACTCAGGTGGAACTAAAAGACGGTGTATATCGATACCAATTCCGCGTTCAGCCACCCAGCAATGCTTTAATGACCCAGGAATGGGTCACTGTTAATGACCCCTATGCAGTTGAGATCGATCGCGCGACAGAAACTAGTGTTCTTCGGATTAACCAAGGGCAGAAAATCGTTGATACTTATGGATGGCAATATGACCACCAACTGCTACCGACTAACGAGGAGTTGGCGATCTATGAGATACAGGTGGCTGATTTTGCAAGGACTGAAGCAGAGGGTTATGCAGGCGGAACCTTCAAGCAGGTGATTGAGAAATTAGATTACTTGAGCGAGCTAGGCATCAATGCGATTGAGTTGATGCCAGTGAATGAATATCCGGGTAATTATAGCTGGGGTTACAAAGTGCGCTACTTCTTCGCGGTGGAATCCAGCTATGGCACCACTGAAGATTTAAAGTGCTTGATTGATGAGTGCCATAGGCGTGGCATTCGAGTGATTCTAGATGGGATTTATAATCATAGCGATGAAGGCAGTCCTTTATTATTGATCGATCGGAATTACTGGTATTACCCGGATCGACATTATCCTGAAGATCCTGCTAATTATTGGGGACCAGAGTTTAATTATGACCAGGAAGACGGGAAACTAAATCTGCGCCCAGCTTGGCAATTTATCGGGGATGTTGTGAGATTTTGGATCGAAGAATATCACATTGATGGGATTCGCTATGATGCGGTGCGTCAGCTAGGCAACTTAGATTTTTTGAGCTGGATTGTGGAAGTCGCAAAAGCAGCAGCGGGGGATAAGCCCTTTTACAATATTGCCGAACATATTCCCGAAAAAATTGAATGGGTTGCACCCCAAGGACCGATGGACGGGTGCTGGCATGAAAGTTTTCGCATCTTCGCACTTGCTAATCTCGCAGGAGATAACTTTGATCTCGGACGACTTCGAGAAATTTTGAACCCCAAGCAACAGGGTTATTGCAGCCCAACAAATGTCATTAACTATCTGGCAAGTCACGACCGCGACCACGTAATGGCCCTAGAAAACTTTTACACCCTTGCTCACCCTGAAGCGATACAACGGGTTAAATTAGGAGCCGCATTGTTGTTCACTGCCGTTGGAGTGCCAATGCTATGGATGGGCGAAGAATTTGGCGAAGACACCCGCTCCACTCCTAACCAACCCAGTCACCTACAATGGTCGTTGTTAAAGCAAGACCTCAACTTCCGTTTGTGGAAATACTATCAAGCATTGATCCACCTCCGAACCAGCAACCCTGCTCTCTACACCGCTAATATTGAATTTTTCCACGAAAACCCAGAGGCAAAAGTCCTTGCTTACCAGAGATCGCATCCGCAAGGAGCACGAGTCGTAGTGGTGGCAAATTTCTCCCCTCAGCATCTGGCTGGATATCGAATCTCTAACTTTCCAAGCGGGAAATGGCGCGAGTGGACGCGCCACTGGGAACGAGAGGTTGACGAAGGTGAGTTACAAGTTGACTTGTCGGCGTGGGAAGCACAGGTGTTTGTTTCGCAGTTGCTTTGAGGGAAAGGGGGTTGCGTAACGGGTGAAAAGAGTAATCGTAAGAGGTTTTGATATTAGCAGCAACTTTAGCCGTTTTTAGCAGGATATTTAAACTCTGTGCTTGATTTCTCTCCCTAGGCAGAGGGGTCAGTAGGAGCCGAGAACCTTAAATAAGTAGTATCAAGATCAATATTTTTGGAGGACGAAACTGATGGGTTGGTTACAGAGATTATTTGGTTTAGAAAAACCCCATGAGCAAGCTCAGGCTCCATCAGCTCCCACCCAAGCTCCTGCTACAACTACAGCTACTGAGACAATTCCTCCAGAGCGAGTGGGATTGAATGGAGAATACGATCAAAGTGGTTTAGCCAAGCGTGTAGCTCTGGCGTTCGATCAAAATCCTCAAGTTGCTAATATCGAAACTGTCTATGTGGCTCAACTTGGCAGCACCGTAGTATTGAAGGGAAAAGTCCCCAGTCAAGATATTTTGAACCAATTGGTTAACATTGCTAGAAGTGTAAACGGAGCGACTGGGGTAGAAACGAATCAAGTCTCGATCGGCTAAAAACGCCGTGGTATGAATGTCAGGTATGGGGTTGTCCTCTTGGTTAGGACTTTCCCCTCTACCTGGGGCTTGCTGAACAAAGCGAAAACCTGCTTTCATCAAGGGTCTTTACGGTATGAAAAGTCCTGTCAAGCGCTCTCCAATCTAGTGCTAGACCTCAAAACATTTGCACTTTTTGTCCCGACTCTCCTTTCCCCCTTTTACCCCTTTTACCCTTTCCCCCCTTTCCCCCCTTTTCCCCTTCTTCAGCAAACCCTACCTGGAACTCGGAGGAGTTCGGTTAGGCGATGCGAAGAGATGAGACGTTGAGGCGATCGCAGGGTCGCTGTGCTGATGATGACCTTCAATTCCTCGATTTGCTGTAGGCTTGGTAATAATATCAACTGATGTTTGGGGATCTTTCGGCTCTACAGCAAAGTTTATGATGGGGGAAAGCTCAGAACCGACTCGGGGTCAATTAGAACGGACTCTCTCGCAGCGCATCCAAGCTCTGTACCGATCGCAACTCGGACATCAACCGAGCCAAGTGAGTTGCCATCTGCTTGAGACAAAGGTGGTCATGGTGTTGGAGAATGCCATCACTCCACCGGAACAGCTACTCGCCCAAAGGGGTCAGGAGGAGTTAGCTCAACAGGTGCGATCGGAACTCGATGCAGCCTTGGAGTCACAGCTAAAGCAAGTGATTGAGGAGGTGCTAAAAGTTGCCGTGACCGACCTACTCAAGGATGCAACTTTGGAGACAGGTCGGACCGGGATGATTGCCATTTTGAAGTCGCTACCCAGAGTGCGAGAATCTCCTCCTAAGTCAAAGAGCCTTTAACTTAGGTAGCGATGGATGGTTAATTCTAGGTGTTCCAGGCTAAACGGTTTGCGGATATAGTCAGCACATCCAGCTAACAGCAGACGGTCGCGGTCTTCTGGTTTTGCCATTGCTGTGACAGCAATGATCGGAATGGGGGAAAGTTTTGGGTCTTGTTTGATTCGGCAGATTAATTCGAGACCGTCTATATCCGGGAGTCGAATATCTAGCAAAATCAAATCAGGGCAGTGAGTGTGCGAGATTGCGAGGGTACTCTGACCGTCTGAAGCTGTTAGGACTTTGTAATTCAATAGAGTCAGAATCTGGCTGAGTAAGATTAAATTGTCCTCATCATCATCTACTGCCAACACTAAGGGTTGTCTATCTACAATTGTGAGAGTGGTGTTGCCACAAGATTCTACGCCCCTACTCAAATTCGGGAAAATGATCATCTCGCAAACCTCTTTTAACAAGAACGATGGGCGGACGAGGCACTCCCTAAGTGGCTGATTCGGCACTCCAGAAAGACTGGCTCGTATTTCTTCCTCACTAGTTGAGCTTCTTTGCTGCCTTGAAATTGGTAATTTGAGCAAAAGGCAGCCCCAGCTAGTCGAGTGATTATACTTTCAGTAATTTTACTAAAAACCTAAAAATAATTATAACCTTAAATTTTGATTAAACTTGTAGTTCTGGATACATTTTTTAGTAAAAAATCTAAGATCTTATCTCATCATCTCAATAGAAATACCTATCTAAAGTCAGATTTTAACTCCTACTTAAACTCAACAACTTCCACCTGCTGAGAGAGTCTTTCATCCTAGCTTTAGATTTCAATAGTGTTAGAGGGGATCGTAACTGAGAAAAACTCAGACAATGAACGATCGCACTGATTCTTAACAAATCACTCAATTAAAAAGTAAAACTTCTGATTTTTTACTTTTTTATTAGTTTACCTTAACCAAGGAGAATCGGATGTCAATTCCAATCAGAGAGGATCTGACTTATATCCTGCTCAAAAAAATTAACGAAGACAATGGTAACACAGCAGAGTCGGAAATTAAGGAAGCCGCTCAAGACTATATCGGCAGAGAAGTAACAGAAGCAGATCTGCTCGGTCACTTAGATTACCTCAACCAAAAAGGATTTATCGATGCAGAGTTTACAGGGGACGCTTACGGAGGAGTTGAATTAGCACCCCCCTTAATTCAATTTAAAGAAGCAGAATTGACGGATAAAGGTCAGCAACTTCTGCAGAAAATGGAAACCAACCCTCAGAAGTCTCTGCTGCAACGTGGATCGGCAGTTGCGATTGCTTCTAAAGATATGCCTTTCCTCGAAAAAGTCATGGTTGAGGGTCACTTGGAGGATATTTTTGATGCCAGAGACATTACTGAAGTGGTCTTTCGTACCATGCGTGACATGATGACAGATGAAGCAGTGGAGCGAGTCGCATCTGAACTACACGAACCAGCACTGCCAACCGACAACAAATTACTACAAACTGACATTGCTAAACTTTGGGAAGATACCAATCCTTTAGTTCATTTCCTCAGCCATATTCGACCTCCACTGATCATCAAACCCGAGACTTTTTTGTTCCGTATTCAGCAAGAAGGATCGCTGCCCCCAGGCATCAAACCAGAAACAGTGATTAAGGCAGTATTTTCAGCGACTAAAGATGAGTTATCGACCGAGAGAATTCAGGAAATTGCTGACTTTTTACCAGGCGAAATCCGAACGCTGTGGGACGAAGCTTAATTAAATTTACTTTTGTCCTGCAACAGTGCTGAGTCTCCTTGTCTCCTTCGCTGTAGACTCTAACTCTCGCTTAACTTCTTTCTGGGGCAGGATCGCAATCGTATCTGTCGCAGACTTAAGGTAAAAAGCTCAGATAGCAAGCGCAAACCCAAAAAAAGAAAGCCACTAATCGGTTAAGTTGACCTCGGATCGGAGCGGGTGATACCCACTCTAAAGATCCGAGGTTAAACTCACAAAAGATGTAGTTGTGAGATTGATAAAAGATTGAATTTATCGGTTAAGTTATGGTAATTGTGAGCAGTCTCCGATCAAACTTCAATTTAAATTCATAAAGTTTTTTTGCGAATTTATAAAAATTCTTAACTTTATTCGATTTTTTTAAGATTACCTCTTCAAAACTCCTACGATCTAAGAAAACATCTGAAATCTTAGAAAACACTCTCAGTCCTAAATGTGGCTGATGAAACGGCTGTTTTCAGTCGAGGAGATAGTAGATAGATGGTTAACAAAAAACTTACGAAAAATTCAGGCTCAACAATGGAACGTGAGAGCTTACTCAACCGGAT
Source organism: Actinomycetota bacterium (assembly GCA_050262755.1). Lineage (GTDB taxonomy): Bacteria > Cyanobacteriota > Cyanobacteriia > Cyanobacteriales > Microcoleaceae > JBLNEP01. Next base: position 29,192 of record JBLNEP010000103.1, on the reverse strand, counting down.
TACGACTCGAATTCGTCGCTCTTTAGAGCTACAAGAAATTTTAACGACAACTGCGCGGGAGATCCGTAGCTTTCTCGGCACCGATCGCGTCAAAGTTTATCGCTTTGAAGCAGATGGCAGTGGGTGTGTGATTGCTGAGTCGATTAAAGGAAAAAACTTGCCTTCACTGTTAGGTCTTTACTTCCCGGCAAACGATATTCCCCCCCGCGCCCGCGAACTGTTTGTGAAAGCTCGCCAGCGAGTGATTATTGATGTTGCGTCCCAGCATCAAACCATTAATCGATTAGATTGTCCAGAAACCGGCGAGACTCTCGCGATTGAAGATATCCGCTATAGCCTGGTAGACCCCTGTCACATCGAGTATCTGACGGCAATGGGAGTGCGATCGTCCCTGACAGTACCGATTTTACATCACAATCAACTCTGGGGATTGTTAGCTTGTCACCATAGCCAGCCAAGGCAGTTTAGCGAACGAGAGCTGAGAATTGTTCAATTGCTGGTCGATCAGCTTTCCATTGCGATCGCTCAATCTTACCTCCTCAGCCAAGCTCGGCAGCAAGCCCGCGATGAAGCAATTATCAACCAAATTAGTAGCTTACTTCACTCCCCCCTCGACCTGGCCGAAATTCGGCAAACGGTTCTAGAACAAACCGCCAAAGCCTTAGAAGCTTCAGGGGGTAGATTATACATTACCGCCGACCCCACCGGTCAACCAGCTCAACTTTACCTTTGTGGCCAGCAACCCAACCAAATCTGGATTGAAGAAACTCCTTTTTGGCAACGGCTAATGGGATTCGTCCAGAAAAACCAGGGATTTAGACAATCCCTTAACAAACTAGAGCAAGAAGATTTTTTTACATCCCTCTCCTCTCCCTCAGAGGCACTGCTCGACTTAGCAGTTCACACCTCAATTATCCCTCATATTTACAGCATTCCCGATCTCTACCAAGAACCACAATTACAAACCTTAGCTTCAGCATTTGAGACGGTCCCTATTCGCTCAATTTTAATTGTGCCGCTGCAATATCGTCAGCAATGTGTCGGCTGCCTCAGCCTTTTTCGCAGCGAAATAGAAACTGAAAAAATTTGGGCCGGTCGCTTCTATCCAGACGAGCGCAATCATCGCCCCAAACTGTCTTTTGAAGCATGGCGAGAACTAAAAAAAGGAAAAGCAAAAGAGTGGACAGCCGATGAACTCAAACTCGCTAAATCTCTGGGAATTCACCTCTATATGGCAGTCATGCAGAGGCGCGTCGAAAGTTTAATTCGTCACCAAGCCTCTCATGACCAACTAACGGGATTGGCCAATCGACTTTTATTTAATGAACGCCTTTCCTTAGCGTTAGCCAATGCCAGCCAACGATCGGAAATGCTAGCAGTTATCTTCCTAGATTTAGATGGATTTAAACACATTAATGATACTTTAGGTCACGCAGTTGGCGATCGATTGCTGCAAATTGTAGCCAACCGTTTAATTAGCTGTTTGCGTTCCGGGGATACCATCGCCCGTTGGGGTGGAGATGAATTCACTTTGCTACTTTCTATGATTACTTGTGCCGAAGATGCCACAAAAATTTGTCAGCGAATTCTTCAGACTTTAAGTATCCCGTTTCAGGTAGAAGAACGGGAGCTTTATATTAAAGGCAGCTTGGGAATTGCCCTTGCTCCCTATGACGGGGAAGATGCAGACACACTGCTCAAAAATGCCGATGCAGCCATGTACCGCGCCAAACAGCAAGGCCGGAATAATTATCAACTCTATAGCCCTGCGATTGGTAGTCGAGCCTTTGAGCGACTGGTCTTAGAAAATAATCTCTACAAAGCCTTAGAACGCAAAGAGTTTCTGTTACACTACCAACCGCAAGTCGATTTAAAGACGGGTAAAATTACCGGGATGGAAGCTTTAATTCGCTGGCAAAACCCTGAACGGGGTTTAATTCCTCCCAATCAATTTATTCCTTTAGCTGAAGAAACCGGTCTGATTTGTCCGATCGGAGAATGGGTCCTGCGGACAGCCTGCGCTCAAAATAAAGCATGGCAATTAGTGGGGTTGCCGCCGATCCGCATCGCTGTTAACCTTTCTGCTCGCCAGTTCCAGCAAACGAATTTAGTGAGAAGCATCGCCCAAATTTTGGAAGAAGCTGGATTAGAACCTGAGTTTTTAGAATTAGAAATTACAGAGAGCATTGCCGTACGGGATGTAGAGCTAACTATTTCTGTATTGCGACAGTTGCGGCAGATGGGAATTTATGTATCAATGGATGATTTTGGCACGGGTTACTCTTCGTTGTCATCGCTGAAACATTTGCCCATTGACAGCCTGAAAATAGACAAATCATTTGTGCGAGATTTGAAGAATAATTGTGATGATGCTGCAATTATTAAGGTCGTGCTAGCCCTGGGTCATGGGCTGAAATTAAAAGTCATTGCTGAAGGAGTAGAAACGCTAGAGCAATTACAATTTTTACAGGCTCTGGATTGTGATAGCGCTCAAGGTTACTTTTTTAGTAAACCTTTACCGGCTCAGGTAGCCACGCAACTTTACCTCCAGGATCAAGGGGTATTTTTTAAGGAAAAAAAGGTAGATTTACCCTGAGTTCAATCAATGAAATTCGAGGAGATAGAGGGATGGCTGGTCGTTTGCGAGTGATGAATCGCTCGTGTCTAACTCTCCAATTCTCCTGAATCAGGGCAAAATAGCTGGCTCTTGCTTGCTCTCATTTGCTGTTGAGTTATCTGAAGATAATGGGAGCAATCGCACTCTGAAATAGTCCTGGGGAGGATGGGGGGCAACGGCATCATTAGCAACTTGAGCTATAGTGAGAGGGGCCAAGTCATCTTAACCTAGATAACGGTTTTAAAAGGAGCATCTTGATGAGCAAATCTCAAGCATGGGGTGCGCCAGCAAACCCGCGTAGATAGGAAGTTGGCATCGCCAAACCTTCAAGTTTTCCCTGACATTGGGAGACTCCCTGTTGACGTGGAATCACTCACGCTTAACTTGACCTTTTCCCACTACTATCATGCCTTTAAAATCGATTCGTCTTCTGCCCACAACCACTCAAACACCAGCAGGTTTAATCGTCACCCTCCACGGTTGGGGGGCGAATGCTGAGGACCTCGCTTCCTTGGCACCTATGCTAGATTTACCTGATTACCAGTTTGAATTTCCCAATGCTCCCTTCCCTCATCCTTATGTAGCAGGCGGTAAGATGTGGTACGACTTAGAGAGTCAAGATGAGCAGGGACTCACCGAAAGTCGGCAATTACTGCGGGAGTGGTTATTGTCTCTCGAAAGTAACACAGGAATTCCGCTGTCACGCACCATTTTAGCGGGCTTTTCTCAAGGAGGGGCGATGACGCTCGATGTAGGGTTAACGTTGCCACTCGCGGGCTTAATTTGCCTGAGCGGTTATTTACATTTTGTCCCAAAAGCGAGCGAGCGCACCTTACCACCCGTTTTGATTGTACATGGCAGGCTGGACACAGTTGTGCCTGTGAGTGCAGCAACAAGGTCGCGAGATGCTTTGACTGCTGTGGGAGTGCCAGTGCAGTACCATGAATTCAATATGGCCCACGAGATTCAGCCAGCCGTGATAGATTTAATGCGAAGTTTTGTTGTAGAAATTAGGTCGAACTCTAATTAAAGGCGTAGGATAGAGTGGGGACTTCAGATTCCCCAAATCTATGCTTGAGGCAGATGTCGCTGAAGGAAGGTGCAAACATGACCACTTTAACCAAAGCATCGCGCGATATTGCTGCACTGACAACGGTCGATGTAGCAAAGCTAGCGGCTCGTTTGGAGGAAGATGATTACACCGATCCTTTTGAGGGATTGAATGATTGGCATTTGTTGCGAGCGATCGCCTTTCAACGCCCTGAGTTAGTAGTACCTTATCTTCACTTGCTGGATATAGAAGCTTACGATGAATCGTAACTGAATGGAGGAAGGATGGAGAGAGGTAGGAAATTAAATTTTCCTGACCGATCGTCAATGCAGCAGGGGATGATTGCTCCTTCATCCTTTCTCCTAATATCTAGTCACTGAGTCTTGAGTTTTATGGTGAGCGGCAGACGGGTTTTAATTGGGATTAGTGGTGGAATCGCAGCTTATAAAATTTGTGAAGTAGTCTCGACATTAGCAAAAGCTGGAACTGAAGTCCGGGTAATCTTAACGAATACAGCTCAAGAATTTATTACCCCTTTAACGTTTGCCACTCTCTGTCGCCATCCTGCCTATACCGATCGAGACTTCTGGGCTCCTAACCGAGGAAGACCTCTCCATATTGACTTGGGAGAATGGGCCGAAGTGTTTGCGATCGCACCTTTAACGGCGAATACTTTAGCCAAGGTTGCGGGTGGTTTTGCGGACAATTTGCTGACAAACACGGTGCTAGCATCTACTTGCCCCATTTTGTTAGCACCGGCGATGAATACAGATATGTGGGAACAGGCGGCGGTGCAGCGGAATTGGCGACAAGTCTTAAGCGATCCGAAATATCACAGTCTGGAACCTGGTGCGGGGATATTGGCCTGCGACCGCGTGGGTTCAGGTCGAATGGCAGAACCTCGTGAGATTTTAGCAGCTCTTGAGTCTTTATTGCACGCAGGTGGCAAGCGAGATTTAAGGAGTCTGCGAGTGTTGATCAGTGCAGGGGGAACCCGGGAACACCTCGATCCCGTGCGTTTTATCGGCAACCCCTCCAGCGGTAAGATGGGAGTGGCACTCGCTCAGGCGGCTTTACATCGAGGAGCTGAGGTGACGCTGGTACATAGTATTAGCGGTGAAATTGACTTACCGGGAGTGAGAACCATTCGCACGGTCAGCGCTGAAGAGATGCGACAAGCGATGCAGGAGTGTTTCCCAGAAGCAGATGTCATTGTGATGGCAGCGGCGGTTGCAGATGTGAGACCTGCCCAAGTTTATCGTGAGAAACTCCCCAAGCGATCGCTGCCCAGTTCCCTACCCTTGGCACCCGTACCGGATATTGTTGCAGAGTTAGCAGAGTTGAAACAGCCCCACCAGAGATTAATTGGATTTGCTGCACAAACAGGAGACATTGTCAAGCCAGCGTTAGAGAAGTTGCGGGCGAAGAAATTGGATGCGATCGCAGCCAACCCCATCGATCAAACCGGTGTCGGTTTTGGCAGCGATACCAACCAAGCAATCTTGCTCAATGCTCACGGCAAGCAAGTAGACATTCCACCTTGCAGTAAGTTAGAAATGGCTCACCGTTTATTTGATTTTATATTAGCAAATTAACTTGCCGATCGTAAGCCAGCAATTAAAACCTTGATTTCATCACAGCAGCCTTTTGTCCCCGAAAAACGCTCAAGAAACCTGCCAACTCACCAGAGAAAAGTAAGTAGACGAAGCGCGACAATCCCGGTCAAAAAAACAGAGAAACCCGTTGATTGTTTTGCCTAAATTCATCCCCCTCGAAATAGCAAATCCTCCTTAAGACAGAGGTATTTCCTTCAGGCTCAAGTAAAACCTAAGGGAGGAAAATCTGATGAACCTCAAACAGTGCCCATGAATTTCCAATTAATCGGGAAAGCCAAACATCTACTCCTGAGTAGCTTGATCGCAAGTCTTGGATTGGGAACACTCCCAGCAACAGCACAACAAGTTTCTAATCTCCAAGTCACTGCACTCGTAGAAGCATTGCGACAAGCAGCACCTCCTCAAACCCCCAATGATGGGATGTATAGCCCGTGGCAAGTATTACCAAACAATATTCCCCGCTGGTCAAAATTTTGTACGAAACAGGCAATGACACCCCAACAGTTCGATGCTGATGAAGGCAAAGCTCGGTCAATTGTAACCTGTGTTGTCCGTGACTTGCTACGCGATGAATACAAGGCTAGTGGTAACAATGAATTAGCAGCCATACGCCGATCTGCCTGTTGGTGGATGACGGGTCAATCCACAGGTTGCCAAAGTGGTGAAACGGCAACTTATGTCCAAAAAGTCGTCGGTTTTTACCAACAGCAGCGTGCCAAACATTCTAGCCAGCGCTAGAGGTTGAATTGACTGCCTAGATCCATCACAAACCAGATGCCTGTTCCCCTAAATTTAGGGTAGGCATCTTTTTTCCGCTTGGAAAGCGCTACCCCATCCAACCGATACTCAAGTATTGATCTGCCTTCTCATCAACCGTTGTACACTCACCAACGCTCGATTTAATTCATAGTTTTTGCGCTCAGGATTGCTTAAAAAAGCCTGCTGTTCTTCCTCAATCATCACCACATCTTGCCGCACCAACCCATCCAGTAATTTTTGAGCGGCCCCAAACAAACGATCTTTAATGAATCGGCGGAACCATACAGGCAATTTATGCAGTCGCCAAAACGCATTTAATGAAGTAAAATGAATCAAATAAGCGCGAGTTGCTGTTGAACTGACCGGACAAACTAAACAGTAAATTTTAAAGTCATTCCCCAGCGTAGAAACCCAATGGGGGTAAATGTAACTAACATCAAGTGGTTCCGGGTGCAGACGCCTTAAGGCTGGGAAAAACAATTGAGAAATCGACCAAATCTTATCAATCTTATAATAGCTTTGTGCTTGGTAGTGAGCAACAACCCGATCGTCTCCTTCCTCTAAATCTGCTAACACCGGATCGGCCCACGCTTGCCAATTTTGATGTAAATGTCCATGATACATATCCATCAAGTTTTCGATGAGAAATGAATAGTGAGCCTGACAATCAATGATAGAAACAGTTGCGATGTAGTTGAGATGTTCCCACTCTGGAACCCCTAAAGGAGTCTTGTTTTTTGCTAAGGTGGGTTCCCCAGGAAACAACCAAATAAAGCCGTCTTGTTCCTGCACCGGATAAGATTGAATCGTGCAACTTGGCAACTGTTGATTTTCAGCTAAATAGGGAACTTCTGCACATTCCCCCCTCGCATTAAAACACCAGCCATGATAGGTGCATTCTAATAAATCATCCTTCACTAACCCGTGACTGAGTTTTACTTGGCGATGAGGACATCGATCCTCTAAAGCCTGAATCTTCCCTGCACGATCCCGAAACAAAACGATGGGTTGATTCCAGAGAGTGACTCCTAAAGGTTGAGTTTTAACTTCATGACTGCGAGCCACAACATACCAGTGATTGAGGTTGATTTCCAACTGGCGGATGTGACTTTTTTGAGGAGTCATAACGGAAGATTGAATCACCTGATTTTCCATAATGAATCGTCCTAAATTTTGCCCACCATTTAAAAACTGATTTTGATTAATCTGAGCAGTTTTTTGGGAAAAGTATCCCTGAAATGCTTCAGCAGGTGAGCAAAAATAAAATCAACTAATGGAAGTGAAATGAGGGAAGTTTCTAACCTTTTACCCCTCAAAAAAATTAACTTTCCCCGTTTAAGTTGAGTTTATTTCTGCCCACCTGATAACTACCAACAAGAATTATATTTTCAGCACTCCTTCTGGATTGACTGAAAGCAAAGCACGCCTCTGCAATCCTTCCCGGTGCAGAATTGAATTAGCTGCCAGCAAGCCGCTACTAACTGCTCTCTCCATTAAACCACAAGGAAACGGCATCTTGACCCAGTCTCCGGCAAAAAATAAATTGGGGACACCGCAACAAGTCTCTGGGCGTTCCGCATAACTTCCCGGTGGATATCCAGAAAAATTCTTCTGATTCACCAGTTCCCGATGCAGTAAATTTGCAGCTTTCAGACCGGGTACAATTTCATAAAGTTCCTGCTCAAAAGTCGTCAATAACGCCTGTTGATTCGGAAACTCTTTCTCCTTATAACAATAGGCATGTAACTCGACAACACTACCCCCCGTTTTTTCGTGCCACTCGATAAATTGCTCCTGAATCCGATGATATAGCGTGATGCTATCGGTCAACTGATATCCGGAGAGAGAAGTAAAATTGCTATGTTCCCACTCAAAATCGCGGTCAAACCAAAACCGAGCGACTGCAAACGGATCGGCAACTTTTAATTGTTCTACTTGTGCCTTCAATCCCCGATCGACTTCACCTTCTACCAGGGTAAACAAGTGTTGAATGCCAGGGACATCCGTTGCAAACACATAATAATCTGCTTGCACCATTTCTTCCCCTTTTTGCAGGGAAGATAGCTGCTTGGTGGCTACCAATTGGACCCGATCTTCCTGGCGCTTGATTACCTGAAAACGAGGTAGATTTCGTTTCGCTGGCCCCGCCACCACTCGCCCTTCTCGATCGAAAATAGCTCCGTGGCAAGGACAATGAAATTGACCATCCTCTTGTCGCTGAACGGTACAACCTTGGTGCGTACAAGTCAAAGAAAGAGCTTCTTTCCCTCCGGGTGCAGTGGCAAATACGCGATCGCCTGCCCCGAAATACTCTGTAGTGGTGTCATCCTTGAGGAGTGAGTTTCGCTGCACCCAAAACGGGATTTTACTCTGCACCTCTCCCGCCTGATAGGCGATCGCAGCGATTTTGCCCTCTCTCCAGTGAATATGGCTCACCGCGACATCCGTTAGCACTTGACCCCCCCGATCGGCAATAGCGCTGGCAATGGGTTGTACCAAGCTAGTTCCCATATCTTGCCGCGTCCCATTAAATGCTAAACCCTCCGGATTGCCAAAAAAATAGAAGTGGAAAAATTGCATTAATTCCCCCACACTCAATAAATCTGGAGCATTCAGACTAGATTTAGCAAAAGGGAGAAAATAAAGGTCATAAAGTCCTTGGGGAAAATCTTTTTCCACCCACTCAGCAACCGAGAAGCGATCGAGCCGCTCAAAGGTTTTTTCGGGCTGAAACCCGCCAATGGCTCGAAACACCTCCCAGTGGGCAGGTTTTGTGAGGTTAATTCCCCAGCGGAGGCGGTTGGGAGAAGCAACCGCCAAGTCAACGACATTCCAGGGAAAGGCGGAACGACTGGGGCGAAATACTTCCGGCTCATATTTCCCATCGCGGAACACCACTGAGTAAAACTCTAAGGACTGAAAATTGTCTGTAATTGCCAGTTCTTGAACAATGCTGTTGAGGTTGTAATACTGAGGGAAAAACCCATGAAAACCGTGTTCCATCCTAAAGGTTTCATCCCCTACTTGAATCGGCCAACTGGCAATTTTGCCTCCCAGTTGGGGCGATCGCTCTAAAAGCGTCACGATAAAACCCCGTTGGCTGAGTTCGTAGGCACAGGCGAGCCCTGCGAGCCCACCTCCAACCACCACCACCCGTTTTGGGTGATTCAGCAGTCTTGGCAAGTCCAAGCTGTCTTGCTGGAAAATCGTGGGCTGTGGCTTGGAGAAGCGACTGTAGCCCAATAGTCCACCGGCAGCACCGACACCGAGTAATTTGAGGGCCGTCCGTCGAGAAACTGCTTGCGATCGCGGGAATTTGCTTAATTGGCTCATCAACAGTACGCAGTAATAAATAGATGACAACATCCATACCTCATGAGAGCTTCAGGCATCAGGCTTAAACCCTAAGGTATGCACAAACTCTTAGAGACATTAACATTGACTGACAATTTCTTGCAGAGGTTGATGGGTGAGAGCAGTTTGGTTTAAATTGATGAGTGCGCTTTTTACCAACTCCCAACCTCAGCACCTGAGTACGCTCTCTTAAAATCTATCTAAGGTATGATGACTAAGGAGTAAGTGTGCTGAATCGGCTATCTCCTTCGCCTGCTTGAGGTTTGAGCCCAGAGAATTCGCCCTTGTTCCTAAATTTTATGAATTGCTGCTAAAGACTCAAAGGAGCGAAGCTTACCAAAGGTAACACAAAGCAGAACTCAAAAGTCAAAAAAAGCAGCGAACTTAACCGTCAATATTCAGGATTCACCCTCCTGGATTCTGAATAATTTGACATCACCAAATGTTGCTGACTTAATCCCCAATGACAGTTAAATTTAGTTTAAAATCAGGGCGAAGAGAATTCTTAAAAGCTTTTTTAATTGGCTTAGCAGCCCCTTTCGCCACTCGCATCCCGGCTGCTTACTCTCAGCTTCCTTCCTCACCCCCCATCACCCCCACTGCTAACAATCCCACTGCCCTTGAAAACCAAAAACCAGGTACTACTGACTGGCAACTCTCAAATCCTGCCACGAACCGTGAAATCGAAGGGTACGCCTCCCTCACTAGCGTCAATCGAGGCGGAACAATTCAATTATTTGTTAATACTAAATCTCCCACCTACAGCTTAGAAATTTTCCGCATGGGCTGGTATCAGGGAGCTGGAGCGAGGCGCGTTGCGGGTCCCATTACTTGCAAAGGAATTCAACAGCCAGCTCCGCTCGAAGATCCAGCCTCTGGATTAGTTGAATGTAATTGGAAAGACCCCTATATTTTGACCATTCCTAAGGAGCCAGGAGCCTGGACAAGCGGGGTTTATTTAGCAAAGCTGACTGCCAACAAAACAGGCAAACAAAGTTATATTATTTTTGTTGTGCGAGATGATGCTCGCTCCTCAGATTTGCTCTTTCAATCCAGTGTCACCACCTTTCAAGCTTATAACAATTGGGGCAATAAATCTCTGTACCGCTGGAATAGTAAAGCAAAACAAGCTTACAAGGTTTCATTCAATCGCCCCTATGCCAAGAGTCCCAATGCTGCCGCCACTTATGGAGTGGGAGCTGGGGAATTTTTAACCAATTTTCAACCGAAAAGGAGAACCTCAAATGCAGGTTGGGAATACAACATGGTACGGTGGTTAGAACGAGAAGGATATGATGTTACTTATGCCACCAATATTGACACTCATTTTAACGACCGCTTGCTCTTAAAACACAAGGCTTTTTTATCAGTTGGTCATGATGAATACTGGTCTTGGGAAATGAGACAAAATGTAGAATTAGCCAGAAATGCAGGCGTTAGCTTAGGTTTTTTTGGAGCAAACATTTGCTACTGGCAAATTCGCTTAGAGCCAAGTCGGATCACAAAAGATCTGAATCGTACCATTGTTGCTTATAAGGAAATGGCAGACCAAGACCCCTTAGGAGAAATCAATGTCGGGAGGAATGAAATTGCACCTTTCAATGCAGTGGCATCGCTCCCCCCTTATCACCCTGGTAAAGTCACTTCACCCAATCGAGTGGTTTATCACAATCCTGCCAATGAATCCCGCATCACCACCCTCTGGAGGGATCAACTGGTAGGACAGCCAGAAGATGCTTTGATCGGGGTAATGTACGAAACCTTTCAAGTCAATTCTGATATTGTTATCGATAGTACAGCTCCGAGTTGGCTCTTAGAAAAAACCGGGTTAAAAACCGGCGATCGCTTGCCAGGACTACTCGGCTATGAAGTCGATCGAATGTTTGGAAATGCACCCAAAAATACCATTCGGATTGCCCATTCTCCCTATGCTTACAAAAGTAGCACTCGCTATTCAGATATGACCGTTTATCAAGCAGACTCTGGGGCAACTGTTTTCGCGACAGGCTCTATTCAGTGGGCGTGGGGATTGGATGATTACAATGCACCTAAATTGCGACCCTCTGTTTTAAATGCAGCAGCGCAACAGCTAACGCGGAATGTATTAGCGCGACTGATCGGGAGTTAATCTGAGTCAACAGTAAACAGGAAAGTCTAGCCTTAACTGTTTACTGGGATGACTTGACTCCCATTTGCCGATTAACTTTCTGAATTTTTTTGGCAAAATATTCCTGGCGGTGGTTTAATTGAGTCGCTACTTCTAGACCTTTTTGAAACGCCTCTAAAGCCCGACGATAAGCCTTGAGTTCTTTATAGACTTCACCAATGCGATCGTAAGTGTCCATCAGTCCGTATAAATTGTAAGACTGCTGCTGCACGACCAACTGCATCTGATAAATCTTTAAAGCCGCTTCCATTTGCTTCTGGGAGCGATAAAGAGCAGCGAGTCTTTCGAGGGCATCACTGGCGTGAGCAAATTGTTGAATCCCGACCGCTAAATTATAAGCTTCCTGATAATATTGACTCGCTAAATTCCGCTGACCTAAAGTTTCGTAATCAGACGCGATCGCGATCTTGAGCGGTGGCACCCCCCGCAAATTTTGCTGATTCATATACAGCGCAATCAGTTTTTCTCGCACCGCGATCGCCTGTAATGGTTTGCGAGCCTGGGTATAGATATAAGCCAATTGTTTAAGCGATTCCTCCTCCGTCGGCGGTGGTGTCGGTGCCGGTGCATTTTCTGAGCCAGATGTAGCATTGGTTCCCCGCGTTCCTCCCCCATTAAAGGCCGCAGCATTCGCCAAAAATAAATCGCGGTGTTCCTGAATCAGCTCTGCTAAGTTCTCATAAACCACCGCCGCTTTTTCATAATTTAACCACTTCAAATGAATTTTCCCGATCGCTCTTAAGCTTTCCGCCTCCCCGATCACATCCTGGCGCGACCGCGCTTCCTCCGTAATTTTTTGATAAACTTCTACAGTCGGACCTTTTGCCTGTACCTGCTGAAACGCTAAACCCAAAGCCTGCAACTGTTCCAAGTTCACCGTTTCTTGAGTCAGCAAGGCTTTCTGCATCGCCAGCAGTCGCTGCGTAATAAACTGCGCCTCCACTCGTTGACCATTATCCAACGCAATTCGCCCCACTCGACCGAGCGCCTCCATTTCTGCGATCGGTCCCAAATAGCGACGTAACCTCAGTTCTCGGTTCCAAGTTTCAAACGCCTTAACCGCATCTCCCCCTTGCAGAAAAGCCAAGGCTTCTAAATTTAACTGATTCAGTGCTGCTGCGAGCTCTTGTCTGTTCGCAGGACTCAGGGATTCACCCTCCTTAGGAGGATTAGGTAGCAACGGATCGGAAGTGGTCAATTCTAGAGGATTGGGAGAAAATTGATCGAGTTCCGAACTTTCACTCTGGGCCTTCGCACCCGTACCCGCACACAGCCACAGTAACAAGAGCGTACTCGTAATCGCAGACGCCCAATATCGCTGACGCCTACCTTGGCCCTTAAGCTCTGTCTTTGCCGTTAAATTTTGCATGATCGCCGTCTGATTTTTACTGAAAAAAGAGATATGTTAACATTCACCGCACTGCGCGATCGCACCCTCCGGCTCTTCACTTTAGCCTGTGTCATCTTAGCAATCTTCACAGTTTGTACCTTACCTGCCCTTGCTGCTAAAGACCGAACCTTTCTGGATTTCTCCCTTGAATTTCTAGGCGAGTATCAACTCCCGAAAACCACCTTCGAGGGAACACCCGTCAGTGGTTTATCAGCCATTACCTACGATCCCCAAGGTACAACGACCTTCCCCTCCCCCAGCTTTCGCTTTTACGCCCTCTCTGACGACCGCAGCGCCTATGCCCCAGCTCGATTTTATACCCTCCGGCTCGACCTTGCGCCCCCCGGCTCTACAGGCATCCAAAAAGTCGCAGTCGAAGCCGTTACCTACCTCACCGACTCAGAGGGTCAACCCTTCCCCTGGTCTACCTTAAATCCTGAAGGCCTCTCCCTCTCCCCCCGCAACTCTGTATTTGTCGCCAGCGAAGGAATCACCAGCCAAGGCATTGCCCCTTTCATCCGCGAGTTTGACCTCAAAACCGGAAAACAGCGTAGCGATTTACCCATTCCCAGCCGCTATCTCCCAGATACACCCGATGAAAAACAACAGCAGGGAGTTGTGAATAACTTAGGCTTTGAATCCTTAACCCTCGATCCCGAAAGCTTTAGCCCCGGCGGCCGTGACCCCTTTCGCCTCTTTACCGCCGTAGAATCTCCCCTCGTCCAAGACCGAGATGCTGAGGCCACTAAAGTTCGTCTTTTACACTATGTCATTGCCGATCGCTCACCTTATTTAGTTTCAGAACATCTCTACACCCTCGACCCCGGCCCTTGGACCCTTTTAAATGGGTTAACCGAATTAGTCGCCATTGGCAAAGGTGGTCATTTTCTCAGTTTAGAGCGTTCTTTTGGTCTGTCTGGCTATAAAGCCAAGGTCTTTCAAGTTGCAGTGGGAGGTGCCACGGATACTTCTAGAATTGCAAGTCTTAAAGGTCCTTTAACCAATGTTGAACCGGTTAAGAAAAAATTGCTGCTGGACTTCAGCGACTTAGGCATTCCCCTGTACAACTTAGAAGGCATGACCCTAGGACCACGCCTTCCAGATGGCAGCCAGAGTTTACTCTTAGTCAGTGATGACAATTTTGATCGAGCTCAAAAAACCCAATTCCTCTTATTTCGTCTCAAAAGCAATTAGAGCGATCGCTCAAGTCGTTCTCACCCCTAACAACAACGGTCTTGAACCCTTCCCCATTTCCCCTTTCCCCCATTTCCCCTCCCCCTCCCCTCCCCCTTTTCCCTTAAAATATCAGATCGTCCCGAATCCCCAATCCTCAAACCCTCAATCGCAATGACTCATTCGACCGACATCGCCACCCTGGCCCGTTGGATGGCCGCCGATTTCAGTAACCAAGCCCAAGCCTTTGAAAACCCTCCATTCTTCGCTCATATCCGCGTCTGTATCCGTCCCCTCTCCCGTGACTTCTTAGACGGTATTAGCTTTTACCTAGAGCAAGCTTACGATTTCGAGCTGAACCGACCCTACCGGGTGCGGGTGTTGAAAATGGTACCAGCCGACGATCGCATCGAAATTCTCAACTACGCCGTTGAAAATGAAGACCAATTTCACGGAGCCTCCCGTGAAAAATCTCGCTTACAAGCACTCAAACGCGAACAGTTAAAGCTGCTACCAGGCTGTACCTTCATCACCCACTGGACAGGACACTGTTTCCGAGGTGAAGTTGAGCCAGGAAAAGGCTGTACCGTTGTTCGCAACGGCAAAACTACCTATCTTGATAGCTTTTTCGAGATTGACTCTAAGCAATTTATCAGCCACGACAGAGGCCGCGATCCGGAAACCGACGAGCATGTCTGGGGAGCGTTAGCGGGGCCATTTCACTTCGAACCCCGGACTAGCTTTGCCAATGAGGTGCCCATCTAAATCTAAACTTTGTATTTCAGTAGTTGCTACTCATTTTCAATGGCTAATCGGTCATGGTAATGCACCATTAGCCATTAGGATTAACCGAGCAGTTAATCCCTGAGTTTAAAGCAGCTTCAAGCTATCAGAGCATTCTCCGGTAGGAGGCGCAACCCCCTAGCAGGGGAACTGTTCCCAGGAATTTTAGCGAAGACGTTTTGAGACTCCCACCTCCCTCGCGAGGGCGGCGAGGTTGAGGTGCAGAAGGTTCAGAATGCACCATTACCTGATACATTTACCCAGTATTGGCAAGCAAGATTCAACGTTATATTTATGAAAGTCCTGGTTATTGGTGGCGATGGTTATTGTGGTTGGGCAACCGCACTCTACCTTTCCAACCGAGGTTATGAAGTTGGGATTCTGGATAGCTTGGCGCGACGGCACTGGGATCAAACACTGTGCGTTGAAACCCTTACCCCCATAGCACCGATTCAGCAGCGCCTGCAACGGTGGAAAGATTTAACCGGTAAGTCCATTGATTTATTCCTTGGCGACATCACGAATTACGATTTTCTGAGCCAAGCGCTACGGAAATTTGAGCCAGAAGCGATCGTTCACTTTGGTGAACAGCGTTCTGCCCCTTATTCCATGATTGACCGGGAACACGCAGTTTTCACCCAAGTTAATAATGTAGTGGGAACGCTCAATCTGCTGTATGCCATGCGGGAAGACTTCCCCAATTGCCACCTCGTCAAGTTGGGAACAATGGGTGAGTACGGAACACCCAATATTGATATTGAGGAGGGCTACATTACCATTGAGCATAACGGACGTAAGGATACTCTGCCTTATCCCAAACAGCCAGGAAGCTTTTACCACCTTTCCAAAGTCCATGATTCCCACAATATCCAATTTGCTTGTAGGATTTGGGGCTTAAGGGCAACCGACTTAAATCAAGGGGTGGTGTACGGCGTCCTGACTGAAGAAACAGGCATGGATGAGTTGTTGATTAACCGTTTAGACTACGATGGGGTCTTCGGTACCGCCCTGAACCGTTTCTGCATTCAAGCTGCAATCAACCATCCGCTAACCGTCTATGGCACCGGTGGACAAACGCGGGCCTTTTTGGACATTCGAGATACGGTGCGATGTGTTGAATTAGCGATCGCCAACCCCGCCGATGCCGGTCAATTCCGCGTCTTCAACCAATTCACTGAATCCTTTAGTGTCGGTGACTTAGCAATGATGGTCAAAAAAGCCGGCATTGCGATGGGAATCAATGTAGACATTAATCACATAGAAAACCCCAGAGTCGAGAAGGAAGAACATTACTACAACGCCAAAAACACAAATCTGCTCGACCTCGGTTTACAGCCCCATTACCTCTCTGATTCGCTGTTAGATTCGCTGCTGAATTTTGCCATTAAATATCAGCATCGGGTCGATAAAAACCAAATTATGCCAAAAGTTTCTTGGCGGAGAAGTTGATAATTTCTGTTAGGGAATTGAGGGATTTGGGTTAAGAGTTCAAACCGATTTGAACTAACCCTCCCTCTCACCAACTCCCCTCTCAACTGCTCAGTGGTGATGAAGCTACAGCTAGAACATTACTCCAGTCAAGTCAGTCGCTGGCCCCAGGTCGGTCGTTACATTCTGGCACAGTTTGACGAAAATTCTATTGTTGTCTATCAAGCCTATTCTCCAGTTATTGGTCACTTTGCAGCTTCACAGGGTTATTTCGGAGGTGAATTTAGCTTCAACCGCATGAGTTGGATTAAAACCAACTTTCTCTGGATGATGTACCGTTCGGGGTGGGCGACAAAACTAGGACAAGAAGTAATTTTAGCAGTATGGATTCACCGTACTGCTTTTGATGAAATTTTAGCAACTGCAGTCCATTCCCGCTCGATCCTAGAGGTTTATTCCAGCCAAGAAGCATGGCAACAAGCAGTTGCCCAATCATCTGTAAGACTGCAATGGGACCCCGATCGTGACCCTAGTGGGAAAAAATTAGAAAGACGCGCGATTCAACTCGGTCTGCGAGATGAAGCATTGCGCCGCTACGCACAAGATTGGATTGTAAAGATTGAGGATATCTCTGATTTTGTGCGCCAACAATCCCTCTGGGTAAAATCAGGAAACTGGGAAAATTTGCTAATCCCCTGCGAAGTTACCTATCCTGTGACTCACTCCCCCACGGCTCAAAAACTACAGTTATCGATTCCTTAAGCAATTTCCATGAGAATCGCTCTTTTCACCGAAACATTTCTGCCCAAAATCGATGGGATTGTTACGCGCCTGATTCATACCATTGACCATCTACAACGCAGTGGCGACCAAGTGCTCATTTTTTCACCGGAAGGAGGTCTGACAGAGTACAAAGGAGCGAAAATTTACGGGATAGAAGGGTTTCCCTTGCCGATGTATCCAGAATTAAAAATGGCGTTTCCAACTCCAGCAATTGGGCGGAAAATAGAGGAGTTTAAACCCGATCTCATTCATGTCGTTAATCCAGCAATTTTGGGATTAGGCGGCTTATATTACGGCAAAAAATTTAATATTCCCATTCTCGCCTCTTACCATACTCACCTCCCCAAATATCTCCATCACTATGGCTTTGGGATGTTAGAACCCCTGCTGTGGGAATTACTCAAAGGCGCTCATAATCAAGCAGAACTCAATCTCTGTACCTCAACGGCAATGGTGGAAGAACTCCGGGCCCACGGCATTGAGCGAGTAGACTTGTGGCAACGGGGTGTAGATACAGAGATGTATCACCCACAGTTAGCAAGTCAGGAAATGCGATCGCGCCTCAGTCAAGGATCTCCCACCAGTCCCATCCTCCTCTATGTCGGCCGCTTGGGGGCGGAAAAAGAAATTGAGCAGATCAAACCGATCTTAGAAGCGATTCCTAATGCCCGTCTCGCCTTAGTGGGAGATGGCCCTCACCGACAAGCACTACAAGAGTATTTTGCAGAAACGCCAACCTATTTTGTGGGATATCTGCGTGGACAGGAACTCGCGAGTGCTTACGCCTCCGCAGATGCTTTTATTTTTCCCTCCCGCACCGAAACCTTGGGGTTAGTGCTTTTAGAAGCAATGGCAGCGGGGACTCCGGTGGTGGCGGCTCGTTCTGGAGGCATCCCCGATATTGTCACAGATGGTATCAATGGGTATTTATTTGATCCAATGGATGAAGGGGGAGCGATCGCAGCCACTCAACGTTTATTGGCTCGTCCTCAAGAACGGGAAATTTTACGCCAAAATGCTCGCCAAGAAGCAGAACGTTGGGGGTGGGCCGCGGCGACCCAACAATTACGACGCTATTACCACTCTGTGTGTTCAGTTACACTTCCCAATGCTGCTTAATTAGAGAAGATCGAGAACAGAAAACCCGAAAGAGACGGGGAGTTCATACACCCCGTTGTTTTTATTCCCTACCTACCCTAAGGCAAAGGTAGCAAGGGGTGTAGAGGTTGGAAAAGTGCTGGGTCGTTAACGGTCAATGGTGAACCGTCAACATTCCGATTTCGGCTCAAACTAGATACAGCCTACCTTTCCCATTCTCCCTTCCCTCTATCTTCTTCTCACCCCAGAGGATGTAGCAGGTAAGTGACCCAGGAAAAAGGGGACGAAATAAACGCCGACCTCTCCTCACCCATTGACCCCCTAACCTTCTCTTCTCCTGTTTCCATCTCCCCCGTCCAGCATTGATGCTGATTCAGGTACTCTAGCTACTCCCTGGTAGGGTTTAACATTAGATCAGAATAGCGTCCTCAGACAACCAAAAGGGTGGCAGGCTATAGCCTACACCTGACTGGGTATCAGAGACAGCTAATGACAGCGATCCTTGAGAGTTGTCATCCCATCCTGACAGTCCCCCTTGTCCTCACAGATAAATGAAGGCTTATGAACTAATTACTAATGATTCGTGGTCCAAGTATCGCTCAATTGCCGAATAGTGTTAATTTTGTGTTTTAGCAAAGTTCACCCTCATAGAACAGAGTGAGCATCCAGATCCAGGTTGTTAAAAACAATTTAAAAGCTGATAGAACAGGCGGATCGCAGTTTCATGCGCTCTGCTCGGTTCTGCACTGTTTATTAATAACTCGCTCCTACGGGAGAACGCCAATCGTTTTAACGGTTTGGGAAATTCTAAAATCTAATGCCGACCCAACTGTGGGCCCCTTTACCCCCCTGAACAAGCAGTTAACATGACCTTCTCCAACGCTGGTAGCGTTCTGGCTACACTGACTCAAGTCAATCGCATGGGGTTATTGGCCTCCCGCGTTAAGGATCTGCCTGTTGCCGAATTTGTCTGCCTGCTTGATTTTATTACTGCGGAGTTCCAGCAGTTTCTCCGGGCGATCGATCTCATTAATAATGAAGCCCTCGAAACTCTGTTGGAACAGTTGTTAGATGCCTTTACTTTGAAAATTGGCCAAATTCTGGAAGCTGACCGCACGACAATTTTTCTCGTTAATTCCAATAAAAATCAGCTTTGGTACAAAACGGTTGATGCCAATAGTGGCAAACCGCTAGAAATTCGGTTGCCGATGGGGGTCGGTTTGCTAGGTCATACTGCTCAGACGGGAGAATGCCTCAATGTTGTAGATGCTGACAGCCACCCCTTGTTTAACCGGGAAGTGGACGAACCGCCCGACTATCCAGTCCGTACAATGCTCTGTATGCCGATTTTTAGCAGCAAGAGCGAAGATACACCGGTGGCGGTGGTGCGACTTTTAAATAAAGCGGAGAATGCACCCTTTACAGTCGAGGATGAACGGCAGTTTCGGGCTTTTGCCGATTCGATAGGGATCATTTTAGAAAGTTGCCAGTCTTTTTATGTGGCGGCCCGCAACCAGCGAGGGGTGGCGGCGCTGCTGAGGGCGACTACGACTCTGGGCCAGAGTCTGGATTTGGAAACCACGCTGCGATCGGTCATGGAACAAGCTCGTGATTTGATGCAAGCAGACCGGAGTACCTTGTTTTTGTTGAGCAAGGAGACAAATGAACTATGGACGAAGGTTGCAAAGGCAGACGGCAAAACGATGATGGAAATCCGCATTTCTGCAAGTAAAGGAATTGCAGGTTATGTCGCTTCTACAGGTCAGACGGTGAATATTACGGATGTCTATAGCGATCCCCGCTTCGATCCAACGACTGACCGACGGACGGGTTACGAAACTCGGAATATGCTTTGTATGCCGGTTTACAATGCCAAAGGGGAATTAATCGGGGTAACACAACTGATTAATAAGCACAATGGCAGTTTTACCAACTCTGATGAAGAGTTCCTGCGAGCCTTTAATGCCCAGGCGGGAATTGCACTACAAAATTCCCAATTGTTTGAAAATGTTTTGGTTGAGAAGCAGTATCAAAAGGACATTCTGCAAAGTTTAACGGATGTCGTGATCTCAACGGATATGCAGGGGCGAATTGTCACGATTAATGAAGCGGCGCTGGCGCTGTTGGGTTGTCCAATTAATGCCCCGAATGGTAAGGTGCAGCGACAGATCTGGGAGGAGAAATTAATCGATCGCTATGTCTGGGAAGTGGTGCCGATCGAAAATTTGCGGTTTCGCTTAGAGGATAGCTTGCGAAATGCAGCGCGACATTATGTACCGGAACAGAGTTTAACCGTAGGAATCTGGCTCGAATCGGCGCCAGAATTGGGGGAGGGAGAGGAAAATTATATTTTGGCAATTCGCGACCGCACGAGTCCCGACTCATTTTACGCTTGGGGGGAAAGCAGCGCTTCGGTTGAGCAGGGAGTGCTGGAAGAGTGGGCGAATGCCCAAGCACCTTTTCCCATTCCTCACTCACCGCCCTCTTATCCTTATTGTCCACTGCCCCTGCCTCGTTCCCAAATTAAGATCGTTGAACGCAGTTTGAATTTAACGGTTAACCCGCTGACGAACCCAGAAGGGGGGGCGCGGGGTGGTTTGGTGGTCCTGGAAGATATTTCGCGGGAGAAGCGGATGAAAACCACGATGTATCGTTACATGACGCCGGGAGTGGTGGAACAGGTCATGGCGCTGGGTGAAGATGCCATGATGATTGGTGAGCGTAAAGATGTGACGATTTTGTTTTCTGATATCCGGGGTTATACCACGCTGACCGAAAATTTAGGGGCTTCGGATGTAGTGGCGCTTTTAAATCAGTATTTTGAGAGCATGGTGGAGGCGGTTTTTCACTATGAAGGGACGTTGGATAAGTTTATTGGTGATGCTTTAATGGCTGTTTTTGGTGCACCGCTACCGCTGAAGGAACACGCTTGGATGGCGGTACAAACGGCTTTGGAAATGCGCTGGCGCTTGCGGGAGTTTAATGCGTCGCGCCCTCCTGAGACGCGGTTTCGGATTGGGATTGGGATTAGTTCGGGGGAAGTGGTTTCGGGGAATATTGGTTCGGAAAAGCGGATGGATTATACGGTGATTGGAGATGCGGTGAATTTGAGTTCTCGCTTGGAGGAACTCACGAAACAATATGGATGCGATATTATTCTGAGCGAGTTTACGAGGGGATTATGTGGCGATCGCATTTGGGTGCGGGAGTTGGATAAGGTACGGGTGAAGGGGAAAAATCAGGGGGTGAGTATTTATGAGTTATTGGATAAGCGATCGGTCTGTTTGGATGGGGAAACTGAGCGGTTTTTAGAGTTATATCGGAAGGGAAGGGAGGCTTATATGGCTCGGAATTTTGAGGGAGCCATTCACCAGTTTGAGGCAGCGAAACAGTTACGACCAACGGATCAAGCGGTGGAAATTCATATTGAGCGATCGCGTGGTTATTTGGCAGTGCCGCCCCCGTTAGATTGGGATGGAGTGCATACTATGACCACGAAGTAAGGCTTGTTCAAGAAGGGGAAAGGGGTAAAAGGGGAAACGTTTTGAGGTCTAGCAGCAGAGTTGGGAGCGCTTGAGAGGACTTTTAAGGCCGAATGGACCCTTGATGAATGCAGGTTAAGGCGCTCGGTCGTGATTTCGTTGAGCTGATTTTTTGCGTCTAGCGAGTCGGTTGGGTTGTCTCGATCGCCCTCACTGATGAGCGAGCGAGCATCCCAGAAAAAAAGATGTTTTTTGGAACTGTGGACTGAGGGTTACAGAGCCGAGATTCTGGAACCCACACCCTCAAGGGCTATGTCCTTGATTCTACCAATGCTTGAACGCTTGAACTTCACTTCACCCGATCGGAGGCCAAAAACTGCTGAATGGTCGCTGCCAGTTGTTTGAGTTTCACCGGTTTACTGAGGTAGTCATTCGCCCCAGCAGCCAAACATCGTTCGCGATCGCCCGTCATGGCTAAAGCCGTCAGGGCAATGATCGGGATCTGACCCATTTGGGGCAAGCGACGAATTTGCCGGATCGCTTCCAGTCCATCCATCCCTGGCATTTGAATATCCATCAAAATCAAATCAGGGCATTCACTCTGAGTCAAGGCGATCGCCTCCTGGCCATTTCTGGCCACCAATAACCGATTTCCTTTCACTTCCAGGTAGCTAGCAACCGTCACAATATTATCTTCGTTGTCCTCCACCAACAGAATTAAGGGAGAAGTAGCCCGATCCGGCGAACTCGGTTCCAGGCGAGGGTCAATCTGAGGTTGCGCTTCCGGAGCAGGTGGCTGGACAATTACACCAGGAAGCTCAATGGTAAAACAACTCCCAACCCCTAGCTCACTGGTTAATCCCACTTGCCCGCCATGCAGTTCCACCAAGCGTTTCACCAGAGACAGCCCTAAGCCTGTCCCTTCATATTGCCGATTCAAGGCACTATCAATTTGCACAAAAGGCTGGAATAGCTTATGGATATTTTCAGGGGCAATGCCAATCCCCGTATCCCTCACCGCAAATCGCAGCCAGTCCTCCTCCTCTTCCCCCTCTCTCTCAAAGTTCGGTAAGCTCACCTCTAACGTAATGCGTCCGCCGTTGGGGGTGAACTTGACCGCATTGTTGAGTAGGTTGACCAAAACCTGTCGAATCCGCCGTTCATCCACACAGATCTCCGGTAGGTAGGAAGGCAATTTCAGCTCAAGCTCGATCTGTTTTTTCAAGGCTTGTTGCTTGATAAATTCCAGACTGGACTGACAGAGCACGGCGACGGGAGCCGGAGTACAGCTAAGCTCGATCTGCCCGGATTCCACCTTAGCCAGATCCAGAAGATCGTTAATTAACTCCAACAAATGCGAGCCGGTGCGCTTAACCGTTTGTAATGCTTTCTGTTGTTGCTCGTTGACCTCGCCAAAGATTTGCTCTTGTAGCCCCTCCGTCATCCCCAGAATGGCATTGAGGGGGGTGCGAAATTCATGACTCATATTGGCCAGAAACTCATCTTTCAGGCGAGTGGCGCGGGCTAGTTCCTGGTTAAAGAGAGCCAGTTGTTGGTTGCGTTCAGCGAGTTGCTGCTGCGCTTGCTGTCGTTCCCTTAATTGCTGCTGCAATTGCTCAAACAGACTAGCTTGTTGAATGGCAAGCGCTAACTGGTTGGCAATTTCCTGAGCGACTTGAATCTCAAAGGATTGCCACTGACGAGGAGCCGAACATTGATGAATACACAGTAACCCCCATAAGTCATTGCCCTGAAGCAACGGCACTATCAAGTTAGCGCGAATTTGGAACTGAGCCAGAACCTGCCGATGGCAGTCCTGTAGACCCGCATTGTTGATATCCGAGGTTGCTTGCACCCGTCCTTGTTGATAGAGAGGCGCATAGTCGTTGCCAAAGCAATGATCGTGAACGGGAGTCGCCAGGACGGAAGGGAATTCTGGGATGAGTGCCTCTGCTACAAACGCCCCATCATCAAACTGAGACTCTGGATCGAAACGAAAGATAGCGACTCGTTCTGCCTGACTCCCCTGGAGAATTTCCTGGCAGGCTGTCTCAAAGATAGTTTGCAGATCGAGGGATTGTCGAATCCGCTGGGTAATTTCGCGCAATAGGGTTTCTCGATTGGCTTGCTGGCGGATCTGAGCTTCGCTGACTTGAAGTTCAGCCGTGCGCTCTGTCACCATTTGTTCCAGGGATTGGTTGAGTTCTTGCAGAGCCAGTTCCGCTTGTTTGCGTTGGGTAATGTCTTCGGAAAAGATGATGATGCCACCGATCTCCCCAGTTGCTTTGTACCACGGGCGAACTTCCCAGCGTGTCCAGATCTGGGTGCCCTCTAATCCGATAAACCAACCTTCACCTTTCTCGATCGCTCCCGCTAAACACCGTTGATGCACCTGTTTATAAGAGTCGGGAATTCCGGGTATGGCTTCATAGTGCGATCGCCCAATAAACGATGTCAGTGGTCCTGGATGATAGTCATCGAGCCACCGTTGGCTGATCATCAGATAACGCATCTGGCGATCGAACATGGCAATCCCAGCAGGGGCGTACTGGGCAAATAGGCGGAGGAGAGCTTCTCTTTCTTGCAGTCTCGCTTCCGCTTGTTCGCGTTCGGCTTCCATGCGCTTGCGATCGCTAATATCCCGGCAATCACAGAAGCGGAGGATCTCGCCTTCCCACTCTACAACGTTGTAACTAATTTCCACATCAAAGATCGAGCCATCTTTGCGACGGTGCTGCGTTTCAAACACTCCCTTTCGATGAATGAGGCAGTTTTGCGTGAATTGCTGAAGTTCTTCCTTCGTAAACTTAGCATCCCAATCACTAGTCTGGAGTTGTGCGACTTCTTCAGGACTATAGCCCAGCATCTCAGCAAAGCGGAGGTTAGCATCCAATACCCTGTTGTCTCTATCCAAAACGACAATGCCATCAAAGCAGGTATTAAACAGAGTTTGAATCCGTAACAGTTCTTTGGCTAAGGTTTGTTCGGCTTGTTTGCGACCGCTCAGATCTAACCCCACGCCATGCCATACCACTTCCCCATTCTCACGCAGTTCCGGTTGGGCACTGGAATATAACCATTTGACCTTGCCAGAGCGAGTGATAATACGCCATTCATGCTGAAATGGTTGCTGCGTTTCTACAGAATGGGCTACGACTTGCAGATAATTTTCACGGTCGTCTGGATGAATTTGCTCAACTGTGAGGTTGTAGTCTTCCAGAACTTCAGCGATCGGAAGCTCATGGGTTATTTCAAAGTAAGGATTCAGATACTCGTAATGCCCCCCTTTCTCCTGAGTGAAGCTCCAACTGTAGATTACCCCTGGAGCTGCTGCTGCTAGTCGTTGAAATCGAGATTCACTGCGCTGCAAGGCTTCTTCAGTTTGCTTGCGCTCCGTGGTCTCAATTACTGCGCCATACCAGGCAATTTCACCATTGTCTCGCGGTTTTGGGCAGGAGTTTCCTTGGAGCCATTTGAGCTTACCGGAGGGGGTAATCATTCGCCATTCATGGCTAAAGGGTTCGAGGGTTTCCAAGCTATGCTGTACCTTGGCTTGATAGCTGGCCAAATCCTCTGGATGAATGCAATCCACTATGAGATGGGCATTTTCCAGGAACTGCTCAACGGGAGTCTCATGGATCGCCTCGATCGCCCGACTGATATGTTCAAAGTAAAAAGAACCATCAACCCGCATCACCAGAGTGTAAAAATTAACAGGTGAGTATTCAGACAGTTCTAAGAAGCGGGTTTCGCTTGCCTGTAAAGCGATTTCAGCTTGTTTGCGAGCCGTAATATCCGTTAAGGTCCCTACATAACCGATGACTGCACCCGTCCCATCGATTTCCTCGGCAACTTGAACGTAGTACCAGTTAATGCTGCCATCGGGTCGGATGTGTCGCCCTTCACTGGGTGTCAGGATGAAATTTCCTGAGTGGGGTTGAGCATACTGTTGCGCCCATTGGGTTAATAAACTCTCAACTTCATCGGGATGCAGGGCTTCCAGCCAACCCCTACCGAGGGCTGATGCTTTCGATCGGCCTGTCATTTCGCTCCAGCGATCGTTGACATAAACACAGTTGAACAATCGATCAAACCGAAAAATGCCGACTGGGCTAATCTCAGTGAGGCTGCGATAGCGAGTTTCACTTGCTTGGAGAGCAATTTCAACTTGCTTGCGATCGGTAATATCAACATCTACCCCCACCATCCGAATGGCTCGGCCCGAGCGATCGCGCAGAATATGACCTTTACTCAGTGCCCACCGGATGCTACCGTCTCGTTTCACAAAGCGGAACTCAATCTCATAACGATCGCCCTGTTCCACACTGCGAGTAATGCACTCTAAAACCCGTTGCCGATCGTCAGCATCGAGCATCATCGCAAAGGTTTCAAATCGTCCATCAAATGTGCCAGGTTGAAGCCCCATCAGCCGTTCTAGACTTTCAGACCAGATGATCTCATTGGTGACCATATTCCAATCCCAAGTCCCTGTCTGAGTCGCTTCTAAGGTAATCCGCAGTCGCTCTTCACTGGCGCGTAAGGCTTCTTCAGCTTGTTTGAGTTCGCTAATATTCGTATCAACCGTGGTGATCTTCCAGTAGCCCCCAGTGGCGTCCCATTGCACCCATAAATTCGCCAATACCCAAACGATCAACTCATCTTTGCGCCGGAAACGGTATTCCATCGTATAGGTGGCAGTACCAACCTGGTTGAGGATGGTTTGCATGAGTGGGAACAACCGTTCCTGCAGATCCTCTGGGTGGAGGCGCGATCGCCACAGATGGGCATCCGCCATCAACTCATCGGCGGTATAGCCATAGATCGTTTCGCAATAAGGTGAAACATAGTCGTATTCAAACACACCATCCGGATAGAAGCGCAGCTTCACAATGCCAGCGATGGTACTCTCCAACACTTCACTCAGTTTTGCCTGGGATTCTTGGAGTTCCAGTTCTAGCTGTTTGCGATCGCCAATCTCCTCAATTGTGCCGATCATTCGCAGCGGACGATCCTGGTCATCCCAGATGGCTTGCCCCCGGCTGCGGACCCAAATATAATGACCTTGTTGATGACGCAAACGCATTTCTAGATCGTAGCGTTCGTGTTGATCGCAGTGCAGTTGAAAGGCTGTGGCAAAACGACTGGCATCCTCTGGATGGATACGAGATAGGAAATTCTGCGTCGGTACGATCGAGTCCTCGTCTCGAGAGGAATCCCCTAGCATTTCCCAATAACGCTTAGAAGCCTTGCTCAGATTGGTATGGAAATCACATTCCCAAATGGCTTCGCCAATACTCTGCATCACCCGGTTGTAGCGAGCGTTAGCAGCCTTGAGTTCAAGCTCCATGCGTTTGCGACTGCTGATGTCTCGTATCACGCTGACGGCACAGGTTTGTCCACCTAGTTCAATCACCTGGCAGGAAAAGATCCCAACAAATGTTTTCCCAGACTTACGCCGGAAGGTAGATTCATGGTTTTGGATAAAGCGTTCCGTTTGCAGGCAGGCAATGAGAGTGGAGCGTTCTGTGGCACTCGCCCACCATTGCAACGCTACGGTTGTCTGTCCGATCGCCTCCGAGCGGGTATAGCCTGAGATCAGAAGAAATTGGGTGTTGACATCAAGGATCTGCCCATCGCTGAAGCGGGTGATGAGGATGGCATCTGGACTGGATTGAAACACTGCTGCAAACCGGGCTTCGCTTCCCCGCAGGGCCAGTTCTGATTGTTTGCGATCGGTCATATCGGTATCGATCGCAATCACTTGCCAGCAATCCTTGTGGTCATCCCAATGGGACGAAAGAGCGCTGGAAATCCAACGGAGGGTACCGTTTTTGTGCTGAAAGCGATATTCTATCTGCACAGAGTTGCCGGCAAAAATGGCGGCCTGTAAACGCTGAACCACGGATTCTCGCTCATCGGGTGAAACCCGCGACCACCAAATACCCGTCATCATTTCTGCTGCCGTGTAACCAAAAACCGCCTCGCATCCAACAGAGTAGTAGTCGTATTTCCAGGTGCGATCGGTAAATAGCTGGATGCTCGCAATCGAAGCACCGACATTGTTGAGAATCTTGCTAAGCTTTGCTTCGGAGGCTTGCAGCGAAAGTTCCAATTGTTTGCGATCGGTAATATCCTGAACCGTTCCCCGATAACTAATTAAGTTGTTGTGGGCATCGAAACAAGGTTCTCCTCGGGCTTCAATAAAGCGAAGCGAGCGATCGGGACGGAGGATTCGCAGATCGGTGGCAAAACACTCTCCAACTGCAACTTTTTCTAGAATTTCCTGTTGATATTTAGCCTGGTCGTCCGGATGGAGATATGGGTGTACAATTTCTCCGCGAACAATGGGTTGAGTGGGGTCAAGTCCATGAATGTGATAGATTTCCTCTGACCAGTAAACTTGCCCTGAGGCAAGATTCGCTTCCCAATTCCCTACATGGGCTATCTCCTGAGCTTTCTTGAGGGTTGCTTCACTCTTCTGGAGGGCTTGTTCAGCGAGTTTGCGAGCTGTGATATCGCGGAGCGCCACCACCCGCACATTTCGCCCTTGATAGAGGTTTTGCCGACCTACAACCTCCAGGTTAATGAGTGTGCCATCCTTGTTAATGCCAGTTATTTCATAGGGCAGTTCGTATTGGCTTTCAATCTGTCGCCGAACCATTTCCAGAGATTCAGGGGTCAGAAAGTTATCAATTGGTTGACCAATCAATTCCTCCAAAGAATAGCCAAATATTCTGGCTAATCCTAGATTGGCGTCGAGAATCATCCTGTTCTCGTGAATGAGCATGCCTTCAAACATGGCATCTCTCAGCATTGAGAAGTGTCGTTCGCTTTCTTGTAATGCCTGTTCTGCTTTTTGGTGTTCAGCAATTTTGAGCTGGAGAGACTCATCGAGAGCGACTAACTCCTGAGTTCTTGCTTGTACTCTCGCCTCTAATTCTTCAGTCAAGCGACGTAAGGTCTCTTCTGCCTGCTTTCGTTCGGTGATCTCGCGAACGCTACTGAGGACTGCATGAATGGCTCCGTCCGTTCCGAAAATGGGAGAGATACTATATTCGTAATCTCTGAGCCCTTGAGTTGTGGGAAAATGGGTTTCTCCTTTAACGGGAATGCCAGTCTCAAACACCGATTCCCGCTGGGCATCATGGCGTTCCACCACCTCTGCTGGAAAGTTGAGTTCGCGCCCGGTTTTTCCCAAGATTTCACCCGCCTCTAGCCCTAAGGTGGTTAATCCTGTGGGACTGGCATACAGAAATCGTCCTGCGCGATCGAAAACATAGATATGATCGGTGGAGGTTGCTAGAATCTGATCCAGCAGGTTGATTTGTTCTGGAAGTAGGAAATTTTCAAGATTGGTCATGCTGCTGTTTTTAGGAAAAAGGCGGGTGACGAAAAATCTATCGTCTGCATCACCAATCTACCAGTCAAGCTCTTATACGGTTGTATCAGTAAACAAGACTTATTATGAGAGGAGATACAGCTCCTAGAAAA
>JBLNEP010000102.1:0-9571 GCA_050262755.1 Actinomycetota bacterium | reverse complement strand
GCGCCTCAAGAAAACTTAATTTATAAAACCTTAAGCTGTGAAGAAAATTTGAATTTTTTTGCTAATATTTATGGATTAGAGCGTAAGCGTCGCCGTTTTCAAGTACGCCATTGTTTACAAGCCGTGAACTTAGCCGATCGAGCGAAGAGTCCCGCAGAAACTCTGAGTGGTGGGATGCAACGCCGATTAAATATTGCGATCGCGTTGATTCACGAGCCAAAATTAGTTATTTTGGATGAACCAACAACCGGGTTAGATATTGAGGCCCGCTATGAAATTTGGGAACTCATTTCTCGTTTACAATCCGAAGGAATGACGATTTTATTAACCACTCATTTCTTGGATGAAGCGGAACGTCTCTGCCAGAGAATTGGGATTCTCAAAAAGGGGCGAATTGCGGTAGAAGGCAGTTTGGAAGAATTGCGAACATTAATTCCGGCCCAAGAGGTAATTGTCGTTAAAACACGAGATGAACAAGCTGCGATCGCTCGCGCTCAGAAACATGGCTTTACCCCCCGTCGCTACGGGAGTGATTTAGCATTTTGGATTCCAGAAACTTTAGATTTAAAGGAAATTCTCTCTCGTTTTGATGGCATTTCTTTAGATTCAATTGCAAGGCAACCGATCCGTTTAGAACATATTTATGTGGAAGTGTCCCAACAAACGGAGCATTACCCAGAAGGGACAAAATAAAACGGGAAGCGAACCGTTTTCTTCCCGTTGCCGAAGTTATTAGAGTTAAGCGCCAGCCCTCATCTTTCTCCCTCAGAAGATGAAGGTTGTGTTACTTTCTATCATTAAAGCCTTGACAAGTTTTTGGTTCTACCCTTTGGGGCATCTTCCTTAAAAGATTGTTAAGCCCGCTGGTATTTTAGATAACTCCCTGACAACACTTAAATTGCTTTACTCCATGCCAGCCAGGTTTCAACCTTGCAGAAACCCATGGATTGGTAAAGATGAGTTGCACCAGTCAAACTATCAGCATCAACGCTGAGTTTGGCAATTTCTGCACCCGCTTTTTTTAATTGATGTAACCCAGCCAGTAGCATCGCTTTTCCTAAACCCATTTGCCGGAAGCCACGCCGCGTCCCTAGGAATTCGATCCAACCCTCCTTGAGATTTTCTGGATTGAGTTGGCAGTCGCAGAAAGCAGCAAACTTACCATTAGGAGCCATTGCGATTAAGTCTAATTCTGATTGATAATTGGGGTCTTTCATCCAATGTTGAACAGTCTCCACGCTTAAGTCATGGTGGTTCCAGTGATCGACGAAGGATTCGTTGAACATCTCAACCCAAGACTGGATCTCTGTTTGGCTTTTGAGGTGAGATAATTGAAATCCTGTGGGAAGTTGTACCTCTGGAATGAGTTCCTTGAGGCTTCTCGCCATTGTTAAAAAGTAGCGATCGCTCGTAAAACCCTGTCTTTCTAACAGAATCTGATGATTGATGTGATTTTCGAGGCTGTAGGTCCGTAATCGAGCCGGTAAACCCCATTCCTGGCTCACTTCGCCTAGCCGCTTGCTTCCCCAGGTAATCATCTCAGTTTCTAAGCCTTCCCAGCGCGCAGCAGGATGCACGTAAAACCAGAGATAACCGTCGATCTCTTCCTTGGGTTTAGGGAGATCGAGGACTGCTAAACCGATCAGCTTGCCCTGCTCGCTTTCCCACAGACAGGCATCACGAGATTGATCGAAGCTGGGTGCATTGAGTTTCAGTTTCAGTTCATAAGCTGTTGCTTCTTCATCGAGGGAATCAACTGCTTCGCAAGCCTTGACTAAATCTGCGATCGCTTGCCAGTCAGTTTCACCCCGGTAGGAGCAGATTGTTAAAGTAACCATAAAAATTTGCAATCCGGTAATTCGGACTGTTTCCTCTGAGTAGATAAGGCAAAATAGGTAGAGCGATTTTAGGCTGTTTGCAACCAAACAACCCCTGTTATCTCTGACACAACCAATGTCAAAGATTAGTACCTTGACTCTCGGTACAATTTGCAAATAATCGGTAGCACGCAGGTCAGTATTTTCACCACTGCGTGATAGAGATTGCTAATCTCAAACAACTGTCAGGTTAGACAGTTATTAACCTTTGAGCTGTAGGGGCGATCGAGCCATGATGCTTCTTCATATTCGCGAAGCTTTCACCCTCGATCAATTCTGCACTCATAAAAATTGCTGGGCCCTTATCGGGTAATTTTGTCTGCAAGTCTTGTTTTTGGATCAGGCTGGATTTGCGCCCAATGTAGATAGATGGCGTCCCAAACAGTTACCAAACCTGGTTAAGTAACGGTTCTTTGAATATAAAGTTGCTTGTAAAGCTAAGTAAAGAAGTTTTCACCCCCGGTGAGGTTTTTTGGTGTTTACTTTCGCTGTCTCTGAATACGACTACGCCTTCTGTGAGAATTTTCAGCCCTTCCTGCAAACTAACTTAATTCGGGGAAGGAAGAAACCAAGCTCATTGAGGTGTACCCTACCCTAATTATAACGACCGCCGCTTTTTTGGCAAGGTGTACTCAGGTGAAATTATCCGGACTCCCCCCTCTTTGGCAACCTGGAGTTTCCTCCGTCCTCTGTCTTTAGTAGTAGAAATTTTAGGAACGACGGTATCAAAGAAGCGGTTGGTGAAGCCGGCTAAATTCAAATCTACTAGGCGAGCATTCAGTTAGATTTGTTACCACTTCTATAAGTTTTTTGTAAAAATTAGAGACTCTCCCCGAATCCAGGCGCTAAACTGAGGCTGTTCGATCCCGCAAAATCATTACCCCTCACAGGCTTCCTGCCTGTGCTCTCTCATCTCATACAGGTAAGGTGTATGCTAGATAACCTCGATTTAACTCTTGCCCTCGATAAAGACACTTACAGTTCTAAGATAGAAGTATTGATGCGGCAGTTGCGATCGCTCCAGCAAGCTTGCCGAGAAAAAAATTTGCCGATCGTTCTCGTACTCGAAGGCTGGGCCGCAGCGGGGAAAGGTGCTTTAGTCAAAAAAATGGTCGGATACATGGACCCGCGAGGTTTTGCCGTTCACCCGATCTGGCCCTCCAGTGCAGAAGAGCGCCACTATCCCTTCCTGTGGCGGTTTTGGCAAAAACTTCCCGCTTACGGTCGCATCGGCATTTTCTACCACAGTTGGTACACCCACGTCTTAGAAGACCGCCTGTTTGAGCGCGTTTCCAGCGCCGAAATTCCGATGGCCATGCGACAGATCAATGCCTTCGAGCGACAAATGGTGGATGATGGCGCTGCGATCGCCAAATTTTGGATTCACCTCAGCAGAAAAGAATTAAAACGCCGACTCAAAAAACTAGAGGCCGACCCCTTACAAGCTTGGCGCGTGCGGCCCGAAGACTGGCACCAAGCGAAAAATTATGACGAATACGCGGCCTTTGCCGAAGAAATGGTCATCCAAACCAGCACCGGCCCCGCGCCTTGGACCTTAGTCGAAGGGGACTGCCAACGCTGGGCCCGAGTCAAAGTCTTAACCCAAATGGCCGCCACCATCACAGAAGCACTCGATCGCTTCCATATTCAATGTGCTCCGGTGAAAATGTTGGTTCAAGAACACTTAGAACCCACAGAACCCGACTTCTTGGCCCAAGTCGATCTGACTCAAGCACTCTCCCCGGACGAATACAAACAACAACTCCGCGAAGAACAAGCTCGCTTGAGCAAATTACAACTCAGCATTTACGAACACCAAATACCAGTGCTCGTTCTGTTTGAAGGGTGGGATGCCGCCGGCAAAGGAGGAGCCATCAAGCGCTTAACAGACATTTTAGACCCCCGCAGCTATGTCGTCAGTCCCTTTGCCGCTCCCACCCATGAGGAAAAAGTTCATCACTACCTCTGGCGCTTCTGGAGGCAGTTGCCAACAGCCGGAAAGATTGCTATTTTTGACCGCAGTTGGTATGGCAGGGTACTGGTGGAGCGGGTGGAAGGGTTTGCAAGCGAACCGGAGTGGCGTCGCGCTTACCAGGAAATCAACGAATTTGAGGAGCAATTAACCAGTGCAGGTTATGTTGTCGTCAAGTTATGGCTGCATATTAGTCGAGAAGAACAATTGAAGCGATTTACCGATCGCCAAAATAATCCCCTGAAGCAATATAAACTGACTGAGGAAGATTGGCGAAATCGGGAAAAATGGCCTCTTTATGAAGTAGCAGTCAATCACATGATCCAACGCACCAGTACGCCAGCAGCTCCTTGGACCATTATTGCTGCTAATGACAAGTATTTTGCCCGCGTGAAAATTATTCAAGCAGTAACGCAGGCAATCCGTCAGGGACTCAAACGACAGTAAATTAGTCAGCGGTCAAGATCGATTGATTGTTGACCGTTGCCCTTAAGTTCAAATGCCAATCTACAGCTCCTCCCCTTCAATTTCTAGCATCGATTGCACTGGTTTTCTGTCATCTCGTTCTCAGTAGCAACTGCTCAAAATTTTCTGGTTACTTGTGTTCTCGACTCATCCCTAACCCGTAAACATTGACTCCCAACTCCCCGATCAAATGTTTGTACTGCTCTCTCGAATTATCGTTACTCTGCTCATTATTTTTATCATAAAAAATTTGTGGGATGAAGCGGGAAAAAAAGACAGTCCCGTGTTCCAAAGACTGGCGATTATGCTCATCGTTACGCTTTTAATCTTAGCATTTTTCGCCCCAGATAATATGATCGGTGCTGCGGTCGCCAGTGTCCTCTCTTTTCTCCTCAAACCTCTAGGATTATCGCTCACCCTTTTAGTAGTTGCTACCACGCTCATCACCAACGGAGGCATCAAAAATCCTGCACCTACCCTGCTCATTGTAGCCTTAGTTATTTTAATTCTTTCTAGTTTACCAATTATAGCATTTTGGCTGGCAGAAAGAGCAGAAGGAGAAGCAGTTCAGGCGATTAAAATTGATGCTTGCTGTCGAGAAACAGCCGGAGCCATTGTCTTACTAGGTCGGGGAACTACTCAAGCTCGAATTCCCGACCGTGTTTCTATTCAACTGACCGATCGAGGCGATATTATTCCCTTCGGAGCTTTACTGTATCGAAGAGAATTAGCACCTTATGTTATTATTAGCGCGAGTCCCAGATTTGAATTAGAAGGTCAGGTGAGTGAAGCTCAAGATATTAAGTCATTATTAGTGAGTATGGGTGTGCCTTCAGAACGCATTATTCTGGAGCAAAAATCAATGACTTTGCGTAGTAGCGCTGAAGAAGTTAAAAAAATATTAAATAGGCGCGGACTGGGCAGCAGAGTGATCCTTGTGACCTCTGCGGTTCAAATTCGTCGGGCCAGCTTGGCTTTTGCAGAGGTAGGAATTAAAGTCATCCCGAGAGCGACTAATTTCTATGCTTTTCAATCCTCAGATCGGTTCCAGCGCCGCATTGGAGGGGGAGACTTTTTCCCCAGTGCAGAAGCGCTCTTAATCACAACGCGAGTGATTGATGAGTATCTCGCTTATTTATATTATTTCTTACGGGGATGGTTGGCTCCAAATATTTAAAATTAGCAGTTGTTAACAGAATATTGGAAACCTGAAGATGAGGGATAGCCAGGAGATTTTTGCGGGGAGTGAGCGTCTGTCAAATTAATCAGATTTTTCGGGACAAAATTTAGGCATAAACCAAAAAAATTAAACTCGAATTAAATCCCAGTTCGAGCTTTTTTAGGAATATCTTGTTTAGGAGATTTGAACTTTAGAGTGCCTTAAAAATTTTGGCATTTATAGGGATTATTTGCAGAAATACCCTTAAATTGGCTGTTCTTCAGGTTTATACATCTCAATCACTCCTCTCTAAATCGAAGCTCCTGCCGTCCCAAACGATAAACCTTGACTCAAATTAACCTCACTCCCTAGGCATCTCCCCAATAAATTGGGGAGGTTGAGAGGGAGTCAGATTCAAGGTCAAGTTACCTAAAAATGGGATAACTTTTCAGGTGGCGCAGTCAACCTTAATTAGCTTCATAAGCTGAAACTTGATCCTCAACCCATTGAGGCACTTCTTGATTAGAAGGTGAGGAAGGCGAGCGAGTGGGTGGGACATCAGGCCGGTTAAATGCAACCGCATTTAAACCCAACAATAACAGCCCAATCGCCACAATTGAACTCCATCCAGTCTCAGCAGGTTTCCTCTTAGATTTAATTGACTCTATGTTGAACTCAATGTTGAGTTTACCTTCGATCTCCTTTCCTTTAAGAGGGCCATTGAGGCACACACCCCGAAATCTGATTTTATCGTCTGTTGTAATTTGTGACATGGTAAATTTACTGTGCTGGTAGACGCTACTGCACAGTGATTTCGGTAGCGATCGCACAATTTCAGGAAGAATTGATGCACCGACAATTAGCGAAAGGCTGCGATCGCTTAACTTCGATGAGAAGAGTTTGCCTTAGTTTTTCTGAAAGATGAGTTTGAACCCATATTCTTCTAAGAATAGCAGACTTTGGACAGAGGCATCCTCACCAATCACTTGCTATAAACTCTCACGATAACCAGAACCAACGCGAAAACCTGAACGCCCTGCCAGTAATTCGTTTACGATAAAGCTAGACATGAATCTAAACTTTATTGTGCGCCTGCTCCTAACTGATGGCTCGTTCTCGACTCCAAAAACTCACTGCCTACCTACAACCCCACTGGCAAAAAGCTTTATGGGGTGTAGTCTCCCTCTTCATTGTCAACGCCTTGGGTGTTTACATTCCCCTGTTGATCCGTAATGGAGTGGATGACCTCCAAGTTGCGGTGAAATTTGACAAAATATTCCAAGATGTGCTGCTCATTTTCACCCTCGCCTCCATTATGTGGGTGATTCGGATGGCATCGCGAATCTTTTTATTTGGGGTTGGCCGCCAAGTAGAATTTGACCTCAAGCAAAAGATATTCAATCACCTGTTGACCTTAGAGCCATCTTACTTTGGTGGTAGCACCATCGGAGATTTGATTAACCGCGCTACCAGCGATGTCGATAATATTCGTCGCCTGTTGGGGTTTGCGATCCTGAGTTTGGCAAATACCATCTTTGCCTACGGGATGACGTTACCCGTGATGCTGTGGATCAATGTGCGACTCACGCTACTGGCGATCGCAGTTTATCCCCTGATGTTGGTGTTAGTACAGGTTTTTAGTGATAAACTCCGCCTACAACAGCTTGTAGTCCAAGAGGAACTGTCCAGCATCAGCGATTTGATCCAAGAGGACATGAGCGGCATCGCTTTGATTAAAATTTACGCTCAGGAAGCGAATGAACGCCAAGCATTCCGCGCCTCAAATCAGCAACTCTTAGCAGCAAATTTAGAACTTGCAAAAACTCGTAACTTCCTATTTCCCATCCTCGGCAGTTTAGCGAGTTTAAGTTTGCTGGTACTGCTAGCAACCGGCGCGAGTGCGATCGCCAGCGGTGAAATTAGCGTCGGCGATTTTGTGGCACTCCTCCTCTATGTAGAACGTCTCGTTTTCCCCACAGCATTGCTTGGTTTTACAATTACCGCCTATCAGCGAGGAGAAGTCAGCATCGATCGCGTTGAATCCATTCTCACCGTCGAGCCAAAAATTCAGGATGTTCCTAACTCCATTGCCTTACCACAACCCATTAAAGGTTGGCTGAGCGCTCGTAACCTCAGCTATACTTATCCAGGAGCAAAAAAACCGGCCCTCGATCGCATCAACTTTACCATTCAACCCGGACAAACCGTTGCCATTGTCGGACCGATTGGTTCTGGCAAGTCAACCTTAGCAAATGCTTTACCACGGTTACTAGACATTGCGATCGATGAATTATTTTTGGATGGAAAAGACATTACACAGCTGCGGTTAGCCGATTTACGGAGTGCGATTGCCTATGTTCCTCAAGAAAGCTTTCTCTTTAGCACCACCATTAAAAATAACATCCGCTACGGCAACCCCTTAGCAGAAGATTTAGAGATTGAGTATGCTGCCAAACAAGCGCAAATTCACTCAGAAATCCTTAATTTTCCCCATCAATATAAAACAGTCGTCGGGGAGCGGGGCATTACGTTATCTGGGGGACAACGGCAGCGGATGGCATTAGCTCGCGCTCTGCTTGTAGAGGCTCCAGTCTTAATTTTAGATGATGCCCTTTCCAGTGTTGACAATCAAACAGCAACGGAGATTTTGAAGAATCTAGCAGGAGGAACTGAACAGAAAACAGTCATTTTCATCTCGCACCAAATGTCTGCGGCTGCTACCGCCGATCGAATTCTTGTCATGGATCGAGGGCAAATAGTCCAAGCTGGTACTCATGCAGAATTAGTTCAGCAATCAGGGCTTTATCAGTCACTATGGAATCAGCAAAAATTTGAAGAACTGCTACGTTAGGTTTAGTGAAAGAGAATTCCCAAGGAATAACCCTAGCTCAAAGCAAATGCAATGAAAAGCTCTCAATGAATCCCAAAAAAACGATGGCTAGTGGTGCAAGCATCTCGCCTACGCGAGTTCAGTAACTCGTGGCAGACTGGCTCGTTTTCAATCAGAAACTCTCCCGAAATTCTAGTAAAAAATCAGCCACTGGTTAGCTTAATTTCATGGAGAGTCTGACCTCTGACCTAAGCAAACCTGACAACAATCTTCAACCCTTATGCAAGAACAAACCTTAAGTCTTTGGCCGAGTTTAGTAACTGTTTCAGCTTTGTTGTTTTACTTAGTAACGATTATCAATGTCGGTCGAGCCAGAGTTAAACATAAAATTCAACCTCCCGCAACCTCAGGAAATCCCGATTTTGAGCGAGTATTCCGGGTTCAGCAAAACACTTTAGAACAACTGATCCTCTTCTTACCTTCTCTGTGGCTTTTTTCACTATGGATCAGCCCCTTATGGGCGGGTGGGATCGGTGCAGTCTGGTTAGTAGGGCGAATTTTGTTTGCTTGGGGCTATTACCAAGCGGCTGAGAAACGCACCCTAGGGTTTGGACTTACTTCTTTAGCAACTTTAACTTTACTGGGAGGTGCGATCGCGGGTCTAGTCCTCTCCCTCCGGCAATTTTTGCCATAGTTTTATCCAGTTAAAAAGCGATGCAGAAGTCACCCTTATTCAGGGTTGGGTGCCATGGCTACCCCCCAAAAACTTCTGCTTAGTTTTGCAACTGATGTAGTAACCGCACTGAGAAGACTAATGCCGATCGCCTCGTTATGTTTCTACCCGGAACAAAAGCGAGCAAGCATTTGATACTGCGGTGATTTGTCTATCGCATTCCGCCATTAGGTCTCATGATTTCTTAAGCCTGAAACAGAGAACATTCCTGGTTCCGATCGAGAGGGAGGAGTCAGCTTCCCCTTGTCCCTTACCCAGGGAGAAACCAGGAGATGCTGCGCTTCTGAACCTAGGGAGATTTAAAGTTTCAAACTATACGTCAGTCAAAAATTCAGCATAACTTGAATCACCCATCTGAACTTTAACGAACCCTGCCCCATCTAACAGAGGGTAATTACCGCTTTTAAAAATCTAGGTAAACCTAGCAAGACTCAGCGGTGTAAGTTTCTTAAGCATTCTTTCCTATCGCTGATGCTTCCTCAATGTTGAGGTTGAACAGGAAATCCCAGTTAGAGATAGCATAGTAACTATGTCT
>JBLNEP010000101.1:0-42470 GCA_050262755.1 Actinomycetota bacterium | reverse complement strand
TCAAGCTCTTTTTGTTTGAGAAAGACTATTTTCTTATCCTACGAACTTGCTAAGGATTGAAGTCTTCATTTGATCGCCACTGGAGTTTAAAAACAACTTAAAGATGAATTTTCGTCCCGATCGGAAGGGTAGCGACTCCGAGACAAGAATTTCCACCCTTCGCTGTCAACCCTCTCTTTAGCAACCTCTAGAAGATGAGTTAAAAAAAACTTCTCCCTAGAGTTAGAGACTTTGAGTTGATGTTACCCCAACTTCTATTTACCTAGAGGGAGTTCAATCTCTACAACTTGGTGGATTTAGCGATTTGTTAAACAAGCTTTAATAAAAGTAGAAGAGAAAAAGCATTGAATTGTTCACAGGTTTTCTGTTGAGGCTCCTAACGATAAACAGCAGAAAAGTGTGCGAACCCACTATTTACCAACAGGAGAATCCAAATGTCAACTCAGTTCCCAGCACGCAGCAAATCCCTGAAAGTTTTGGCCAGCCTTTTGGGTATTTTGGGGGCGACTTCTTTATTCAGCTTACCTGCATTTTCCCAAAATACTTCTTCACCAAGTGACGCTCACACCCTGCCTAGGGGGACGACGGATGCTCCCTCTCCCACAACTGGTGATTCTAATAATATCTACCCAGTTAACCAGGATTCACCGGGTAGAAGTAACACAAATGACCGCATGATGCCTGATAGTAGGATGCCTGAGTCTGATAACACCAGTGAGACTGAGATGAGACCGAATGTTAACAATGAAACAAACATGGGTCAGGAATCTAAGGAAACAGATTCCATCATTAATAATAGTATCACGCCCAATACTTATCCCCCCAGAAATCCAAATTTACCTCCTCTCAAACGCGACTCAGATGCTCGTTAAGAGAGAGTTGGTAAGCTCATTCTCTTGACACCGTTTGCCAAGGATTAAAACTCCCGTCTCATGGTTAAAGTCCTCTGAAAAGGACTGGTGCTAAGAGGCGGGGTTTCCAGTCCTAGACTTCAACCATTGAGCAAACTTCCGCAGAGTTTGATCGTAGCGATCGCCTGCGACCTCGATCGCATCATTGTGACCGGCCGCCTCCACCCACAAATGAAACTTTGGTGGAGGGGCGGCAGCGTAAAGCTGTTCGCCTTGCCAGAAGGGAACCACTTCATCCGCCTGACCATGAATGACTAAGACTGGACAGCGCACTTTAGAAATTTTGTCAATATTTGCAAACTTATCAAACGGTGTGAGCGGAATGTAAGTCACCGCTCGAAACGCACTTAAAAATCCACTTTCTACAATTAACCCTGCCACAGGTCGGCGCATTGCTAAATCTACCGAAGGCCCAGAACCCACGGATCGCCCGTAAATAATGAGCTGCTGTGGCGATACTCCCAACTTCTCCACTAGATAACGCTCAGCCGCTTCAATATCTTGATAAGTACCCAACTCAGAAGCAGTACCTTGACTGGTTCCATACCCTTGATAATCGTAGGCAAACACAGCAAACCCTAGGGCTTGAAGTTTTGCTAAAATTGGCTGAATCTCTCCCAAATCTTCAGCATTGCCATGGCTGTAGAGAATGGTATAGGAAGCTTTAGGGTTCGGTAGATAAACCGCCGAGATTTGTATCCCTGGTCGAGAAGTCAGCTTGAGAATCGTCGCAGAGTCCTGATAGCTAGCCTTTTGGGGTTGAAAGATTTGGCGGTCTGTCAAAAAAAATGCGTAGAAACACAGAAAAGCATAGATAAAAATTACAGAACGGACAAGACGTTGCCAAGAAAATTCCCCAATCAGTAAGTGTTTAATCCTGGTTTTGTTCATAGCGAACTGAGACCGTTTTCCCGATCCTAGTAGACTTCCTTGGCGATCGCTCGCGACAAATAGATTGGACTGCTGGCGAATTAAGCTAAAACATTCTAGGATGGCTCACTGAAAGCTTTTTTGTGTTGAGGAATTGAAATGTCCCTGGAATACCCCGATGACCTCAAATACCTAGACAGCCATGAGTATGTACGACTTGACGGCGAAATTGCCACCCTAGGCATCAGTGCCTTTGCAGTCGATCAACTCGGCGATATCGTATTTCTGGAATTGCCAGAAGTCGGCGATGCCTTAGAGAAGGGAGAACGATTTGGCACCATCGAGTCGGTGAAAGCAGTTGAAGAACTCTATTCAGCGATCGCAGGTACTGTCATCGAACGCAACGAAGCCATGATCGAGGATCCAGAACAATTAGCAGAAGATCCCTACGGGGAAGGGTGGCTGGTGAAAGTCCGCATCAAAGACGCCAGTGACTTAGAGGATGCTTTATCGGCCGACGAGTATCGCCGGCAGCTAGAAGGAGAATAGGGGGAGCGAGTTGACTCATCAAAGTCCCCCCTGAGCCTAAGCAGGGCGGATCGAGCGAGTGTAGAAAATAGAAAATGGAGAAGTTGCTCTCTCCATCTTCTCAAGCATGAACCTTATGGAACACCTCCAACAGATTCAAGACTTCCGCTCTAAGCCCAACTATCCCCTTTGGGCATCTTGCTCCTGGTGATTATGGGAACCATGAGTGGCTACACCGGCTATCGTCCTTTGGCAGAGTTTGTCACTCGTCATCAAGCAGAACTCCTAGAACTGTTCTGCTTACCCCACAAATGCCCCCCAGTCTCTCAACGATTCGCCGCATGGTCCGGGTCAATTTTGTCTCCTTTACGGCTGCCTTTCATGCCTGGTACAGGAAGAATTCGGAAATTTAGCCCACTCTCAGATGGCGATAGACGGCAAAGGCATCAAAGTCAGTGTGGGGGATTATGACCAGTCCTTTCAAGACTTTGTCGCCTTAGTCTCCGCTTTTAGCGTGAGTCAGGGGGTCTATGCTGCTGTGTATGATGGCAATGCCTTGGTCAATTTCGCGATTGTCGTGAATCTGTTTCGTGAACACGGCTCTGACTCGATTACTCAAGCCATTCGCCGTGTTGCCCTCGATCTCCCTCGCCTTTTTTCCTGTTTTCACTCGATCGGCCCTGCCTGAGCCTAAGGGAGTATCTCTATAATCATATTTCTGCCCTTGCAGGTCGCTTTGAGTGGGTAAACCCGCCTAAAATTGGTTTAAGGATTGAAGCTATAAAAATGTCAAATCAACGTTCTGGATTCTTTCTTGGCGGACTTCTGTTAGGAGCAGCGCTTGGCACCGCGACTGGTTTACTCATTGCTCCGCGCACGGGTTCGGAAACGCGACGACTCTTAAAGAAATCGGCCGACGCCTTACCGGAACTAGCAGAAGACTTATCAACGAGCGTTCAGTTACAAGCCGATCGCCTCTCAGAAACAGCTCTGCGAAACTGGGATGAAACCCTCGCCAGACTCAAAGAGGCGATCGCCGCCGGACTTGAAGCCTCCATGCGCGAACACCAAACTTTATCCCAACCACCCACGGAAAATTCCGGCGATCCTCGCCTTTCCGTTCGCTCAGCCCAGCGCCTCCGCTAACAGTCGCACCTTTTCTACTCTGTATCCTTTCGTTCGTCTGCTAGCTCCCGTGACTGACCCCCTCTTTTGGTTAGGACTATCTATTCTGCTTGTTGCAGTCAGCCTCAGTGCTGTCTTAATCACTCTATTGCCCGCCGTCCAAGCTTTGGCGCGGGCCGCCCGCAGTGTGGAAAAGTTAGCTGACACCCTGCACCGGGAATTTCCGCCCACCTTGGAAGCCATCCGCCTCACCGGTTTGGAAATCAGCGAACTCACAGATGAAGTTACTGAAGGCGTCCAAACGGCAGGTGAGGTCGTCAAGCAAGTCGATCAGAGCATTGGCACTGCTAAAAAGCAAGCCCAAAAGGTGCAAACCACGACCAAGAGCCTTTTGACCGGTCTCAGGGTTGCCTGGAAAACTTTAACTCGTAAACCTATTAGTTCATCAACGACTCGTCGCTCTTCAGACCGTTTCTCCCCAAAAGGTTCTATGGCTCTGCGGGATTCGTTCAACAGCGATCGCTACTCTGGAGGAGCCTCTAAGAGCTACACTCACACCAGCTCAGAAGTCTATAGTGACGAAGACACCCCTTAAGTGATTTGTCCCCTAACTATGGCGAGCATTGGGGTTCCGTTCTTCTACAATTGCTCTCTTATCCACCATCGTCATCATTGCCGGCATATCTAGGGAAACCTTCTCCCTCAAATTTAATTCATCAACTACCTGGTTAAAGGTTTTTCCCTGAGTCATACGATAACCAATTTCCTCAACTTCCTCCCAAGTTAATTGGCTTTCTACAAAAGCTTTTGCCATTGTAATTAACAAGTCTTGATAGTTATTCCCTTGTTCTTTAATCATCATGGTATGGGGAATATCCAGCACTCGATCAAAGGAGTGATACCAAGTCATCGGCTGCAACTTCAGCACTTCTTCAAATAACACTCGGTGGTCGCTATTACTGACCGAGCGATCGCTCGCGCTTGAGATGATAAACATCGGTGGTGCTGGGCTATTTTTGGCGCGATTGAGAATCTCTTGTCCCATGTCTAAAATTGCTTTCAGAGCCGGGATGGGAAAACCCGTATAACCAAGCGGTTGTTCTCCCGGTTTCAGCGTCCATTCAAAATAAGAATGGAGGTGGCGGACGAATAAATCTATCACCTTATTGCTGCTACTTAAATACGGAGCAAATAAGAGAGTGCGGTTAATCTCTTGGCAGCGTTCTAAAGCTAACCATGCAGCAACAGTCCCTCCCCCTGATAACCCTCCCACAATCACTTGGTCGCCCAGAGATTTGGCTTGTTGCAGCCAATCAAGGGCAAATTGTTGGTAAATCGTGCGATCGCTAGGCAGTGGCGGTGGGCAATTTTCATTCCAATTTCCCGCTAAACCATGACCGGGTAATAAAGGAATTAAGACGTTATAACCAGCTCGAAAAAAAGTTTCTGCCATCGGCACAAACTGAAAGGGAGCTGCTGTAAACCCGTGAAAAAATAAGCAAACTTTGGAGCTAGGGTTAGGCTGGAGAAAAAAGCGCGATTGGCAAGCAGCATTCCGCAGGGGGAGCGCCGTCTCGCGAGCATTCGCTGCCTGCAACATCGCTGCCGTGATTGTGGAATATGTAGACATAAGAATTTATTAAAAAACAGGAGATGAGTCATGGATTAAGCTTCAATTTAACACAAGAGCAGTCATTCTATTGTTTTGTGGCTCCTCTAGAAAATTGTAATTTGCTCCTTGTCCTCAGGTCACACTTCCTAGTGAAAATGGCAGAAAACGCAAAGGGAAACCATGATTAGGCTTCCCCTTTTTCAGCATGATGAGACCTTCAGGGGTCAGTCTTTTTCCTATTATCTAGAAGCAAATTCTGAAGCAACTATCATCGAACCAATGCCTGCATCTGTAAATATTTCTTGCAGCAGAGCGTGAGGAACTCGACCATCAATAATATGAGCAGCGCGGACAC
Source organism: Actinomycetota bacterium (assembly GCA_050262755.1). Classification (GTDB taxonomy): domain Bacteria; phylum Cyanobacteriota; class Cyanobacteriia; order Cyanobacteriales; family Microcoleaceae; genus JBLNEP01. Next base: position 37,069 of record JBLNEP010000101.1, on the reverse strand, counting down.
CTTGGGCGAGACTACGGACGCAACAATTTACTTTAGGAATCATCCCCCCAGCGACAATTCCTGACTCAATAAGCTGTCGAGCTTCTTGAATATCTAACTTAGCAATCAGAGTATCTGGATTGTGATAATCTTCTAAAATTCCAGCCGTGTCAGTGAGGAGAATTAACTTTTCTGCTCCCAATGCAGCAGCAATTTCACCAGCAACCGTATCAGCATTGATGTTATAAGCTTGTCCCGTTTCGTCCGCCGCTACGCTGGATACCACCGGAATATAACCACTATTAACCAAAGAGTCCAAAATTTTGATATTTACATTGCTGACTTCGCCAACAAAGCCAATCTCTTCTTGACCTTGATGTCGAGCTGTAATTAAATTGGCGTCTTTACCACAGAGTCCCACAGCACGACCGCCTGCTTGGTTGATCAGAGACACAATTTCTTTATTGACCTTACCTACCAATACCATCTCCACAACCTCCATGGTGGGGGCATCTGTTACCCTCAAGCCATTTTTGAATTGTGGTTCAATGCCTAGTTTTCCCAGCCAAACATTAATTTCTGGTCCACCGCCGTGAACGACAACAGGACGAATTCCTACGTAGGAGAGTAATACGATATCCCGGATTACTTTGTCTTTGAGGGTACTTTCTTTCATTGCCGCACCGCCATATTTAACAACGATTGTGCGACCGGAAAATTGTTGAATGTAAGGCAATGCTTCTGAGAGGACTTCAACTCGATTGGTATCGGAGTTTCTGACAAAATCACTATGTTTTAGCATGGGCAGTTAAATTTCTTTACAACAAGCATAATTATATCATTTTTTTGAGCTGATTTTCAATTGAGTTTTTGATTGAATTTAACTGAAAATTGATATTTTTGCTACAGTGTCAATTCTGCTAATCCCCTAGGAATGAACTTAAAGAACGATAAATTTTGCTCAAGTTACCACTCACTCAGATTTCAGAAATTGTGCAATCTTGACCAAGCTGGTAAATACTCGGAACTCAGACTCCTACCCTCTTGTTAACCGTCTTGAATCTCTCTCCTGTTTCTGGCTTGTTGGCTGGTTCGGGGAGAAGCTTGCCTGTTATCAATACCATGTATTTGCTCCTTTGGCAAGGGCGAGTCACAGAGGATGGTCAGTGAGGGATGAGTCTCCATCAAGAGACAGCGTTGATTACGCCAAGCGGAGCCTCCATGTTGCTGGCAACTCGGTCAGGCAAACTCAACCACATCATAATTTTTTATAATAGTATCTTTGAAAAAAATCCTATGAAAACTTATCTCATTCTTGCTAAGGTAAAGAAATGTATCTAAATCACTCCTTAAAGTAACCTTTTATGCGAAGCACAGTCACCTCAGATACTCAGTCACCCCGAAGGGCAATGTGTTGCGATGAAAGTTCCCCAAGAATGACTGTATTTTGCGACTTGGACGGTCCCATTGTTGATGTATCTGACCGCTATTACAACACCTATCAACTTGGACTCACGCAAGTTCAAACAGTCTATCAAGCTCAAGGTATGAGACTCAGAGTCCAGAGGCTCAGTAAAGAACAGTTTTGGCAACTCAAGCAAGACCGAGTCCCTGATGTCGAAATTGCTCGGAGTTCTGGTCTAGAAGGCGAACAAATTCACAAGTTTCTCGGCTGCGTTAGCCAGATTGTCAATCAGCCAGACCTGTTACACTTAGATCGACTTCAGCCAGGAGTGCAGTGGGCGATCGCACTGCTTCACTCTCGCGGGGTGCGACTGATCCTAGTAACCTTGCGACCGACGGCCAAAGCAGTACAACTCTTACAAAATTATGGTCTGGCTCGACTGTTTACCTGCATCTGTGGCACTCAAGTCACAGACGCTGCTTACCACAACTATACAGACTTAAAAACGCAACTCTTAGCGGATGTAGTAGAAGAACTCGGTTCCTCAGTCAGAGATGCTTGGATGATTGGAGATACAGAAGCCGATATCTTAGCCGCGCAAGCGATCGGCATCCCCACCATCGCTCTGACTTGTGGCATTCGTAGCACCTATCAACTCCAAAAACTCCAACCCACTCGCATCATGACCGATCTCGTTTGTGCAGCTCACCACTTATTAGGTTGTACCAGTTCTCGGTTCTTCACCCCGACTTTCAGCTCCCCCAACGATTGAGCGGAAAAGAAACCACGGGCGCCCACAAACTACTCAGAATTGCAGAACAGAGAGCAACCCGCTGGTGATAAGTCCAAACTTCTGCTAAATCGCGCTCACCACTTCCAATAAACTGAAATGCTGTAACAGTTTCTGCTAAAAATGCCATCCCAAATACAATCAGTGCGACACTAACAAAATCTTCCTCGATAAAATCTTCTGGAATCAACCGTAACTTTCGCAACCCAACTGTGAGGATGCCGACAATGGCTAGACTCACTGCATGAGAAGGATGGGGAGCGGTCATCCCATCTTGAATAAATCCCAAAGCGATTCCTGCCACCGCTGCTTGCATCAGGGTCCGCCTGCGCCTGATACTCCAAGCCACAACCCAAATTAACAACCAGTTAGGACCAATACCTAACAGTTCCATTCCCGGTAGGCGAGTGGGCAGTACCAGGACACAGGCAAGGGCAGAACCAATCGTCACACACCAGCTCAGCAATTGGCGAGATACGGGCAACATCCGAACTCCGTGAATCAAGGGGTCTGTTCTCCTTTTTCCTCTTTAGCAGGCTCTTTAACAGCTTCTTTCTCAAGCTCTTTGGTCGGCTTAGTAACCGTTTCTTTCACAGCCGACGTATCGTGGGGATAAACAACGGCCCACTCTAGAGCCTGAATCGGAGCCGTGAACTTGATAATCGCCTCAGGAGCCGGAGCTTTATTCATATCCACTGACTCTACCCGTCCCACCGGCCAACCAGGAGGGTATAACTGACTGAAAGAGGAAGTAGAAACCACATCACCCGGTTTAACATTGGGAGCGTTCTCAAAAAATTCCATGACAGCGCGGTTTTTCCCTTTGCCCCGCAGAAAGCCCATGTGTCGCGATCGGCTAATGGTGACGCCAACGCGACTGGTGGGATCGCTCAACAGCAGCACCAAACTGGTATCTGGCGTAACGCTAGCAACTCGACCCACCAAACCGCCGGGTCCCATGACGATAAAGCCGGGTCGAATTCCCTCACGACTGCCACGCCCCAACGTGACTTGTTGCCACCAATGATCGGCACTCCGACCGACAACCGGAGCCACAATTCCTTTGGCTTTCTGTGTCGCAACGTAACCTAAGAGTTCTTGTAGCTTCTGATTTTGAGTTTCTAATTCAGTGATTCGGCCTTGCAGTTCTTCTGTGCGAGCATTGAGTAACTGCTCTTGTTGATAGGGATTTGCTTGGAAGGGGCGAGTTGCCCAAGAATAAACTTCAAACAGCGCTGACCCTTGAGTCTGCCGTATCAGCCAAGCCCCGCCCAAAGCTAGACCTAGGATTGCGATTTGCAATCGCAAATCCCACCATCGACGCAACGTGTGTTTTAGCATAATTGGAGAATTTATATCTTAGATTTTAGAGTGAGGGTTAACGATTTTAGATTTTAGATGGAATCCCCAATCCAAGATCCAAAATCCAAAATCGCTTGGCTACATCTGGCGCGACCGCCCACTGAAAACCCGCTCCAATTGTTTGAAATTCTCCAGAACTCGACCGGTTCCCAGCACCACACAGGATAGGGGATCGGCCGCCACATGGGTCACAATCCCTGTTTCGTGGCTGATGAGGGTATCTAATCCCTTCATCAGTGCTCCGCCTCCTGCTAGCATGATCCCGCGATCGATAATATCGGCGGCGAGTTCAGGAGGAGTTCGCTCTAGAGTCCGTTTTACTGCTTCAACAATCACCGAAAGCGGTTCAGTCATGCTTTCTCGAATTTCTGGCCCCTTAATGGTGACTGTCCGTGGCAACCCCGACAGCAAGTGTAAGCCCCGCACCTCCATAATGGCGTCATCATCATCGTGAGTGGGGTAAGCGGAACCAATTTGAATCTTGATTTCTTCAGCAGTTCGTTCCCCAATCACCAGATTGTGAACTTTTTTCAGGTACTGCATAATGGCTTCGTTGAGTTCGTCGCCAGCGACTCGCACTGACTCGCTCAACACCGTTCCTTGCAAGCTCAGCACTGCGACTTCCGTCGTGCCACCCCCAATGTCTATAATCATATTGCCCGTTGGCTCCGCCACTGGCAACCCAGCTCCGATCGCAGCCGCCACTGGTTCGTCAATGAGCCGAACATCTCTAGCGCCCGCCTGCGAAGCTGCTTCGATCACGGCCCGACGTTCAACGCCGGTCACGCCACTGGGGATGCCGATCACGATGCGGGGAGCGACTAAGGTTCTGCCTTCATGAACCCGCCGGATAAACGTTTTGAGCATCAGTTCCGCGGTATCAAAGTCGGCAATGACCCCATCCCGCAGCGGACGCAAGGCGACTACGTTTCCCGGTGTGCGACCCAGCATTTTCTTGGCATCTTCGCCGACTGCAAGTGGTACTTTTAAGTCTTGGTCAATCGCCACCACAGAAGGCTCTTGAAGAACAATACCTTTACCCGATACATAAACGAGGGTGTTGGCTGTACCGAGGTCGATGCCCATGTCCCTCGACAAGGAAAAGCGACTAAAAAAACCCACTGGTTTGTAAGCCCCTAAACTGAAATGCTATGCGATAATGTAACAAAAGTGTAACCGAGGTGGATTCTATTACGTTTTTGATCCTGAGTCTAGTCGAAACGACTCATGGATTACTTGACATTCCTTAAGAATCCATAATCTATATTGCCGAACCAAAGAAACCGAATCCGGATTAAGTGCAGATGAGTAACCTCTGGATACGGTTCTATGATAGAGGGCTGTAGCTAAACTGTAATCAGATCTTCTCCAACCAAAAGTTATGAGTCTGAATGTTGTGACCCTAGTCGGCCGCGTTGGTGGCGACCCGGACGTGAAGTATTTTGAGTCAGGGACTGTTCGGTGTAAATTAACGCTGGCGGTTGACCGCATGACCAAAAATAACGATCAGCCAGATTGGTTTAATTTGGAACTGTGGGGTAAGGATGCAGAAGTGGCCGCTAACTATGTCCGCAAAGGCAGCTTGATCGGGGTTAAGGGTGCTTTGAAGGTGGAACACTGGCAAGACCGCAATACAGGTGCTAGCCGCTCTTCGCCTGTAATCAAAGTAGAACCCAGAGGGCTGCGACTATTAGGCTCGAAGCGGGACAATGAGTCGATGGCCCCCCAAAACTACGATGAGTTCTAGCCTTGTACAGAGTTGAGTGGAAGAAGGTGGCTGGTGAGTTCAGAACAGTTAGAAATTGCTCAAAAAGAATACCAAGTCGGTAGAACCCATTTTGAGCGGGGTCAGTATGGTCAGGCAGTCAAGCATTTACAAGCAGCAAGCGCTTTGATCGATCGCAACTCCCGCCTAGGAGGAGAAGTGCAAATGTGGCTGGTGACGGCTTATGAAGCAGCCGGACAGAACCCAGAGGCGATCGCGCTTTGTAAGCAACTGAGTCGTCATCCCCGATACGAAACCAGGCAGCAAGCCAAGCGATTACTTTATATTCTAGAAGCGCCCAAACTCAGCACCCGCCCTGAATGGTTGGTGAAAATTCCGGATCTCGCAGCCTTAGAAGACAATGAAGCTAGCATTTTAAAACCAGGTGCAGGTGACGTGGTGAAGCGCCCCCCCAAAAAACCAACGGCACCGCCCCCCATCGATTTGAGCCAAGTCAATACCAAAGACAATCGCTTCCTGTGGGTAGCACTGCTGGGCACGGTATTGGCGGTCGCAGGCTTGATTTATTTCAGTTAAGAGAGGGACCCTCTCGCCTCACTCGCACGAATTCTCCCCTTGAGTCCCACTATTACCACCCAACTAAATTAACCGTGAGCGATTCCACCCTAGAACAAATCTTAAAATTGGCTTCCCAACGCGCACAAGTCGCTGAAGTTTACTACCTGTCCAGCCAAGACACTCCGATCGAATTTGAAAATAATCGCCTCAAATCCCTCCAAACCAAAGCCTTGCAAGGGGTAGCCCTACGAGTCATCGTTGAAGGCAAACTTGGTTTTGCGAGTTCCACCGACTTAACGCGACTCGACGATCTCGTAGAAGCTGCCATTCAAACAGCCAGCATCGGGGATGTCGCTGACTTTGAACTTGCCTCCAACCTCCACCTGAGTGCTCCTGAAAGCAGTTTCATCCCACCAACGACTCAGGAATTGGTCACCGCCGGCGAACAACTCATTGACCAAGTTCATACTTACAACTCCAACATCCTAGTTGATGTCAGCTTTCACGTCCGCAAAAGCCACGTTAAAATTGCCACCAGTCAGGATGTCTGGACCGAACGCTCCAGCCAAATTCTCAGCGGTGCTCTCTCTGGCAACCTCGTGCAGGGCGAAGACTTCCTACAAGCTTATAGCTACGATATTGCCCGCGATCGCCCCCTCGACCTCGATGACATCCTCAAAACCCTCCTGCAAAAATATCGTTTAGCAGAACAGCAGGCCACCATTAGCAGCGGTTCCTATCCCGTCTTATTTGCTCCCAGAGCCGCCGCCAGTACCCTGGGTGGCTTGTTCGACACCATCCTCTCCGGCCAAGTTGTCGTCCAAAAAGCTTCTCCCCTCGCGGATAAAATCGGCGAAACTCTCTTCGATCCACGCTTAACCTTATTTGAAAATCCCGCGATCGGACCCTCTGCTTGCCCCTTCGACGATGAAGGCACCCCCACCCGACAGAAAGTCTTCATCTCCCAGGGCACCGTCATGGGATTTTACTGGGATCGGCGCTGGGCCGCCCGCGCAGGAGTTCAATCAACTGGCAACGGTTTCCGGGGTGGCTTATCTCGACCCAGTCCCGATCTCGTCAACCTCTGCATCGCTCCCGGAAATACCCCCACCCACGAGTTAATTGCCAGCATGGAAGAAGGGTTAGTCATCGATCAAGTTTTAGGAGCCGGTCAATCTAATCAGCTCGCTGGCGAATTTTCCGTCAACTTAGATTTAGGCTATAAGGTAGAAAAAGGCGAGATAGTGGGTCGAGTCAAGAATACAATGGTGGCAGGTAGTATTTTTGAAGCCTTTAAGCACTTGGTAGATTTGGGCAACCAGCCTCAATGGGTCGGTGGCGGGGCTTATTTGCCAAGTATGCTCTTTGAACAGTTGGGCGTAGCAGCCAGGGAATCATAAACAGGACAGAGTAGAGTATGCAAGAGCCAATCGTGAATCAAAACACAAGAAAAAGGAAAAAGCAGCTTCTTTTTCTATTGCCTTTTGCCTTTTTACTGTTTACTTTACTCACTGGCTGCGTTCAATATGATGTCGGAGTTAACTTTGATAGCCAAACTCACGGCGAGATTGTACAACATATCAAACTGGGAGATAGGCTGACCAGTTTTAGCAACGACACGGTACAGGAATGGTTAAAGAGTGTAGAGCGACGGGTGAGGTCCTTGGAAGGGAGAACCAAGCGACTATCCAACCAGGAAGTGTTAGTCACAATTCCGTTTAATAATGGGGCAGAGTTAGAAGCAAAGTTCAATCAATTTTTTAATCCGGTTGAACTGAAAAATCCTGCTAATGTCAACTCCCGCCCGGAAGATTTGCCTAAGTTGGATTGCCACATCAAAGTTAATCAAAACAATTTCTTGTTGTTGCTGCGGAATCGGGTGAAGTTAGATTTAGATTTGCGATCGCTCTCCCTGATCTCCAGCAACGGCAGTGTTTTGGTGAGTCCCGGCGCACTGTTAGAGTTAGAATTCAGTTTAAAAACGCCTTGGGGGGCTCAGAATGTGCAAACGGTTGCCGAGGCGATTACTCCAGAAAGCTTCCAAGATGGACAGCAGCTTGTTTGGAAACTCAAGCCAGGTGAAATTAACACTTTAGAAGCGGTTTTTTGGCTCCCTAGCCCGGTGGGAATTGGTGCAGTAGTGATTGCCTTGTTAGTGGGGATTGGGAGCTATCTGAAATATCAGCTATTGCCAGCCATCGGCATTGGCAAGAAACAACAGACCCTTGGGCAAAAAGCCTAGAAAAATCCCCACGAGAAAGGAGTCTGTTAGAGGAGAACGCTAGCATTTTGCTTTACAATAAAAAGCGATAAATTCCGATCAGGAATTGAAATGATGCGCGCCCTCAACTTCTTGTTTATATTTTTGATTTGCTTAGCGCTGGTTTTATTCAGCTTAGAAAATACTGAGCCTGCCACCCTTCACATTGTCCAAGGTGTGCAAGTACAAGCTCCCCTCTCCATTGAGCTCATTGTAGCCACAGGATTTGGAGCTTTGCTCGCCTGGATCTTCAGCCTCTGGTCGAGAATGCAGCGAATGCTGACAGTCCGCGAGCAGAGCCGTCAAACCCGCGAAAAAGATCAGCGCATTCAGGAATTAGAGCAGGATCTCGAACGCTATAAGACTCAACAGGCAGAAATAGAAGCGTCCCCTGCCTTGCTGACTGCTAGCGGTCATGAAACACCTGCAAGCCAAACCACTGAGGGTCAGTCCCATGAAGAAGTCATTGCCAGTTAGAGACATTCCAGGCTAAAACAGCTAGAAAGAGCCTAGGTTGCTGCGATTACCATTCGCTACTATCAATCAGTGCATCAGAACAGCTGATCCCAGGTCAGATTCAAGACGGCAACTTCGGTTCATCCTTAATCTTGACGACCCCACCGATGAATTGTCGCTCCGATCGCAACTTCGAGGTGAGAGCTAACTGCTATTTGAGTAATCATGAAGGGAGGCTATGACCGTTTCCACCACCCAAGAGGGGATCGCAGCCCTTTCTGAAGGAATCGCAATTTTAATTGACCTCGCAGAACGGGGTGAAATCGATCCTTGGGATGTCCAGGTGATTGAAGTGATCGACCGCTGCTTGAGCAAACTTACAGCGACTGACGATTCCCAGCAACGGAATGATTTTACCGATCTGTCCCAATCAGGGCAAGCGTTTTTGTATGCGTCCATGCTGGTGTTGCTGAAAGCAGAGAGTCTTGTCCTCTCAGCAGAACCACCGGCTGCAAGTAACGACGAGTCAGAGGAGTCGGAACTGCTCGATCCTGAAACAGCTGGGGGGCGACAAATTCAACACCTAGAGCGCCAGTTGCGTCGTCGTGCGGTGGCTCAACTCCCGCGAAAACGACCTGTGAGTCTCCAAGAGCTGATCGAACAATTGCAACTGATGAAGGCGGCAATGGAGGAGTCTATCTTGCCTGCTCGCCCGCGTCGTACTAGCTCTAAGGTGCGGGCTCAAGCCGCCCGCGCGATCGCGGAACTCGCGCACCAGGAAAATCTGGTGGAAACTGCAACTGAATTAGAGCGGTTTCTGGCAGAACGAGGAGCTGCGTTTGGGGAAGGTTGGCTGGATATCGAACAACTGTTGGAGTTGTGGCCGAGGACTCATGGGCACAGTCCTGCAAATCCAGAGGTTGCCACGACTAGCAGCGAGGTTCATCCTCCCAAGAAAGACCTTGTAGGGGTTTTTTGGGCACTGTTGCTACTGTCAGCTCAATCGAAGGTAGAGTTGCTACAAGAGGAATTTTACCAAGACCTGAAGATTCGAGCGATTTGAGGGATGAGGGGAGACGGCTGTTGAGGATGAACCTTCCCCAGTCCTCAAGCCCCAGTGATTCAGAAGTTGGTAATTCCAGGTAAATTGGGAGAATACTTGATAGCCTGGTACTTTGTAACCTGAAAGCAAGTCAGGTTCTAGCGATCAGACAGTCTATCAACGGGGGCATCAGCGTTATCGCCAGGTTGCGATCGCGCAGATGGGTTCGTTGATTCGATCTCAGTAGATTACAGTTTAATGGCCTAGGGTTGAGGAAGTTTAAGAATGAAAGCCATGATTCTGGCGGCCGGCAAAGGTACTCGCGTCCGTCCTATTACCCATACCATCCCCAAACCACTGATTCCCATTCTGGAAAAGCCAGTGATGGAATTTTTGGTTGAATTGCTCCGTCAGCACGGGTTTGACCAAATTATGGTCAATGTTTCGCACCTAGCCAATGAAATCGAGAACTATTTCCGCGACGGTCAAAAATTCGGGGTACAGATTGCTTATTCTTTTGAAGGGCGGATCGTGGAAGGAGAACTGATCGGGGAAGCGCTGGGGTCGGCTGGGGGTATGAAACGTATCCAAGATTTCTACCCTTTTTTTGATGATACCTTTGTGGTGTTATGTGGTGATGCTTTAATTGATTTGGATTTGACGACTGCGGTCAAGTGGCACAAAGAAAAAGGTGCGATCGCCACTGTGGTGATGAAGTCTGTTCCCCGCGAAGAGGTTTCTAGCTACGGGGTCGTGGTTACGGATGAAACCGGGAAAATTCGAGCCTTTCAGGAAAAACCCTCTGTAGAGGAAGCTCTGAGTACCGACATCAACACGGGTATTTACATTTTTGAACCAGAAATTTTCAACTATATTCCATCTGGTTTGGAGTATGACATTGGTTCCCAGCTATTCCCGCAACTCGTTGAGATCGGTGCGCCGTTCTACGGCATTTCCATGGACTTTGAATGGGTGGATATTGGTAAGGTTCCTGATTATTGGCGGGCCATTCGGAGTGTCCTCCTGGGGGAGGTCAAAAATGTCTCAATTCCTGGCAAAGAAGTATTTCCGGGGGTTTACACCGGTTTGAATGTGGCGGTGAATTGGGACAAAGTGGATATCACGGGCCCTGTTTACATTGGTGGGATGACGCGAATTGAAGATGGGGCGAAAATTGTTGGTCCGAGTGCGATCGGTCCCAATTGTTGGGTATGCAGTGGGGCGACGGTGGAAAACAGCGTCATTTTTAATTATTCCCGCTTGGGGCCCGGAGTCCGTCTGGTAGATAAGTTGGTCTTTGGGCGCTACTGTGTGGATAAGATCGGGGCTGCGATTGATGTGCAAGCGGCGGCCTTGGATTGGTTAATTACCGATGCCCGCGTCAGAATGCCGGACCATCCGACGACAGAGGGTCAAGCGATCGCAGAACTGCTGAATCATAATGAATGAGTAGTGAATCGTTAGTCGTTAGGGGTCAACTAACTAACGACTAACGTTCTCCCTTGCCCGATTAAGATTGAAGATAAGTATATCGACAGAGACTGCGTTCGTAATTTTGCAGTAACAGTTGTGATTCCGAGAGCGTAATTTGATTTTGCTGCAAAGCTTGCTCTGTTTGTTGGCGGATACTTTCAATTAAGTTTTCCGCATCATACTGTACATATCCTAACACTTCTTTCATGGTATCACCTTTGACCACATGTTCAATTTTGAATCCAGCCGGTGTTAGCTGAATGTGAACCACATTGGCATTCCCAAATAAATTGTGTAAATTGCCCATAATTTCTTGGTAAGCACCGCTCAAGAATAAACCCAAGTAATAGGGTTCTCCAGCTTTCAGAGGATGTAATTCTAAGACCGGTTTAACATCTCGCAAATCGATAAATTGGTCAATTTTGCCATCACTGTCACAAGTCAGATCCGCTAAAATTCCCCGCTGAGTTGGTTCTTCCGTCAGCCGATGAATCGGCATAATGGGAAATAATTGATCGATTGCCCAACTATCGGGTGCGGATTGAAAGACTGAAAAATTGACGTAATAAATCGACGCCATAATTTTTTCTAAGTCTTCCAAGTCATCGGGTACATATTCCTTCTGACGCGCGATCGCCTGGATTTTTTCACAACAAGCCCAGTAAAGCTCCTCAGTTCTTGCTCGTTCCGCAATTCCCAGATATCCTAAATTAAACAAGCTGATAGCTTCATCCTTAAACTGAATCGCATCATGATAAACTTCCTGATAGTTATCCGGGCTAATCGACTGATAGATTTCGTAGAGATTACGCGGAATTGTATGCTCGGTTTCGCTCGCAGGTTTCGGGGCTCCCCTCGGTACATCGCTGGTGCCCAGGACATCAAAAATTAACACTGATTGGTGAGCTGCGATCGCTCGACCACTTTCACTAATTAAAATGGGTACCGATAAGTTGCGTTCGTCGCAAGCATCCTTGACCCCCGCTACCACATCATTGGCGTAATTCTGCATATTGTAATTTTTAGAGGCGTGGAAATTGGTTTTAGAGCCGTCATAGTCCACACCTAAGCCACCGCCAACATCGAGATAATTCATATTGGCTCCTAATTTCACCAACTCTACATAAATGTGGCTGGCTTCTCGGATCGCGTCTTTGATCACACTAATCGAGGAAATTTGAGAACCGATATGAAAGTGTAGGAGTTGCAAGCAGTCTAACATCCCCGCTTGCCGTAATTCTTCTACAGCCCGGAGAATTTCTGGGATCGTCAAGCCAAATTTCGCGCGATCGCCTGTAGAACTTCCCCAGCGACCAATGCCTTTGGTGCTGAGTTTGGCTCGAACGCCCAAAATTGGCTGAATGCCTAGCTGCTTGGCGCTTTCAATTACGAGTGAGACTTCCTCGACTTGTTCGAGCACCACGATCGCAGTTTGACCTAAGCGTTGGGCCAGCATCGCCGTTTCAATGTATTCTCGATCCTTGTACCCATTGCAGATCAATAGTGCCCCTGGAGTTTTCAGAGTCGCTAAGGCAATCATTAATTCTGGCTTCGATCCCGCTTCTAACCCAAAGTGGTGGGGTTCACCAAACCGTACTAAATCTTCAATTAGGTGGCGGTGTTGGTTGCACTTAACGGGAAAGACACCCCGGTAGACATTTTTATAGTTGTAACGAGCGATCGCCTTGGCAAAACAAGCATTTAAGCGTTCGATCCGGTCTTCTAGGATATCGGAAAAGCGAATCAGTAAGGGGAGTCCCAAATTGCGATGCTGGAGTGCTTCCACCAGTTCGTAGAGATCCAAGGAACCGCCGCGATCGCCTTTGGGAGACACCGTCACCCGACCCGCTGCATTGATCGAGAAGTAAGGTTCTCCCCACCCTTGAATGCGGTACAACTTCTCGCTATCTTCGAGGGTCCAAGATTTCTTGGGTTGCTGATCGCTCACCCTCAAAGGAATGTCTACCTTTGGTAAACTCTCAGCTTTTGGCTCTTGAGCAGAGGATACATCAATATCGGAGTGAGCGGTGGTTGGAGGGACGCTCATGGGATCGGGAACCTCGTAAGTGATGGGTCGAATAGACAGTTTAACGTATGTTGAGGATGGACTGTTGACCGAGGAAAGAACGAGAGTTGTGAGCGATCGCGGATAGTACCCATGATTCTTGATGCTCTCACAGCCGCAACCGAACTCTAACGCCCTCCTTAAACCCTCAACAGGAACCCCCCAACAAATCTGAATCATTGCCCATGACCGATGGCCCCGAACAGGTTAATCTGGATTTTGTAGAAATTGATGCAATTCTAGGAGTTAAGTTTGGAACGCACCTTTTTAGCCATTAAACCCGATGGCGTACAACGCGGGCTCGTGGGTGAAATTATCAGCCGTTTTGAAGCCAAAGGTTTTACTCTGATCGGCTTAAAGCTCTTGATGGTAAGCCGCGAACTGGCTGAACAGCATTACGATGTCCACAAGGATAAACCCTTTTTTCCGGGATTGGTAGACTTTATCACGTCTGGTCCTGTGGTCGCAATGGTTTGGGAAGGTGACGGTGTTGTTGCTTCGGCACGCAAAATGATTGGTGCGACCAACCCCCTCAATGCAGAACCAGGGACGATTCGCGGTGATTTTGCGGTGAGTGTTGGCCGCAATATCATTCACGGATCTGATGCGATTGAAACGGGTCGTCGGGAAATTAGCCTTTGGTTTAAGGAAGAGGAATTAAGTCCTTGGAAGCCAAGTTTAACTTCTTGGCTGGTTGAGTAGTTCGAGTTCCTCTGCTTGATGGTTTGCGGTTCATTGTTTCTGAATTTTGCAGAAACAATAAACCGCCCAGCCGAATCTGATTCAACGAGGGTTAACGTTGGCAGCGAAGGCGAAACTGGATTAAAGTTTTAGAGCTTACTGAAAACCTGTCTTTAAAAAAGCATCAAATTTTAAAAAGCTCAACGGTGACGGCAAGTTCCATCTCAGCGAGCGTGAGGAACTTTTCGGAAGATGTTTAATTTGTGCAATCACAGCCATGCGGATATCTCGTTTTTCTGAGATGAGTTTAATTCCTGGCTGCTGTAAGTTCAGAAAGTCTAAGCCTTGTTCTTGTCCGCTGATTAAAAAATCATTAATCGCAACTCGATAGATTTTTGTAGGAGTGAGGAGTTGTCCGTTAATCAGCCATTGATTCGCTGCATTTTGCTTAACATTCGCTGTTTGTAAATAGCCACCGGTTCCCTGATTGGCTTTGCCTTGATTCAAAACTCGTTGCAGTAATTCACCCCTCATTTCTACCGAGACAATTTTACCCCCAAAAGGCAGCATCCGAATGACATCATATTGTGTAATTTTTCCCGGAGGGATTGTATCATCAATCCGAATTGCACCGCCATTCAAAATTGCTAACTCTGCCTCAGGCACTTCCGTTAACATGGCTTGAGCAATTAACTCAGTCAAAGTCGTACTTTGATTCCGCACGCTTGTTTCTAAGCCATCGAGAGTGAGGGTCGTTTCACCAATAATTTCTTCAGGATTAAAACCATTGGCGAGAAATGCTTGAAAACCCCGATCTACCCATTCTTTGACAACTTTTGCGGTATTGGGTTCGTCGGGAATCGCATCGGTGACTGGTTGAAGGTGAGAGTTAATTTTGAGGTCGTGAGTTTCGGTATTATAAGCTAAATTATGAATATAAACAGTGCGAGCATTGGCATCTGCCTTAAAAATTGGAGTAAAGTTTTGCCCGCGCCATTGTTGGATATTTTCATGCTCATGTCCCCCAATAATCAACTTAATTTCGGGGATTGCTTCGACTAATTTTTGGTCTTGTTCTAAGGGAAGATGTGTAACAGCAACCACAATATCTGCTTTTCCTTGGAGTGCTTTAACTTCTGCTTGAGCAGTGGTCAAAGGGTCAGTATAAGTAACATAATTGGCATGATTGCTACCGAGAGTCACGCCAATTAATCCCACTCGAACCACTGCACCGCCTTCGCCTTTCACATTAAAAACCACCGATCGAGGGACATTGGGAAACGGTTGTTTTTTGCCATCGGAAACATTCCCAGAGAACCAAGTGAAGCGAGATTCCTTTAACCGTTCTAGAAATAAATCTTGGGGTAAGTCAAATTCATGATTACCAAAGGTAGCATAGTTAAAGCCGATGGCATTCATCACGGCGACCATTTGTTGACCCGCCAAAGGTTTGCCATTGACTTTGGCAGTGCCTAAGGCAGAAGGACTAAAAGCATCGCCAGCCAAAATTGTATAAGTGTGGGGATTTTGTTGGAGGAGTTGTTGGCGAATGGTTGCAACCCTGGCTAAACCCCCACGAGTTCCCCCTGCAACTGGGGTAATTTCATAGATATCATTGAGTTGCAGCAGCGTTATATTCACAGTTTCAGCAAAAGCGGGAGCTGTGAAGGTCACTGTCGCTATCTGTAAGGCGAAACATGAAGCTTTTCCCAGTAATTTCATGCTTAAGTTGGGAGGAACTAATTCTTCCAGGAATTAACAACACCAATCCTACAGTAATTCAGCATAGCACAGCTCCCCCTCTCAAAGCTCTGGCTTTTCGGTTTCTGAGGAGTCTCCCTCTTTTTCCTCTTGGGTGAATGCTGTGGGAGTGCGTTCCGAAAATCCCCAGGCAAATAGCAAGGCAATCGTCACAACAACCAGCCATTGAGGAGGAACAAGGTTGTCGTTAATGACTTTGAGTAGCAATCGCATTCCCACGAATCCTACTGTGATATAGCCAGCGTCTTCTAGGTGCACGAATTCTTCTAGCCACCGGATGAATAATCCCGCCATAAATCGCAGGGTAATGATGCCAATGGTAGCACCGGTCAACACGAGCCAAGTTTCATCAGAGATGGCGATCGCAGTGGTGACGCTATCGAGAGAAAAGGCCAAATCCGTGAAGGCAATCACGGGAATCGCTTGCCAGACGGAGGCGAATCGAGGACCGTGATGTTCTCCATCCTCGTCCATGCTGGATTGGAAATGTTGGTAAACTAGCCACAGTAGGTACATAGCTCCCAATAATTCAAACTGCCAGAATTTGATCACCCAAGTAGCAGTTAAAATTAGTACCATCCGCAAGACGAACGCAATAATCAAGCCAAAATTGAGAGCCTGACGCTGTTGGTTGATACCGTCTAAGCCTTTAGAGATCGAGGCGAGCGCGATCGCATTGTCTGCTGAGAGGACTGCCTCTAAACCCACCAAAATAACGAGCAAGAAAAAGGCGTCAATTCCTAAATTTGGAGAAGCGTCGAGAAACTGATCTAACATTAATGATTTTTTACACCTAACATTGCTAATGAAGAACTCAGGATTAAATAGCTTACCCTTTGAAACCTGAGCTTCACCTTAACTCAGCTTAACTTACTCAGGGAATTCTGGGTGAGGGGATCTTCCAATCTCAGAGGTATTTGGAGCAAAGGCAGCAAGAGTGAAGCAACTATGCTCAATTCCCTCTTAATCTTCGTCTTTTCCC
This sequence comes from Actinomycetota bacterium, assembly GCA_050262755.1. Classification (GTDB taxonomy): domain Bacteria; phylum Cyanobacteriota; class Cyanobacteriia; order Cyanobacteriales; family Microcoleaceae; genus JBLNEP01. The sequence continues at coordinate 20,529 of JBLNEP010000101.1, read as the reverse complement.
TGATTCCTGAGTTCCCAGTCTCGGCAGCCGGGAGTTTACCTACTACAGGCTTTGCTGGAGTTGGTTATGACTGTCACTCAAATCTTCCGAGAAGCCTCAAACTTAGATTTTAAGGTGCTTCAATCAATCGCTGGCTACCTGAGGTGCTAGGTTTCTAGAGCCTTCCCAGAAAGCGAGAAACACTGCAAAATCAATCTTTTGAGCGACAGACTCCTTATCGATCGGGCACAAGGTTTTGTCCCACAGGGGATGACTCCTGTTGAGCAAGTGGTAACAACCCTCTGGTTGCTGTTATGCAAGCTCAAATAATGACTCAAGCGATCGCTCTGACATTTTCGCTTCGCTGGCGGTGACTGAAGTCCCTTAACCCCCGAAGGAAGGTTGATTGGTGGTTGAGAACCCTCAATCCCTTATCCAGAGAGAAGTGAAGTTATGTTACAGATTGATTCCAAAAATGACCAATTTAGCTGAAATTGGTGAAAGCTCAACCCCATGAGAAGGAGTTTTTCCAATATGTCTCTTACAGATACCCAAGTGTACATCGCGCTGGTAATCGCTTTAATTCCGGGAATTTTAGCCTTCCGGCTTGCCACGGAACTCTACAAGTAGAACCCCAGCGGTAACAACGACAAGGAGCCTGCCTTGATAGTTGGCTGTAGCGAATCCTGACCATTTCTACTCGCATCGAGTAAATAGTTGGGTATCCGTGAGGCACAGCTTTCTGGGCGGGCTGTTTTATTGGCTCACAGGGGTGTCATTTCCTAGAATTGAAATAATTTCACCAGGATCTATGTACTACTCCGTCAGGGGGGTACTGACATGGATAGCTACTTTCAATGCGATAATCAAAATCGATTGCGCCGATTCAGTATCTCGAACAGAGGAAGCGTGTAATGGGTGGCTCAATGGGGAGCGATCGACCGAGATCGAACCCGAAATTTGCAACTTTCTCGCTGAAGGCAGCTCAGGAAGCTTGCACCCAGAGACAAGAGTCACCACCTACCACCAACCAGCCTGAGGAACGGGGGCAGGTGTGCATCGATCCTAAACTTTCCGGACTTAGAAAACCTTCTGCGAGTAAGGTATCCCAAGATTATGCAAGCGACACAACCCGCGATTCCCCCACTAAAACCTGTCAAAAATTCCCGTCGTGCTAGCCGCCGTCGTACTAAGCCACGAAGCCACCCATACCAAGCGATCGCCCTAGAAACGACTGCTAAATTAGTCACGAACTTGGTATTCTCAGCAGTTGCCACTTCCGCTCTCATACAACTTCTGCCCAGCCACCGAGCGGTACAAGAAAAGCTGCGGGAAATTCGAGCGGAAGTGCAAGTAACTCAAGGGCGAGTCGATCGAGCCAAAGCCAGCTTAGGGCGCTATTTTGACCCCAGTTTGGCGAAAAGCGTGATGCAAGAACACACCAATCGTACCGATCCTCAGCAGCGCCAGATTATCTGGGTGGAGAAAGGGGAGAACGATCCCGAAGGTCCAACACCTAAACCCTAAGGGAAGTCAAAAGTCAATAGAGCTGAAAAAGTTCTCTTTTGACTTTTGCCTGTTGACCAAGTGACTTTGGGAAGCCTAAGTCATTGGCTTCACCAGTTCCCCGCTTCCGATTCAGGTTGTTTGTAGGAGGAGCCTCCTCCCCTCTCCATTCCCTGTTCCCTTGTCAAGGTTTATGCTGCATCGGCCATAACAGCCTGAGAGGTCAGTAGTTCTAAAGCAGCTTGATATTGCCGATCTGCTTCTGTCGCCACTTGCTCTCGCTTGATGGCTTCGAGGGGGACGACTTGATCCGGCACGATCCCAAGTTTGTTGATATCGGTGTGCTTGGGCGTCTCATATTTAGCAACTGTAACCGCTAATCCAGAGCCGTCCGATAAGTCGAATAGGGATTGAATTAAGCCTTTGCCAAAGGTTTTTTCACCCACCAGCTTAGCGCGGCCATTATCTTGGAGAGCGCCGGCTAAAATTTCACTGGCGCTAGCGGTTCCTTGATTGACTAAAAGCACCAGAGGAGCATGAGTCAAGGCATCCCCAGAGGCCTCGAAACTACCGAGGATTCCTTGGCGGTTAACGGTGTAGACAATGGTGCCAGCATCTAGCCAAAGGCGGGCCACTTCTATGCCAGCTTGTAAGAGTCCGCCGGGGTTGTTCCGCAGATCCAAGACATAGGCGACGGCGCCCTGTCGCTCTAAACTCTCGATGGCGCGAGCAATTTCAGAGGCGGCGTTGGCGCTGAATTGAGAGAGGCGGATGTAGCCGATGGGGAGGTTTTCCGGCGCAGAGCGTAATTCTGCGTAGACTGGGTTGAGGGCGATGCGACCGCGCAACAATTCAATCTCTTCTGGGTCGCTGCTGCCTTCCCGCATTAAGGTGAGCGTGACAGGAGTCCCAGCTTGACCGCGCATCCGAGCCGCGGCTTCGTCAAGGGTGAGTGCTGTGGTTAAAGTACCGTCAATTTTGATGATGCGATCGCGCGGGCGAATGCCAGCTTGATCGGCGGGAGAACCGGCGAGAGGAGCCACCACTGTCAGTTCACCCGTCTGGGGATCAATCGCAATTTGCAACCCCACTCCCGTTAATTCTCCTGAAGTATTTACTTGTAAGCTGCGGTACTGCTCAGGTTTGAGCAGCCGCGTAAAGGGATCATCCAGATTTGCCAGCATCTCCTGAATGGCTGTGTAGGTTGCTTCTCGATTGTTCAGGGGATGCTTGAGTGCCTCCTCTCGAATGTTCCACCAGTTCCGATGGTTAAAGGTATCGTCTACGTAGGAACGATTCACGATTCGCCACGCTTCGCTTAAGAGTTGCTGTTCCTCGGTTAGGGCCATTGCGGGCCCAACCAGCACGCTCAACCCCAGCGCAACTTGGAGGATGAGTAAAAGGGCTACCTGGAATACTTTTTTGTGCATAGTACCTGTTTTATTTTTAACGCTGAGGCGGCCTGCCACCGCTCTGAGAGCCTGCCTGCTTACTTAAGAACCGACCTGCACCAGATCGAGGTTCTGAAAATGCTATCTTAAATCCTGCGGAAAGCGATCGCTCTATGAAATGCGTAGCTATGTTACATTTTTTATCAAAGGGGGAGCGCTAAAAGCCACGATCCCCGCTGGGGACAATCCTCTGTTTCCTGGTTCCGTGAGTGATTCGGCGGTCTGTTTGACCGTAATGGGCCATCAAACCTGACAACTGTCTGAGGCTTTGAGCTCAAGTTTCTACCGGTGCTAGGAACAAGCCTTGTCAAACGCAGGTAGACAACTACTACCCTTTACACCCTCTCGATGTAATCAGGTAAGTTGACTGCGAGAAGCGACACAAGCAACAGCCTGCAAGCTGGACGGCAGTCGTCACAACTCGGTCGCAGTGTTGCAGGGTGGAGGCGTTTATGTTTTCAAAACCCCAAGTTCCCACAGCAATATTCTTTTAGGAATTCTTGCTTCATGTTCTCAAAACAGGTCACCGAATCTAAAGCTTACCAGTGGTTTGAGGAGCGCTTGGAAATCCAAGCCCTCGCTGACGACGTATCCAGCAAATACGTACCTCCCCACGTCAATATCTTCTATTGCTTGGGCGGCATTACCCTTGTTTGCTTCCTCATTCAGTTTGCTACTGGGTTTGCTATGACCTTCTATTACCGCCCTACGGTAACAGAAGCTTTTTCCTCAGTGCAATACTTGATGACCGAAGTTAATTTCGGGTGGTTGATTCGCTCTATTCACCGTTGGTCTGCCAGCATGATGGTGCTGATGATGATTCTGCACATCTTCCGGGTTTACCTGACCGGTGGTTTCAAAAAGCCCCGTGAATTAACCTGGGTGACTGGTGTGGTTTTGGCAGTCATCACCGTTTCCTTCGGCGTGACCGGTTATTCTCTCCCTTGGGACCAGGTCGGCTATTGGGCTGTTAAAATCGTCTCCGGTGTACCGGAAGCCATCCCCTTTGTGGGACCGTTAATTGTGGAACTGCTTCGCGGTGGTGTCAGTGTCGGTCAAGGCACTTTGACTCGCTACTATAGCTTGCACACCTTTGTTTTGCCTTGGCTGATTGCAGTGTTCATGCTGCTGCACTTCTTGATGATTCGTAAGCAAGGCATCTCTGGTCCACTGTAAAAGCTACGTCGCTGTGTCCGCTTTTAGGGGCGGATCGTAGCAGAGGCGGGACTTCATTACCCCACCTACTCGTTATGAGTTGAAAATTCAAAATTCATAACTCATCATATTTCCTGAGAGCTAACAACTAAAAGGAGACAACTCTCAAATATGGCAACTATCAAGAAACCGGATCTGAGCGATCCAGACCTCCGTGCTAAGCTCGCTAAAGGCATGGGTCATAACTATTACGGCGAACCTGCTTGGCCGAATGACCTGCTTTATATTTTCCCAGTGGTAATTTTAGGGTCTATTGCCCTGTGCGTTGGTTTAGCAGTCCTTGACCCTGCAATGGTTGGCGAACCGGCCGATCCTTTTGCCACTCCCCTGGAAATTCTGCCGGAATGGTATTTGTGGCCTGTGTTCCAAATCCTCCGTATCCTCCCCAATAAACTCTTGGGAATTCTGGTGATGGGTTCGATTCCTTTGGCCCTGATGCTGGTTCCGTTTATTGAGAGCGTCAATAAGTTCCAAAATCCTTTCCGTCGTCCAGTTGCTGTTGCTGTTTTCCTATTTGGCACAGCGGTTACAATTTGGTTGGGAATTGGTGCTACCTTCCCGATTGACAAGTCTCTCACTCTTGGTCTTTTCTAAGATTGGGATTTGCTTAAATTTGACGCCCGTGAGTTTTCTAGAAGTGCTGAGGTACTGTTAGGAAATTGAGACGGGCGTCATTCATTAGGAATTAAAAGTTTAAGCGTCGAGTTTTTTAGGTCAATGCTCATCACGATGAAAGAGGAATTGATTTATTTAAGGAATTGAAAACCGATCGGAACTAATGCTGTTCAAAGTTCTTTAATTGATTGATTCTTTGGATGACAGTCGTTTTCCAGTGCGGTCCTGCTAATTCCTAATTGTTTCCGAACCAAGAATCGCATGAATCTTCTATTGTAAATGAGCGGTCGTGAGTTTGAAGAGTTTATTAAAAAATTGAATGATAAAGTCGAGCCAACCAGAAAATATATCTTCTGTTTTTTAGAAATATTTGCCAGCGAGGGTGGCATTCAATCCTATGGAAAAGATATTCTCAAAGCTTACCTCTCTCTGGTAAAACCAACCAACTCTCTCCCCCAAGCAGAGGTGTTGTTGTTGCGAGATTCGCCCGATAGCAAGCATTTCTCTGACTCAAAGGCGCTCAAATTTCATTATCTTAACACTCAACCTCCTTGGTTAGGTCGGCTGAAATTTGCGACGACCTTACTCACCTGTTTATTACAGCAAAAACCTGAACGGGTTTTCTGCGGTCATATCAATCTCGCCCCTCTGATTCAACTGTTATGTCAACCCTTAGGAATTCCCTATACGGTGATTACCTACGGTAAAGAAGTTTGGGAACCACTCTCTCCCCAATACCAAAAGGCACTCAGACAAGCCGATCAAATTTGGGCAATTAGCAGATATACCCGCGATCGCGCTTGTGCACCGAATCACCTAAATCCCCACAAATTCCAATTATTGCCTTGTACTGTTGATGCGGATTTCTTCACACCTGGTCCCAAGCCACAGAATTTAATTCAGCGGTATAATCTTGACGATGCTAAGGTCTTGATGACCGTGGCGCGGTTGTGGTCTGGTGATATTTATAAAGGTGTGGATGTCACAATTCGCGCTTTGCCAGGGATATCACAAGCTTTTCCCACTGTCAAATATCTGGTGGTTGGACGGGGAGATGACCAACCTCGGTTAGCGAAACTTGCCCAAGATTTGGGAGTTGGCGATCGCGTCATCTTTGCTGGGTTTGTCCCGACGGCAGAGTTAGCTGCCCATTATCGCCTTGCTGATGCCTACAGTATGCCTTCTCAAGAAGGGTTTGGCATTGCTTATCTAGAAGCAATGGCTTGCGGGATACCGGTTTTAGCCGGGGATGCTGATGGTTCCGCCGATCCCCTGCAAGAGGGTCAACTGGGGTGGCGAGTGCCGCACCGAGATCCAGAGGCTGTGGCGACTGCTTGTATTGAAATGTTGAGAGGAACAGACCAACGCTGCGATCGCCACTGGTTAAGGCAAAAAACTTTGACTGCGTTTGGTACGGATAGCTTCACCCAGCGAGTCAAACAACTTCTGAATTTGTGAGTAGGATAGAGGTATCCCTCTCTGCAAGGATACCTAAGGAGATAACCGTGAACCAAGGCAGCCCCAAACTCTTTCAACTCAACCTCTCTGGTATTAGTAATTGGCTAATTCTGTTAGGAATCGCCTGGTTACTAGGGTCTATTGGTTTGGGTTGGGTGGTCAATTCGATTTTAATTATGATGGCTTTCCTGGTAATTGCACCTGCGATCGCATTTGTTGGGCTTCGCTGGTGGTTGAACCGAAATTTAATTCAAGATCAGTGTCCAGTCTGTCACTATGAATTTACAGCTTTGAGCCAAACTCAATGTCAGTGTCCCAATTGCAGCGAACCTCTCAAAGTCGAGCAAGGACATTTTAACCGTCTCACTCCGCCCGGTACAATTGATGTGACCGCAGTTGAAGTATCAGTGAAACAACTGGAAGATTGAGCCATGAGTTGGGAAACTCAAATGAATCGGACTTCTACCTCTGGAATTGCAGAGATTTGATGTAGGGACACAGCAATCCGATCTTCAGCAACAACTTTGTTGTGTTCCTACCCAGCCAAAAATTTTTAACAGCAACTCCGATCGTTAAGAGTTTGAATCGGGTAGAGGGGGACGCCAGCAGAGATAGGCGAGGGCCCCTAACAATGGAATTAAACTCACTGCCCAAAATATCCGAGAATCATTAAGTCCCCTGCGAGCCATATCATCCCCTAATAGGGTGGGAAATAATACACACATTAAGCTAAAGTCCAGGGTGATTAAGTGAACGAAAGGAACGCTTCGGAATTGATCGAAGAAGTCTTGCCAATCTCCAGCAAAGCAAGCATAAGCTAACAATCCGGTAGTGGTTAAAGTTAGCAAAATTCCTGTGATTCTAGCATCTAAAATTTTCAATCCGATATCCTTCTCACCTGAAAATGTTTGATTCGGTTTGCGGAGAATTAAATAGGGTAACAGTCCAATCACTCCTGCACCATTGGAAGTTAAAAAAGAGGGAAAAGCGGGGATATCTTGCGACCGCTCGTCAATGAACATGAGACAAGCATAAATCATTGGCCAGACACCCATCAGCCAGAAGACGACGAAGATAATGGGGTTAATACCTGCTAAGTCAAATTTGATTAACCTTTCCATCAGTGTCAGGGTACCCGGTTGATCGAGGGGAGCAAGGAGTAAGGTATAGGCACAAAAGGCGGCCCATAGCAGCGTCAGTGCAATTTTGAGCGCGAGCATTCTGTCAGTGGTTTTTAAACAAGTTATTATCCTTGAATTTTAGAGAATTTTTTTGGAAATGGGTTGCTATTGTATCGAAGTTTACGGAAGATTTACCTGAATAAGTACGCCTAATTAAGTATGTCTAAAGGTAGGCTTAAGACTCTGGCATTCTCTCACAGCTTTAAGATGATGAGTAGTGCTAAGTAAGGAACGATCAATGGTAGTGATGCAGAAAATATTTCACGAATAGAATGCTCTAGCGACTGGGAAAAGGTCTTTTTAAATCGTTCAATCTGCTTGATGCCGTTTTTGAGGAAGAACGGCGCTATAAGTTGCCTAAAAATCAGTGTAGACCTAGAAAATTGGTACAGAACTTAAACCAAACTGCATAAGTGCCATCGCTTCAGAAATAGAGTTAGGGAAACCACCTAATTTAAACCAAGATGAATCTAGAACTCATTCCTCTACGTGCAGTCGTTTGTTCCGAACATTCAACCACGCTTGATGTTTTGGTCAGAATTACGCCACCCGCAGCAGAACAAACCCTTGAGCGACCTATCCTCAATCTGGGGTTAGCGATCGATCGCTCTGGTTCCATGAGCGGACAAAAAATTGAATACGCGCGACAAGCTGCTAGTTATGCCGTTGAACAATTGTTACCGCGCGATCGCATTAGCATCACGATTTATGACAATCAGATAGAAATTTTAGTCCCTAGTACCCTCGCTACTCATAAATCCCACCTCTTGCAGCAAATCCAAAAAATTTATGCCAGAAATAGTACAGCGCTACACGCGGGGTGGGTACAAGGAGGACTCCAAGTCAGTCAATTCCTCAACCCAGAACACTTAAATCGAGTCATTCTCTTATCCGATGGACTCGCCAATGTCGGTGAAACCAATCCTGATGTTATTGCCTCTGATGTCAATCGTTTAGCCAAACAAGGTGTTAGCACTACCACAATGGGAATTGGCGATGATTACAACGAAGACTTGCTAGAAGCCATGGCGCGGAGTGGAGATGGCAATTATTATTATATTCAATCTCCCGAACAATTGCCCCGGATCTTCGAGCATGAATTACTAGGTTTAATGGCAACCGTAGGAACAAATGTCACCTTAGGAATTGAACCACAGGGTGACGTAGAAATGATTGAAATTCTGAATCAACTAGAAGTCAATCAAAACGGTCGGTTCCGCTTACCTAATTTAGTGAGAGCGAATCCCATCGAACTCATTGTGCGCCTAAAAGTGCCAGCGATGACGCAGGAAGTAGATTTATGTAATTTTCGCCTGACTTGGAACGACCCCGAACAATCCCTTGAACAAAAACTCCGCGTCGCCTTACGGTTACCCGTTGTGAATGCTGCACAATTAGAAAGTTTTCCTTTGAATTCTGAAGTAGAACAGCAAGTCCTTTTAATCATGGCAGCACGCGCCAAAAAAGAAGCAGTTAGTTTCGTCGATCGAGGAGATTATGCTCGCGCGTGTCAAGTATTGCAGGAGACAAAACAGCAATTTTTAAACCGTCCTCATTTACCCATGAGTGCGCCAGAAGCAGCAGCAATGAGTGAGTTAGAAGTACAACTCCAACAACGAGAGTATGTCAAATATCGGAAAATGTCTACTCATCAAAGCAGCAACCGTATTTATCAGCGGAGTAGTGGTCATAGCAGCCTATACTATGCTTATGGCAAAGGTCCCATCTTGGGTGATATTACTGCCAATTTGGGGGTAGATGCCATTGTGAATTCCTGCGATCGCCACCTCTCTAACTCCGGTGCAGTTTCCAGTGCAATTCACCGGGTTGCTGGACCAGAACTGCTGGCAGCATGTTCTCAAATAGGTACTTGTGAGGAAGGGGAAGCAAAAATTACTTCTGGTTATCATTTGCCAACTCCTTGGGTCATTCATACAGTTTGTCCGCCTTGGCGGGGTGGCAATTACGGGGAGAAACAACTCTTAGCACAGTGTTTCCGTAGCTGTTTAGAATTAGCGATACAGTATTCGTTGCGAAGTATTGCTTTTCCCGCCATCGGAACGGGAGCAATGGGTTTTCCCGCCGAACAAGTGGCAAATATTGCTTTTCAAGAAACCAGTCGCTTGCTGTTAAGTTCTACGGCAATTGGTACGATTCTTTTTGTTTGTGCTGATGCCAATACTCATCGTTCCTTTCAAACTGAATTTTTGAAGCTTTCTGCTTTATAAGGGGTTGAGTGATTGGGGAGATGGCATGAACTCATAGCTGTAAAAGCAGCAAAAACTCTCTCGCCTGAATTTCCAAAGAATTGACTGACGAGCAGGCAATTTGCCAACAAAGCCAACTTGGGCAAGAAGGTGTTCTGTCTCCGAGAGCTTTCACAGGTTGATGGTTTTTTTCTGTCAAGACACTCTGGGGAACTTGAGCAGATGCTAAGGAAATTTTTGCTGCTAGTAAAATTCTGCTTCGAGAGCAATCGCTCACAATTGAAGGAACTTTAACGATTGTATAACTCCGTAACGGTCCTATTTGAGACTGAACCTCACTTTGAAAAGTAGCGATCGCACAGAACACTGGCTTTCCGACTGCAAAGGCAAGCAGGGGGGCTACGGCATTGCTAATTTGCCTGTAAGCAGCGAGTTGAGTCTCAAGGAATTGAAATCAGTCGGAACCACTAAGAACCTAAGCAAAATTGATTGCATAGCCAGTTCCAAGATAACCTAGCACGGTTTTGAAATATTTTACTAGGCTGTTCCAGTCCTAATAAGCTTGGGCTTCCATCCATTTATATTTGAGAAACTTCCACAAAATTTCTCAGTTATTTTTCTGCCATTCCTTTCGCTTTTTAATCACAGCCTTGCTCGTAGGGATTGGGGCTTGAGCCATCACTATCTGATGGGGTGATAACCCCGTCTAATGCCTACCCTGTAAAGTTTTGAGACGTTTCGCGGTCAAAAAAGATGGGGCGCTGATCGTTAACAAGCCCTATCTGCCAAAAATGTTTCCTTTATTTTACCAAAAGTGTTTGTCAAGTCAACTCAAAAAAGCTGAACCGGGGTCCGTTTAGGCATGACATCTATCGTCCAACGTTGTTGTACGGTATGGATACAAAAAGGTAATTGTGGCTGTAGCTGATTGTAATTTTATCGCTTTTTAAGCATATATTCACTAAGCAAGAGCCTGCTCAAAGCCTAGGGGCTAATTATCTTGAAAAACGTCAGCAAAGCCCGTTACTCAAACGTCTTTAGATCGTGCTACACAACTCGATGATCGTGCTGCACTCACACCTATTTCTCAACGTATTAGTTAAGCTTATAACCTGCTGATATCTTCAAAACAGTCGATTCTTTAGAAAAGATAAAGAAAAAGTTTGGTTGCGGAATAAACCATTAGGATAGGCGCTAAAGGAATTAGTTAATATTCCAAGCAAAGTTCTTGAAAATTTCATACGTCAAGGTTCATTCACTGCAATTTGTGTGGTTATATTGCAGAGTTTGCTAGATTAGATGATTCTCTCAACGAGAACCTAATTATGCTTTGACTGTGACAATTTGGTTGATGAATTTTGCTTGAGCTACAACGTCCCATCATCCGATGCCATGAATATATCCTTTAGGATATATTCACACATCGCTTCGTGCTCTATCAATTTTTGTTCATTGATCTGTATTAAAGGAGTAAAAATCTTCCCAAGTCAGGTCAACTGCTTGATGTTTTTCTAAGGCTGTTCTACATAATTTTGTATGTAAATACTTCATCGGTTGGCTCTTCATATTTACACCCTCTTTAAAAGGCAAGCGGAGTTTCTATATAAATAGAAAGCTTTTTTACTGCCTTTTTTTAACTGAATATTGTTGAAATGGCTAACTGGTAGAAGTAAATATTTCCTTGATGGTGAACCTGTTAATCACTAAGGAGGATCGATGTAAAAACAATGACTCAACGACGTGGAAAAGAATTCGTAAAAACATCTGATACAAATCAGTGTTTTCTAGGGTCGATTTCGATTTCGACCGTAGGTATAACCAATATACAAACTGTTTCTTCATGACTAGCAAGTTATCTGCCAAAACTGACTTTATTGGGTGAGTCCGAGCTATTTTCCTAGTTGAGCGGTCGCGTCGATATACATCATATAACCTTGACTGTCTTCTATCCACACGGGCCTAGTGTTTTTAACTTCCTTGACGAGGAATAGGCACAGAATCTTCCTGTAGGTCGGGGTTAGAACGTGATTGGCTGGTATAGCAGATCACAGCAAAACTTTACTGTATTGTATCGTGGCGACAACGTAACAGCCAGTTGGATAAAGACCCGACAACTTTTAGTAGTTTTAGCTCAGATTGGTGGTACGAATTCTCTCGCCCATACTGTTTGATTGATAGCTAACCAACTGCAAAATCTTAGCGAGTTGCTTTTTGGTTTTTCTATCCGAAACAAACCAGTTAAATCCTTCACATAGCGTCAGCAAATCACCCAATTCCTTGGTTTACTATGACGACAATCAATCCACTCTGTTTGCCCCTGGTTAGTAGCGACAACATCACCGATTTCAGTGGAAGCAATCGCTCCGCAGGCAGCGGGTCCCCTCCACAGCGGTTTTTACTATGGCGAACCTGTTCCGGGCATTGTTGAAGTTGAACCCGAAACTCTGAGTTATTCCCTCAAGGGAAGTGCCAGTGCTTGTGATGCAATCTAAGTGACTGACTCACTAAGTTACTGGTTCAACTCATCGAGTCACAAGTATGAAGATATCGTCTTAGTGAAACTCCCTCTTGTGACCCGATTACCCGATTGCATTTAATTGCATTCAATGGAGTAAAACTCATGAAGAGAATTCTAATGTTTGTGTTTATCGGATGCTTAGTGATGATACTAGGCTTCCCAAGACCTGCTTTTGCGGATAATTTGGACGGAGTGCTGGCTAGTCTCAACCAAAATCATCAGGCGATCGGCAAGCTCGTTCCCGATATTCACACTCTGCAAGTTCCGCCCTTAAATCAAATGCTATCAAGCTCGGACAGACCGATCTGTGACAACAGGGGATTATCGGATCGGACTATTTTTAGCAATGCTTTGGAGCGTAATCTATACGGGTGCGTGAATCTGTATGACCTGTACTTTGACAGTGACATTCAGCGTCGCATCAAGGATGATTCTTTGAGGCTCAGCGGTCCACCCAGTTCTGAAAATTGGGTTGTTGATATCCCTAAAACTTCCTCAAGTATTCAGCATGGGCGTTACTTTACGCGGCAATACCCTGAATTTGCCATTCTTGGGGCTAGTGTGGTCGATGTTCCCTATCACCTCAATGTTTGGGAACATCTGAATCCCCAATATAACGGGGCGAACATGGTGAGCAAAGCCATCCAAGTCGATGGGAATGCTGTTGTGTGGCAAAAAATCCCCAGTAACTCTCCTAGTCTTCCTTGGGTTCACCAACTCTTTATTGTGCAAAACACTTCTATCTCAAACGTAGGATTTGGACCCAGCAACGCCTACGTGAGTAAGAATATGCCGAAAATTAGTTTTGCACGCGATGGAAGAGGAAGGAACACTTCTGGTGTCTACTTCACGGATTTCTACTACGTTCTGTTCGGCTCTTACTCCGATAAAATAGATCAAAACACCATCAAAACTATTGTTCAGGGAATTATAACAGGGGTAATTCCCCAATATCCGCCCGTCCGCAATCCGAGTTTTAAGTTACCCAAATTAACCAGGCTAACACAGACAAACCTGCCTATTAATGTGTCAGATGCCTTTAGCGATCGAGATCAAGACCGCTTGTATTATCAAATCCGGGTGACTAATCTACCCTCTGGATTGAAATTTGACGCGACCAAGAACGAAATCTCTTTCGATACCTCCAATGGTCAGCCCTACGGACCCGGACCAAATACCGCTGAAAAGTGGCTTATTCCCATCACTGTTTACGATTACGACCCAAAGAATCCTAATAGTTTGCCGAACCACAAGAATCATACAGTCACCGAAAATTTTGAACTAGAAATTCAGTAATATTCCCCTGGTTTTTTTGGAGAACAAATCCATGAAACGACTCTTATCTTGTTTCTTGGTGCTGGTGTTGAGCTTTGTCACTTGGATCGTTAAGCCAGCCCCAGCCCACAGTGAATCTCTCAATGGCGTTCATTTTGTTACAGCCGCAGATTTTAGTGAGTCTACTGGCAAAATCACTTTTAAAGAAGTCCCTGCCGATACCTTTAATCCGGTCATAACCCCCAATCTTTATGGTGCGAATAACTCCGCTCCCACCCTGAGTTTCAACAGTATGTTTGAAGGCCAAAGCTATTCTCCCGATGAAAACCGCGACTGTCAGGGGGCAACCCCTCTTGGTTGCATCATTGGGAACCCTAGCAACCCTTTATCCCTGTCTAAGGATCGCTACACTCGTGACATTCGAGTTGTTTCTGACTCAAATCTATCGGCGAGTCGCGGTCTAGGAACACAAGATAATGCAGCTTACAGCATCTTGTTCGATAAGGATGTGGCTAGTGTCGGTCTGACGATCGGGCAGTTTGATGCTGCCGGCAAAAGCGAAATTAAGGTCTTCGATCGCCGTGGCACGCTCTTGGGAAAAGTAACCAACACGAAAACCGGCAATGAGTTTTTTGGCTTTGCAACCGACGACAAAACAGACAAGATAGCCGGGATTCAAGTAAGCTTGGTTGCTCCCGATGATGGTTATCATATCGGTGACATTGAGTTCGTCCAAAAAGCTTACATTCTGCCAAACCGGCCACCTGTTGTTGAATCTTATATCTTCGACCAAAAAGTCCAGGAAGATAAGGAATTCTACTTTTCCGCACCCACGTTCAGCGATCCCGATAAGGATGTGCTAACCCTGAGTGCTAGCCTCTCCAACGGAGAGCCCCTGCCCAGTTGGTTGACCTTCGATCCAACCACCGACTCATTTAGCGGAACCCCGCCTCGAGGTTCTCAAGGCAGCTTGGAAATTAAGGTAACGGCTACCGATCCTAAAGGCAGTTCGGTTAGCACAAGCTTTACCCTCACCATCGAGCCAGCACCCGCTTGCGAGCCTCCTTATATCCTCAACCCCGATAACAACCACTGTTACGGCTTAACTGATGTGTTGACCTGGCCAAAAGCTCGAGAGGCAGCTCGCAATGCTAACGGTTATCTAGCCACCATCAACGATGAAGGCGAGCAAAATTGGCTGATCAACACCTTTGACAGCGAAACCGTACCGGGACAGTGGAATCCACCTTCATTCTGGATTGGCTTTACCAATGAGAATAGCTCTGGTCAATACCAATGGGTGAATGGCGAATCAGTGACTTACACCAATTGGAATCAACTTTGGGGCGAACCCAACAATCAAGGAGGCAACGAACACTATGCTGACTTCTGCGTTCGGGTAGGTTTTCTCTGTCCCCAAGTAGGAGTGTGGAACGACCGCCCCGATGGTTGGCCGCAACTCAAAGGGATTATCGAAATTGAACAACCGTAGTTTGCGAGTCCATCAAGAGCGATCGCAGGCGATTAACCCTTCTCAAAACCTGCGAGTCGCGCGATCGCGTTCAATTTGGAGTAATACACAATGAAACGAACCAAACAGAATCCGGTATTTCGCTTGCCGAACTTAACCGTCGGGGTACCCATCAATCCGCCGATCGATGTGTCAAATACCTTTACCGAGTCCGGATCATCATAAATGGGCTCATATCTTGCACCAACGCCACAAACTGGGTTTATTGCAAGTTTTGAAACCTAAAAACCTTGATTCTTCGTTGCGAAACTCAGTTTTTTAAGTCTTGTTGAGAATGATGCAAGATGTCAGTTGACCTACACGATCGACATTATCGACCTCCCAGCGAGCTTAACTTTTAATCCCGCGACCAACCAACTCACTTACATAAGTAAAGAGATCATGAAAATGTCCTTGTCGCTTCTGACGAAGCAATTCATAACGGGTTTCATCATCTTAGTGTTGAGTTTAGCTAATCTACTGGTGAGTTCAGCTCCAGCCTTTGCCCAAACATCCCCTTCTATTCCTTCGGGAAACTATTGCAACTCATTACTACAGCCAGGAAGCAATTGGCGCTTAGGGGAAAACGTTCAGATTATGACTGTAGGTCAATACAATCGGGTGAGCTATAACCGCCCCGTCAACCTTGAGTATGGTCTTGAGAGGGCTCCTCTTCCCAATACGCTGAGGATCAATGGTCTGAATGAGAATAATGGGCCTCAAACTCAACCGACACCTAGCTGGCTGCGCTTAGAGCAAACCGGTTCAACCTTTAGCCTCAGTGGTACTCCTCCCATGAGCGAGGCGGGTAAGTGCTATCTCCTGAATTTGAACTGGAATTCCTATCGGGGTGCTGATGGCAACTACATCTATTTCTTATATGTGGCTGCTCCTAGTACGCCTCCTAGCATTCCGTCCGGACCCACCTCTTCCCAAACGCCCCCTACCATTCCTCCAGAAAACTCTTGCAGCTCATTCCTTCGACCAGGAGGTCCGGGGCGATTTGGAGAAAACTTTCAATCCATGCTCGCAGGTCAGTATTCGCGGGTGAGCTATAGCCGTGCCGTCAACCTTGAGTATGGTCCTGGCAGGGCTCCTCTGCCCAATACCATGAGACTCGCAGGTGTTGCACAGCTTTACCCCCAACGGACGGAGTATGGTCAGCCTGTACCTCCCTGGATTCGCCTGGAACAAACTGGCTCAACCTTTAGCCTCAGCGGTACTCCTCCTGCCAGCGAGGCGAGCTATTGCTACGTCTTGGAGGTGAGATGGGATACTCCTTATGTGCGAGGCGATGGCAACAGTACTTATGTCTTATACGTCGATGGTGGAAACAAACCTCCACAGGTTGCCAACCCTATTCCAGATCGAACGGTCGTCGAAGGACAAAGTATTACCCCAATCAACCTTTCGGGTACCTTTACAGACCCAGATGGGGACAACCTCAGCTACACGGTGTATGGACTGCCCTCAGGTTTGAACTTTAATCCTGGCAACAAAACCATCACAGGTATTCCAGCATCGGGAACTGCCGGGACCTACTCAGTTACAGTTAAGGCAGATGACGGCTATGGTCACTCAGTCAGCCAGTCATTCCGGATTACGGTACAGTCTGGGAATCGACCTCCTTCCTACAACAACAAGTCGTTACCCGATCTGACAGCAGGGACAACCACGAATTTGCCGATCGACCTCAATAATTTCTTTACTGACCCCGATGGCGATCGCTTAACGTTCAGTAATGCCGTGGGCTTACCCAATGGTTTGAGTCTAGGTGCAAACGGGCAAATTACCGGAACGCCCACAGCGGCGGCAGCAGCTCAGGCTCAACCGATCGCATTCTCCGTCGATGTCAGCGATGGTAAAAATCCCACTGTGACGCAACGCTTAACTATCAAAGTCAACCCACAACCTAACAAACCCCCTGCCTACAACAACAAGCCGTTACCCGATCTGACGGCAGGGACAACCACGAATTTGCCGATCGACCTCAATAATTTCTTTACTGACCCCGAAGGCGATCGCTTAACGTTCAGTAATGCTGTTGGCTTACCCAATGGTTTGAGTTTAGCTGCAAACGGGCAAATTACAGGAACGCCCACAGCGGCGGCAGCAGCTCAAACTCAACCGATCGCCTTCTCCGTCGATGTGAGCGATGGTAACAATCCCACTGTGACGCAACGCTTAACTATCAAAGTCAACCCAAAACCTAACAGTGCCCCCACACGCAATCCGAATTTTCGCTTGCCTAACTTAACCGTCGGAGTACCCATCAATCCGCCGATCGATGTGTCAAATGCCTTTACCGATCCTGATGGCGATAAATTGACCTACACGATCGACATTATCGACCTCCCAGCGAGCTTGACTTTTAATCCCAACACCAATCAAATCTCTGGGATTCCACGACGAGCCGGAACTTTGGATATCCCGATTACTGTTAGCGATAACCAAAATCCTCCGGTTACTGAGGAATTTTCTCTAACGGTCGCTAAATAATTTCCTCTGACGAGCAATCCGTAACGCTCTCATTGTTGTTTAGAGGCAAAATTCATGAAACAATTCCTATCCTGTTTGATGGTTTTAGTGTTGGGCTTAGCAACTTGGATTTTTGAGCCAGCCCCAACCCTCAGCCAATCTCTCGCTGGCGTTCATCCGATTGGGACTTCATACTTTGAAAAGCCCACTGCCCGGATCTTCTTTGATGAAATCTCCTCTTATGACCACGATCCGGTCTATACCCCCGATCTATATGGTGCGAATGACACAGCTCCAACCATAACCTTCAAAGCTTTGTTTGAAGGACAAAGCTATTCCCGCAATCCCTCGCAAGATTGTCGAGGGGCAACACCACTCGGTTGCGTCATTGGTAAGCTCAATAACCCTTTAACCTTATCTAACGATCTGCGCGTCCGCGGTGCTGAGATCGTCTCCAATTCCGAGCTTTCAAGGGGCAGAGGCTTAGGGACTCAAGAGAACGCTGCCTACGGTATCTTATTCGACAAAGATGTGACCAGTGTCGGCGTTACTATTGTGGGGTTTGACGCAGTAGGAAGTACCGCAATTAAGGTATTCGATCGCGCCGGAAATCTCTTGGGACAGACTACCAACAGTAAAACTGGCACAGAGTTTGTAGGTTTTGCAACCAACAATAACGAAGACAAGATTGCCGGTCTCCAAGTCAGCATGATTGGCCCTGAAGAGGAAGGTTATTTAATTGGTGACATCACGTTCGTCCAAAAAGCCTACAAGCCCACAGTTAAGCTCCCTAAAGGAGCCCATGCGGTTGAAGCTTCACACTTCAAACAATCTACAGCCCAAATTAACTTTGATGAAGTGCCTATTGCGTCCTACGAACCTATCTATACACCAAACATCTATGGTGCGAATAACTCTGCTCCAACCCTGACGTTTAGAAATCTGTTTGCGGGTCAAAGTTATTCCCGGAAGACAGTGCAAGATTGTCAAGGGGCATTGCCGCTCGGCTGCATTATCGGTCAGTCCAGCAACCCCTTATCCCCCTCTGACGATCTACGTGTTCGCGGCGGTGAGGTCATCGAAAACTCGGATCTCTCAAAGGGTCGAGGCTTAGGCACTCAACAGAACGCGGCTTATGGTATCTTCTTCGATAAAGATGTAGCGAGTGTTGGTCTAACGGTTGGACCGTTTGATACCAAAGACAATACTGCGATCAAGGTGTTCGATCGCACCGGAAAGCTTTTGGGACAGGCAACCAACCAGCAAACTGGCTATCAGTTCTTTGGTTTTGCCACCGACGACGGCGAAGACAAGATTGCGGGAGTCCAAGTCAGCGCGATTGCCCCTGACAACGGCTATTACATTGGTGACATCGCGTTCGTTCAAAAGGGTTACACTCCCACAAATCGGCCGCCTGTTGTTGAAGTTTCTATCCCTGGGCAAAAAGCCACAGAAAATAAGGCATTCAATTTCACCCTACCTGCTAATACCTTCATCGATCCCGATGGGGACGCACTGACTCTCAGTGCTAGCCTCGCCAACAGCAATCCCCTGCCCAGTTGGTTGACCTTCAATCCGACTACTCGCCAATTTAGCGGGACTCCACCGAAAGGTTCTCGAGGTAGCTTGGCGATCGCGGTAACGGCTACCGATCCTAAAGGTAGTTCGGTTAGCACAACCTTCACCCTGACGATCGAGCCAGCACCCGCTTGTGAGGCTCCATCCATCCTCAACCCAGCTAACAACCACTGTTACAGCCTGACTGATGTGTTGACCTGGCCAAAAGCTCGAGAGGCAGCTCGCAATGCTGGCGGTTATCTAGCAACCATCAACGATGAAGGCGAGCAAAATTGGCTGATAAACACCTTTGACAGCCAAACCGTACCGGGGAATCCACCTTCATTCTGGATTGGCTTTACCGACGTTAACAGCCCTGGTAAATACCAATGGGTCAATGGCGAACCTGTCACCTACACCAATTGGAACACACTTTGGGGCGAACCCAATAACCACGAGAATCTCAACGAACACTATGCTGACTTCTGCGTTCGGGTAGGTTTTCTCTGTCCCCAAGTAGGAGTATGGAACGATCGCCCCGATGGTTGGCCACAACTCAAAGGGATTATCGAAATCGAACAACCGTAGTCTGTGACTCAATCAAGAGCGATCGCCCGTTTTCAGACATGACTTTTTTAAGGGTTAATTGCTGCGAACAACCGCGATCGCTCTGTACCAATCTTTCTTTACTGAGAATCGATAACAACAATTGCTGTTGTAGGAGGTCAAAACATGATGAAAATTAAACAAGTAATACAAGGAACTCTTGTTTGCTTGTTAGTGCTGCTATTGAGTGGTATTACGTTTCTCGCTGCACCCGCAATGGCAGATTCCAACAGCGCCACAGTCAAAACTCAAAAGAGTAGTTATACCCCCAACCAAGGGATTGAAGTGGAATTTTCTGGTTTCCCTGGCAACAACTCTGACTGGATTACAATCGTACCCGCTAATGCTGCCGACAACACCTATAAGGAGTGGTATTACACCCAAGGCAAGACTAGCGGTACTCACACTTTTAAGGGACTTCCAGCCGGGGATTATGAAGTGCGGGGATATTTCAACTGGTCAGCCGGTGGCTACAATGTCCAAACCCGTTCTCGCCTTAGCATCCGCGAAGGCTGCCAAGATGCTTCCTTTGTCCTCAATCCGGTCAACAACCACTGCTATGGCTTGACCGAGGTGTTGACTTGGTCTGAGGCTCAAGCTGGGGCCAAGGCGGCTGGCGGTAATCTGGCAACCATCAACGATGAAGCTGAGCAAACCTGGTTACTGGATACTTTTAAAGCTCAAGTGGGTGGCGGTGATGCTCCTTCATTCTGGATTGGCTATACCGATGCTGAGAGCCCTGGCACCTACAAATGGGTGAATGACGAACCAGTAACTTTTACCAATTGGAACAAACTTTGGGGCGAACCCAATAACTACCAGAATCTCAACGAACACTATGTAGATTTCTGTGCAGAGGTTGGTTTCCTCTGTCCAGAAGTTGGGGTTTGGAACGATCGCCCCGATGGTTGGCCAAAACTCAAAGGCATTATCGAACGGTCTTAGTTTGTGACTCAAAAAAGAGCGATCGCCT
>JBLNEP010000100.1:0-48226 GCA_050262755.1 Actinomycetota bacterium | reverse complement strand
ACCCATCAGTTTTTTCCCCCAATGTCTAGCGGTACAACCAACCCCAAAATTTTCCCACCCAGTCGTAGGAGGGTAGGCTCTGTTTAAAATTATCATTTCGTCCTAGGATCGCCAACCCGCTTCTGGTTAAAATTTCTGGGTGATGGTTAAAGCTGCCTTAAGTATCAGTTCTCCCCCTCTAGAAACTGCGATCGCATCCAATCGTTGCCTGAGCAGCCAAGTTCGCACGGTTCACGTTTCTCAGCGGACTCTGGAAGCTTTAAATTTTTTATAAGCTCAGATTTAAACTGAAATCGAGAGAACAGAGCATCCTCCCATGCCAAAGCAACCGTTCCTAAATTAGCCCTAAAAATCTCGCGGGATCGTAATGCCATCGCACAGATGACGATCGCGATCGCTCACATTGGGATTCGTCTTCAGATAATCACTCACCCAACTACAACCCCGTCCCAATAAATCATCCAAATCCAAATTCCACAAAATCACCGTATTGTCTCCGCTAGCAGAAGCCAACAGTTTTCCATCCGGACTGAAACTCACATTCATCACACTGTTGCGATGACCCCTCAACGTCCTCAGCAACACGCCCTGACGATTCCAGAGTTTCACCGTATGGTCATAACTCGCAGAAGCAATCAACTGGCTATCCGGGCTAAAACTGACACTTGTAACGCTATCAGAAGCCCCCTTTAATAAGGTTGCCAGTAAATTACCATCCTTTGTACCCACAGCTTCACCAACCGCGGTCGCAGATTTCCCCTCAGGCGACCTATTTAACCTCAAATTCCCACCCAGAACCGCCGTCAATCCTGATGGAAAGCGAAACGGCTGATGTTGCGGAGTTAAACCCCACAGTTTCAGCGTATTGTCATAACTCGCAGAGGCAATCAACCGACCATCGGGACTAAAACTCACACCCAAGACAAAATTTTTATGAGCGTAGATCGTTTGCAACAACAAATCCTGATGGTGATTTTGCCCCAGAAGCGGATAACCTAAATGAGCATACACCGGCGCCAAATTCCAGAGCTTCACCGTCCCATCATCACTCCCAGAAGCTAATATCAATCCGTTCGGACTGAAATTAACACTATTCACCCAACCACTATGTCCCCTGAGAGTCTCAAGCAACCGACCCTCCCGACTCCAAAGTTTCACCGTCTTATCCTTACTGGCCGAAGCAATCAACTGGCTATTGGGACTGAAACTCACACTCATCACACTATCCGTGTGACCGATCAACGTCCGGTCTAACTGAAAGTGTGACGGAGTTTGAGACAAACTTCCCATTCCTCGTGGCTCTAACTTCCAAAGTTTGACCGTGGTGTCATAACTACCAGAAACTAACTGTTGACCATCACCACTAAAATTAACACTGCTCACTCTTTTTTCATGGCCTGACAAAGTATCCAGCAACAAACCATCTCGACTCCAAACTTTCACCGTTTGGTCAGCGGAAGCAGAAGCTAACATCGAGCCATCTGGATTGAAACTGACCCCAAAAACCTTGTTTTGATGACCCAGAAGCTGCTTCACCCGGACCTCATTTAAACTCCAAATTCGCACTGTTTTGTCGTAACTCGACGAAGCCAGAGTTTTGCCGTCCGGGCTCCAACTCACCTGAGTCACTTGATCGCCGTGGCCCGCTAAACTACCGATCGCCACCACCGCATCTTTGAGCGCTGTTTTCACGGAGGTTCCCCCCTCATACAAACCAGCCAAACCCCACAGTTTAACCGTATTGTCTCCACTGCTGACCGCTAGGGTTTGACCATCTGGGGAAAAACAGGCACTCAAGACCCATTTACCTTGACCGCTTAAAGTTTGTAACAAATAACCACCGCGTTGAGTTCCTGCTTCGCTTACTTTCTGATTTTCACTCAAAAGGTTAGGCAGGAATTTCGACTTTTTTAAAGGTTGATTTAACTTCCACTGCAACTGGTTGGTCTTTTGAGATTTCAGCGTCACCCCGCCTTTTAATTTAGCCACATTCCACAGTTTCACTTGGTTATCTCCACCCGCGGAGGCGAGGAGTTGACCATCGGGGGAAAAATTCACCATGTATAGTTTGATCGGGTGGTGGCGGTCGCTATGCTGCAACGTGACTAGCAACTGACCATCTAACCGCCACAGTTCCACCGTGCCATTATCCGTGGCGGCCGCTAAGATCTGACCATTGGGGCTAAAACTCACCCAATTCACGGGAACCTGATGCCTGAAGGTTTTCAGCAACTTACCACTACGACTCCACACCTTGACTGTTTTATCCTTAGAAGCAGAAGCTACCATTGAACCATCTGGACTGAAACTGACACTGTTCACTCGGTCTGTGTGTCCTCGAAAGGTCGCCAGTTCCTGACCATCACGCTGCCAGAGTTTCACCGTTTTATCAAAGCTTGCCGAAGCGATCGTTTGGCTGTCTGGACTCCAACTCACGCTTGTCACCGCATTGGTATGACCTTCGAGAGTCGCCACCAACGTCCCATTCGGTTGCCAAAGCTTCACCGTTTTATCGGTGCTACCAGACGCTAACATTGAGCCATCTGGACTAAAGCTTACTCCCCAAACCACCTCTCCATGTCCCTCTAAGCGATTGCGCTCTTTGACGCCATACACGGCTTGCTGCAAGGCCGCAGCGATTAAGACTTCCGTTTCATCACCACTGGCTCCTGATTGTTTAAGTTGTCTCCATTGCTTCCCAGCCCTTAAACTTTCCATTAAGGCATCAAACTGCTGATTCGATAAAAATAATGCCTCGGAAGCAGCCGTCAGCGTGTGAATATCGGCTCGCAGTCTTTGGGTCACGACCTGTTGTTTTTGGCTCACCGTCCGTCGCCAAAAATCAACGGCTGCGATCGTAGAACTCATTAACAGCAGTAAACCGACAATGGATAAAGCCAGTAATTGTTTAAGAGTTTGATTGGCGCGATAGAGTTGCTCTTGGCTCATTTTTTTATCCGCTTCGGCTTGATAGAGCCTTGCTTCTAAGCCAAATCTCCGGCGGATCGGTCCCACGAGATAATCGTGAACTAATTGGTAGCGATTTTCTGGAGTTTCTCGCAGCAGAAAGACTAAACCATGACCGACCAAAATTTCCAAAATCAAGTCGAGGCTATTCGTGATTGGCTTGTTATCTTTGGTCGTTGAGATTCCCGTCCGCATGGCTGCGGGTGACTGACCGATGACTAAGGCTAATTCATGCTTGGTTTTGATCAGGCGAACGCCTCTCTCATCGGTCAAGGAAAATAAGATTTTCCAGGCTGCATCTTCGTTTTCAACACCGCAGTCAGAAATCACTCGCTCTAGCGATCGCTTCACAAGTTCTGCTTTCGGGTTCGCGCCTAGTTGGTGATATTGAGTTAAAGTTGTAATCTCTTCTTCTTGCAGTTGGGCTCCCACGACCTGCAATTCAATCGGCCGCACTGCTTGCAGTTCCCCCGCTAAATCTTCAACAACGGCATCAATTAAAGCAGGTTCTAAATAAAATTGCGCTCGTTCTGTTAAACACCGAATCACCTCGCGGGCATCTGCTACCGAAAAGTCCCGCAATTGATAGCGAATTTGTTTATCAAGGATGTTATGAACAGCATCGAGATTGGGGAGACGGTTCTCAGGGGAGCTGCTACCTTGAGTTAAAAAATCTAACTCTAATAGATAATGCAAATAATCTTCCCGGAGTGACAGGATGATTTTTACAAAGGGTAAATTGAGACAAATCTGTAAAAAGTTATAAAACGCTTGGCGCTCAGCCCAGGTGTTGGCTACAAAGAAAAATTCTTCAAATTGGTCAAAAATCAGCACGGTGAGCTGGTTGCGATCGCTGGCAATTCGTAACAAATCAATCAGAAAGCCTGTATTGGTGGGCAACAGTGGGTTATTGCTGGGGTGAGGCGTCAACTGTGTAGGTTGGTTGCTTGGTTCTAACCGTTCACCATTCCGACTGCTAGCGCATTCCCGACTGTCGTGTCCTAAAGCTTGGATTAAACCTTTTTCCAGTTCTACGGCCCAGTCGCTGTAAATTCGCACCACTGCGGGGACCGTTTGTCTGGCTCCAACGGTAAAATTTTTCAGGGCTGGCACTAACCCCGCATTCACCAGGGAACTTTTGCCAACCCCAGAACGACCGTGGACGATGGTCAATTTATGGTCATCCCGGCTCATGCGTTCGAGCAAACGCTTGATATCCTGCTGACGACAGGAAACCATCATTTCTTCGGCGATCGCTTCTTTCGCGGCTCGGTGCAGGGGGATATCGGGATTGAGGGCTTGTTGCTGAGGTTGCAATCCTAGAGCACCGATAAAGGCACGAAACCGATACTGGTGTTCGATCGCCCGTTGCTTTTTTTTGATGCGGAAGGCTTTCAGGTATTCGCCTTGCTCAAAGTATAGCGACCGCAGTTCGGCTAAGATGTCGATATAAAGCCTAGGATCGTATTTGGGATGGGTTTGGGCTTGGGCTAATTCCAAAGCCTCTAAAGCCGCGGGTAGTTGCCCCATCTGTCGCAGGCTTTGGGCGAGTAGGAGGAGGTATAAGCTTTTCTCCGCTGGGTTGGCGTGGTCTTGCTTCAAAATTTCGAGTGCGAGTTCTGCTAGCTGATGAGCCTCCGCCCATTGGGAACGATGCAGGGCTACTTCTGCCAGAAAACCATAATCTTGAGCTAATTGGCAGGGAGTGCCATAGGTGAAATGCAGTTCTAAGGAATTTTTGGCTAAAGTTTGCAGTTCTTCCCAGGCCTCTAACCGTTGCAACACGGCACCCAGATAAGTGATCGCTCCTGCCACTAAGTCGGGTCGGAGGGCTTGTTTAAACAGCGCTTGTGATTGTTCTAAGCTGGTCTTAGCTTGCTGCCAGTAAGGGGTACTGGCTGGGTTTCTGGTGGCTTGGAGGCGGTAGCACAGAGCGATTTGAAACAGGACGATCCCTTGTCGTTCTAGGATTTTGTGAGTGGGAATGTCAGCATCGCGATCGAACGGTGATGCGATCGCACTGAGTTCTGAGAGGTCTCCTTTGCCATCTAGCAAGGTTGGGTCCCCTTCCCAAATCAGGTTGGCTCCCTGGGGGAGTCTGGTTTCACCCTCAGTAAAGTTTTTGTTGAATTTCAAAACCGCTTCGATCGCTGCGGAGAATGGTTTGAAGTCTAAAGTTGGCTGCGACTGTATCCGCAGGGGTTCGCTAGAGGCGATCGCGCAAAACCTCGCCCACTCCCGAGCTTGCTCAACATATCCGAACCAATAGGGGTTGGGTTCGCCACTCTCATATTCGTTGCTTCCCCGTTGTTTCAACGCTTGCTGCCACAGAGTTAAGCTTTGTTGATAATGAGCTAAAGCACTATCGAGTTGGTCGCGGGCATAGCTATCTCGACCGAGTAGGAATTGTAGGCTAGCTTCTAAGCTAGGTTCTAGGGTATGGTTGCGGTCCTGTAAATCTTTCCAGGCTGACTCTAGTTCCCGCCGTCGGCTCGAACCGATCGCAAAGTCACTTTCTAAGTAAAAGTGGGAATTGGGGGAGAATTCGCCCTCACTTTCGCTCTCTTCCTTTTGTCTTGGCAAGGTGCGGTTGCTTAGTCTCTGTGCTAGGTTCCGAAACTCTGTCGTCTGACCCCCTAGATTCTCTGAACGAGCAATGCTTTTTGCTGCTTGGGCAAAGAGGGTGTCTGCTTCCTGTTTGAGGAAACTTACCAATTCACTGGCCGGTAATTCAAATTTAATGGTGGCGGCGGCCCAACTCTTGAAATCTGGAGCCAAACGAATTAGTTTAGCGACCACTTCATCTGTTACCCATAGAACAACAGGAAACGTAAAGTTTTTGCGAAACTCATCCCGAACTTGGTTAGTAGAAGCGAGTAGTTCGTCAATGGCTGTGACATCTTCCAATCCTAAAATTGATAAGGCGGAGGTAGAACAACCGTGGTTGGAGTGATAAGAACGGGTCTTGACAAGCAGGGTGGTATAAAGGGTCTTGACGGCTGCTGACAAAACAATTTCTTGAATTTCAATCGAGCTAAGCTGTCGCAAACGCTGCACCATTTCTTGCTGCAAACGCTTGTAATTACAACGGACTAAAATTAGAGAAAACTGCCCTTGAGAAAGGGTTAATGCTCGCATTAGAGTTTTTAATGAGCGCTCGTTGTAATTCGCACTTTCATCCACCCTCAATACCTCTTTCATGCTCTCTCTCCTCTTACCATTTATCAGAATCACAGCCGATTGAGACCTCCATTACGGATGGTCGGATTCCTTTCTCAGTATAGAGTTGTTACCTCATACTTTAGGAATATCTTATAAGGTGGAAAAGAATTTGTATAACTGCTTCCCAGAAAATCTACTGAGATGGAAGTTCCCAGGTTTGCGTATTACGGATAATTCACCGTACTCGAAGTTACAAGGTTTTGCGAGCATGAGTTGCTGCCAAGGATGATTCAGCTTCACTTTTTGCGGCCAGCGTTGGTCGTAGCAGCGCACCAACCTCAGAAAAAACTGCCCTTGGGAGAGCATTAACAACCCGATCGGCATTGCTAATGAGCGCTCGTTGTCACGAGCGCCTTCATCTACCCTCAGTACCTCTTTCATTCTCTCTCCCCTCTTACGATTGCTCAGCGTCATAGCCTACTTATAAACCCATAATTGATTGATGGATCAATTCTGGATCTCAGGATTTTTATTTAATCCTTTCGGAAGG
The DNA here is from genome assembly GCA_050262755.1 of Actinomycetota bacterium. Lineage (GTDB taxonomy): Bacteria > Cyanobacteriota > Cyanobacteriia > Cyanobacteriales > Microcoleaceae > JBLNEP01. Next base: position 41,547 of record JBLNEP010000100.1, on the reverse strand, counting down.
TTGTATTAGACCTAAGATACTTTCATACTCTTATCTCCAAGAATTTACCGTGACGGGAGTCACAAGCTTTTGTGAGGATGAAGCTGCTTCGGTGATGATTTGAGCCAACTTTTGGCAATTTCTTTCGATAAATCCGGGACATTTCTGCCTCTCTCACTCTCCATTCTTGGTCCTCACCCCTTTCCCTTGTAGCTCGATCGCTCCTTTTCCCCAAAACTATTTCTTGAGTGTCTGTCTCTGAGGGAGTTGCTTGGTAAATGTGGCTCACCTGGAGGCTGGTTGCCACATTTCACTCCCTTGATGAGTCATCACAAAAATAACTTCCAATTGACTCCTTACCTCAAAATCGCTTCAATCTTTGCACCTCTCCTCGCTGAGATTGAGTGGGAAAAGTAAGATTTCAAGTGGGAAAAGTAGGAAATTAATTCAAAGAGAAGGAACTGAAAGCATTGCCTGCCCAAAAATTTCAGCGACGGTACAGTTCCTTCCTACTAAGTAGCTGAAGTTTGTCTCAGTATCTGCAATTTAATTGCCCGGAGAAGATTATAACCTCCTCAATACTCGCACTGCCCATCAAGACACTCAAAGTTCTGTAACTACCTTGTTAAGAATTCTGTCCGATCTTTGCACTCTTTTGATGAGGACTGTAGCGATGAAACAGCCACAAAAACCCCTAACGAGTGGTTGCACTACCAGTCAGTATCAACGCACCCTCCTCTCCATCGAGAGAGTGATATTCAAAGGTTTCCCTTGACAGAAAGTAACTCTTACTTTCCCCCTTTACACCCCAACACTGGGCAAAAAATAGCCACGGAGAAATCAACTCCATTGCTGCGTTTGCCTTCCTAACAACCAAAAAGGAACCGCTTCCAGAAGTATAAGTAAGCCCCTTGAGTAAGAGCTAAACAGTATTTGTTATAGAGAGGGTCAGCATCAACCACTTGATTCTGCTGTACTTCTTCACCTTGGGCAACAATCCACTCACAACCCCTTACGGCTGACGCTCTCTATAACTCATCAGTATATTCCCAGATTCTACCGCAGAAACGCCTACGTAGTAACCCTTAAACAAAGAGTAGCAGAAACTAAACGCTTCCAGAAGAGTCTTTTGCCAAAAAACTTCCGACTCCAGCCTTCAGCTCCAGACTTTCCTGCCAAGCCTTATATTTCCGCGTCTCTGCCAGAGCGGGGTTGATGCCAAACCAGCGCCCCTCGTGGTCTCGATACTCAAAGACGAACATACTTCGGAGTAAGGCCTGACACTCTTCTTCCCCTGTGACATTCTGTCGCTTCACAACTTGAAAGAGCAATTCCCATTCAGTATCGACGATCGCAGCGAGCAAGTCGTCGCGGTACTCCTGGATCACATTTTCTAGACATTCACGGGTGAAGGGGGGGTCTTCTTGCTGCAAACAACTATACAGTAGCACCAGCAAGTTACGGACATGGCCACCACTGGCTCGACAGAGGCGATCTAAGGTTTCAGTGCTGTCAAACACTGTGGTAATTAAACTCAGGCGTTCTAGGGGAGGAATGGTTGGGAAGGCCCTCGCCAAAACGAGCTGTCGCAACAGTGTCATGCCTTCCTCATGATCTTGACCGTCGCGCAACTGGACCGGTACCATTGGTAAAACCTTAGGTTTGACTCCAAAGCGACTGGACAGTCGGCCAAAGTCATTGGAAAAAATCAAAGTGAGCGGAATGGTATAGACAACGTGGCAGTTGAGTTTTTTTAACTGCTCGCCGCGATCGGCAAAGAGATATTCTGGCTGAGTGCGTCCAGAGGGTTTGAGGGTAGCATCAACCCGATCCAGGTTATCCACAATGACGACTAAGCCTTGATGACCGCGGTGTTTGAGTTCCTTGGTGGCAGGTTCAAGCAGTTCTTGGTTAATCGACTGTAACAAACTGTTGGTGCGAGGCTCCAGGTATTGCCGGAGTTGAGACCGTAGTTTGGGAGAATCTTTGGTTTTGGCAGTAATTTTAGCAATACCCAAAGAGAGTTCAGCTTCGGCGGAAACCTCGATGGGAGTCTGCAAAAATTCTGCGATTTCTGTAAAGAGGTTGGTAAAGTATCCGGGTTTGAGTCTAATCTGGGTGGCCTCTAAGCTCTCGCTGACTTGACGGGCTATGCTCAGTAAGATGTCGCTGATGTCTACATCTCCCATATCTAAGTCTTGGGAGGACTCGAAGTAAACGACATAAAACCCTTGTTGCTCTAATTCAGCTTTGAGGCGAAAGAGTTCAGTGGATTTCCCGCAACCGATATGTCCTGTGAACAACTGACAGGTGGGTTCTCCAGGGGAGATGCGGGTAATGGTTCGTTCGAGAGATTCAATAATCTTGCCACCCCGCACTGAGGCAAAGTCAATGTAATACTGGCGATCGCCAGGGTTACCCATGACTAAAGTTCTGCTGGGGTTGCAGGCTTTAAAAAATCGATTGAGGTCTAAAGCAGTCACGATGGTGTTGAATCACAATCAGTGTAGTAGATGCAAGTTTTAGTGTACTTTGACAGTTGACTTTTTGGTTGAGGGGTAATTCAACCTCCTAGGCCAGCCCTTAGGGTATCCAGTAGCAGCAAGAGTAGACCCTCGATCGCTGACTGCTGATACTGTTGAGTGGGTGGGTTTGAGCAATTGTCCAGTTCTGAGTCTAGCTCTGTCTGCTGGTTTCGGGTGCAATCGGAGATGTCTGAGCTGGCGAAACCTTTGAGTTTTCAGGTGTTCAAGCGACAAGCTCAGAGTTTGAGACTCATAGCCTGACTGGAAGAGTCGGGTGCTGAGAACGTCTCTAGATTTTGCTTGGGTAATTTTGCGGGGATCTGATTAAATGAGAGGGGTAAGGCAGGGGAAATGAGGATGAGCAACTGTAGACCAATCCTCAAGAGAGTGAAACGTTTTGTAAGGTGCCTCTCAAAACATGGCTAGCATCGCATCCGTTTCTCAGACAGAATTAGGTCGTCGTCGCCAGCAACTGCGTCGCCAACGACGCCAAAAGTCGGCTCAGGCTATTTGGCAAACCGTGGCAGTGAGTAGTTTGGCTGGAAGTTTAGCGTGGGCGATCGCTCAACCGATCTGGCTGATCGAAAAACCGCAACAGGTGAGCGTCGCAGGGAATCATTTGCTGTCCGATCAAACGGTGACTTCTCTGCTGCGACTCTCCTATCCACAGTCGGTTTGGAACATTCAACCGGAGGTTCTGGCTAAGCAGTTAGAAGCTTCCGGTCCGATCGCCAAAGCAAGTGTGACCCGCAACTTATTTCCACCCGCTTTGACGGTAGAAGTTCAAGAGCGTCGTCCGGTAGCGATCGCCCTAGAATCTAAAGCCAATCAGAGCCAACAGGTGGGGTGGCTTGATGCTAATGGGTTTTGGATGCCTCTAGAAAGTTATACAACGGTGGAGCGATCGCTCGCAGTCGCTGAACAGCAGCAACCGACGGCGGCGAGAACCTCGGCATCCTCTAGTACACCGCCTGCAATGCCTTCTCTCAAAATTATTGGAAAAGCCGAGCAGTACCGCCCCTACTGGCCTGAATTTTATCAAGTCCTCAGTCAAAGCCCTGTGAAAGTATTTGAGATTGACTGGCAAGATCCAGGTAACTTAATCTTGACCACTGAACTTGGCAAAGTACACCTAGGACCGTACAGTCCACAGTTGCCTGAGCAACTCCACACCCTCGATCGGATGCGACAATTGCCAAAACAACTTGAGACTCGCACCATTGCTTACATTGACCTGAAAAACCCCTCGACTCCCTTGGTTCACTTGCCCGATCGCCCTCAGCAACCCTGAACCTTCTCACATTTCACTCTTTTGTCCAGATGTGCCATGATTGAAAAAATTCAGCCAAACCTTAACCAACTCTGGGACGGTTACGGGCGAAGTTGCAGAATTGTTGACAGAGACCGCAAGTAAATTGTTGGTTTCTCGCACAACTTCCCTTATAGTAAAGTGTGACCTGCCGAGAGTGGAAAAATTGTAGATCTACCATCCCAATAAAAATGACGCTTAATAATAGGCCGGGGTCTATCCCTCAGAGTACCCATTCAGAAGAGCAAGTCAATCCTCCACTGGCAGTGGATCCGAGCAATCCATTTCGCCAGCCTGTATATGTACCTGATAAGCCTGATAATAATAATGATAGCAATCCCATGCCCAAACCAGAATCATCTAGGAACACCGATATAGTGCTCAGCAGTGCAGCCAGAATTAAAGTGATTGGTGTCGGCGGTGGTGGTGGCAACGCCGTTAACCGCATGATCGCCAGTGAAGTCTCAGGGGTTGAGTTCTGGTCAATCAATACAGATGCTCAAGCCTTAACTCTCGCCAAAGCCCCCAAACGCTTGCAAGTGGGGCAAAAGCTCACGCGAGGTCTGGGTGCGGGTGGCAACCCAGCGATCGGTCAAAAAGCCGCGGAAGAATCCCGCGATGAGATCGCCAATGCCTTGGGCAATGCAGATTTAGTGTTCATTACCGCTGGGATGGGAGGCGGTACAGGGACAGGGGCAGCTCCGATCGTAGCGGAAGTAGCGAAAGAAGTTGGAGCGCTGACGGTTGGTGTGGTCACGAGGCCGTTCACCTTTGAGGGGAGGCGGCGCACCAGTCAAGCCGATGAAGGAATTGCAGCATTGCAAAGTCGCGTCGATACCCTGATTATTATTCCTAACGACAAGCTGCTGTCAGTCATTTCTGAGCAAACACCGGTTCAAGAAGCATTTCGGGTTGCGGATGATATTTTGCGCCAAGGCGTACAGGGCATTTCTGACATCATTACCATTCCTGGCTTAGTCAATGTAGACTTCGCCGATGTGCGAGCCGTCATGGCCGATGCAGGTTCGGCTCTGATGGGGATTGGAGTGGGTTCTGGAAAATCCCGGGCAAAAGAAGCAGCCAATGCAGCCATTTCCTCACCCTTGCTGGAGTCTTCGATTGAAGGTGCGAGGGGCGTTGTCTTCAATATTACAGGCGGCACTGATATGACGCTGCACGAGGTGAATGCCGCTGCGGAAACGATTTATGAAGTGGTCGATCCCAATGCCAATATTATTTTTGGTGCAGTGATAGATGAACGACTGCAAGGCGAAATTAAAATTACAGTGATTGCAACCGGGTTTTCCGGCGAAATTCAACCCCCACCCCAGCCAACGCGGTCACAGTTTGCGCCCCCGCGACGACCCGCACCGAGTCCCGCACCAACTCCCACCTCGGAACCAAAACCCCAAGGACCCGGAGGGTTAGACATTCCTGAATTTTTGCAACGGCGACGACCCCCTCGGTCCTAGGGTTGTTTCAGACCCGATGGAGCTTTAAAGGGCAATCCCAGGAGGTTGCCCCTACCAGATAGATGACCCATGACTCGTTGAGAGAAGAGCCTGGGTCTTTAGAACGGAATCCTTGACTGGTATCGGGGCAATCAACGGTTCAGGGTGGGAATCAATCAAGGCTGCGGTTAGGAGTTAATTTCTACGGTTTCGCCTGGAGCTGGGGTCAGTAGTTGGGTGGGAAGTTCAGCTTGAGTTAGAAGGTCGTTAAACTCGCTCAGGCTACCCACAGAGCGGATTAATCGGGGTAAGATACCACTGGTTTGGATCTCGCCACTGGCCGTTGGCACAAAAAATCGGGGTTGGAGAGTTTTGGCAAGGTCAAGGGCAGCGGTTGGCCCCATGATCACAGTACCGAGTAGGGGAAAGATTTGACCGATCGCAGGTGCGATCGCTAAATCTACAGAGCCAATTCGTTTCTGAAGTTGCAGTTCGGGGCGGAACAGGTGGGGTTCATAATAAAGAGTCTCCCCCTGCAAACGGTCTTTGAGAAAGTAGCCATTTTCCTCCTGGCCTGGTTGAAGGACAGCACCAGGGATTGCTGTAATTTGCAGTCGCTCTTGTATGACGATCTCTTGCCAGTGGGAGAGAGGTGCGATCGTTTCATACTCTAAACGACGAACGACCTTAGCAGCCGTCAGCGAAGCTACCACAGGAATTTTTCGACTTAATTGCTGGAGAGTTGGCTGATGACAGTGGTCATCCAAGCCTTGTGAAATCAAGATTAAATCGATGGGGGGCAAGGTGGCAGGGGTCAAGGAGGGTGGGGTGATATGATACGCTGTAAACAGCCAAGGTTGACCGTAAAATATGAGCGGATCGACCAGCCAAGGATCGATCAAGACCGTTAAGCCTGCAATTTGTAACAGCCAAGAATTCAAATCAATTCGAGTTAGTTTCATAGAAATTGGAGCAGGTTATTGATAATAGGAATCATTGGTAATTAGTAAGGACGAGCGGGAAAAAAAACTCCTCGCTGGTTGCTCATGAGCTTTAAGACCAGTATATTTTAGCAGCCTAACTTCCTAAAAACAAAGCCAACAGAAAAAAGAGAAATACTCCCTCAGGAAGTGTTGCATTTCGTAAAGTAATTGTCCAGTTTCTGTCCGCAGATGCGAAACTAAAAGAGGGAGGGTGCGAGCTGTTAAGCAAACTTCAGTGATTAGTCTTTAGATGCAGGAACTGCACCCGGATGAGGGGAACAGCAATGAAACAGATTTTAGTAGTCGATGATTCCGCAACAATGAGGCGAATGGTAATGGCGTCGCTGCGGTCGTTAAAAGAGGTCAGCTTTGGGGAAGCAAGCAATGGCTTAGAGGCAATTGAACAACTTGCGCTCGCACCCTTCGATCTGATGATCCTTGATTTAAATATGCCAGATCTGCACGGCTTAGAAGTCCTAAGATTTGTGCTAAATCATCCCAGCTACCGCCATACTCCCATTATTATTTTAACAACAAGAGGTGACGAAGGCAGCCGTAGCAATGCGCTCGCGGCTGGTGCGACCTGCTATCTCACCAAACCGTTTGAACCACAATCATTGGCAACACAAGTTCAAGAATTATTGCAGGGGAACAACCAAGGGGAGAGAGAAAGAAAGCAACCAGAAATTCAATTCCCCATTAACTAAGAACCACCCTTGAACCGCAGAATTTCACCCCCAAAAGCCATTAAATAGAAAGAGAATGGTATCGGACTCAGAGAATAACTTTTTTGCTGACTTACTTGGTGATTGCTTCGCCGAATGCGAGGAACACTTAACAGTAGTCCGTCGCAATTTATTGACCCTCGAATCCTACATCAACCAGCAACCAATCAACCGGAACCTCCTCAACGAACTCTTTCGCTGCTTTCATTCCCTCAAAGGCCTTTCCGGCATGATAGGAGCAAAAGAAGCAGAGGAATTAGCGCACCAAATGGAAAGTTACCTGAAGGTGCTGCGAGAAAAACAAGCTCTCCTGAAGTCAGAAGGATTTGACGCCTTGTTAGAAGGTACAAAAGCCTTAGAGCAAGCGATCGCTTCCTACGGCGACCAAACCTCTCAACCTAACAATGAATCCATAATCGCTCAACTCACAACCCTGGTTCAAGAAGCACAACCAGCCCCCCAAGACGCGCTCGCCCCCACCCCCATCAAACTGCCCCCAGAAGCCCACGAACAACTAGCAGCAACCCTGGGGCCAGAAATGAGCCCTTGGCACTTTATCTTTACCCCCAGCACCACCCTGGCAGAACGAGGCCTCAACATCAACATCATCCGCCAGCGGTTACAAGCCATTGGCGAATTAATCCACGCCGCCCCCCGCCTCACTGCTGAAGGTGGCGTGATCTTCGATTTAATTGCAACCATCCCCAACGACTCAGAACCCAGATTCAGCGAGTGGAAAAATGACGGACTCACCTGGACCCCCTACGAACAGGAAACAACCAAACCAACCATTCCTGAAGAGCATCCTACCCCCTCCGGTCGCAGCACCAGCATTCCCTCTACCCCCAGCAATCCTCCCCCCTTAGAATCCAGGGAATCCTTGAATCCAGGCATCCCGCCTGCAACCCCTCATTCCCAACCCCCCCTCCTGACTCAACCCTCTAATGTCGTGCGGGTAGACTTGCCCAAACTCGACTCACTGATGCAGATGATCGGTGATTTAGTGATCAGCCGCGCTCGCCTCGAAGATCAGCTAGGGCGTTTGCAAGGCACTGTACCGGCCCTACAACTGCGATCGCTGCAAGAAATCAACCTGACCCTAGAGCGCCAACTGCAAACCCTACGAGAAGGCGTGATGCGCGTGCGCCTAGTACCGATCGCCGAAATTTTTGCTCGGATGCAGTTTGCCTTGCGCGATCTCGTGCGCGACACCCAAAAACAGGTGAGCCTCGAACTTAGTGGCCAGGAAACAGAAATTGACAAATTCTTGGTCGAACGGATGATGGACCCGCTGCTACACTTAGTACGGAATGCTGTCAGTCACGGCATAGAACCAGAAGCAGAACGTTTACAAATAGGCAAATCAGCAGAGGGAACCATTGCCTTAAGAGCGTCCGCCATCGGCGAAATGGTGGTGATTGAAGTTGAAGATGATGGTTGTGGCATTGATTCAGAAAAAGTGCTAGAAAAAGCACGCTCCCTCGGATGGTTAACAGAGGAAGAGAAAAACCCGATCGCAGCCACTCCAGCCTTAATTTTAGACATTCTTTGCGCGCCTGGATTTTCCACCAAGGAAGTTGCAGATTTAACCAGCGGTCGCGGGATCGGAATGGCTATTGTTAAGAATACAGTACAGGAACTCGGCGGTTCCTTGAGCTTGGAAGCACAAGTCGGTCAAGGAACAAAATTTATCATCCGATTGCCACTGACCCTCGCGATCGCAGATGCTTTGATCGTGACTGTCTGCGGACAAACGTTTGCCATTCCTCAATCCGCGGTTCGTGAAGTTATTGAAGTGCAACCACAAGCCATTACCCCCTTAGAAAATAATGAAGTGCTTCCTTATCGGAATGGGGTATTACCACTGGTACATTTATCCCGCTTATTTGGATTAAGTGCAACCAAGTCCCTTCCTTCTCCTTTAAAGAATCAAGAAGTGGGGAGTAATGAGTTAGAGCAATGGCAGCAAGAACCCAGAATCAGGGTTCAATCGAGCGAATCGAGGGAACCCAAAAATGTCCTGCCCAAGTATCAACAACAAGCGCTACAGAGTCAGACTCAACTGGATAGTCAGAGCGAGCGAAATTTCAGGTTCCAAACGAGGCAGAATGGTCAGGTTGAATCCTATCTCTACCCCCGCCACGCCTTAGTGATTGGTAGTGGTTTAAAAGCCGTTGGCATCGTTGTCGATCGCGTGAATGACCAGCGCACCATTGTTGTCCGAACTCTCACCGATCCATTGCTCCAGGTTTTCGGCATCGCTGGTGCGACTGAACTCGGTGACGGTCGTGTTGTGCTGATCCTAGATGCTACCGCCTTAGAGCGTAGCGCTGTCAAATTCAAAATTAAAACTTAAAAAATCTCCGGTTTATGAGAATTCATGAAAAGATTTATTGAATCTGATAAATATCCTTGACAAAGCTCTTTCTAAGTTATGTCAGATCCTCCGACAAAAACTTACGTTTTATTTGAACTTGCCAACACAACTTACGGCATTCCTTCTCAAGTCGTACAACAGATGGAAATGGTGGAGACGATTACCCCAGTCCCCAATACCTTTTCCTTTGTGGAAGGCGTGATTTTTTCTCGCGGTCAGGTAATTCCGGCATTAAATCTGCGAGTGAGATTTGGGTTGGAAAAAATTCCTTATAACCTCCGGACCCGCTTGATAGTGATTCATGCCTGTAACCGCACCGTTGGTTTAATTGTAGATACCGCTAGAGAATTTATTTCCATTTTGAATGAAGCGATTCAACCCCCCCCGGAAGCTATCTCCGGTCTGAGCGGGCAATATTTAGCAGGAATTGCTACAATCAATCAACGAGTAGTGCTAATTTTAGACGTAGAAGAATTATTAAGGAACTCAGAGCCAGGGAGTAAGGAGGAATCCCCTGTACCTTGAAGTTAGGAGACAGTTAAAAACAGAGGGAAAATGAAAAAATAACAGGAAAGATTTGGGTAATCAGTAGAACGATCGACCTATCCAAGGCATAGCATACTCAGTCATAAAAATCAACCTTTCCTCATAAATTTTGTGTAATAAAAAGGAAATAATCATGGGAAAACATAAAAAAAATAGCAACAACTCTAAAGCCGAAGAATTTAAGAGCAAAGCCCAAGAAAACTCTAGCTCTTACCTAGAAATTGCCCAGGCGATCGAGCAGACCCTTCAAATTATCCAAGGTAGCAACCAAATTACCCGCATTGCCGAGCAAGTGTCAGCAGGAGCAGACTCCCAGACGCGAGCGCTCAACCAAACTACCAACGGACTCGACCAAATGGCTGTATCCCTCAAAGAAACGGCTAACCAAGCAGAATCTGTAGCGACCTCAGCCGAAGAACTGGTCTCATCCATCAACGAAATGGCAGCATCCATCGAGCAAGTCACCGGCAACAGCATTGAACTTGCCTCCGCAGTGAGACAAACCGCCACTTCCATCCAAGAAAGCGCCAACTCCATTCAAATCGTCACCAGCACCAGCCAGGAAATGGCAACCTCTGCCACCGAGGTCACAGCATCCATGAGCGAGATCGCCGCCTCCATCAAAAGCGTTTCTCGCGATACCGAAGCACTCGCATCCTCCATCACTGAAACCGCCGTCTCCATCGAAGAAATGGGAAACTCTATCCAAGGAGTCGCAGGGAACGCCGACGAACTCTCCGCCGCTGCCGAAGAAACCACCGCCTCGATCAACGAAATGGCAGCATCCATTGAGGAAGTTTCAGCCACAGCAGAAAACCTAGCCTCCACCATCGAACAAGCTTCCAGTTCCATCGAAGAAATGGCGCAATCCGTGCAGGGAGTTGCCCAAAATGCCGATCGCATTACCGAAGCCGCAGCAGGCGCAGCCAGTAGCGCCGCCCAACTCGATCGCTCAATTCGTTCTGTCAACACCCTCACCAGACAAGCAGACGAAATCACCCGACGCACCGTGCGGGATGCCGAAGAAGGCGGCGCAGCTATCCAGAAAACCATTCAAGGACTCAATCGCGTGCGCGACTCAATGGTACTCTCAGCAGACACCATCCAGGAAATGGGCAAGCGTACCGGTGAAATCAGTAGCATTGTCGATACCATCAACCTGATCTCAGAACGCACCAACTTACTCTCCCTCAATGCCTCCATCGAAGCGGCCCGTGCTGGTGATGCCGGTCGAGGATTTGCCGTAGTCGCGGAAGAAATCCGCAATCTCGCCGATCGCGCGGCCCAAGCAACCGCCGACATTGCCGGCATCATCAAAAGCCTGCAAGGAGCCGTCCAAGAAGCCATCAACACCTCCACCGAAGGCCTCAAAGTCGCTGAAGAAAGCGGTCGCCTCGCCGAAGACGGCGTCAGTGGCTTAAAAAAAATCCTCTCCGGCATTGAAGATACCACCCAACTGGTGAGTCAAATTGCACGAGTCACCGAAGAACAACTCGGTGCGGGTCAAGCAGTCCTCAACGAGATCAACACCACCGCCGCCCAAGCCAAAGAAGCTGCGATCGCCACCACCGAACAAGCAAAAGTTGCCCAAAACCTCGTCCAAGCCACCGTGCAGATCCGCAAAGTCACCCAGCAGGTGACAAAAGCCATGAACGAACAAGCACGCTCAGCCCGCGAGGTGATCAAAGCCGCCCAAAATACCGCCACCCTCTCCTCCCACATCCGCAAAGCCACCTCAGAACAAGCAAAAGGAGCCAGTCAAATCATGCAAGCGGTAGAATCAATGCGACGGGGTGCGACAGCAACAGTCCGAGCATTAGCCGAGCAGTCTACCGCAGGCGAGCAAATTTCCTCAGAAGCAGAACGCCTCGCCCGCTTGATCTCAGGTGTCAGCAAAGCGATGAATGAACAAAACTTGGCGACTACTCAGATCCAAGCAGCGGCAGAAAGTATGCGACGACAGTCAGATCAAGTAGCCAAAGCAATGACCGAGCAATCTCGCGCCATTAAAGACATGACCTCCTCCGTAGAGAACATTTCCAAGCAAATAGGCAGTATTACGCGAACGAACCGCGAACACTCAACCGTTTCTGGAACGATCACCAACGGTTTAGCAGAGTTACAACAGATCGCAGCCCAAAATGCCCAAGGAGCTCAAACCACCCAGCAAACGGCTGCCAGTTTAATCGAAGTGGCTCAAAGAGTCGCCATACAGATGGAGCGACTGAGCAGCAACAGATACCGGGGGAAAGTCAGTGGTTCTTAGAGATAGAAGTTGATTGTCTGCGAACTGCTACCAGTTGTCCAACAGTCAAGGGTGCTAATGCCACTCACTGACCACTTACTACTAACCTCAACCAGGTGAAACCATGACCTCCTCCAAACTTCCAATTAGCGTTTTAACAACCGATACCCGCTTAATCGTGCAGTCGTGGGATTCCCGGATGGTAGATATGACGGGAATGAGTGCAGAGACCGCCTGCGGGCAACCGCTCGCGGCGCTCGTTCCTGACTTAGAAAAGCGGGGTTTGCTGACCCGCTTCCAGCGCGTCCTCAGCGAAGGCGCGGTCGAAACCCTCTCACCCATATTTCACCAATATTTAATTCCCTGTCCGCCTTTCACTCCCTCCCAGTATTTTGAGCAAATGCAGCAACGGGTAACGATCGCTCCGATCTGGGAAAACGAAAAGGTGGTGGGCGTACTGCTCATGATTGAGGACGTGACCCCCCGCCTAGAGCGGGAGCGCGACCTGGCAGACCAGCTTACCAATCCTGACGAACAGATCCGGCGGGAAGCAGCAACTGCCTTAGGCAAGATCGCTGAGCTCAGCAACTATAGCTCTCAACCCTTGGTCAAAGCCCTCAAAGATGAAAGTTGGCAGGTCCGACAAGCCGTAGCGGACAGTTTAGCGCTCAGGATCGACCCAGAAACCACCGTCGCTTTGCTGCGATCGCTCCGAGAACAGCACCGGAACCTCAGCCTTCTCAATAGCGTGCTACAGGTACTCGCCATTAGCAATGTGGATGCCGTCCCAGCACTGATTGACTTTTTGAGCGACCCAGATACAGACTTACGAATTTACGCAGCCTTGGCTTTAGGACAGCAGCGCAGCCCCCGCGCAATTCCTGCTCTCCTCAGAGCCCTCAGCGATCCAGAGGTCAATGTACGCTACCACACCATCGAAGCGTTAGGTCAATTGCGGGCTGTCGAAGCCGCAGATGCCCTCACCGAGACCGCTGCCTCTGGCAATTTCTTTCTAGGGTTTCCCTCTCTGAGCGCTTTAGTGCGGATCGGCGATCCCAGCATCGCACCTCGGTTAGTCCCCCTCCTGAACAACGAGCTACTAGCCAACTCCGCTGCGGAAGCCATTCGAGTGCTCGGAGATGATGCGGTGGTTCGACCCTTAGCTGAACTGTTAAATGAGTCAGACACAGCGATCGGCGCAATTGTGACTAGCATTGCTGCGGTCCACGACCGCTATCAAGCTGCCTATGGTGAAGGCGCCCATATCGCTGATTTAACCCGAAATACTCTCACAACCGCGGGCGTAGAACACTTACTGCAAGCCGTTACCCAAGCAGGTCCCGGCGAAATCCGCGCGGTCGCTTTGATTTTAAGCTGGTTGCAAGGGACGGCCGTCGAACAGGCAATGGTCAGCTTATTATCAAATCCCAATGTGCGACCCTTGGCCGCCACTGCCTTGGTGCGCTATGGTTTGAGAGTTGGGGAACTGCTGGTCGCTCAGTTAGAGGCAGAGGATACAGAAACCCGTAAAGCAGCCGTTCAAGTTTTAGGAAGTATTGGTGACACCCGCAGTGTGCCGGCCCTAGTCACATTGCTAAAAGCAGAGCCAGATTTAACGGTGGCAGCGGCTACCGCTTTGGCAAAAATTGGCGATCACCGCGCCTTTGAAGGTTTGCTGAGCTTATTGGGACATCCAGACGCAGCCGTGCGCCAAGCTGCGATCGCAGCCCTCGATTCCCTGGGTCACCCAGCCTTAGCCGATCGCACCGTTACCCTGCTATCGGACCCAAATCCCTTAGTGCGAGAGTCTGCTGTCAAGATTGCTGGTTATTTCGCATTTCCCCAATGTATCGGTTTATTGTTTGAATGCTGCCACGATCCAGAGGAACGAGTCCGACGGGCCGCCATTGAGCACCTCCTCTATCTCGATGAGGAATTACCGGGTCGGTCTGCTGTTGGGAAACATCGCTCCTTCAGTATCCTCACCGCTGCTTTATTTGAAGAAACCCCTAAGGTGCGAGCCACTGCCGCCCGCGCCCTCGGGCAAATCGAGAGCGATCAAGCTTTTCCCTACTTGCTGAAAGCGCTGAGAGATGAAGATGCTTGGGTACGCTACCATGCAGCACAGGCGCTTGGGAAGTTAGGCCTACAGAAGCAAAGCGCCCATGAGCGAGAAGTTGCTTCCCACCTCCAAACTCCCTTTGAAGCACTGGCGCAGTTGGCTCAAACTGATGCTGTCAACCCAGTCCGAGCCGCTGCTGCCGAAGCACTGGGAAGATTAGGCGGCGATCGCGCCGTCCCCATTCTCTCGTCGTTGGTGGAAGTTGATGATGGTGGTGGTGATGTAGCGAGGGCCGCCCTCACTGCTTTGGGCCAGATCGATCATGCGAGCGCCTTACCGCCCCTATTACGAGCTTTAAACTCACCCAACCCCGATCGCCGCACGGATAGTGTCAGAGCGTTGGGGGAACGGGGTGACTCCGCCGCCGTGGATGCCTTACAATGGATCGCCGCCTCCGACTCTGATGCCCGAGTGGTACAAGTTGCCATTGATGCCCTGTTTCGCATCGCAGAAGCTGCCATGCGACTGACTAGCTATCGTCGCCACCCCTCTAGGATGGCTTTCGCGAGTGCGATCGCAGCATTACTAGAATTAACCATCGATCCTTCTCGCCGGGGACCTTGCTGTATCGCACTGATCCAACTAGGAGAAGGGCAAGTAGAAGCCGTACTGGGAGAAGTGCAACCACTGGGTGAAATTGCTCGGGGATTGAATCACATTTATCCAGAAGTACGCTCTGCTACGATCCAAGTGCTGGCCCGGTTAAAAAACCCCCTTGCTTCTGAACTGTTGATGGTAGCACTTGACGACCGCGATTCTAAAGTTCGTTTGGTGGCTACGGTTGCCCTTGGATATTTGGGAAACCGTTCTTGTGAAGCTAAACTCACTGCTTTAGCCCGAAACGATCCCGATCCAGCAGTGCGTCGTGCTGCTCAAAAAGCACTCCATCACTCAACTTAAAAGAGCGGTATACAATTTCGGTTGACCATTGCTGAATGCGCTTACTACCTCATTGCTGGAAAAGCACAAAAAATTAAGGACTAAGAACGATTCATGCGTTTTTTTTCAGAACCGATCGGTCTACCAGAAGGAATTTTTATCATTTTACGTGACTTAATTCGGGAACGTTTAGGGCTTCACTATGAAACCAGTAAGCTTGAGCTTTTAGCTGATAAACTTTATCCCCGCCTGGTCGAACGGGGCTGTGATTCTTTTTTAGATTATTACTACCTGCTCAAATACAATCCCATCGGCGATGAAGAGTGGCGTTATCTGAGCGATGCTTTAGCAGTGCCAGAAACTTTTTTTTGGCGCGAAATCGACTGTGTACAAGCTTTGGTTAATGTGCTACTCCCCCAATATTTGGCAAACGCTAAATTTGCTAATAATGTTGTCCGTATCTGGAGTGCTGCTTGCTCGACAGGGGAAGAACCTTTAACCATTGCGATCGCTCTCAATGAGGGGGGGTGGTTTGATAAATTGCCCATTGAAATTTATGCAAGCGATGCGAGTCAAAGCGCCATTGCTAAAGCCAAGCAGGGGATTTATCGAGAACGGTCTTTTCGCAATCTGCCACCACTCATCAAAGCTAAATATTTTCACCCTGTGGAGGAAGGTTGGCAGGTGATACCCACCCTTCACACCCGGATTCGTTGGATAACAGCTAATTTAATGGCAAAGTCTGAAGTTGAGCCATTGACTCATGCTCATTTCATTTTTTGTCGGAATGTTTTTATTTATTTTGCTGAATCAGCCATCCGCCAAACTGCCCAACTTTTTTTTGACGGGATGCCTTCTCCTGGATATTTATTTTTAGGGACAGCTGAATCTTTATTGAAACTTTCGACACAGTTTGAATTACAAGAAATAGAGGGAGCCTTTGCTTATGTCAAAGAGAGAAATTTTTAATCGGGAGGGATGAACCCGACCAATCGATCGAGCGATTAACTTACATTTGCCACCCTTGACTATCCCCCTTGTTATTTGTATAATTCAGCGTCAACCGTGGAAATTTTTACATCCCTGAGCTAGTTCAATCCCTGACTGAAAATGTTAGTTTCTAAGAGCCTCCCTGAAAGCTATTCTTTTGGTATAAGCTGGTGTAAAGTAGAGACTCCGCAATTCTGGTTGTCCAGTAATATTTATTCTGGTTGTACCAGAATCAGAGGGAAAAAAAGGCAAAGGGGAAGAGGAGAGAGGAAGAGGAAAAGAGATTCCTTAGGGGTGGGTCAGAAACAAGCTCCGATCTTCCCGTTCCTGAACAAGGTTGATGCTACAGGAGTTGATAGTATTCCCAATCAATTTTTAAGTCCTTCTGTAGTCTACCCCAGTGAAGCAGGATTTAATTGTAGTTTTTAATAACCGAGTTAAACCCTGAAAAATCATTAGGAGTAAAGCCATGAAATTAATCCGAGTTTTGGTAGTTGATGACTCAGCTTATATTCGGAAAATTATCAAACAAATGCTATCTCGTAGTCCATTTATTGAAGTAATTGGAACGGCACGAGATGGGGAAGAAGCTTTAGAAATGATTGAAGAACTCCATCCAGATGTAGTGACTCTGGATTTGATTATGCCTCACATGAACGGGGTAGAATTTCTCCAGCGACAAATGGCAAAACATCCGCTACCAACGATCGTTGTCAGCATTGCCAGTGAAGGGGGAGAATTGGTATTAGCTGCCTTGGATGCGGGGGCGGTTGATTTTATTCATAAACCCACTGCTTTGGCCACTGAAAAAATGTTGGAAATCAGTGAAGAATTGATTGAAAAAGTTAAAACTGCTGCCAATGTTCCTCTCAATCGCTTACCAGTGTTACAAGAATGTACCATTACACAATTACCCCTAAAACCCAGGACCGAGCAATCCTCAGGAGTGGATTTAGTTGCCATTGGTATTTCTACAGGCGGACCCCAGGCCCTCAGTTTTTTAATCCCGCACTTGCCGGCCGACTTACCGATACCAGTAGCGGTTGTGCTACATATGCCGATTGGTTATACAAAAATGTATGCCCATCGTCTCAATGAAGTGTCACCTTTGAACGTCATTGAAGCACGAGAAGGGGATCGGGTGAGTCCGGGAACTGTCCTGATCGCGCCAGCGGGGCGACACCTCTCCTTCCTGCGACGAAGTGACAGCGTGGTTGCACACTTGAATGCACGGCCCTTCGATACCCTTCATCGCCCTTCGGTAGATGTGATGTTTCAGTCAGCGGCGGAGGTATTTGGCGATCGCGTCTTGGGTATCATTATGACGGGAATGGGAACCGACGGTAAACAAGGAGCTGCTTGGATTAAATCTCGGGGTGGGTCAATTTTGACGGAAGCAGAGGAAAGTTGTGTTGTCTATGGAATGCCACGAGCAGTAGTGGAAGCGGGATTGAGCGATCGAGTGGTTCCACTTCACCAGATGGCGGACGCTATTTTAGAGAGGTTATAAACGATCGGCACTGATTTTTGTCAGTCGCAGGTGCTTCCGTAATCAGTTGGGTGATATTCATGAGGAAACGCCAGAATTTCTTAAAAACTTTGCAGACTAATCATCGTATTAACAACTGCATAAAACCCTAGTTTAACGAAATTTTTGCAGACAGGTTTTTCCACCGATACAGATACTGAATTATCACAACTTGCTAGTCATTCGGTGAGACTGACCAGAGAAATTTTTGGAATTTGGAGTGAGTTAATACAGAGTGCCATCACCTTTCCTCTGCCCTCGGCAGCCCCAGACCTCACTCCCTTGCAAATCGCTATATAATTAAGTTGTTCTGGTTCTTGATGATTCAGCCAATCTTAAAAAATATTCATCAGGAGCTGGTACTGCATCTACTTTTCCGCAAGATTACGGGTTGACAAATATAAGTAAATGTGCATCATTCCTTTTATCAATTGACAACCAGCCTAAAGTTTCAGTCACTGTAAACTGTCAGGCATCTCAGCTATCAATAAGGGCAGGTGAGACCCTGGCTTCCTAGGAGACGAAAAAAATTTCTGAGGCTGTAAGTGCAAGGAGTTAGATTGATGAGGGACTGGTGCAGAGACTAAGAGGGCAGCCCCCTTCAATTCTTGACTGTCTCAAATAGAGCAGAAAATTAACAGTGAGATGAGGTCACTCGACCCATGCAAATCCAGAAATTCCAGCCATTTCCCCTGGATGAAAATCGATATTTTCCCCAAGGAGTCGGTTCTCCTAAGGGGACTCAAACCCAATCTGACTGTAGAACTTTGGCAGGAGTATGCGAGCGAAGGCAACTGGAATTAACAGCTTTAACCCAAGGAGTATTTGCGAATGCTTCCTCCTATTAAAGTTGTGGATCTTGAACTGAGTCAACCCCTCGTTACTCTTGAAGGTTTAGAGGGTTATCAGGGAGTTCGAGGGTTGGTGCGACTGCATGGCGTACCCATTGGTTATGTGCAAATGCCGGTGGTAGCGGGGTGCTGCACCGCCGACAGCCTCAGCAAACAGATTTTGGCACAACACAGCACCACCATTCTGCGCCACCTCCTACAAAATCAACTAGCAGCAGGGCGAACCTTAGAACAGCTAAGCTTTGAGGGCTTATTTAACCCGCTACCCTCCGAAAAGATAGCACCCAGCTTGAGCATAACGATCGCAATTTGCACCCGCGATCGCACCTCCGACTTAGCAGTCAGCCTAGAAGCACTCAACCGCCTCGACGATCCCGCCCTTGATATCCTTGTAGTAGATCGCGCCCCCAGTAGCGACGCCACTCAACACTTAGCGCTCGGCCAATTCCCCAAGATCCGCTATACCTGCGAACCAGAACCAAGCTTAGGTTTAGCCTGCAACCGTGCGATCGCAGCAGCGAAAGGCGAGATTATCGCCTTTATCAACGATGAACTCACCGTCGATCGGGGATGGGTGAACGCCATCACCCAAATTTTTGCCGAAAACCCCGAAGTCATGGCTGTAACCGGCTTAGTAGTGCCTGCGGAACTAGAAACCGAAGCCCAGATCCTCTTTGAACAAGAAGGTGGCTGGAGCGGTGGGTGGGAACGCACCTGGTATCGCCTGCCACCCCAGACCAAAATGCCCCAAGAAATCCTGCAAACTTGGCGTTTAGGAAGCAGCGCAAATATCGCCTACCGTCGCAGCTTATTCGAGCGTATCGGTCAGTTTCACCCCCTCTTAGGTGCAGAACACCTAGAAATGTGCCTCCGCCTCCTCAAAACAGGACATACCCTCGTCTATGAACCCCAAGCGATCGGGCGTTACCGTCCCCCCCGCACCCTCGAACAACTGCGACCGCAACTCATCGCCCAGCACAGCGCTCAATTCGCCTACTGCGCCTATAGCGCCCAAACCTACCCCCAAGAATTCCGCTCCTGCTTACAACTAAACTGGAGGATGCTGAGCCAGCAAATTTACCGCCTGTTCCTAGCCTCGATCCGGCCCTCACGCTTCCCCCGCGAATTCATTTGGGCCCAAACCCGTAGCTATTTCACCACCCTCACTCAACTCCCGCGGTCGCATCCAGTTCCAGAGACCGCCCCCCCAACGATCCCCGACTCCTCAGCCATCGCCGTGCGCGTTGTGGAACTGCAACAACCCCTGCAACCGCTCACCGATATCACCTCATATCCCTATGTCCGCGCTACGATCGCCTGGAAAGGTTCACCTTTCGCCAGCATCGACATCCCCAACCAATACCAACCCCTGACTATTGCCAGATTATCCGCAGCGATCGCACAACACCTAGGCGACCAATTACTCGACCCAGAAAACCACCTCAG
Source organism: Actinomycetota bacterium (assembly GCA_050262755.1). Lineage (GTDB taxonomy): Bacteria > Cyanobacteriota > Cyanobacteriia > Cyanobacteriales > Microcoleaceae > JBLNEP01. The sequence goes on along the minus strand of JBLNEP010000100.1, from coordinate 21,591 downwards.
CCCAGAAATGCGGACAGCCAAGGCAATGACTGCCCTGCAACAGCATTATGCGGGCAAGATCGCCCATCCCTTACAGCCGACGAGCCTACCCTTATCCGATCGCATCTCCGTCTCCATCGCCGTCGCCACCTACAACCGGCCCGATGACTTGCGGAACTGCTTGCGTTGCTTAACCACTCAACAGTCACGGCGTCCCTTAGAAATCATCATCATCGATAACGATCCCGCCTCCGGCTTAACTCCGCCAGTCGTGGCAGAATTTCCCGGCGTCAAACTGATTGCAGAACCACGCCAAGGCCTCAGCTACGCCCGCAATGCTGGCATCGCAGCCAGCCAAGGTGAGATTATCATCGCCACAGACGATGATACGACCGCACCCCCCGACTGGCTGGAAAAACTGCTTGCACCCTTTGCTCGTCCTGACGTGACGATCGTCACCGGCAATGTCTTGGCAGAACAATTAGAAACCCCTGCCGAGCGCTACTTTGAAACTAATATCGGCGGTTTAGGGCGTGGTTTCCAGCCATTTGAGCGGGGAGGAGAGTGGTTTGACAGCTTTCAACTGCAAATCGTCCCGACTTGGCAGGTAGGAGCCACAGCAAACGCAGCCTTTCGCGCTAGCTTGTTCAGCCATCCCGACATCGGCTTATTGGATGAAAGATTAGGCGCTGGTACCCCAGTCGGTGCGGGAGAAGAAAGTTATTTTTTTTATAAAGTCCTGAAAGCCGGTTATACGATCGCCTATGAACCCAGAGCCTTTGTCTGGCATAAACATCGCCACGAACTTGCAGCTCTCCATCGTCAACTTTATAACTACAGTAAAGCTCACGTTTCCTGGCAACTGCTGACCCTCCTGCACCACGGCGACTGGCGATCGCTCCGCAACCTCTTTCTCGGCCTCCCTTCTTTCCATCTGCGACGGATCGTCGAACGGTTAACCGGTCGTAGCACCTATCCCCTCTCGCTGATCGGCACAGAAATTCTCGGTCACTTAGTGGGACCGTGGTTTCTGTGGCAGTCCCAGCAACGAGTCCAACGCTTAGGCCGCAGTACCCCTTACCTCCCCCTCTCGGAACGTTCTCGGAACCAGGAAAATCAGACTGGGAATGAGGGATGAGGGAGTTAACCGTCCACTGTCAACCAATCAGAACCCCGATGCTCTATGCTCCTTAAACGACATTTACCCGGTGCTTTTCAATGGCGACCGCTCTACCTCTATGACTTAATCAAAGAGTTAGTCAGTCGTGATATGAAGATTCTCTATAAGCGCTCAGCCTTGGGAGTTGCTTGGACCTTGATTAACCCTCTGTTGCAACTGGTCGTCTTTTCCTTCGTCTTCCGTGGCGTTCTCTCTGTGAATATCAGCCGGTATGCTGCTTCCTATGCTTCCTTTGCCTTCAGTGGTTTGTTAGTTTGGACTTGGTTTCAGACTTCCCTGCACCATGCCACTGGCTTAATTACGAGCAACCGTCCGATGATTCGACTACCGGGGTTCCCAGTTCCGATTTTACCGATTGTGACGGTGACAACTGGTATGATTCATTTCCTGCTTGCCCTTCCCGTCTTGTTAATTTTCTTGGCAATTGATGGTGTCAGGCCCACTCCAGCTTTGTTGGTGTTACCCCTGTTGTTAGTCCTCCAGTTTGGCTTGACGCTCAGCTTAGCGTATCCCCTCGCGGCTCTGAATGTGACCTTTCGGGACACTCAGCATACCTTGGGCGTTCTCTTGCAGATGCTGTTTTACATGACCCCGATTTTTTACGACATCAACAATGTGCCAGAACGCCTGCAATGGGTGTATCACCTCAATCCAATGGTGTCTTTGTTGGAAGCGTACCGCACGATCTTGCTACAAGCAACCCTACCCAAGGGAGGTGAATTGCTGGTTCTGAGCTTGATTATTGTTGTGCTTCTGCCCCTCGGCTATCAAATTTTTAAACGGCAGAGCGATCGCTTTGTGGAGGAACTGTAAATGCAAAATGCCATCATCGTGGAAGGACTCGGCAAAGAGTTTTCCCGCTACAGTACCCAGCGGCCTTATACCATCATGGAAGCAGCTCTGGCTGGGTGGCGACACATGAAGCCAAAAACCAAGTTCTGGGCCCTGCGGGATATCAGCTTTACGGTCGCCCCCGGTAAAATGCTGGGGATCGTGGGCAAGAATGGAGCGGGTAAATCAACTTTACTGCAACTCATTGGTGGGGTCGGTCGCGCCAACGAAGGTCGGGTAAAAGTGAAGGGGCGAATTGGAGCGCTGCTGGACTTAGGAGTTGGCTTTCACTATGAATTAACGGGGCGAGAAAATGTCTTTGTGGCGGGTGTTGTCGCAGGTTTGACTCGTAAAGAAGTCGCTCGGCGGTTCGACGAGATCGTCGAGTTTGCCGAATTAGGAAAGTCGATCGATAACCCAGTGCGGACTTATAGCAGTGGGATGCAGATGCGGCTAGGGTTTGCAGTGGCAGTCCACACGGACCCCGATATTTTGCTGATCGATGAATTTTTGTCGGTGGGCGACTTAGCATTTCAGAGCAAATGCCTAGAACGAATTGCCGAATTTAAGGCCAAAGGTTGCGCGATTATTTTAATCTCTCACAAAGCCAATCAAATTGAAGAATTCTGCGACGAGGCACTGTGGTTGCAGCAGGGAAGAATCTTTGCTCAAGGCGATCCGAAGACCATTGTGCGGGAATATATCGCCCAAATGCGGTCGGAAACAGAACAACGCACGACCCAACTACCGCCGAGTTTGCGGAAGTCGGGGGCCGAATTGCGAATTAACGAAAATCGCTTAGGTTCTTTAGAAGTGGAAATTACGGCAGTGCAACTACTGCCAGCCAGTGAAATTAATAGTGGCGAACCTTTACAGGTTAAGATTTGCTACCGTTCTGAACAAGCAGTTTATGCTCCCGCCTTTAGAGTCAGTCTGACCACAGAAGAGGGTCAAACCCTCTTTCAAACCGATATAGAAACCAAAGAGCAACTGCCTGTTCTCAAAGGAGAGGGACAGATCGAGCTGGTCATCAGCCGATTAGATTTAGGGAGTGGTAAGTATTTTGTTAATGTTGGGGTATATGAGCAAAATTGGGCTTATGCTTATGACTACCACTCCAATCTTTACCCGTTGCAAGTCCGCTCGGTGGCAAATCAACCGATCCTTTGTCCACCGTACCGCTGGGAACTTGGAAGCGTGCAGGTAAAAGAGCAACAATATTAGACATCAGCATCAAGGGCGCATCTAGCTGTTGGAAGAGGTAGAAATAGAGGAGGTAGGGGTGTGGGCCACTTGTGAGTGGCAGCCGTTTCTTGGATCCCAAAGCTAGCAGGATTATGGGTTTGGAGGCCTGTAGTTTGTAAAGGACGATCGGTGAGCGGCAGCAGCTATTCCCTAGACCACAAGCTTGCCAGTGTGTAGCTCGGTCGAATCATTCCCCAAGCTTAGCAGGCGATCTGTCAGATCTGTGAGTTGCCCGATCGCCTGTCCGAAGCAGTCGGTGACAGGGAGAGTGAGTGGGAATCAACTCTGGACCCAAGATTCTGGAAGTAGAGTTTTGTACTTAGCCAGAGGGGTGAAGCCCCCAGCCAAACCTCCCAAACAGCTCTTAAAAACGGCAGTAAATTTTGAAGAGAAAAGGAGTTAGGAGCGAGAAGTTAGGAGTCAGGAGTCACAATAATAGATAGTCAGGATTGCTGAACTCTCGTCTTGCTTCTTTCCTGGTACAGGTTCATTGTTAAATGCTTCTGCCTTCAGGCGATTCACCTCTGTAACAGGGAACTTCCACTCTTTTCCCCATTTCACGTTTTCTAAACCGCTTAATGCCGATCGCCTCCTCCCCACCCATCATCAGCATTTTCCAGCCAATCCCACCCACCGCCCCCTGATGTATATTCCCTCTGTCAGTCAGGCTATCAACCGCAACCCCCTGATCGCGAACCCTCAGACTCCCATTGAAGAGGCGATCGCGCTGATGAGCAGCGCTGGTGCTAGCTACGTACTCGTAGTCGAACCGCAGGCTACTACAGCAACTGCGGCAGTGGGACACAGGCAAGTGACAGAAGCTAATGGCTTGTTAGCGGCTTCTTTTTCTCTCTCAACAACCATTCACCCCGCCACACTTCCTCCAGCTCATATTCTGGGCATTTTCACAGAGCGAGATATCATCCAGCTCACCTCCATCGGCGCTCCTTTAAGCGGATTTCCAATCTCGCAGATTATGATCCGCAGTGTGATTACGGTGCGAGAGTCGCAAATTCCCGACATCTTTGCGTTATTCGCTCTGCTGCACAAAAACCAAATCGACCATCTCCCCATTGTTAATGATGCGGATGAGCTTATTGGCATCATTACCCCTCAAAATTTTTTGCAATTGCTCTCAGCCCAGCGGCCGGATGTCCAAGGGGGGTCTGGTGCGAATCGGGCGATCGGTCAATCTCCACCGCTGCTGCTGCCTACCAATGTACTCAGACTTAATCAAATTGCGGAAGTCAGTGCCACTCGGATTGTACACGCACCCCCGACTACCTCCGTGCGTTACCTGACACAACTGATGTTTAAATACAATGTCAGCTATGTCTTAATTACTGAACGGAAAGAGGAAGGAGCGACCGAGGAGGCGGAACATCCTCAAGGGTTAGGCATTCCTCATCCAGCTCAGTTCCGCAGTAAATTACTGGGTGCTGTCACGAGTCGCGACATCGTGCAGTTGCAAGCGTTGGGGCTAGACCTCAATAAAACCAAAGCCTACAGAGTCTGTAATAGTCCGCCAACGGTGGTGCGGTCGCACTCGACCCTAGAAGCGGCTTTAGCTCTCCTGCAAAAAACCTATTATCAACTGCCTCTGATTGTGGTCAGTGAAACAGGCCACCCGATCGGCTTTGTGAATCCTCAAACGATTCTGCTGCAAGCTTTAGAGTCAAAATCTTTACACTCTGGTTTACTGGCTTTGCAGCGCCAGATGGAGGCAACTCACCGATGGCAGGGACCGGGACGGCTTCCCACTCCCCAAGGCGATCGCCCCTTGGCTGAGGAAACGGCTGTATCTGTCTCAAAAACAGAGGCCGATCGTGCAGTGATGGCTTTGGCGGCGGCTCAGGATAGTTGGTGGGATTGGAACCTACAAACCAATGAAGTGCTTTACTCACCTCGCTGGAAAGCGATGCAGGGTGGCTCAGAGGATGAATACTCCAACAAAATTGAGGAATGGTGGAGTCGCATTCATCGGAATGATTTGCCCTCGGTGAGGATGGCGATCGAAGACCACTTGGCGAAAAAAACCCCTTATCTTTGCGTTCAGTACCGAATGTGCCGTCACGATGGCAGCACGGCTTGGATCTTGAGTCGAGGACAAGCACAGTGGAATTCGGAGGGGGTGGCTGTGCGGATGGTGGGCACTCACACGGATGTCAGCCAACTGCAACCAGGGGTGCAACTACTGCCGAATGGGCAGTATGGGGTTGCTTCTCTAGGACCTCAGGTGCCGATCGCAGAACTCAAGGGAACGGTGATTTTCCAAATCGATGTTGCTGGTACTTGGACGTTTCTGAATCAAGGTTGGACTGACTTAACGGGTTTTGCTGTCTTTGAAACCTTGGGGGCCAATTTTTTAGAGTATATTCACCCAGATGAGCGACGGCAGATTTCTACTTTGTTCGGGTCTTTGATGTCGAAGCAATCTGAATTTTACCGGGAGCAGGTGCGGTTTAAGAAGCTGGCGAGGGATGCTGCCGTTGATGTGGCGGTGTTGCCTCCTTATCCACCGCCTCCCCCCCCCAGCGCGGCGCTGCTGGGAGACGCGGGACGCCGAAAGCAGGAAGGTTCTAAGAATGGGGTGGTACCGGTGCCGGAACGAGTGATGATGGTGTCGTTTACGGCGGTTGATATGTTTGCTCAAGTCAAGTTGAGCGAAGGTGGTGAGGTGGTGGGGGTGGTTGGGACGTTGAATCCGATCAATCACCAAGAACAAGCGATTGAGGAGTTGCTGGAAAGAGAACAGGCAATTCGCTCGCTGTATGAAGTGACGCTGGGGGTGGAGGGTTCTTTTGAAGAGCGGATTTATCGGCTGCTGGCGGTGGGGTGTGAGCGGTTTGGCATGGATATTGGGTTGTTGGGCCGGGTGACGGGCGATCGCTATGAGGTGATCGCGGTGCATTTGCCGGAAGATTTCCCGTTTGGACTGGCGAAAGGGGATTCGCTGTATCTGGGACAAACGTTTGAGCGGGAGGTGGTGCGATCGACGGAACCTTTGACGGTGGAGTCAGCGGCGAATTCTCACTGGCGAAATCACCCTGCCTATACGGTGCGGCGACTGGAGGCTTATATTGGCACTCGGGTGTTGGTCCAAAACCGAGTGTATGGCACTTTGAGCTTTACGTCTCGCACGGCTCGGCCACCGTTTAAGCCGGTGGAGTTAGAGATTTTGAAGCTGATGGCGACTTACATCGGCACAGAAATTGCTCGGAATGAGCGGGAACAAACTTTGCAGCGACAGTACCAGCGGGTTTTTCTGCTCAAACAAATTACGCAAAAAGTTCGCTCGAAATTAGATACTCAAGAGATTTTTCAGACGACGGCGACTCAAATTGGGCGAGTGTTTGGGGTGAACCGCTGCACCATTCACAGTTATATGACGGAACCTTACCCGCACCTTCCTTGTGTGGCGGAATATTTGGAGCCTGGGTATGAGTCGAGTTTAGATTTGGAATTTTCGGTTACTTATAATCCTTATACTGAACAACTGTTAGCGGAAGACCGAGCGATCGCGTCTCCAGATGTGTTTGCCGATCCGTTGCTGGAATCGTCGGCTCCGTTGTGTCGCCGTCTTGGTTTAAAATCGATGCTGGCGGTTCGGACTTCTTATCAGGGAGAACCGAATGGCATTATTACGCTACACCAGTGCGATGCAACTCGTCAGTGGACACCGGATGAAATTGAACTGCTGGAAGATGCGGCTGCTCAAGTGGGTTTGGCCCTCGCTCAGGCTCAACTTTTAGAAGCGGAAGTCAAACGGCAACGGCAACTCGAAGAACAAAATAAAGCTTTAGAAGAAGCACGACAAGCGGCGGAAGTGGCGAACCGAGCGAAGAGTGAATTTTTAGCGACGATGAGTCATGAAATTCGCACCCCCATGAATGCAGTGATTGGGATGACGGGGTTACTGCTGGATATGGATTTAACGCCGGAACAGCGGGATTTTGTCGAGACAATTCGGACTAGTGGTGATGCTCTGCTAACGATTATTAATGATATCCTTGATTTCTCTAAAATTGAGTCGGGGAAAATGGATTTGGAACGGCATCCATTTGAACTGCGGACTTGTATTGAAGAGTCTTTAGATTTATTGGCTCCTAAGGCTTCTGAAAAAGGATTGGAACTTGCTTATTTGATCGATCCAACTGTGCCCACTAAAGTTTTAGGCGATATGACTCGATTACGCCAAATTTTAGTCAATTTGTTGGGCAATGCGGTTAAATTTACAGAAGCAGGTGAAATAGTGGTGTCTGTGACTGCCAAGAAAATTGCAGTGCAGCCGGTTCGCAGTTTGTTTGTGTTGCCGAGTTTGGAAAATAAGGCGAAAAAGCAACCACCGCAAGACGAGTATGAAATTCAATTTGCGGTTAAAGATACGGGGATTGGAATTCCCCCAGACCGCATGGATCGATTGTTTAAAGCGTTTTCACAGGTGGATGCTTCTACCACCCGACAATATGGTGGCACAGGTCTAGGATTGGCAATTAGCCAGCGCTTAAGTGAAATGATGGGTGGCAAAATGTGGGTGGCGAGTCGCGCGACTCCTGGTAATGGAGCGGCGGCAATGGCTAAACAAAGTGTTGCGGGTAATGTTCCTCAGGGATTTGAAGAACCGGAGATTTTACGAACGGGATCGATTTTTTATTTTACCTTTGTTGCGGAACCGGTTCTGGTCAATACACCGGAAGAAAATCATGATTTTCTCAGGGGTAAGAATTTGTTAATCGTGGAAAATCATGCGATTAATCAGCAACTGTTAACTCGGCAATCTCAGTCCTGGGGAATGGTTCCGGCTGTGGTTTCTTCCGCAACGGAGGCTTTGAATGTATTGCAATCAGAGCAGCATCGATTTGATTTGGTGATTCTGTCGATGAATTTACCAGATACGGATGGAATTGCTTTAGCAACGAAAATCAGGCGCTGGGAAGAGGAAAAATTTGCTTTGCGCTTGGAGAATTCTGAGTTGGAAGGACCGGTGGGAGAGTTAACAGAATCTGCTTTAAAAACTTTAACAAATCAACAGCCTTTGCCCTTGGTTATTTTTACTTATATGGGGAAAGCAGAGGTTTGGAAAAAACTAGAAAATACAGAAATTAATTTTTCGGCTTTCTTAACAAAACCCCTCAAGCAATCTCACTTTTATAATGTTTTGATGCAGATTTTTGGGGTGGAAGTCAGTCGGAAAAAAGAAGGTGGCTCGGAATTGTGGTCGAAGGTGACGAAGCCTTTTACGGGTGTCAGCGATCAGACTCGCACGAAGCGAGCTCCTGTAAGTACCGCGTCGAGTAATGGCAGTGCTGAGGGAGCAGAGACTCGCGCTCAAATCCGCATTTTGCTGGCGGAGGATAATGTTGTAAATCAGAAAGTAGCAACGCATTTGTTAGAACGGATCGGCTATCGAGCTGATATTGCGGGGAATGGGTTGGAGGTGTTGGAGGCGTTGAAGCGGCAACCCTATGATGTGGTGCTGATGGATGTGCAGATGCCTCACATGGATGGGTTGGAGGCGACGAGGCGTATTTGTCAGGAATGGTCCCCGGATGCAAGGCCGAGAATTATCGCGATGACGGCGAATGCAATGCAAGGCGATCGCGAAAAGTGTCTGGCTGCGGGGATGGATGACTATATTACTAAACCAGTCCGCCGGGAAGAGTTGGCGAATGCTTTGAGTAAGTGTACGCCACTTCAGAAGAAGGAGGGAGGAACTGGGAAGAATGAGGAGCGCTCGGCGCTCGGTGGCAATGCTTCTACGCTGGTACTGGCGGGGGGAGGGGTTGAGGCTGCAACTTTGACGCTTCCTCCTGCTAAACCACCAATTGATTTTGAGGTTTTTCAACCGTTGCGGGAACTGTATGATGATGAACCGGAGGGGTTAGCGGAATTGGTGAGAGATTTTTTGACGGATGCGATCGGACATCTAAATACGATGCGACAAGCGATCGCGAACTGGGATGTTACGGCGTTGAAGGTGGCGGCTCATACCCTGAAGTCGAGTAGTGCTCATTTGGGAGCGGCGGTTTTCTCGGAGGGGTGTAAAGAATTGGAATATATGGCGCGTGTGGCGATGGAAACTCCCGATGCAGTTGCGGACTGTTTTAAGTCGGGGTTGGCGAAGGAACGACTCTCGCAACTTGAGGCGGAATGGGAAAGGTTGCAGATGGCTCTTGAGGAGGAGATTATTTGATGGGGGATGGGGGAGTTGCAGATTGAAGGGACGTGAGAAGGGTTGGGAGGGGTGGGGTTTTTACCCTGTAGACTTGACAGCGACTGATTGATTAGGGGATCGGGGATGAGGAGAAAAACCATTGAGATTTCAAGGCTCAGGTTTGAGCGGTCTCTTGTCAATGCAGGGGTAATTTTTAACAATTGGCATCTTTAGAGATGCTGTGTGATGGAGCGGATTAAGGGGATATTTTTAAACACCAGAAGGAGAATTGGGTTGTTTCATGAAGCGCTGAATTAAGCGCTGAATTAATAGTTGCAGACCTAAGGCGAATAAACCAGCGGCTGCAAAGGCAAAAACGCTGGCTCCTAAGGCGATGATCCCGATGACAAATGTTTTCACGGCGGCTGATAATCGAATCGCTGTTAGATTGCCTGAGTGAATGGGATTCTTGGCAAAAGTTTGAGCAATGGAGAGCATGAGCAAGTAGGCGGCATAGGCGATCGCACCGGCTACGGCCGAGCTAGTTAAGCACCTCAGGACGGTTGGCTGTTTAGGGGAAGGTGTTGTTGAGGGTGTAGGAGATTGGGGATTAGGAGTAGGATTTGTTAGGTCTGTCATATTGATGGGAGAGATTCAAGCGGGTGATGGGACAAACTAAAATCAAAGTTTGTTTGCCATTTTAACAGTTTGCCAAGGGTCGCGCTGTTGTGAGACGAGCAACTGATTCACTCTGAAACCATGCGAATGCCAGTGTTTTTGAATTTTGCAATCCAAAAGTCTAAGTCGGGAGAGGCGATCGCATTTTTCACTCGTTCTACGACTTGTTGCGCTTGAGTCAGAGAGTCTGTTAAGGCAAAGACGGTTGGTCCGGAACCTGACATCAGGGTGCCTAAGACTCCCGCTGACTCGAAAGTTTCCCGTAGTTGCAAGACTTGTGGATAGACAGGTAAGGCAACTTTCTCTAAATCATTGTGAAGCAGTTGTCCGATTTTGACTGCGTCTCGTTGAGCGATCGCAGCAACCATTGACCCCGAATGTAGTTTTTGCCGACGGCATTCTAGATCTTCGGGGGTACAATAGGAACTGCTGAACTGATGGCGATAAGTTTGATAGGCCCAGGCTGTTGAGATGCTGAGGTTCCGGTATTTTGCTAAGACTACATAGAAATTTTCTAACGCTGGGAGGGGAGAGAGTTCTTCGCCGCGACCGGTTGCTAAAACTGTTCCGCCGGCGATGCAGAAGGGTACATCTGAACCTAATTGAGCTCCCAATTCTTGTAATTCTGACTGAGTTAGACCTAGCTGCCACATCAAGTCGATCCCCACTAAAACTGCGGCGGCATCGGTCGATCCTCCAGCTAAACCAGCGGCTACAGGAATATGCTTATTAATGGTAATCTCAACGCCACCGTATCTGGCAAACGCATCGGGAAATTGTCTTGCTAACAAGTCAGCAGCGCGATAGGTGAGGTTGTTTTTATCAGGGGGGACTTGTGGGTGGTCACAGCGAACGCGGATAATTTCTGTGCCGATGGGTCGCAGGTCAATCCGGTCAGCTAAATCGATGCTTTGAAGCACCATCGCCAGTTCATGATAGCCATCGTGGCGATCGCCTATGATTTCCAAATAGAGATTGATTTTGGCGGGAGCAATCAGTGAATATGAGCGCATAGGATTGTTGATATGGGGTGGATGATACCCTAGTTTGGTGCAAATTTACCTCAGTCTGGCGACCGGATCAATTCTTGTACATTTCTTAACATAAAACGATGCAGAACTTCACAGACTCTCTAGTTTAAGTGCAACAACTGTTGCAATGGTTGGGTTTGAATAATAGTATTGCTTCTGTTGGTTGCAGGAGAACAGGATTGCCAATTATAGATATTGACCTAAGTGATTACTCAAAGCCACCCATTCCGCTACGCTTAAATCTTCAGCACGGGATTGAGGGTTTAGCTGTAAGGTTTCCATGAACTGATTAATTTTTTCTAGGTCAATGATTCCTTTTAAATTGTTTCGCAACATTTTACGCTTGCTACTAAACCCTAATTTGACTAAAGTCTCTAGATGTTTGGGGTTGAGCGCTGGAGGTTCTATGAGTCGAGGACGCAGGCGCACGACCGCAGAATCAACTTTTGGGGGTGGATAAAATGCTTTTGCTGGCACTTGGCAAATTAACTCGCATTCTGCGAGATATTGTACCCGAACTGATAAAGCACCAAAAGCCGTTGAACCTGGTTTAGCGTATAAGCGATCGGCAACTTCTTTTTGAACCAGTAGCACCATTAAATCAAAGGGTTTTGGAGCTGGTTCGGCAATTTTACCAAGCAGTTTTTCGAGAATCGGACCTGTGATATTATAGGGAATATTAGCGACAACTTTGTTGGGATTTTTAAACTTAGATAAAGCTGCAAGTTGCTCATCCAAATTCAAGGAAAGGATATCCCCTTGCAAGAGTAAGAAATTATCTGTTTTTCCCAGCTTTTTGGCTAGATTTTCACACAGATCCCGGTCAATTTCAACAGCAACTACAGACTGAGCAGTTGGTAACAAGCTACGAGTTAAAATGCCAGTACCGGGACCAATTTCCAGGACACGGTCTTGTTCTGATAAGTTAGCAGCCTTAACTATTTGGCTTAAGACTTTTTCGCTCTTGAGCCAATGTTGACCAAATCGTTTTCTGGGTTGGATCATTGCTAAATGATAAAGTTTACTTCTTAGTTTCTATGATACTTGGTTGCGAAACGATGCCCTGGCTCAATAATTATCACGATTTTCAGGGTCATTTAAACATTTTCTTATGGCTAAGATTGTGGGATAAATTCATGGATCAGCGCATAATTGGGCTGCCATGATGGTGAACTAAATACCATTGATTCGCCATTTTTACAAAAATATTTGTTGCCATTGACTGAGCCTGAATTCTTTGTCCGCCACTGATTTGAAGCACTTTTTCACTCAGAATGATATAACTAACATCGCCGTTTACTTCCGTTGAAATAATTGCCGTTTCAATTTCCAAATATTGAGTTACCCTAAATATTTGTTGCCAAGAAGCTCGAATCGACTCCCATCCCTTAATTGCATCTCGTCCTGGGTGAATACAAAGAGTTGCTGTTCCCTTTGACCAAACAGCGCTCATGGCTTCAATATCTTTTTTTTCAAAGGCTCGATAAAATGCCTGATTCACTGCTAGTACATCTTGCTCGTTACTCATTGGCTCTCGTAAAGGTGAAAAAATGCTTACAATTGGCTAAAATGTTCTTGCAATAAATGGTGAATGAACTGATAAGAATCACCGATTTTTTGCAATAAAAGTCGCTCGGTCATAAAATTTAGAAAACGTCGATAATTCCAGGGAATGACACCCTGTTGCCATAAAAGCCAGCGCAGGAACCACTTTTCAAGCACAGGAACCCGGATAAACATCCCGCTAGCGCCCGCAATAATTGCAGTAATAACAGCCCAAAACCAGCCACTCAAGAACCCAAAAATTATCCCAACTATCAACCCAAAGAGCAACCCGGTGACTAGGCTTTTTCCTGTCTGATATCTCTGCTGCTGCTGCGGAGTTTTTAACCAACTGGGTGATAATTGAGTGGGTGAAAATTCTGTATAACCTTCTTGCTGCATTTGTTTCGCCAACCCCACTAACCAATGGCGAACTTGTTCGGGTCGGGGTTCCTGGCCTTTTGGATACCAGGGGCGATCGATTTCTCGCATCATTTGGCGACGCACAAAGGCATTGAGTAAATACTTACGTTGCTCTTCTAAGGAATCGAGGCGTTTCCAAGACTGAATGAGAATTTCCTCATAACCCAAAGTCATCATGCTGAGAAGTAGGGGAGTCTTGGCCAGCTTCAGTAATTCAAAATCGTTATGAAGGCTATACCAAAGCTCTCGACTTCTGGCATCTAATAAATACTCTCGAATCTGATTTTCGCTCAGAGGTTTTAACAAAATGGCAGCCCGGAGTCGAAACCGAGTCTGGCAGTTTTTGTAAGCTGAAAAACTGCTACAAGCAACGAGATGTTTGGGAGGAGAAGCGCTTTCAAGAAATTGATTAATGGCTTGGATACAACGATTTTGCCGCTCTACTTCTACTTCGTCTAACCCATCTAGTAGCGGCAATAATTGCTGCTGAGCAAGCCACTGCTTGCCGAGTTCGGCGCTGATGTCATACTTAAGTTGGAGTTGAACGACTAACCAATCCGCGATCGCTTGGTGGTCATTTTTCCATGAAGAAAGGTTAAATAGGACCGGCACTGGCAAACTGACATCCGCTTGGGCCCTAGTAGCAAGTTTTTCAGCCAAGTCCAGCAGCATGGTGGTTTTCCCCGCTCCCTCAGCTCCCAAAATCACCAACTTGCCCCCTGTGCGGTCAAAAATTTGAGCAATGCTGGTCTTGCGAGGCACTTGCACGCTAGGACGGTTGCCGAGTTTAATCTCAATATCCCACCCTCGCTGAAATTCCTGCGACGGTTTTTCTCGTTTCAAGTTAAGCAATACGGCCCCGTGCAAGGACTGCGACTGCCGTTCCTGAACTTCCCGTTGTACCCTTTCTAGTAATTGAGTACGAGAGGGTTTTCCCCTAAAAGGGCTCAATCTTGACATTGTTGATTGCACCTCTGCTGGACATAATAGCTTGGACGCTTCTGAGTGCAACTATCAATTCCTTTAAATAGCATCATTCTTCTCTCTATTAAATTTTCCAGAAAAATCCTGAAAAATTAGCTAATTTCGTGTAATTTTTAAAACAAACTCAGATTTTTTAGTGCTAAGTTTGTCATAAAAATTATGACGATTGATTCAGAGGTATAAATCATGTCCTTCAAACCTAGCCAACTGATCATAGCAGGGTTAGTGGGGCTTGCTACAGGGATCGGGGTTGCCTGTGCGACAATAGAGTCGCGATCGCCACAACCCTCAGAGCCTCCAGTCACCGCATCGCCTGCGCCTCAACCGGTAGCCAGTCACCCAGTCTCAATCATACCCGCCAACCTCCCATCCTCACCAACGCCTCAATCCTCCTCAATTTCACCAACGCCTCAATCCTCCTCAACCCCGGTGAGTCAAGCAACCCCCTCACCAACCCAACAGGAACCCATCACCATCGAACCCCCTAATTCAGGCTGTAAAATCAGCATGGCGGTTGTGGTCGATCCTAACCCACCCCTGAATGTTCGTTCAGCTCCCAAGGTTGCAGATAGTAACGTTGTCGGTCAACTCAAAAATGATACCTTTGTGGCGGTTGCTGAGGAACAAGACGGTTGGCTACGAATTACCGATCCAGTAGCGGGTTGGATCGCCAAAAACCGCACGAACAGCAGTTGTTCCCTCGTCAAACAAGCGATCGATTTTGTGCCAGGGAGCCATGAAGCTTTGGTCAAAGGTCGCATTATTGGCGGTGGTAGCCACACTTATTTGATTAGGGCTAATCAAGGTCAGACTTTAACCGTTATTAATCATAAACAAGTCTTTCCGATAATTTTGACTCCCGAGGGTAAACTATTGGGAACAGACCCGAATGTAGCGGTTAATAAAACAGAGTGGACTGGTCAAGTCCCTGCTAATGGCGATTATGCTTTACAACTAGATTCTAATTACAAGGGTTTTGAGTATGAGTTTTTGGTGCAATTGAAATAAGGGGGTTTGGGTCAGGGATAATCGTCAAGGTTCTCAGGAGAGAACCCAGAGCAGAATGTTTCTCAAGGCACCCATTGAAAAGGAATATCAAGAATCGAGAATTTTTGTGAATCCTCTGCATCAAAATGCCACCATTCTGTTGCGAGAGGGACAAAACCGCCTTCTCTCATCACCTTTTCCAGCAGTTGACTATTCTTTCTCGAAGCAGCACTGCCGCCTTGGTAATCTCGGTAGGCTTTTTCAGTAAAATTATCAAATTCTGTTGGCATCTCTAGTTCCTTGCCATTCCGATCGACTAGGGTTACATCGACGGCGGCCCCGCGATTGTGGCGCGAACCTTGAGCGGGATTGGCAACGTAGCGCGGATCGGGCATGGCTTCCCACATTTGCCGAGTTACAGATAAAGGTCGGTAGCAATCATAAACTTTTAAACCCAGTCCAATTTTTTCTAAGTTTTGTTGAACTTGTGATAGTTTTTGAGCAACAGAACTTCTGAGAAGACAGCGAGCGGAAGGGTAGAGTTTACGCTTTAAGAAGTTATTGGTTGTGGCATAGCGGATATCAAGCAGAATGTTACGATTAACCGTTTTGATATCAACTAAACGCGCCCAAGTAGGCAGTTGATAGAGGGGAGCGCTCTGAGGTGAAGTCGAGCTTGGTTGAGGTTGGGGCGATTCCATAGCGGGAGGTGAGGCTGAATGAAGAACTGTAGGATTAAACTGAGTGATTGAGAGCAGAACGAGCAAGGATAAAAGCAGGTATTTTCCAAATTGACTGAATTTGCTCATAAGTTTTTCAGGGGAAAAATGATGGTTTGGACGATCGAAAAGGGGAAAGAGAATCAGCTTGCTTTTTTCTCCTTCCCCTTCCCTTTTTCCTGCCCGTTTTCCGGCAATTTTTAAGTTTCGTTTCGGCTTAAATTCCGAGGCGCTGATAAACCTGATCGAGATGTCTCAGATGGTACTGCGGATCGAAGCAAGATTCGATTTCGGCTGGTGATAGGTAAGCAGTAACGCTGCTATCTTTGGCGATTAAATCGTGGAAGCTACCTGATGGTTGGTTCCAAGCTTCGTGAGCGCAAGATTGCACAGTTTTGTAGGCTTCTTCGCGGCTCATTCCTTTTTCGACTAAGGCTAGCAACACCCGTTGACTAAAGATGACGCCGCCGTAAACATTCATGTTTCGCTCCATGTTTTCGGGATAGACCAGCAGGCGTTTTACGAGGTCGATGGTCTCAGCTAACATGAAGTGAGTTAAGACGGAGGCATCAGGTAAAACCATCCGCTCTACGGAACTATGAGAAATATCTCGTTCGTGCCACAAAGCGACGTTTTCTAAGGCAGCAACGGCGTGTCCTCGGATAATTCTCGCAATGCCGGTCAGTCGTTCGGAGCGGATGGGGTTGCGTTTGTGGGGCATGGCAGAGGAGCCTTTTTGCCCTTTAGAAAAGTATTCTTCGACTTCCAGTACGTCGGTGCGTTGCAGGTTGCGAATTTCGACCGCGAAACGTTCAATGGATGCAGCTAAAAGTGCGAGGGTTTGGACGTATTCGGCATGGCGATCGCGCGAAATGACTTGTGTAGAAGCGGTATCGGGTTTGAGTCCGAGTTTTTGGCAGGCGATCGCTTCCACTCGCGGATCGATATTGGCATAGGTTCCCACTGCACCGGAGATTTTACCAACGGCAATGGAGGAGCGAACACGCACCAAACGCTCCCGGTTGCGACAGACTTCTGCAAGCCAACCGGCGAGTTTAAAGCCAAAGGTGATGGGTTCAGCATGGATACCGTGGGAGCGGCCTACCATGACGGTGTCACGGTGTTGTTGAGCTTGGTAGCGGATGGCTTGGCTCAAGTCTTCGATGCGTTCGAGTAAGAGATCGGCGCTGGCAACCAGTTGTAGCGCCAAAGCGGTATCGAGGACATCCGAACTAGTTAAGCCGAGGTGGATGTAGCGACCAGCATCGCCTACATATTCATTGACATTTGTCAAGAAGGCAATTACGTCGTGGCGGACTTCAGCTTCAATTTCTTGAATACGCTTGGGGTCGAAATTGGCTTTCGCTTTGATTTCTTCGACGGCTTCAGCAGGGATGTAGCCGAGTTCAGCTTGTGCTTCGCAGACTGCAATTTCTACTTGGAGCCAGGTTTTCAGCTTGGCAGTATCGGTCCAGAGTTCGCCCATTTCGGGCAGGGTGTAGCGATCGATCACGGTCGGTGCCGGAGAATACAACTGTCCCATTGTACTCCCATGGGGCGATGTGGGGCTGAGGAAAGCTGAAGCAAGCAAGCTCAGGGTTGGGAAAGAGTCAGGGTTTCGACTGGTTGTACATATTTTGTTTATTTTCGGATATTGCACTAAGAGTGCTGGTAGTTACGATCGTCAATGCAATCACTCACGATGTGTCAGATCAAAACGGACGAACTCTAAGCCTGTCAAAATAAATGCTGTAGTTCAGCGAACAAAACCTGAGAAGAGAACGATATTGTATGCTGAAGCAAAAAGCAACGTTTGAACCAGTTTTGGTTTCAAAAAAAGAAACAAAATTAATTGAGCAATTAGCTTACCTTATAGTAGATCGGGAACAACGAAACGTTAAGCACAGGACTGAAAGAATCAACTTACGGTCTTCCGGAGAATAGGGTTTACGAAGAATAAATCTGTGATTGAGTTCAGGAGGGATGGCAGTTTCCGCTCAAGAACTTCATGAATTCGCCCGTAATGTTTATTCTATCGTATAAAAATAATAAAATAGGAGTTTGAAGTTCTTTATTGTTAAAGCGGGAGCGTATCTGATGAAAAAGAGTCACCATTGGGTAAAATCCAGCCAAATGATCGCCTTACTCTCCTTCTCCCTTTTGGGGATTAAGGCAACTTCTGCTGCTGAGGTACTCAACCAACAACCAACACTAACAGGTGAAGCAACTATTCTGGCTCAGAGTTGCAACTCAGAATTTAGGATGGTGATGACTCCAGAAGGGGGTCCCATCAATGTGCGCGATCGCAGTAACATTGATGGGAAAGTGATTGCCTCAATTCCCAATCGTTCAGTCGTTTTATTTAAGCGTTTAAATGACTCGGGAGATTGGGCAAATATCATTACAAATCGGGGTCAGGGTTTTGAAGGATGGGTGTGGGCGAATTACTTAAGCTGCGGAGCTGATTAATCATTGTTTCTGAATCGTAGGGTGCTTCATAGTGTATCTGATTTTTAAGCTAAGACAGATAGATTTTGACGCACCCTACTCCTCTCTATTGGTTACTGCATTCTATCAATCGTTCGATACTGAATTGCTTCTGCAACATGAGGAGCTTTCAACGTTTCCTCTCCAGCTAAATCAGCAATGGTGCGAGCAACTTTGAGGACGCGATCGCTGGCTCTCGCTGACAAGCCTAACTTACGAATTGCCCCCTCTAATAAATTACGAGACGCATCATCCAACTGACACCATTTCTGAATATGGGCGCTTTGCATTTCAGCATTACAACGCAAATTTGATTCTGATTTAAACCGCATCGTTGCCCGCGATCGCGCTGACTGTACCCTCATCCTGACTGATTCCGATGCCTCACCGGTTGCTTGCCTCGTAATTTCTTCCGGCTTCAAACGATTCACTGCTACTTGTAAATCAATTCGATCCATCAAGGGACCAGAAAGTTTTGCCCAATATTGCTCTCGTTTTTGAGGGGAACAAGTACAAGGTTGGATCGGATCGCCGTAGTAGCCACAAGCACAAGGATTTGTACTAGCTACTAAGGTAAATTGAGCCGGAAACATAACTGATTGGCGAGTGCGGGAAATTGTCACATAACCGTCTTCCAACGGCTGCCTTAAAAATTCCAAAACATCCCGCTTAAATTCCGTCAATTCATCCATAAATAACACGCCACGGTGGGCTAAAGAAATTTCGCCCGGACGTGGAAAACTACCACCCCCCACCAGAGAAGGGCCAGAAGCAGAATGATGAGGACTGCGAAAGGGGCGATCGCTCACTAACGTTCCCCGTTCCTTCAACAACCCTGCTACCGAATGAATTTGAGTGACATCTAAAGCTTCGTCAAAAGTTAGTGGTGGTAAAATACTGGGTAGCCTTCTCGCTAACATGGTTTTCCCGCTCCCTGGTGGTCCGACAAAAATTAAATTGTGACCCCCTGCTGCTGCAATTTCTAAAGCACGGCGGGCATGAGCTTGACCTTTAACATCTTTCAAATCTAGAGCTGGGAAGCGCGTTTTGCTTAACTCTTTTTTGGCATCGATTTGTACAGGTTGATAGCCTTCTGGGTGGTTAAGAAAATCTGTAACTTCTAGTAAACTCTCAAAACCATAAACGGATATTCCTTGTACCAAAGCAGCTTCTCGCGCATTAGCAGCAGGTACGACTAAGCCGGTAATGCCCATTTTCTGGGCTGCTACTGCGATCGGTAATACACCCGCGACGGGGCGAAGGCTGGCATCCAGAGAAACTTCACCCAAGAATAAATAATCTCCTAATAAATCAGCTCTAATTTGTTCCGAGGCGGCCAAAATTCCCACACTAATTGGTAAATCAAAACTCGGTCCTTCTTTCCGCAAATCCGCTGGTGCTAAATTAATCACAATACTTCGCATGGGAAAGGCATAACCAGCATTTTTGAGCGTTGCCTTAACCCTTTCCTTTGCTTCTTGCACCGCCGCATCCGGCAACCCCACCACCACAATTTTGGGTAGTCCCCCCGATACATCCACCTCAACACCTACCTTGACCGCGTCGATGCCAACGATAGATGCACTCCAAACCCTAGCAAGCATTGTCCTTTATCCTCGACCGTCTTTTGTCCACCGTCTATTATCATTAACGATTAAATCTATAATAATCCTAGAAAGCCTAAAGCCTAGATTTAAAGGGACTTGAAGGAACTTCAACCACTCCCTTATCCTGTCTAGATTTCAGGTTTTCCCAGAAAATTCCCAGAAACGAAAAGGTACGTAATACCAATGGTTTCAGCATTTAAGCACAAAGCAAGTGTTGTGGTCTATGTAGATAAAGGGTCACTCGCCTTACGGTTCAGCTCGAAGTACAATCCCATCTTTGAGCAGTTGGATGGCAAGCCTGTCAAGAAGCAAAAGTGTATGGGGCTAGGGAAGCTATCGGCGGATGACCCTAAGAACTGGAAGGAAGCGGAACGCATAGCGCTAGAGATTGAGGCGGACTTGAGTCATAAGGACTGGGTGAAGCTATTTGACCCCACATTCGCTAAGTACGGCTTAGGTGAGGCTAAGTACGTCCAAAAGCTTGCTGAGGTCTTACAGCTACCAACCGCTACGCCTCAATGGACAGTAGGGAAGCTCTGGGAAGATTACCTGACTTACAAGGAAGGTCAGCTAGAGCCAAGCACCTTTCAGATACACTTTCAAGGAACCTACACAAACGCTCTAAAGGGTCTGAAATGGAGCAAAAAAACACGAGACTACATTGACACAGGTAAGGGCATTTGGGAGCTACCGCTGACGGCGGATATCGGAGAGAAAGCCTTGAAGATAGAGCTGAATGAAAACAGCAAAATCAGGTTCCTTCTAGCCCTCAATGAAGCCTACAACTGCGCTCTAAACTTAGGTCACATTACTGTTACCAAGAACCCCTTTCATGAGCTACACAAGAAAGTGGGTGAGGACACTAAACAAAAATACCAGCCTAAACAGGATAGTGACGGTGTATGGCGTGAGTGGTACGAATTCGAGGATGAGGACGAGGAAGAGAATAAAGATTGCAGAGCCTTCAGTAAAGAAGAGAGGGACATTATCATTAAGGCTTTTTACGAGTCCAAAAACAAAGCTAAAAGACAGATGGCTCCCTTGGTTCACTTCTTGTTCTTAACAGGTTGCCGTCATGGTGAAGCGTTTGCTCTACGCTGGAAAGATGTTAACTTTGAGCGTGGTTACATTCGTTTTAGTAAGTCCTATAACGGCATGATTAAACACACAGGACGGACTAAGAACGGCGATATACGGTGGTTTAAACTATACCCCGCACTCATAGAATTACTACAGCGCCATAAACCAGAGGATGCTCAGCCTCATGACCTAGTTTTTAAGAAAGAAAATGGGAGTTCTTACTCTAGCGATGCTATTGGTAACCATTGGTGCTTTAACTATTGCGAAGCGAAGGGTGTTAAATACAAATACCCCGGTCTTGTTACCAAGCTAGTCGATGAGGGGAAAATTAAGCAGTACCTCAAGCCTTACGCCACACGCCACACATTCATTACCTTACAGGCACAGGCAGGGACAGACTTAGTGTTGCTAGCTACTATCTGTGGTAACTCAGTAGAGATAATTTACAAGCACTACTTGGGTGTTAATCAGGATGCACAAGTGACCGACATCTAACCCCCCTAAATAACACCCAAAAAAATAACCCCTTTAGCCAATAACGAAGGGGTTTTTAATGTGCTTAATTTAGGGGTTAATTTAGCACCGTGTTTGAGTCAATCCTTCTCCAGTTAGTAACCTCTTTATCGCTCCCATTATATATTAGCCGTACTGTTTTAGTATCATT